>NZ_JAPYKQ010000009.1:0-232441 GCF_037179625.1 Mesorhizobium sp. Cs1299R1N3 | reverse complement strand
GCTCGCGAAGATCATTGGAAAGAGGTCGAGTCATCAGATGCTGGCCTCCATTCCAGCCAGCATCTTGAATCACAAAACCGACTGATCCGGAATCCCTTCGATTCCATCAACTCGTGAACCGCTCTAGGGAATTGCGTTAAAACAAAGAGCTAGAGCGGTTCGACGTTTCCATGGAACAGCGAACTGCCCTAGGACCGCGCCGCGATGGCCGCCGCGGCACCGGCCATTGTCGTGGCGCTGACGCGGTTGGCGATCTTCATGGCGCGCTTGCTCCTGAGCAGCTTGCGCGCCTGCGAGGCGGCAAGCACCCAGGCGAGATCGATGGCGATCAGCACCACCGCCATGGTCGCCGTCAGTTCGACCCAGCCGACGAGGCTGACCGAAGCGAGGTCTATGATGGTCGGCAACAGCGCCAGATAGAACATCATGATCTTGGGATTGCCGAGCGTGACGGCCATGCCGGCGAAGAACAGCTTGCCGGCCGAATCCTCGCGCGGCATCTCGCCTTCCTTGGCGTCGACGGGCGCCGTCCACATCTTCCAGGCGAGGTAGGCGAGATAGGCGACGCCAACCCATTTCACCATGACAAAAGCGAGATGGAAGGTCTGCGCCACCACCGCCAGCCCGAACACAGCCAGCGACAGCCAGATGCCTTCGCCGATCCACATGGCAAGCAGGAACGGAAACACATCGCGAAACCCTTTCGAGATGACGCGCGCGACGAGCGCCGCGATCGACGGACCGGGCGAACCGGCGGCCACGAACAAGGCGGCGGCGAAGATCAGCAGTGAGGCGAGGTGCATGGCGAGGATCTCTGCGTCGGGGCTCGATCAGCCACAATAACCCGACAGCTGCGGCTTTGGCCAAGGCAAGACAATATGGGCCATGGGCGCTGACCTGCCGCGTGCTTGCGGAGCCCCTTGCAGACCCGGCGTCACGCCGCTAGAAGGGCCGCCGCGAAACAATTTCGAGCCTCACTTTGCCTCAGTAACCGCCGGTCTCGTCAAACTCCCCCGACACACCTGCATGGCGCCGCATCAGCAGTGCCTGTTTCGTTTTCATGTGTTCTTCTGGGCGGCGGTTCGAGACCGGTTTGGCACTGCTGAACCGCTGTTGCGCTTTTTGCCAGCGACACCTGTATTCACAATCTCCGCAGCCACCCGCCACGCCGCGCCCGCATGGGCACCTCGACATCGCCGACCGGATGAGCTTCCCGACGGGAAGGACTTACCGGCATGTCTTCGGCCCTGCGCATCCACTGGACGATCGCGCCTG
Organism: Mesorhizobium sp. Cs1299R1N3; assembly: GCF_037179625.1. Taxonomy (NCBI): domain Bacteria; kingdom Pseudomonadati; phylum Pseudomonadota; class Alphaproteobacteria; order Hyphomicrobiales; family Phyllobacteriaceae; genus Mesorhizobium; species Mesorhizobium sp. Cs1299R1N3. Next base: position 231,166 of record NZ_JAPYKQ010000009.1, on the reverse strand, counting down.
AAATCGCACCACGCCCCCTGATCAACTGCAATCGCTGCGGCTGCGTGAAAGCCTATCGCTGCAGCGGGAAATTTCGCGTCAACGCCAACGGCAAGCGCATCGACGTGTGGCTGATCTATCGTTGCGTCGATTGCGACAATTCCTGGAATTTCGGTATTTTCGAGCGCTGCAACCGCCGCGATATCGCGCCGGCGCTGCTCGCGGCGCTCGAAAGCAATGATCCGGCACTGGTCCGGAGCCATGCCTTCGACATCGTTGCCCTGCGCAAACAGGTGGGACGCGTCGAGGAGTTCCCTGACGCCGCCGTGCGCAAGCAGGTGATCGGCGAGATGAAGGAAGACGCGACGGCGCTGGAACTCCGGCTCGGTCTGGAAATACCGGTATCGCTGAGGCTCGACCGGCTGCTTGCCAACGAACTTCGCATCTCGCGGTCGCGGCTTCAGGCACTGGACGAACGGAGGTTGCTGACCGTCGAGCCGGATGGAGCAAAGGCCCTGCGCAAACCAGCCCGAGAGGGAGCGACAATCCGCATCGATCTCTCCGGCGAGCTTGACCGGCGGACCATCATCTCGGCCGCGGGTGGATGAACGAAAAAGGGCGGAGCACAGGTGCTCCGCCCTCTCAACTCTCGGAAAAGGAAACCCTTACGCCGCGCCGACCGCCTTCGACGACTTCTCGAAACGCTTGCGCTCGTTCGGGTCGAGATAGAGCTTGCGCAGGCGGATGGTCTTCGGCGTCACCTCGACCAGCTCGTCGTCCTGGATCCAGGCCAGCGCGCGCTCCAGCGTCATGCGGATCGGCGGGGTGAGCTTGACCGCTTCATCCTTGCCGGCGGCGCGGATGTTGGTCAGCTTCTTGCCCTTCAGCACGTTCACTTCGAGATCGTTGTCCCGGCTGTGAATGCCGATGATCATGCCCTGATAGACCTTGACGCCCGGATCGATGACCATCGGGCCACGGTCTTCCAGGTTCCACATGGCGTAGGCGACCGACTCGCCCTGCTCGTTGGAGATCAGCACGCCGTTGGTGCGGCCGGGCAATTCGCCCTTGTAGGGCTCGTAGGCATGGAACAGCCGGTTCATCACGGCGGTGCCGCGCGTGTCGGTCAAAAGTTCCGACTGGTAACCGATCAGGCCGCGCGTCGGCGCGTGGAAGACGATGCGCTGGCGGTTGCCGCCCGAGGGACGCAGCTCGACCATTTCGGCCTTGCGCTCCGACATCTTCTGCACGACGACACCGGCATGCTCCTCGTCGACGTCGATCACGACTTCCTCGACCGGCTCCAGCAATTCGCCATTCTCGCCCTTCTGCATGACGACGCGCGGACGCGAGACGGCGATTTCAAAGCCTTCGCGGCGCATCGTCTCGATCAGCACGGCGAGCTGCAATTCGCCACGTCCGGAGACGAAGAACGAATCCTTGTCGGGCGATTCCTCGATCTTGAGCGCGACATTGCCTTCGGCTTCCCGAAGCAACCGGTCGCGGATGACGCGGCTGGTCACCTTGTCGCCTTCGGTGCCGGCCAGCGGGCTGTCGTTGACGAGGAAGGACATGGTCACGGTCGGCGGATCGATCGGCTGTGCATGCAGCGCCTCGGTCACCGCCAGGTCGCAGAACGTGTCGGCGACGGTCCCCTTGGACAGGCCGGCAATGGCGACGATGTCACCCGCCTGCGCTTCTTCGATCGGCTGGCGCTCGAGGCCTCGGAAAGCGAGGATCTTGGAGATGCGGCCGGTTTCGATCTGGGTGCCGTCATTGTGCAGCACCTTGACCGCCTGGTTGGACTTCAGCGTGCCGCTCTCGATGCGGCCGGTGATGATACGGCCGAGGAAGGGGTTGGCTTCCAGGATGGTGCCGATCATGCGGAACGGACCGGGATGGACGGTCGGCGCCGGCACATGCTTGATGACGAGGTCGAACAACGGCGCGAGCTGCTGGTCCTTGGGCCCTTCCGGGTTTTCCGACACCCAGCCGTCGCGGCCCGAACCATAGAGGATCGGGAAGTCGAGCTGCTCGTCGGTGGCGTCGAGCGCGGCGAACAGGTCGAACACCTCGTTGACCACCTCGACATGGCGCGCGTCAGGACGGTCGATCTTGTTGATGACGACGATCGGCTTCAGGCCGACCTTGAGCGCCTTGCCGACGACGAACTTGGTCTGCGGCATTGGCCCTTCGGCGGCGTCGACCAGCACGATGGCCGAATCCACCATCGACAGGATGCGCTCGACCTCACCGCCGAAATCGGCGTGGCCGGGGGTATCGACGATGTTGATGCGGGTGTCCTTCCAGTCGACCGAGGTCGCCTTGGCCAGGATGGTGATGCCGCGTTCCTTTTCGAGATCGTTGGAATCCATGGCGCGCTCGGCGACGCGCTGATTGTCGCGGAAGGAGCCGGACTGTTTCAAAAGCTGATCGACCAGGGTGGTCTTTCCATGGTCGACGTGCGCGATGATCGCGATATTACGGAGGTTCATGATTCTGGTCTCGGAAGCGTTGCAGGCAGCAGGCCAAAGGCGCTGCCTCTTTCGGTTGCGCGGCTCATACAGGGTTTTTCGCAGTTGCGAAAGGGGACGCGCGCCACCAAATACTCATCAAATCTTAAGCATCTGCGTGTGAAATGATTTTGTTAACCAAGGCGGGAACCTTTTCAGGCCCCGGGCAGTTCGAACGTCATGACCGATAAACTCAACCGATTTTGGCCGCTGATCGCGTCCGCTGCCTTTGCCGTCCTGCTGGCGGCCAACGCCGCTCAGTCGGCCGCGACGCTGAAGGAAGCGCGGCCTCTCTTGCCTGATAATACGCCTTCCGCGCAGCAGGCCTTTGCCGACGCGCCCGACGGCGTCGACCCGGTGGTCACCGGCCCGGTCAGCGCCGCCTTCAAGCAGAGACAGGCCAGCGCCAACTGCGATGCGGCGGTTTGGCCCAACATTCCGATGGTCTGCTACCCCGACTGAGATGCCTCGCGCCTGTACTTACACGCTGAGGCGTGTCGATATTCAGGTGAGGCCGGCCTCACCTGAATATCGACGCGCCTCAAGCCGCCTGCGGTTCCGGATCGAAGGCCGGTCGGCTGGTGTTGATCAGGAGCGAAATACAGGCCGCCGCGATTGCCGTCATGCCGGCAATCAGGAACGCCAGTTCGTAATTGCCCTGCAGCTCACGCATGGTGCCGCCGAAGGCGGCGGCGGTGGCTGCACCCACCTGGTGGCCGGCGACGATCCAGCCGAAAACGATCGGCCCGCTGCGGTCGCCGAAGGCTTCGTTGGCCAGCCGCAGCGTCGGCGGCACTGTGGCGATCCAGTCGAGGCCGTAGAGCACGGCGAAGATGATCAGGCTGGTCGCCGAAAACCCGGAATAGGGCAGGTAGATCAGCGACAGGCCACGGATGCCATAGTAGACGCCGAGCAGCTTGCGCGGGTCGAAACGGTCGGTGAGCCAGCCTGACAGTGTGGTGCCGATCAGGTCGAAAATGCCCATCATCGACAGAAGGCCGGCGGCCTGCACCTCGCCAATGCCCATGTCGCCGCAGAACGCGATCAGATGCGTGCCAACCAGCCCGTTGGTGGTGAAGCCGCAGACGAAGAAGGTGGCGAACAGGTACCAGAACACCCGCGTGCCCGCGGCGCGGCGCAGCGTGTTGAGCGTATGCGCCAGGAAATTGCCTTGTGACGCGGGCGAAGTCGGCGGCACATCATCCGCCTCGGCGCCATAGCGCACCATGCCGATCGAGGCCGGGCGCTCCGGCACCAGCAGCCAGACCAGGGGGATCAACGCCGCGGTGGCGATCGCGACGGCGACGACAACGGGCTGCCAGCCGCCGGCTTGCGCCAACGAGGCGATCAGCGGCAGGAACACCAGCATGCCGGTGGCGCTGGAGGCCGACATCAGCCCCATCACAAGGCCGCGATTGGTCTTGAACCAGCGGTTGACGATGGTGGCGCCGAGCACGCTGGCGACGGCGCCGGATCCGATGCCGGAAAAAACGCCCCAGGTGATGAACAGATGCCATGGCTTGGTCATCAGCAGGCTGAGCGTGGTCGAAGCCGACATCACCACCAGCGATGCAAGCAGCGTGCGGCGCAGCCCGATGCGCTCCATCAGCGCTGCTGCGAACGGACCTGTCAGCCCATAGAGCAGGATGCCGACGCCCGCGGCCAGCGAAATGACGTCGCGTCGCCAGCCGAAACTGTTTTCCAGCGGCAGCATCATGACGGAAGGCGCCGAGCGCAGGCCGGCGGCAATCAGCAGGCAAAGGAAGATGACGCCAACCACGACGAAAGCGTAGCGCTGGCCAAATGGACGGGACTGAGCTATCATGTTACTGACCGGTACGTTGCAAGGTGGGAGTATCTATCGTACCGATCGGTAACATTGTCAATCGAGTCCCATGATGCCAAGCGACAAAAATATTGAACTGACCATCAGAGACGGTCATGCATCCGCGCCACCCAAAGCCGCCAAGAAGATCCTCGACGTGGCCTATGACCTGTTCTACCGGCGAGGTATCAGGGCGATCGGCGTCGACGAAATCGTCAAGCGCGCCGGCGTCACCAAGCCCAGCCTCTATCGCAGCTTTCCCTCCAAGGACGAACTGGCCGCCTCCTACCTCAGGCAATACGACCTTGAATACTGGGAGCGTTTCGATGAAGCCGTTGCCGCCTATCCCGGTGACCCGCGCGCGCAGATCAAGGCTTTCCTGACCCGGATCGGCAAGCGAACGCAAGTGGCGGACTATCGCGGCTGCGGCATGACCAATGCGGCGGTCGAATATCCCGACCACAGCCATCCGGCCCGCGTCGTCAGTGAGGCCAACAAGCAGGAATTGCGCCGCCGCCTGCGCGCAATGGCGGCCGCGATGGGCGCGCAAGACCCTGACACGCTGGGCGATGGGCTGCTGTTGCTGATCGAAGGCGCCTATATCAGCGGCCAGCTGTTCGGCCTCGGCGGACCGGCGCAGTCGGTTGCCCGCAACGCCGACCTGCTGATCGAAGCGAGCTTGAAGAAATAGCCATTGGCGATACGCTGGGACGACCTCCAACGGAGATCTCCCCGATGCGCAGCCTGTTGATCCCGCTCACCCTCGCCGGCCTCTGCCAGGCGGCACAAGCCGGCGAGATATCCAGCGCCTACACCGACCTCGACTGGAAGAAGGACTGCGTGACCTATGCGCAGGCCGAGCAGGGCGACGGCGACTGGGCCGACCTCGCCTGCTCCGGCTACCGCGGCTATTCCGTGCTGATCGGATATGACGACGCCCGCGAATCGCTGTTCTACGGTTTTCCGCCGGGCGGCGACATGACGTCCGCCTGGGAAAGTTTTTCGGCCTTGAATTCGTCTGGGGCCAAGGTCGAGTGGCGCATCGAAACCAATGGCGACAAAGCCGTGCCATTCGCGGTCATCCACCGCCGCTCGATCAGCGATCCCGAGGACGAGACCAAGAAGACCGAGGTGCTGCTCGTCGCCAAGGTCGCCCAGATGGACGCCCGTGACGGCTGCACCGTCGGCCTGGTGCTGGCCACCGGCAACCCCACCGCCAACGACCAGGCACGCAAGATCGCCGACGAGAAGGCGAAGGGCTTCGCCTGCGGCAAGGACAAGCGCGTGGTGGTCGGCAACGTGCCGGCTTTCGGCCGGGTCGATAACTGAGGACGTTCGCCGAAGCGCCGCTTCGCTGCTCCGCCCTGGTATGACGAAATCGGGTTGCCTACTTGCTCGCCTTCGCCCGGTCGATCGCGTCCATGATCATCTTCTTGGCGTATTTGGAATCGTGCCAGCCCTCGATCTTGACCCATTTGCCGGGTTCGAGATCCTTGTAGTGCTCGAAGAAGTGCTGCACCTGCTGGCGCGTGATGTCGGGCAGCTGCGTGTATTCGGTGACGTTCTCGTAGCGCAGTGTCAGCTTCGGTGACGGCACCGCGATGATCTTCTCGTCCTGGCCGGCATTGTCTTCCATGATCAGCACGCCGATTGGCCGCACGTTGATGACGCAGCCCGGCACCAAAGCGCGCGTGTTGCAGACCAGCACGTCGATCGGGTCGCCGTCGCCCGACAGCGTGTGCGGCACGAAGCCGTAATTGCCGGGATAGCGCATCGAGGTGTGCAGGAAGCGGTCGACGAACAGCGTGCCGGCCTCCTTGTCCATCTCGTACTTGATCGGTTCGCCGCCGATCGGCACCTCGATGATGACGTTGACGTCGTCAGGCGGATTCTTTCCGGTGGCTATGGCTTCGATGCGCATGGCTTTTGTCCCTCTCTCGATTGGCAGGAGATAGCGGGCGGCGCAAAATGGTGCAATGCGGCGAATGGTGCTTAGATGCATCCGGAGAGACGCGATGGCGTTCTACGCGTTCAATCATCGGCACAAGATGTTTCAGCGCCGTGATTTTGCGTGAGTCAGGGACTTCGCCTTCCGATTATCCCCGGCGGTCACTCCCAGACGAAGGCGACCTTCTTGAGCGCCTTCTGCTCGAAAATCTCGACGCCTTCGGCGACGTCGCGGCCGCCGGCCCCGGCATAGAAGGCAAGTGCGTTCTGGTTGTCTTCCAGCGCCCACACCACCATGCCTTTCAGCCCGTGGTCGGCGAGCCGTGCCCTGGCAGCCGAAAACAGCCGCCTGCCAAGCCCGATCCCCTGATACTCCGGGCGCAGGTACAATTCGTAGATCTCGCCCTGCTGCTTGAGTTCCTTGGCGCGGTTCTTGCCGATCGTCGCATAGCCGGCAATCTTGCCGCCGATCTCGACGACCAGCACGGTGGCCGCGCGGCGGATGGCATTGGCCCACCAGTCGGCGCCACGGCGGTTGATCATCGATGTCAGCGTGCGGTGCGGAATGATGCCGGAATAGGCGCCCCGCCAGGCTTCCAGATGCACCTCGGCAATGGCGCCTGCATCGCGCGGGTCTGCCTTCCGAATGTCGATCGTCAGCGTATTCATGATTTGTTAACCATAAACCCGCATTGCCCGATTGCAAGAGTCCGGGCGGCCGATGGTGCGCTTTCGCACAGACGATCCATGACGCTGGTGACATCCAGCAAAGCCTGTCAGGAATCCGGCTGAGGAGCGTTTGCGGGCGAGCTTTCAGATCTCGACCAGATGGTCGTCCAGCTCGTTGGTATCGCCTTGCGTGACCGGGAAGTGCTCGGCCAGCACCGCCCCCACCTGCTCGATCGCCTTGGCGAAGCCGTCGGCGAGCCGGTCGTCGCCGGCATGCGCGGTGAGATCGCGCACCACTCCGTCCCAGACATGCTGGCCGACCTTGGAGTCGATGCCTGAATCGGCGACCACCTCGGCATAGCGCTCGGCGACCGAGACGAAGATCAGCACGCCGGTGCGCGCCGTGGTGCGGTGGACGTTTCGGGCGAGGAACTGCTTGACCGCATTGGCGTGTGCGGCCTGATAGCGCAGCCGACGCGGCACCATATGGATGCGCAGGCCGGGCAGCGTCCACAGCAGGGCAAGCACGCAGGCCAGCGCCAGCAACTCAGCGATGACGAAATGAGGCAGGCGGATGGTGAGCCACCAAGCCTCCAGCCCATAGGCGACCACGAGGCTGACGACCAGCATGCCGAGCGTCGCCATCAAGGCCGCGGGGGCGAAATAGCCATCGCTGGCATGCGCCACGACGCAATAGATTTCGCCGTCGGTCCTGGATTCCGCCGACCGGATCGCAGCGGCGATCCGCTCATGATCCTGTGGGCTGATTGGTCGTGTTGCCATGATCTTGTCTCACCAGCTTCCTGAAGAACCGCCACCGCCGGACGAGCCGCCGCCACCCGAAAACCCGCCGCCGCCGCTGCTTGACCCCGAGGACCATCCGCCGCCGGAACTGCCCGAGGACCACCCGCCGCCCGACCCCGTCGTCCAGCCGCTGCCGCGCGTGGATCCGCCCGCTCCCTGGCCATAACGAAACGTCATGCCCAGCCATCTATACACGCCCGGCGACAGCTTCGTGCCGAACATCGGCGGCAGGAACGCCATTGCCAGGCCGCCGAAGAACATCGTCGCCCACAGGATCAGGAACATGGCGGCGATCGGGTCGATGGGAGTGCTGCTGTCGGCGGGATTGCGCTTGCCGCGCGCCTCCAGCTCCTCCGGATTGCCCTCCAGTACCATGACCATGTCGTCGATGGCCTTGGAGATGCCGCCGGAGAAATCGCCGGCGCGGAAGGCCGGCACCATGTCGTTCTCGATGATCAGCTTGGTGTGCAGATCGGTCAGCGTGCCTTCCAACCCATAGCCGACCTCGATGCGCATCCTGCGGTCGTTGGGCGCGACCAGAAGCAGGACGCCGTTGTTCTCCTTGGCCTGCCCCAGTTTCCAGAAGCGGAACAGCCGGTTGGCGTAGGGTTCGATCTCCTCGCCGCCCAGGCTGGGGATGGTGGCGACGACGATCTGGTCGGACCCCTTGGTTTCGAAGTCCGCCAGCTTCTGCGTCAGCGCCGCCTTGGTCGCGGCATCGATGATGCCGGCATTGTCGACGACGCGGCCGGTCAGAACAGGCAGTTCGGCGGCGAAACCCGCGAAGCTGGACAGCAGTAGCGCCAGCACCATCAGGACAGCATGGATAGCCGGGATAAGGCGGCTGGACCTCAACAGGCTGATGCTGCGCGTCGTCATGCCCTTACCAGCTTCCCGAGGAGCCGCCGCCGCCGGACGAACCACCGCCGCCAGAAAAGCCGCCACCGCCGCCACTCGAAGACCAGCCGCCACCGGAACTGCCCGAGGACCAGCCGCCCCCGGATGAGGACCTCCGGTGCGGCTCGAAGGTCATGCCGAGCCAGCGATAGCGTCCGGGCCCAAGCTTCTGGCCGAAGATCGGCGGCAGGACCGAAGCCGCGATGCCGCCAAAGAAAATGATCGCCCAGATGCTGATGAAAATGGCGAAGAACAGGTCGTCGGAATTGAACGGGGCCTGCTCGTTGCGCTTGCCGCGCGCCTCCAGCTCCTCCGGATTGCCCTCCAGCACCATGACCATGTCGTCGACGGCCTTCGAGATGCCGCCGGAGAAATCGCCGGCGCGGAAGGCCGGCACCATGTCGTTCTCGATGATCAGCTTGGTGTGCAGGTCGGTCAGCGTGCCTTCCAGCCCATAGCCGACCTCGATGCGCATCCTGCGGTCGTTGGGCGCCACCAGAAGCAGGACGCCGTTGTTTTCCTTGGCCTGGCCGAGCTTCCAGAAGCGGAACAGCCTGTTGGCGTAGGGTTCGATCTCCTCGCCGTCGAGGCTGGGGATGGTGGCGACGACGATCTGGTCAGAGCCCTTGGTTTCGAAGTCCGCCAGCTTCTGCGTCAGCGCCGCCTTGGTCGCGGCATCGATGATGCCAGCATTGTCGACGACGCGGCCCGTGAGCGCCGGCAGATCGGCAGCGAAGGCGGTTAGGGGCAAGAGGAGGAAAAGGCAGAATAACGCACCAAGAACAGCCAGGTTGGCGTTCTGTCGCGCCCCCCTCTGTCCTGCCGGACATCTCCCCCTCAAGGGCGGAGATTGGATGTCATACAGGGTTTCGCCAATCGCCAGGGATTGAGAGTGGAAGCCGGCCGCAAAGCTGCCAATCTCCCCCCTTGCGGGGGGTGAGGAGTGGTCCGCGAAGCGGACGGAAAGCCAATTGCTTGGCTTTCCGAGTGACGAACGCCCGGAGCGACAGCGAAGGGCCGGGTCCGGCAGGACAGAGGGGGGTGTTTGCACGCCAGCGATCCGTCTTTTCACGGAATTTATTCCGATGACAGTCGCCGTTCACCCGCCCTGCTTCGTGCCGAAATCGACCTTCGGCGGCTGCATCTTGTCTTCCTCTACGGTGAAGTTGGCGAAGGGCTCGCTGCCGCGGAACCAGAAGGTCGCCCACAGCACCGACGGGAACGTCTTCAGCGTCAGATTGTAGTCCCTGACGGCCTGGATGTAGTCGCGACGCGCCACCGCGATGCGGTTCTCCGTGCCTTCGAGCTGCGCCTGCAGCGCCAGGAAATTCTGGTTGGCCTTGAGGTCGGGATAGGCCTCCGACACCGCGATCAGCCGCGACAGTGCGCTGGTCAGCCCTGCCTGGGCATCCTGGAACTTCTTGAGCGCTTCCGGATCCTTCAACGTTTCCGGCGTCACCGTGATCTGCGTCGCCTTGGCCCGCGCCTGGACAACGGCGTCGAGCGTGTCCTTTTCATGCGAGGCATAGCCTTTGACCGTCTCCACCAGATTGGGGATGAGGTCGGCGCGGCGCTGATACTGGTTCAACACCTCGCTCCATGCCGCCCTGGCGTTTTCTTCCGCCGTCGGGATCGTGTTGTAGCCGCAGCCGGCAAGCAGCGGCAGCACGATTGCCATCATCAGGAAGGCGGGCAGCGTGCGGAATGTCGATGGTCGAGCAAGGCGCTGGGCAAGCATGATGGGGGTCCCTCGATAGAAGTTGCATCCGAAGCATTACCACAATCGGCGCGCAAGAAAACGGCCACGACCTCTGCATCAGGCCCGGCATGGATCGCCCCCGCGCAAGGCCCTGTGATTGGCCGCGCGAACGCGATAAGGTTCCACCAAAACGGGACATCATCATGCCGGAAGGCCAGGACAGCGACAGGGAATCGCGCCGTATCCTCCAGCGCGTCGCGCAGGAGACCGATCCGGCCGGCAACTCTTTCGTGGCACGGACGACAAAAGGCATGCGCGACCACGTCTCCGCGGCCGATGCCGACCGCTCGGACCCGATCGAAGTCTGGGGTACGCGCGTTGGCAGGATACTCGGCCTGCTTCTGGCGCTGGGCTTGATGGTCTGGCTCGTGCTTTTCCTCACCCGGGGCAGCTAGGAATAAAAAAAACAATGAGCGCCGAAAAAACCGACGCGCCGCGCGCGGTCATCGTCATTTCCAGCCATGTCGCGCGTGGCTCGGTCGGCAACCGTGCCGCCGTCTTTGCGCTGGAGACGCTGGGCTTTCCGGTCTGGGCGGTGCCGACAATCATCCTGCCCTGGCATCCCGGCCATGGCCGCGCGACCCGCATCGTGCCGCCGCTCGACCAGTTCACGGCGCTGATGGCCGATCTGGAGCGCGCGCCGTGGCTCGGTGAGGTCGGTGCCGTGCTGTCGGGCTATCTCGGCGAGGCCGGCCAGGCCGAGGCGGTCGCCTCGCTGGTCGCCGCGGTCAAGGCGAGGACGCCCGACGCCGTCTATATCTGCGATCCGGTAATGGGCGATTCCGGTGGCCTTTATGTGCCCGAGCCCACCGCCGCCGCCATGCGCGACCGGCTGATGCCGATCGCCGACATCGCCACCCCAAACCGCTATGAGCTGGAATGGATGACCGGCGCACCGCTGCCCGACCTGAAATCGGTGATCTCGGCGGCACTCCATGCCGGACCGTCGACCATGCTGGTCACCTCGGCACCGTCGATGATTTCAGGCGGCACCGGCAATCTGCTGCTCGACGGCACCCAGGCGCTGCTCGCCGAACACCGCCTGATCGACAAGCCGCCGAACGGCCTGGGCGACCTGACCGCGGCGGTCTACCTGGCGCGCATTCTGTCCGGCCAGCCGGCGATCAAGGCGCTGCAGTCGACCACGGCGGCGGTCTACGAGATCCTGGCGCGCACGGCAAAACGCGGCGGCGACGAGTTGCAACTCGAGACCGATGCGCAGAGCCTGTCGCACCCGATGGCCATGGTCCAGCTGCGCCACCTCACGCATCCGGGGCGGGACCGCCGGGCGTGACCCCGGCCAAAGTCGTGCTCGTCGGCGCCGATGGCTGCAAGGCCGGCTGGATCGCCGTGCTGCGCGAACCCGGTTCGACACCTCGTAACCCCGACGCCGCGCCTTCGGTCGATGTCTTCCCCACCTTCACCGCCCTGCTGGCAGCGATTCCCGACGACGCGATCGTCGCCGTCGACATGCCGATCGGCCTGCCCGAGTTTTCCAGCAAAGGTGGGCGCGGGCCGGAAGCGCTGGTGCGGCCGCTGCTCGGTGCGCGCCAGTCCAGCGTCGTTTCGATCCCGTCGCGAGCCGCGCTCTATGCCGACACCAGCGGCTTCACCACGACCGAAGCCTGGTACGCGGCACATATCAGGGCAAGCGAGGTGGCCAGGATCACATCGGACCCTCCGCGCGGCGTTTCCATCCAGGCCTTCGGCATCTTCTCGAAAATCCGCGAGATCGACGAGCTGCTGATCGCGCGGCCCGAGCTGCGCGGCCGTGTCTTCGAATCGCACCCGGAAGTCGCCTTCTGCCGCCTGAACGGCGATCGGGCCATGCTGTTGCCGAAGAAGATCAAGGGCAGCGTCAATCCAGCCGGCATGGCGGAACGCAAGGCGCTGCTTTGCCGGCACGGCTATGACATGGATTTCCTCGAGCAGCCGCCGCCAAATGGTGCGGCCGCCGACGATTTCCTCGATGCGGCGGCCATGATGCTGATCGCCGGCCGCATCGCCAGTGGCGAAGCAAAGCCGTTTCCCAACCCGCCGCTTGCTGACGGTTTTGGCATACCGGTCGCCATCTGGGCGTGACCAAGTCGGCGGGCGTTCCCGCTTTGGCGCATGGCATTTATGGCCAGCCCCCGCAATTCTGCATTGCTCGTAGCGGCCTTTTACCGTTAGAGCCTTTCGTCGACCGCAACGAGCTTCCGCCTCCAACCGGAAAGGCCTTAGCCGCCCATGCCTCATCTTCCCGACCATCTCCTCGCCGGCTACCGCAATTTCATGAACGGCCGCTACCCCACCGAGAGCGGTCGCTATCGCGAGCTCGCCCGCGAAGGTCAGGCGCCCGAGACCATGATCGTCGCCTGTTGCGACTCCCGATCCGCCCCCGAGGCGATCTTCGACGCCGGCCCCGGCGAGCTCTTCGTGCTGCGCAATGTCGGCAACCTGGTGCCGCCTTACGAGCCGGACGGCGAGTTCCATTCGACCTCGGCGGCGCTCGAATTCGCCGTGCAGAGCCTCAAGGTCAAGAACATCGTCGTCATGGGCCACGGCCGCTGCGGCGGCATCCGCGCCGCGCTCGACCCCAATTCCGCGCCGCTGTCTCCCGGCGACTTCATCGGCAAATGGATGAGCCTGATCGCGCCGGCCGCCGAGACGGTGTCGGCCAGCACCTTCATGACGGCGACGGAGCGCCAGACGGCCCTCGAGCGCATCTCGGTCCGCTATTCCATCGCCAATCTCAGGACCTTTCCCTGCGTCTCGATCCTCGAGGGCAAGGGGCGACTGTCGCTGCACGGAGCGTGGTTCGACATTTCGACCGGCGAGCTCTGGGTGATGAACAAGGAGACCGGCGATTTCGAGCGGCCGGTGCTGGAATGAACGGGGCCGCGCGCCGGCTGACGGACGGCGGGCCGGTCGTTTTTACGGCGGCCGTGTTGCTGTTGGCGATCATGGCCGCGCGCGCCGATGACCGCGCCATCATCAGCCGCTGGTATTCGGCGCTGCTGGTCGCCGATCGCACCGAACTGGCGGACCTGCTCGCCGACGACGTCCGCATCAAGCTCGACGACCTCGGCGTCGTCCAGAGCAAACAGGAATTCATCGCTTCGCTCGACGAATGGAAAGGTGCGGTTGCCGGTGCTGCTATCCGCCACCGCATCGAGAAGAGCGAAGGCGGGGTCACCACCGTGATCGCCTGCTACGATTTCCCCAACAATGACATGCTGATGCAGGAAACCTTCGCGGTGAGCGACAACCGCATCACCGCCAGCTCGCAAGCCGCGATCGCCGAAACCTGCGAGGGCTACTGAGGCGGAGCGGCCAACTGGTATATTGCGGGTCAGCCGGCAGCGTCCTACATCGGTGATACCCTCCTTCCTGACGCCAGCGAAAGACCCTCCATGCCCTCCACGAAAGTCGTCGATCTTGCCGCCCATCCGTTGACCGCGTGGCGAGGCCCGCTAGGTCTGCCCGATTTTGCCCATATTGGCGACGGTGATTTTCCCCCCGTCTTCGACGCCGCGCTGAAGGCGCATGAGGCGGAGATCGACGCGATCGCCACCAACAAGGAAGTGCCGACCATCGAGAACACGCTTGCCGCGCTGGAACTTGGCGGAGAGGCGCTCGATCATGTCTCGTCGATCTTCTGGTGCCGCGCCGGCGCTTATACCAACGAGACGATCCAGGCGCTGGAGCGCGACATTTCGCCGAAGATATCGAGGCACTTCTCAGCGATCTCGATGAACGAGAAGCTGTTTGCCCGCATCGACGACCTCTACCAGCGCCGCGAAGCTCTGAAGCTCGATCCCGAGACGCTGCGCGTCCTGGAGAAGACCTGGAAAGGCTTCGTGCGTTCCGGCGCCAAACTTGACGCCGACGGCAAGATACGATTGGCCAAGATCAACGAGGAGCTGTCGTCGCTCGGCACGACTTTCGGTCAGAACGTGCTGGCCGACGAGCGCGACTGGGCGCTGTTCCTCGACGAGGCCGACCTCGCCGGCCTGCCGGATTTCGTGAAAAGTTCGATGGCCGAGGCCGCCGAGATGCGGGGCCAGAAGGGCCGCTACGCCGTCACCCTATCGCGCTCGATCTACGAGCCGTTCACGACCTTCTCGGAACGCCGCGACCTGCGCGAGATCGCCTATCGCGCCTTCACCATGCGCGGCCAGAATGGCGGCGCGTCCGACAACACGACCGTGGTGCGCGACATGCTGAAGCTGCGCGCCGAGAAGGCGAAGCTGCTCGGCTACGCCTCCTTCGCCGCGCTCAAGCTCGACGACACCATGGCCAAGACGCCGGAGGCAGTGCATGCGCTGCTCGATCCGGTCTGGGAAAAGGCGCTGGAAAAAGCCGCCGCCGACCAGAAGGAGTTGGAGCGGCTGGCGGCCGAAGCCGGCAGCAACGAAAAATTCGCAGCCTGGGACTGGCGTTTCTACCAGGAGAAGCTGCGCGCGGAAAAGTTCGCTTTCGACGAGGCGGAGCTGAAACCCTATCTGCAGCTCGACCGCGTCATCGATGCCTGCTTCGACGTCGCGACGCGGCTGTTCGGCATCACCTTCCAGGAGAAGAAGGGCATCGCCGCCTGGCATCCGGACGCGCGTGTCTTCGTGGTGAAAAACGCCGACGGCAGCGAGCGCGGCCTGTTCCTGGCCGACTATTTCGCGCGGCCCTCGAAGCGTTCCGGCGCCTGGATGAGCGCGCTGAAGTCTGGCTACAAGCTCGGACATGGCTCGCAGCCGGTGATCTACAACATCATGAACTTCGCCAAGCCGCCGGCGGGCGAACCGGCCCTGCTGTCGGTCGACGAGGCGAAGACCTTGTTCCACGAGTTTGGCCATGCGCTCCACGGCATGCTGACCGACGTTACCTGGCCGTCGGTGTCCGGCACTTCGGTCAGCCGCGACTTCGTTGAATTGCCCTCGCAGCTCTACGAGCACTGGCTGACGGTGCCGGCGGTGCTGGAAAAGCACGCGCTGCATGTCAAGACCGGCAAGCCGATGCCGCAGGCGCTGCTCGACAAGATGCTGGCCACGCGCACTTTCGGCGCCGGCTTCGCCACCGTCGAGTTCACCGCTTCTGCCTTGATCGACATGGCCTACCATGCACGGCCCGATGCGCCGGAGGAGGCGCTTCGTTTCGAGGCCGAAACATTGGAAAAGCTCGACATGCCCGACACGATCGCGATGCGCCATCGCACCTCGCATTTCGGCCATGTCTTTGCGGGCGAGGGCTATTCGGCCGGCTATTATTCCTACATGTGGTCCGAGGTGCTCGACGCCGATGCCTTCGCCGCATTCGAGGAAACCGGCGATCCCTTCAACCCGGCGCTGGCCGAGCGGCTGAGGAAGAACATCTATGCAGCCGGCGGCTCGAAGGACCCCGAAGAGCTTTACACGGCGTTTCGCGGCAAGATGCCTTCGCCGGAAGCAATGATGGTCAAGCGAGGATTGGTGTGATTAGCCGATCTCTCCCCTCGTGGGGGAGATGGCCGGCAGGCCAGAGGGGGGCGCTGTCCCGCCAGCCTGTCGCTGTTTGCAATTTCGACCTTCGCAGGTTTCTTGTTGTCCCAAGACTATCGGTGCCGCGATCCTTCGCGCCCCCCTCTGCCCTGCCGGGCATCTCCCCCACGAGGGGGGAGATTGGCAGCGTCGCCCGCGGCACCCGCCCAAGGGTCAGCCACCCTTGGCCACACTGGCCGGGTCAGCTTCGTGTAATTCGTCGCCGCCGGATTGCTGGGATACGAACTCGGCGCCGCGACATAGATGATCTCGGCGGCGATCGGCTCGAAGCCGGCGTAGAAATGATTCGTTGATTTGATCAGCAGTATGTCCTTCGTCAGCGGATCGACGCCGATGTTGGAAAAGACATCCGGCTCGAAGGTCTGCGTGCGATTGGTGTTCAGGATCACATCGACCTCGGTACCTTCGATGCGCACCACCGCTGACGGTCCCAATGTCACGCGGCTCGGCCCGAAACTCTGCCAGCCTTCGCTGACAGCCTTTATTACAGTGACGCGCGCGTCGATCGGCTCGCCCGCCTGAGGCCCGGCCTTGCCGCCGAATCGCAGGGCGATGACCGCGCCCTCGCCCGCCGCCTGGCAGAAGGTCACCGCGATCGGATCCCAGATTGTCGCCACGCCGACGCTTGTGATGCCCCGCGCCAGCAGTTCGCGCAGCACGATGGTGCCGTCGCCGGGAACGCCGCCGCCGGGATTGTCCCAGATGTCGGCGATGACCACGGGCTTGCCGGGATTTTCGGCGCGAACGACCAGCGCCCGATCGATGCCGTCGGCCGCACTCAGCATGGTCATCGCCGTCGTTTCGCGCATGGCATAGAGCTCGCGTCCCAGCCGCTCCGCCAGAGCATCGCCTTTGGCCTTGTCATCGTTGGTGACGACAAGGATGCGCGTGCCCATTTCGGGCACGTCCGCGGCCATGAAGCCATGGATGACCGAGACCGACAGCACGCCGTCCTTGCCGTGCAGCGCCTTGATGCGGTCGACGAAGGAGCGCATCGGTTCGCGGCTGGTCGGCAGCACCTGGATCATGCGGCAGTCGAAGGTCGAGATGACGGGTTTGATCTCGCCGCGCGCCGCGGCAAGTCCAAGTTCGACGACGTGCTCGCCGCGCTCGTAGAAATCGGTGTGCGGGAATTCGAGGAAGTAGGCCATGATGTCGGACGCCGCCACGCGCTTCGGCGTCAGATGGCTGTGCGGATCGAACTCGCAGGCGATCACCACGCCAGGCCCGACAATGCCGCGCACGCGCTCCAGCAGATCGCCCTCGCAATCATCATAACCCTGCGCCACCATGGCGCCATGCAGGCCCAAAATGACGGCATCGACCGGAAGTGCCGCCTTGAGCTGGCCGAGTATCTCGTCGCGTAGCGCTTCATAAGTCTGCCGCTGCACGAGACCGCCGGGCTCGGCCCAGGTCGCGGTGCCTTCGATCACGGTCAGACCTTCCGCGGCCGCGCGACGGCGCAGCGCCACCATCGGCGAGGAACACAGGGTCGGGGTTTCCGGATGCTTGCCCGGCCCGGCATAGAACGCCATCTCGAACGAGGCCCGGTCGGTCGGCACCGGCGAGAAAGTGTTTGTTTCCGTCGCCAGCGAGGCGGTGAAGACGCGCATGAAAGCTCCATGGACTTCTTGTTTTTCGCAATTCCGGACGGAAAACCGCTGCGCACTTTCCTGGACTTGCTGGGATCGCTACTTGACCGCCCCGAGCGCCAGCCCCCGAACGAGATAACGCTGCAGCCAGATGAACAGAATCGCCACCGGCAAAGTGGCCAGCAGCGTCGCGGCCATGACGTGATGCCATTCGATCGTGTAGCGGCCGGCGACCAACGAGAACACCTGGATCGGCAGCGTGTAGCTCTCCTGGCTGCGCAGCATGGTCAGCGCCACGACGAATTCGTTCCAGGCGTTGATGAAGGTGAAGATCGCCGTCACCGCGATCGCCGGCAGGCAGAGCGGCAGAAACACTTTGCGCAGCGTCAGCCAGCGGCCGGCGCCTTCCATCCAGGCCGCCTCCTCGAGGTCACGCGGAATGGTGTCGAAATAGCTCTGCAGCATCCAGACCGTGAAGGCGACGTTGAAGGCCATGTAGATGAAGCCGAGCGCGGTGGTCGATTCGACCAGCCCCCAGGCGGCCATCAGCCGGAACAGGCCGAGCACCAGCACGATCGGCGAGATCATCTGCGAGATCAGCAGGAACTGGCGAAAGGCGCCGTAACCGGCAAAGCGAAAGCGCGACATCGCGTAAGCCGCCGGCACCGAGATCAAGATGGCGCCGACGGTGGCGATCACCGAGACATAGAGTGAATTGGCCAGCGCCTGGCCGAAGCCGGTCGCCACCCACATGTCGGAAAAATTCGACCAGCGGAACTCGCTCGGCCACCATGTGGGTGTCAGCACCTCGGTCCGTGGCTTGACCGCCGTCAGGAACATCACCGCGAAGGGAAAGATCGTCACCACGATCAAGGGCGCCAGCAACAGCCAGGCGATGACGGTGCGCTTCAGCTTGCCAGTCATGCGCGCTGCTCCCGCATCGCCAGGCGTACATAGATCATGGTGAAGATCAGCAATATGGCGAACATCACCAGCGACACCGCCGAAGCCTCGCCGAGTTTGCCGATGCGGAACGCGAGCTTGTAGAGATGGGTGACCAGGATGTCGGTCGAGTTGGCCGGCCCGCCCTGCGTCATCACCCAGATGATCGGGAACGAGTTGAAGACGTAAATGGTGTTGAGCACGATGGCGATGTTGATGAACGGCTTCAGCAGCGGAAAGGTGATCTCGCGGAACTGCTGCAGCGGCGTTGCCCCTTCCAGTGCGGCCGCCTCGTAGAGATCGTCCGGGATCGACGACAGGCCGCCGAGGAAGATCGTGGTGGTGAACGGCACCGTCACCAAGATGCCGATCAGAACCTGCATCGGAAAGGCGGTTCCGGCCTGTGCCAGCCACTGGATGTTGTGGTCGATCAGGCCAAGCCCGATCAGCGCCGAATTCAGCATGCCGCTTTCGCCGCTCAGCGCCCAGCGCCAGACCACCGCCGTCATGGTCAGCGACACCGCCCAGGGCAGCATGATGATGACACGGGCAAGGCCCCGGCCATAGAAATCGGTATTGAGGATCATCGCCACCGGTATCGAGAGCAGCAGCGCGCCGCCGACCACCAGCACGGTCCACACCCCCGTGCGCCAGAGTGCGGCGACAAAATCGGGATCGGCCGTCAGCGCGGCGAAATTGGCAAGGCCGCTGAACTCGCGCAACTGACCGAAGCGGTTGACGTCATGCGTCGCGATCTGGATCAGGTCCCAGACCGGCCAGAAGATGACCACCGCCGCCAGGAACAGGCTGGGCAAGGTCAGGAGATAGGGCAGGAAGCGATTTTGCATCGGCTTGGGTTGAGTCCCGGTGCGCTGGATCTGAGTTTCTGCTTATGCGAATTTCGGATCCGCTGCACCCGGCAGGAAATCAAGGTGTGGCGCGCCCCGCCTGAGTCGGGGGCGCGCCACGGGCGCAGGGAGATACGCCCTATTTCTTCAGCACCGCATTGGCCTTGGCCGCGGCGTCCTTCAAGCCTGCCTCGGGATCGCCGCCGAGATAGATCTTCTGCATGGCATCCGAGGTGATCTGGGCAACTTCTTCCCAGCCCGGGATGACCGGCGCGAAACGGGCATCCGGAAGCAGGGCGGTGAAGGCGGCGAGATCGGCGTTGTTGACGTAATAATCCATCTTGGCCTCTTCCTTGTTCACCGGCAGGAAGCCTTCGCCTTGCGTGAACTTGGCGCGCTGCTCCGTGGTGAACAGGAAGTCCATCAGCTTCCAAGCCTCGTCCTTGTTCTTGGAGTTCTTGAACATGATCATGGAGTCGGTGACGCCATAGGTGCCGCGCGCGCCGGTCGGACCGGCCGGAATGGCGGCCACGCCGTATTTGAGGCTCGGCGCCTCCTCCTTGATCTGGTTGGACAGGAAGGGCGCCGTGATCATCATGCCGACCTTGCCCTGCTTGAACAGGTTCTGCACGTCCTCGCGATTGTTGGAGGTGACGCCGGGCTCGGTCAGCCCCTCGTCGATCATCGACTTGTAGAGCTTGGCGGCTTCGAGCGCGCCCGGCGTGCCGAGGCCCGACGTGCCGTCCTTGTTGAGGATCTCGGTGCCCTGCGACCACATCGCGTAATAGTAATAGACGTCGGTCTCGATCTCCTTGCCCTGCAGGCCGAAACCGAAGGCACCCTGCGCCTTGATCTTGCGCGCGTCCTCCTGCAGTTCGGTCCAGGTTGCCGGCGGCTTGGCGATGCCGGCCTTCTCGAACAGCTCCTTGTTGTAATACATGGCGCGCGCCGAAGCGGCGATCGGCAGGCCGTAGGTCTTGCCGCCCATGATCGAGGGCGACAGGAAGGTGTCGATGAAGCGGCCCTTGAATTCGGGCGTGATATAGCTGTCGAGCGGCTCGGCGACATCCTGCTGGACGAAATCGATCAGCCAGCGCGTGCCTATGATGGAGAGATCCGCATTGGTGCCGGCGGTGATGTCGGTGGTCAGCTTCTGCAAGAGCACATCCCACGGCACCACCTCGAACTTGACAGTGATGCCGGGGTTCTTCGCCTCGAACTCCTTCTTGACCTGCTCGAAGTAGGGGCCGGTCTTGGCGCTGTACTCAGCGACGGTAACCCGCACTTCGCCGGCATCTGCCTGCGCCGCGAAGGCCAGCATGCCCATTCCGGCCATCAGGCCGGCAGTCCATTTTGCAAGGTTCATCCGATCTCTCCCATTTGTTTCGCGCATTCGCGCTCCTTGTGCCGGTGCTGACACAAGATTTATGTGACTTTCCTACATTATTGATGAATTCGCCGCATGCAAGCGGATTAATATGTTGCTTAATTACATCTTGTTCTTTAGCCTCCCGGCATCTGCCTGACCCTGCGGGAGGAGCAAGCGCCGTGGTTTCGAGAGCCGAATTCGAAGGCAGGACCGTCATAGTCACCGGCGCCGGTGGCGGCCTTGGCTCGGCGATCGTCGCACTGCTGGCCGACAGAGGCGCGCGGGTGGTCGGCTGCGACCAGTCGCAAGAGGCGCTGGCGAGCCCGCACCTTGCCTCGCGCCATGTCTTCGACCTTCTCGACCGGGCCTCGGTCGAAGCCGCGATCGCCGCCGTGCTTGAAAAGGACGGCGTCCCCGACATCCTGATCAACAATGCCGGCTGGACCCGCGCCGAGACGCTTGATGCGCTGACGGCGGACA
The DNA here is from genome assembly GCF_037179625.1 of Mesorhizobium sp. Cs1299R1N3. Classification (NCBI taxonomy): domain Bacteria; kingdom Pseudomonadati; phylum Pseudomonadota; class Alphaproteobacteria; order Hyphomicrobiales; family Phyllobacteriaceae; genus Mesorhizobium; species Mesorhizobium sp. Cs1299R1N3. The sequence continues at coordinate 210,029 of NZ_JAPYKQ010000009.1, read as the reverse complement.
GGATCGAGCACGAACTCGACCTCAACCTGACCGGCGTGATGATGTTCGCCGATCCCATTGCCAAGGCGATGGCCGCGCGCGGTTCGGGCAGCGTCGTCTTCATTTCCTCCGTCAACGCCATCGCGCATTTCGGCAACCCCGCCTATGCCGCCGCCAAGGCCGGCATCAACGCCTATGCCAAATCGATCGCCGTCGAGCTCGGCCGCCGCGGCGTGCGCGCCAATGTGGTTTGCCCCGGATCGATCCGCACCGCCGCCTGGGACCATCGCCTTGCCAAGGACCCTGAGATCTTGGGCAAGCTGCAGCGGCTCTATCCGCTCGGCCGCATCGTCAACGCCTCGGAAGTCGCCGAAGCGGTGGCTTTCCTTGCTTCCGACCGGGCCTCGGGCGTAACAGGCGTGGTGATGCCCGTGGATGCGGGATTGACCGCCGGCTGCCTGCCGTTCATCGACGACATATTGGGAGCCTGACCATGACCGACGTCGAGTTTCGCAACCTGTCGAAATCCTTTGGCCAGCACAAGATCCTCGAGGACATCAGCCTCGACATCAAGAGCGGCGAGTTCGTGGTGCTGGTCGGCCCGTCTGGCTGCGGCAAATCGACCTTGCTGCGCATGCTGGCAGGATTGGAGACCATAAGTTCCGGCGATCTCCTGATCGGCGGCATGCGCGCCAACGACCTGCCGCCGCAGCAGCGCAACATCGCCATGGTGTTCCAGTCCTATGCGCTGTTTCCGCACCTGAAGGCCTCGGACAATATCGGCTTCGGCCCGAAAATCCGGGGCGAGAACCGCACGGCTATCGACCAGAAGGTCAAGAAGGCGTCCGGCGTCCTCAACCTGTTCTCCTATCTCGACCGATATCCCCGCCAGCTCTCAGGCGGCCAACGCCAGCGCGTCGCCATGGGGCGCGCCATCGTGCGCGAACCCTCGGTGTTCCTGTTCGACGAGCCGCTCAGCAATCTCGACGCACAGTTGCGCGTGCAGATGCGCACCGAGATCAAGGCGCTGCACCAACGGCTGAAATCGACCATCGTCTACGTCACCCACGACCAGATCGAGGCCATGACCATGGCCGACCGCATCGTGGTGATGGACCGCGGCAGGATCCAGCAGGTCGGGGCACCGCTGGAGCTCTATGACCGGCCGGCCAACAAGTTCGTCGCCGGCTTCCTCGGCTCGCCGTCGATGAGTTTTGTGTCCGGGGCCCTCAAGACGACGCCCGAGAAAACCTGGTTCGAGTCGGTCGGCGGCGGGCGGCTTGCGCTTGCCGGCAAGCCGGTACCGGCAGGCAGTGCGGTGGAGGCGGGCATCCGGCCCGAGCATTTCATCGTCGGTGAAGCCACCGGCACCATGACGCTCAAGGTTGACGTCGTCGAGCCGACCGGTTCCGAAACCCATGTCTACGGTGCCATTGGCACTGATACGGTACGCGCCGTGTTCCGCGACCGGCTGCCGGTCCGGCCAGGCGACCTGCTGCCGGTCTCCGTCGATCCCGGCAACATCCATCTGTTCGACACGGCGACGGGCCTGCCTCTGAGATGACGACGGAAACTCGGATATGAAGACGCCTGCCGACATCATCACCCGGCTGCAGCTGATGTCGCAGGACGGCACCAAGTCGGATCGCCGGCTGGCAAGCCTCGTCCTGTCCGACCTCGACTTCGCTTCGAAGGCCGCGATCTCCGAGATTGCCGCGCGCGTCGGCGTCAGTGAGCCGACGGTGACCCGTTTTTGCCGCAATCTCGGCTGCGAGGGCCTGCGCGACTTCAAGTTCCACCTGGCGCAGGCCATTGCCATCGGCGGCCAGTATCTGTCGCCGGAGCCGCTGAGCCGCGACGCCCGCGAGCAGCGCATTGCGTCGGCCATCACCGAAGCGGCTGTCACAGCCATCCAGCGCGCCAGCGAGAATCTCGACATGACGACGCTGGTCGATGTCGCCGCGCGGCTTGCTGCGTCAGGCAATGTGCTGTGCATCGGTTCGGGTGGCATTTCCTCGATGATGGCGACCGAAATGCAGAACCGGCTGTTCAGGCTCGGCCTGCCGGTTCTGGCGCAGATCGACGGGCAACTGCAGCGCATGTACGCCGCCGTCGCCACGCCGGACACCACCGTGGTCGCCTTCTCGGTCTCCGGCTATGCCCGCTCGGTCATCGAGGCGGTGCAGGTCGCCCAGCAATATGGCGCCGCCACGGTGGCCGTCACCGCGCCCGACTCCGCACTGGCCAAGGCCGCCGACACGGTCATCCACCTGCAGCCGCTCGAGGACGGCAACATCTACAAGCCGACATCGTCGCGCTACGCGCTGCTGGCGATCGTCGACATGATCGTGACATCGGTCGCCGAGACGCGCGGCCCGAAGGTGCTGGAGAACCTGCGCCGCATCAAGCAGAGCGTGAACACGCTGAAGGTCGACGATCCGCGTTTGCCGCTGGGCGATTGATTGAACTTCAGGCAGAGGATTGATCGCAGACCGCTTCGACACGTCTTGCCAGCGCAGCCGGTTCGCCAACAATGCGCAGCGTCTTGAGCCGGGCCGTGCCGCCTGCAACGACCGAAACGGCCGAAGCCGGCACGCCCAGCGCCTTGGCGACCAGCTTCTCCAGCGCTTGATTGGCGGCGCCGTTTTCCGGCACGGCGCGGACCCGCGCCTTCAAGTGACTTCGTCCGTCCGCCGATATCTCGACACTTTCGAACCTGTCCACCGAAGACTTTGGCGTCAACCGGACAAACAACTCGATGCCGTTCTCGCGAATGCGGTACGGCGCGCCCATGCGATCGTCAGGCCAGCAGCAGCGGCGCCACAGTGGTGAGAATGAACTGCCTGAGGAAGAACAGGATCAGCAGCAGGATGATCGGCGAGATGTCGATGCCGCCTAGGTCGGGCATGAAGCGCCGGATCGGCCGCAGCGCCGGCTCGGTCAGCCGGTAGAGCATGTTGCCGATGCTGCCGACGAACTGGTTGCGCGAGTTGACGACGTTGAATGCATAGAGCCAGGAAAAGATCGCCGAGGCGATGATGACCCACCAATAGAGGTCGAGCGCCATGACGATGGTTTGAATGAGGGCGAGCATGCCGGTCTCCAATTGTTGCCGACATGTAGCCATTACGCGCCAAACCGGCAAGGGCAGGTTCCGCCATGCGGCCGGCGGTCGGGTTTTCGGTGAAGCGCCGCCTTGACAGGAAACCGCGTCCCCCGATAAATGCGCCATCCGCTGGACGGGGCTGTAGCTCAGCTGGGAGAGCGCGTCGTTCGCAATGACGAGGTCAGGAGTTCGATCCTCCTCAGCTCCACCAGCGGAATAATCGATTGTCCGCCTTTCCCGAGCGGTAACGCCCAAGCATCACACGATACCTGCGATGCGTCACACGGCGTCAATGCCCCCAAAAATGGCCAGATGCGATTTCGCGTTCCCAAGGCGAAATGGTTGTCAATTGGACTTATGGCGATGGCCTCTGTCCGGTAGACGCTATTTTTTTTGGAAGCAGCCCCATTAGACTGGCGTTCTCAAATCAGTTTTTTCTGTGTGTTGTGACAAGGCGTTTCGGCAGGGGCGACCGAAGGCGCTATACGGATTCCGACTCGAAATGAAGAAGCCGCCCTCGGAAGCAAAAAGTGTCCATTCGCGAGAATCTCGCTGCAAATCTCAGGCGGCTCTGCAAGGACCACGCTTCCGTCAGCGCGGTGTGCCGCGAGCTGGGCATCAACCGCACGCAGTTCGAGCGTTACCTGCAGGGGCAGACCGTTCCCAACAAGACCACCGCCAAGCTGATCTGCGACTACTTCCGCGTCGATGAACCCGAACTGTACCGGGACCCCGGCACGCCTGAGCTCTCGGCTCCCGGCCTGCCGCCGATTTCCGAAAGCCTATTCACCCAGATGATCCGCCCGCCCGCCCCGTCGATCGCGAGCGGCACCTATTTCACTTATTTTTCGATTCCGACCCGCGCCGACCTCCTGATGCGCTCGGTGACCTTCGTGCGTCGCGAGGCCGAATTGGTCACATTCCGCAGGGTTACCGGATGGTCGGAGCGCCGCGGCTCGACATGGGCGCGGGCGCGCGGCAATCACTATGGCGTGGCGATCTCGCGTCTCAACTGGATCTATTTCAGCGGCGTCAACCGCCGCCAGACAGGCGAGCCGTCGCTGATCTCGGTGCAATGGGCGCCTATCTCCGAACCGGTGCTGACAGGCAAGGCCATGCTTCTGACCGAAACCGGACCGGCATTCGTGTCGGTCATCATGCGGCAGGACATGTCCAATATCCCGCCCAGGCGTGCGATCCGCATGGCGCACGTCATCAGGCTTGATGATCCCGGTATCGATCAGCTCGTCGTCAGCCTCGCCCGGGATGGGCTGGGCTAGCCACTTGCTTACGCTAAATAAGAACAAGAATATCCCGAAAAAGCGTATGCTGGCGTTTGCCTACTCCTTATCTGAGTAAAATCGATTTTTTAGACTTTACCGTCAAGAAAGATATTTTAGATCATATTTGATTTACTACAATTTTAACAAAGCATTAACTCCTCGGACCATACCTTTCTTCTCGCGGATCCCTTTTGGGGATCCTTCAACAGATCCCATTGGGGGGTCGGGAAAGGGACGAAAATGGCCAAGAAAGTCAACAATGCCCCGAAGCTGACGGTTGCCGCTGGCACGCAGACCGCCTTCTTCTCGCAGGGCATGCACTACAACAAGCGCTGAAGTCGTTCGGCGCCGACGGGCATTCGCCTGTCGGCGCTCCACATCCACGAACGGCATACAGCATCATGAAAATGCGCTCTTCAAAAACGCTCGTCTTCTACCCTGGGACCAACAAGGTCACGGCCTGCAACTTCCTGACCAGAAGCGTCTTCGAATGCAGCCCCGAAGTGGTCGGCCTCCTCGCTTCCTGGGATGAATGGGCTTCCCCCGCGGAGATCGCGCGCGCCCACGGCTGGTCGAAGGCCGACCTGAATGCCGTCGTCCCGCAACTGCTCGATTTCTCCGCCCTCGTCACCGCCGGCTCGCCGCTGGCCGAACAAGAAACACAATTCTCCGGGCAATGGGGTTGGGGCCTGCCGACCGCGCTGATGCATTTCTGCGTCCAGGACTCAGAGTTCATGACCATCGAACAAGCGGAGGCTCGGCAGATCGAACGCGCCGGCCATGTCGCGCAGCCAGACCTGCTGCTGAGGAATGATCCGGGCGCCATCCGGCTGCCGGACGCGCTGGCAGACAACGACCTTCTGGCCCTGATGGCCCGCCGCCGCACCAACCGCACTGCGGGCGCACCCACCATCACCTCGCGGCAGCTCTCCGATTGCCTGTTCGCGGGCATGGGCATTACCGGCGAGACCGGCAACTGCGTCGGCGCCCTGCCGCTCGGCATGACCCCTTCGGGCGGTGCGCGAAACCCCTACGAGGCCTATGTGGTTGCACTCGGCGTCGAAGGGCTGGAGCCCGGCGTCTATCACTATTCCGCCGCCGATCATGACCTCGGCAGGATCTCGGCCAACCATATGCCGAAGATTTCGGAACTGATCGGCGGACAGGAATGGGCTGACGCCATGCCGTGCCTCATCCTGCTTTGCGCCAGGCTCGACCGCACCATGTGGAAATATGAGGATGCCAACGCCTACCGCGTCGTGCTGATCGAGGCCGGCCATATCGGCCAGAACATGATGCTCGCGGCGACCGGGCATGGCCTGTCGGCCTGCCCGACAGCGGCGCTGAGCCATTCGGCGATCAAGCGCCTTCTGGGCCTCGACCGTCTCACCGACGCGCCCATCTATGCGTTGACCCTCTCAACCCCGGAACTTGATCCGCATTCGGCGGCTTGGTCGATCAATTAGCCGACTTAACATGCCAGATGTAGCCAATACGCCTTCCCAGAGTTCCATCCGATGACAGGAGCAGCACGTGTCAAATCATTCCTTACGTCAGTCAGAGCTCGATAGTCTCCAATATATCGCGACGATGACCAATGAGCTGGTGCAGATGGCCGAAGCAAGCCGTTTTCCCATGATCTCCTATCTGCTCGGCATGGCCTATGCCGAGGCCTTCGATGTCTTGCGCGGCGCACGGCCGGCCAGACATGCGCAGCTCAGCGGCAACCCTATGCACCCCAAGGCACACGCGAAAGGCAACCACGCTCAGCCAAGGACAGCCTAGCGCGGTGCTGCAAAACTTGCTGCCGCTGCTGGAAAAGGTCGCCGCGGACCTCGGCCTGATCGCCGGCAGCCCGCGACACGGACATTCATGCGCACAGATTTGAGGGGACCAGCAAATGAACATGATCGTGACCATCAGGAGCGCCGACGCCGGCGAAAGCATCTTCGCCCGGCTGAAGGCCCTGATCGCCAGCCGTCCGGCCTCGCCGGATGCTGCCCGCTTCGAGGCCCGGCAGCTGATTTCCATGGCAATGGCCGATACGTGGCAGGCCGACAGCCTCTGGGGCGCGGCGGATGCCTTTCACGTCCATTTCGACTTCATGATGCAGACCATCGACATCAATGGCGCCGGCGATCCCAACCTTAGAATCCTGCGCACCAAATGCCGCTTCTACCTGGAACAGGTCGAGGCGCTCTGCCAGTCGATGAGCCGGCGATAGACACCGTTCAACTCCTGGGCGGCTGCTAGTTCCGCAAACTGAACACAAATGGCGCCGTACGGCTGACGCGCGAGCCTAGTTCCGACGGCGGCGCCGGCACGGTGGCGCCCTGCAGCACCGCGAGCGCGGCACGGTCGAGTTCGGCATCGCCGGACGAACGGACCACGTGCGCCGAGATCACCCGGCCTGAGGCATCCACGGTGAAGGCCACATTGGCATTGCCCTGCGCGCGTCGTGATTTCGCGGCGCTCGGGTAGCGCTTGTGGCGGTTGATCCACGCCGTCAGCCGCGATTCCCATTTGGCTGGGCTGACACCCGAAATCCCGGCCGCCGATTTCGGCGTCGCTGCCTTGGCGGCGAACTTGATCTCGGCGCTCGCGGCACTTGCCGTCTTCGGCGGTTCCGCCTTTTGCTTCTTCGGCTTTGGCTTGGGCATGTCGACAGGCCTTTTGACCTTGGCTTCGGCCGGTTCCTTTTCCTTGCGGCGCTCCGTCGGCTTTGCCTGCGGCAGCGGAACGACAACCTCCGGCGCGACGGTCTCGACGATATCGGGGACGACCTCCTCCAGCGGCGGCTGGTCGACTGGTTCGACTTTCGCCGTCTCCGTTGGCTCGTCCGGCGGCACCGTCTCCGGCTCGGCAGCAGGCTCCGCTTGCTCGATCACCTTGTCGGGTTCGGCTTTGGTGACCTTTTCGGTCTCTTCAACCGGCTCGGTCTGGTCGGGAATGGCCGCATCGCGCATCGCGGCCTGTTCAGGTAGCGCCGGCGTCACCATCATCGGCGCCATTTCGATCATCAGGGCTGGCGGCGGTCCGCCATCCGGCAGGTCGGCTGGACTGAAATTCTGCACGGCATAGGCGACCGCGACGTGCGCCCCAAGCATCAGCACGGCCGCACATGCCCACAGGCCAAGATCGCGCCAGCCGAAGCGCGACAGGACCATCGTGGCCGAGGCGGCGGAGCATGTCATGGGGCAGCCGTCGCGCCTGGCACCGGTGCGGCGGCATCACCGGCGGGAGCGGCCTCCAGGCCGACCAGGGCGACCTTCAGATAGCCGGCTGCACGCAGCAGGTTCATCGCCTCCATCAGGTCGCCATAGGCGACCGCCTTGTCGGCGCGCAGGAAGATGCGCGTCTGCTTGTCGCCCTTGGTGCGGCTGTCGAGCGTGGCGGCAAAAGCCGGGCGCGGCACGGTGTCGTTGCCGATCGAGAGCGTGAGATCATCCTTCAATGTCAGGAAAAGCGGGGTCTCCGGCCGCGGCGCCGATGTCACGGTCGACCCGGGCAGGTCGACATTGACATCCACCGTCGCCAGCGGCGCCGCGACCATGAAGATGATCAGGAGCACCAGGATGACATCGATGAACGGCGTGACATTGATCTCGTGGCTCTCCTCGAGGTCGTCATCCATGGTCTGGCGGATCCGGCTGCCCATGGTCTTGCTCCGTTACTCGGCCGCCACCGCCGTCGCGGGTGCGACGGAGCGGAAATCGAGGTCGCGGCTGACTAGCCGTTCGACGCCCGCCGAGGCGTCGGCCAGGATCTGCCGGTAGCCGGCTATGGAGCGGGCAAAGACGTTGTAGATCACCACCGCCGGAATCGCCGCGACCAGGCCCATCGCGGTGGCCAGCAGCGCCTCGGCGATGCCTGGCGCGACCACGGCGAGATTGGTGGTCTGCGCCTGCGAAATGCCGATGAAGGCGTTCATGATACCCCAGACGGTGCCGAACAGGCCGACGAAAGGCGCGGTGGAACCGATCGTCGCCAGCAGGCCGGTGCCGCGCGACATGCGCCGCGACGCCGCCGCCTCGATGCGCGACAGGCGCGAATTGACCCGTTCCTTCAGGCCGTCTCCCCCAACATGGTCGAGCGCACCGGCCGAAAGCGCGGTCTCTTCCTCCGCCGCCCGCACCAGGAGCGCGCCGGGGCCGCCACCGCGGTCGAGCGCACGGCTCGCCTGCTTCAACGTCGCGGCATCGCCGATCGCGCGAACCGCGCGACAGATGCGCAGCTTGCCGCCGAAAATCTCCAGCGATTTGGCCAGCCATATCGTCCAGGTGACGAGCGACGCGAAGGCCAATCCGATCATCACCGCCTTCACGATGATGTCGGCGGCCATGAACATGCCCCATGGCGACAGGTCGTGCGGCAGGTTCAACTCCATCGCCCCCGCAGGTGCCGCCCCCGCCGGCAGCGCGGGCGCAGGCGTCGAAGGTGCGGCCGTCGTGGCGGGTGCCGGTGCGGCTGGAGCAGCTTGTGCCGCTTCGGTCGGCGCGGCAGGTGCCTCGACTGCTGGAGCAGCGCCGGCCGGTTGCTCCTGGGCCATCGCGCCGGTCGCCGCCAGGATCACCGATGCGACAAATGCCGCCAACAAACCATGTCTCGACACGAGCTTCTTCCTTGTCCTTACCGCGGCCCCTGGTCATGGCATTTCTCCAGCGCGGCCGCCGCATTCCAATCCGGCTGCGCCAGGCAAGGTACCCGGCTGACTATGAAACATGAACTTATTAGTCAACATTAAAGACGACTGCAATGCTCAACAATTTGGGAACGCGCCGCAAAATCCGTGAAACGCTACGGCGCCGGCGGTCTGCGATACCCGCCCCGGGCTGCACGATGACAGGCACCCGGGGTCGCCGTGTCGATGCGGACTCGCTAGACTGATCCGGCGGCAAGGAGTTCCGGATGATCAAGGCAATACCTTTCGACTACCCCTATGACGGCAGGCTGGTTGCCGAAAACACCGCGTTGATCGTCATCGACCTGCAACAGGATTTCCTGTCGACATCGGGCTATTTCGCCAGAAAAGGGTATGACCCCTCGCCGCTGCGGGCGATCCTGCCGACGGTGAACCGCCTGATCGCGGCCGCACGCGAAGCCGGCGTCATGATCATCCACACCAGACAGGGCTACCGCGCCGACACGGCCGACATGACGCCCTACGAGAAATGGCGCCGCAAGCGCGCCGGCCTCGACGGCACCGACGTCCTGCTGCGCTCCGGCGCAGGGTTCCAGATCGTTCCGGAGATCGATGTCGCCCCGCGCGACATCATCGTCGACAAGACCTGCAACAGCGCTTTCACCTATACGGATTTCGAGCTTGTGCTGCGCGCGCAAGGCATCACCCATCTGATGTTTTCCGGGTGCACGACGGATGTCTGCGTTCACACCACGTTGCGCGAAGCCTGTGACCGCAATTTCCAGTGCCTGACGATCTCGGACGCCTGCGCCAGCGGCGACAGGCAAGCGCATGAAGCGGCGTTGCACATGGTGACGGTCGAGGACGGCGTCTTCGGCGTGCTGGCCGATTCGGACGCCGTCATAGAAGGGCTGTCGCGGCTTTCCGGCAGACATGAAGCAACAGACGGTTGATGGGTCTCAGCCCACTGCTCGCGTCTCCAACCTTGCGCCAGGCGCATAAGCTCCAGGCTGGAATTCGCAGGCCTCCCGGCGCGCCAGGGAATTGCGCAGCAGTGCCAGTGTTTCCCGGCCAACTGTCGCGATCTCGTGTGGCGTGTCGACGCCGACGACCATGAACTCATCGATCCCGAGAGCCGCATAGGCAAGCAACGACAGTGCGACCTGGGCCGGTGGCCCGGAGAGGTCGACCGCCTTGTGGCCGGCGGCGGAAACACCTTGGTGAATCCTGACCGGAAGCGCGAAGCGCAGTTTGCCGGCACGGCCATATTCAGCTGCGGCGCCCCGCGCCCGCTCCATCAATTGCCTGATATCGTCGATCGAGCCCGGCGCCAGCTCGAAGAGATCGGCATGCCGGCCGGCCACCTTCAGCGCCGTTCCGGATTGCCCGCCCATGCGGATCACGAGGTCGGCGCCATGCGGACCCTTGCGCGGCACGTAACCGCCCTTGATGCTGTAGAACGCGCCTTCGTGATCGAAGGGCCGGTCGTTCGACCACAGCCGCTTCAACAGCACCAGATATTCGTCGATGCGCTGCCAGACGACGCCATGGCCGACCGGCCGTGTCTCGGCATCGTCATCGTTCAGCGGCTCGCTGATCATCCTGAGCGCCAGCCGTCCGCCGCTCTCCCTGTCGATGGACGCCAGCTGGCGGGCAGCCACCGTCGGGTCGATCACCCCGGCCCAATGAGTGAGCACCACTTCCAGCGAAGCGGTGCGGTTGAGCACCTGGGACGCAAGATCCATGTTGGTCAGCAGCCCGGCCGAATCGTCGACGACGATCTTCTGGAAACCGCCGTCCTCGATCAGCCCGAGCTTCGTCGCGGTCTCGGCGAAGTCATAGAAAAAAGGAACCGCCGCGTCGGCGGTCTTGCCGGGAATATGGGTGAATTCGATCGGCATTGTCATCTCCTCCATCTCTGGAATCACTGATGCTGTGAAATGCGGCCCCTCAGGTGCGCGAAAGCGCTCCGGGATCCGGTTCATTCAACTCCGATTGCCTGAAAGCTGTGGGGCAACAGCCCCTGTCGATCCCTTAGGGAATAAGGCCCAGCACGACTGCCCCTGTGAACACGAACGCAAGGGCAAAGACGAGATAGGCGAAAGCGCCGGCATAGGCCGGGCGATAGCCCTGGGCATTGGCCAGCTTCTGGCCGTTGCTGTCGGTCTGGGCGTTCTGGATATAGGACATATCGACCTCCGTCTCGCCGGTTAATCTATAAAACTTGTAGACTTTGTCGATTGCTATTTTTACGCCCTGGGCAAAACTATTTTCTGATCGATGGCCGAAAATTGGTACAAAATTGCTGTGGAGACATATCCAGGCGGTCGACGGAGGTGGATGGCGGCATCGCTTCACGCGCTTTGAATGAACCTATGTGCTTGTCGCCGTTGCGCCTATTTCCTGCATTGGCCACCCGATGCAGGAGGGATAGCATCGCTGCCGGTGGCAACATGAAATCGTCCAAAAGGACGTTGGGAGCAGAAAAATGGGCGAAAGACTGACCGGCAAGGTCGCCATCATTTCGGGCGGCGCGACGGGAATGGGCGGCGCGGCTTCGGAACTGTTCGCCGCCGAAGGCGCCAGGGTCGCGATCATCGACCGCAACGGTGAAGCAGCCGCTGCAACCGCGGCCGCGATACGCGCGCGGGGACACATAGCCGAACACTGGGTGGCCGACGTCTCTGATGAGGCCCAGGTCGCAGCTGCGGTTACAGGCGCGACCGAAAAACTCGGGCCCGTCACCGTGCTGTTCAACCATGCCGGCACCATCGTGATAAAGCCGTTCCTGGAGACGACGCTGCAGGAATGGGATTGGCTGCACGCCGTCAATGTGCGTTCGATGTTCCTGATGACACGCGCCGTGCTGCCCGGCATGATCGCGGCCGGCGGCGGATCGATCGTCTGCACCTCGTCGATCTCGGCGGTAGCGGCGACGCCGAATGAAGTGCTCTACGACACCACCAAGGGCGGCTGCCACATGTTCGCGCGCGCCATCGCGGTGGAGTTCCGTGACCGCAACATCCGTTGCAACGCCGTCTGTCCCGGCTTCATCAGAACGCCGCACGGCCTGCGCGAGGTCGCCGACCTCGGCAGGCTCGGCGTCGATGTCTCGGACGCCGCACTGGCCGCGCAGCAGGGCCGCATCGGCGAGCCGGAGGAAGTCGCGAAGGCAGCGCTTTACCTGGCGAGCGACGAGTCCAGTTTCGTCAACGGCACGCATCTGTTCGTGGACAATGGGTTTACCGCGATGTGAGGGGTTCGGGTTTTGGGTCTTCGTCCCAGGGACAGCTTGGCGCCCTTCCTCTACCCCGTCGATCGGGGGAGAGGAAAGGATGCCAATTCCTATTCGCTTACCGCTCTTCCCGCCGAAACGGCTTCAGCAGTGCCGAGGGTGCCACCGCGTTGCGCGACATGACCGCCATGGCGACTATGGTAAAGATGAACGGCAGCATCAGGAACGCCTCGTAGGGGATATGCCCCAAACCGCTCGCCTGCATGCGGAGTTGCAAGGCATCGACGAAGGCGAACAGCAGCGCGGCCCCGGCTGAGCGCCACGGGTCCCAGCGGCCGAACACGACCAGCGCGATCGCCACCCAGCCGCGCCCGGACACCACGCCGAAGGTGAAGGCATTGAATTGCGCCATCGACAGGAAGGCGCCGGCGAGCCCCATCAGGGCGCCGCCGAGAATGACGGCCTGGAAACGCGTGGCAATGACGCTGACGCCGGCCGAATCGGCGGCGCGCGGGTTTTCACCGACCATGCGCACCGACAGGCCCCAGGGTGTGCGGTAGAGCACGAAGGCGGCGAGCGGGATGGCAATGATCGCCATGTAGACCAGCGCGAACTGGTTGAACACCGCAGGTCCCAGCACTGGAATATCTGAGAGGACCGGGATCGGCAGCGTCTGAAAACCCTTGATGCTCGGCGGCACCGATTGCTGGCCGAAGATCAGCCGGTAGAGGAAATAGGCAAGGCCCGACGAGAACAGCGTGACGCCGATGCCGCAGACATGCTGGCTGAGGCCGAGCGCCACCGTGAACAGCGCATGCAGCGCGCCCATCAGCATGCCGGTGAGCACCGCCACCAGCACGCCGAGCCACAGGCTTCCACTGAGGCTGGTGGCGGTGAAGCCGGTCATCGCGCAGAGCAGCATGATGCCTTCGATGCCGAGATTGAGCACGCCGGCCCGTTCGGAGAACATTTCGCCGAGCGTGGCAAAGGCCAGCGGCGTGGCGATGCGGATGATGGCGGCGAGAAAGCCGACCTGAAAAATCTGTTCGAACACCGCGCTCATCCGATGGCTCCGACGCGGCGGATGCGATAGGCGGTGAACAGCAGCGCTACCAGCATGGCGAGCAGCGCCGTGCCCTGGATGACGTCGCTGAGGAAGGCCGGCACGCCGGTCGCCCGCGACATCGCCTCCGCACCGGTCATCACGGCGGCCAGGAAGATCGCCGCAGGCACGACGCCGAGCGGGTTGAGCCGCGCCAGCATGGCGACGACGATGCCGGAATAGCCGTAGCCCGGCGAGATGTCGCTCATCACCTGGAAGTGCACGCCGCCGACCTCGCCGACGCCGGCAAGACCAGCCAGCGCGCCCGACAGCAGCGCCGTCGAGATCAGCACTCGCTCGACATGGATGCCGCCATATCTGGCCGCTTCCGGGTTTTCGCCGGTAACCCTGATCCGGAAGCCGAGCGTCGTGCGCACGATCAGGAACCAGATCAATGGGGCCGCAACCAGCGCCGCGACGACACCGAGATGCAGCCGCGTGCCTTCGATCAACACCGGAAAGTTCGCCGAATCCTCGATCGGCGGCGAAATCGGGTAGCCGCTGAAGCTATCCTTCCACGGCCCTTCGATCAGCGCCATCAAGGCGTAGTAGATGACCGAGTTGAGCAACAAGGAGCTCACCACATCATCGACCTTGAATTTTACGCGCAACGTCGCCGGCACCAGCGCGACCGTGGCTCCGGCAGCGGCACCCGCCAGCGCCATCAGCAGCATGGCGAGCGGCCCCGGCATGGGGATGGCGCCAACAAAACAGCTGGCCACCGCGCCGGCAAGCAATTGCCCCTCGGCGCCGATGTTCCAGAATTTGGCACGAAAGGCGACAGCCACCGCCAGCCCGGTGAAGATCATCGGTGCGGCCCGCACCAGCGTTTCGGTGATGGCATAGCTGTCGCCGAGCGAAGCCGTGAACATAACTCCGTAGGATTCGAGGACACCCGCGCCGGCCAGCGCGATCAGCCCGCTGCACAGGATGAGCGTGGCGGCGATCGCCAGCAGCGGCAAGGCGAGGTTGAACCAGGCGGGTGTCGAGGTGCGGACTTCGAGGCGGAACATCAGCCGTGCCCCTCCGCGCCGGTCATCAGCAGGCCGAGCCGCGCGACGGTCGCGTCGGCGCTGTCCAGCGTGCCGGCGATGCGGCCTTCATACATCACCGCGATGCGGTCGCAGAGCACCAGCAGTTCTTCCAGATCCTCGCCGATGACGATGATGCCGCACCCCCGTGTGCGCATGTCGAGGAATTTTTCGTGGATGAAACGGGCGGCGCCAATGTCGAGGCCACGCGTCGGCTGCGACACGATCAGCACCTTTGGGTCGAAGGCAAGCTCGCGCGCCAGCAGCGCCTTCTGCAGATTGCCGCCGGACAGCGCGCCGGCGCGCGTCATCGGCCCGGGACATCTGATATCATAGGCCTTGATCTGTTCTTCGGCGAAAGCGCGGATCGCATCCGGCTTGAGCAGCCCCCTGGCGGAGAAGGCCGATGTGCCGATGCGCGGCAGCACCATGGAATCGGCGAGCGGCAGATTGGTGACCAGCCCCGTCGTCATGCGGTCCTCCGGGATGCGGCCAAGGCCCAGCGCCTGCACCTCGCGCGGCGAGAACCGCGATACGGTCTGGCCGGCGATGGTCATCAGGCCGGCATCGGGCGCGCGCACGCCCGAGATGACCTCCGCCAGTGCCCGCTGGCCATTGCCGGAGACGCCGGCAATGCCGAGGATTTCGCCGGCACGAACCGCAAGCGACACATCGCGCAGCGCCGTGCCGGAATGCCGCGAGGTTGAAATGCCATCGAGCGTCAGCACACCGGCGCCGGGCGTCGACGGCCCCCTCGCCGGCGGCACGATCTCATGGCCGCACATCAATTGCGCCATTTCGGCCGACGTCGTGTTGGCCGGATCGTCGACACGGCCGGCGACGCGGCCATGCCGCAGCACGGTGCAGCGATGCGTCAGCGCCCGCACCTCGTTGAGCTTGTGCGAGATGAAGATGATGCCGAGCCCTTGCGCCGCCATCGACCGCAACGCCGAAAACAACCCGTCGACCTCGCTGGGCGCCAGCACTGCCGTCGGTTCGTCGAGGATCAAGAGCCTGGCGCCGCGAAACAGCGCCTTGACGATTTCCAGCCGCTGCTGCTCGCCGACCGCCAGCGCCGAGACCGGCAGATCGGGATCAAGCGTCAGCCCGTGCTGGCTGCTGATTTCAGCAAGCCGGGCCAGCCCGCTGGCGCGATCGATCCGCCCCAACTTGCCCGGAATACCGATGAGCAGGTTTTCCAGCACCGTCAGCCGTGGCGCCAGATGGAAATGCTGGTGCACCATGCCGATGCCGGCGGCCAGCGCATCGGCCGAGCTCGTGATCCGTACCGGCCGGCCCTGGATCAGGATCTCGCCGGCATCCGGCGCGTAAGCGCCGAACAGCACGTTCATCAATGTCGTCTTGCCGGCGCCGTTCTCGCCGAGCAGACCGAGGATTTCGCCCGGCGCCACGCTGAGATCCACGGCCTCGTTCGCCTTGAGGGCGCCGAAGGTCTTGGTGATGCCGCGCATTTCGATGAGGGGGGCGGACAAGGGCGCTCCTGAGAGGATTGGCTTTACCACGGCAGCTTTGATTGAGAGGGATGCGCTGCACCCCCCTCTGACCTGCCGCCCATCTCCCCCTCAAGGGGGGAGATGGGATGTCATTTCGGCTTTCGCCACTCCAACCTCTAAGAACAAGCACTGCCGGAGAAACCGCCGATCTCCCCCTAGAGAGGTTGAGGAGTGGTCCGCGAAGCGGACGGAAAGCCAATTGCTTGGCTTTCCGAGTGACCAGCGTCCGGCAGGACGGAGGGGGCGCCACGCACCGGCCCCTCGCAACCAACCCTCAATCCGAAACCGGCGTGTTCTCGTCCACATCCACCCGGAAATTGCCCTCGAGGATCTCGGCCTTCTTCTTCTCGACCAGATCCTTGACCTCGGCGGGCAAGGTCTTGTCGAACTTGTGCAAGGGCGCCAGATAGGAGCCGCCCTTGGCCATGCGCGAGAAATCGCCGTAATCCTGCGCCGTGTAGACGCCGGCCTTGACCAGCTTGATCGCTTGCTCGACCGTCGGGTACATGTCCCAGACCGGGCCGGTGATGACCGTGTCGGGGCCGAGGCTCGACTGGTCGGACATGTTGGAAATGGCGAAGATCTTCTTCTCCACCGCCGCCTCGATGACGCCGAAGCGTTCTGCATAGATGACGTCGACGCCGGCATCGATCTGCGCCACCGCCGCTTCCTTGGCCTTCGGCGGATCGAAGAACGAGCCGATGAAGGCGACCTTCTTCTTGACGTTCGGATTGACTTCCTTGGCGCCGGCGAAGAAGGCGTTGACCAGCCGGTTCACTTCCGGAATGCCCATCGCCGCCACCGCGCCGACCGTGCCCGACTTCGACATCTTGCCGGCGATCATGCCCGAGAGATAAGCCGGCTCATGGATCCAGTTGTCGAACACGCCGAAATTGGGTTCGGCCGGCCCGGCACCCGAGCCGAACAGCCAGGCGGTCTTCGGGAACTGCTTGGCGGTGCGGCGTGATTCACGCTCGGCGGCGAAGGCATCGCCCAGCACCAGCTGGTAACCGCCTTGCGCATATTCGCGCATGACGCGGCTGAAGTCGGCGGTCTGCACCTTCTCGGACCATTTGTATTCGATACCGAGTTCCTTCTCGGCCTTCTGCAAGGCGACGTGGATCTGGTTGTCCCAAGGCTCCTCGATCGGCGTGGCGAAGATCGCCGCCACCTTCAGTTTTTTGCCCGCCGCGAAGGCCGCGCCAGGCAGCATCGCCGCCGCCAGGCCAAGAGCGCCCAGCTCCAGCACGTTGCGCCGCGACAGCCCTTCGCGCATCGAATGGGATTTGTTCTTCCGGTTTTCCATTGAAGTGCCCCTCTGTTCGACAGCCGTGTCGAGCCGGCTGTTCCAAAAATCAGACGGGGAACTATGGAACGGGTCAGCACTTTTGTCCACATGGTCAAATTTGGCGGAGCGCCGAATCTGGCCATGGTCTTGTCGAGCCGAGAACCGATGATCAGGCCCGTTCGAGCGCGACGGCAATGCCTTGGCCGACGCCGATGCACATGGTGGCCAGCGCGTAGCGGCCACCGCGTTCGCGCAGTTCAAGCGCGGCCGTCCCAGAGATGCGGGCGCCCGACATGCCCAGGGGATGGCCAAGTGCGATGGCGCCGCCGTTCGGATTGACGTGCGGCGCATCCTCGGCAATGCCGAGCTCGCGCAGCACGGCGATGCCTTGCGAGGCGAAGGCTTCGTTAAGCTCGATGACATCGAACTGTTGCGGCGTCAGGCCAAGCCGCGCGCACAGCTTCTGCGTCGCCGGCGCCGGGCCGATGCCCATGATGCGCGGCGCGACTCCTGCGGCGGCCCCACCAAGGATACGGGCGAGCGGCGTCAGCCGGTATTTCCTGACAGCTGCTTCCGACGCAACGATCAGTGCCGCCGCGCCGTCATTGACGCCGGAGGCATTGCCCGCCGTCACCGTGCCGCCTTGCCGGAACGGCGTCGGCAATTTGGCCAGCGTCTCTACCGTGGTGCCGGCGCGGGGATGTTCATCCTTCGAGACCACGACCGGATCGCCCTTGCGCTGCGGGATCGTCACCGGGGTGATCTCCTTCGACAGCCGGCCGTTGGCTTGGGCCGCGACCGCCTTGTCCTGGCTGCGCACGGCAAAGGCATCCTGGTCCGCGCGGGAAACAGCGAAGTCTTCCGCCACGTTCTCGCCGGTTTCCGGCATGGAATCGACGCCATACTGCCTCTTCATCAGCGGGTTGACGAAGCGCCAGCCGATGGTGGTGTCGTAAATCTCGGCATTGCGCGAGAAGGCAGCGTCGGCCTTGGGCATGACGAAAGGCGCACGGCTCATCGATTCCACTCCGCCCGCGATCATCAGCTCCGCTTCGCCGGCCTTGATGGCACGCGCGGCGATGGTCAGCGCATCCATGCCCGAGCCGCACAGCCGATTGACGGTCGAGCCGGGGACTTCCTTGGGCAGGCCGGCCAGCAGTAGCGCCATGCGCGCGACGTTGCGGTTGTCCTCGCCGGCCTGGTTGGCGCAGCCATAGACGACGTCATTGACCGCCTGCCAGTCGATGCCGGGATTGCGCTCAAGCAAAGCCTTCAGCGGGATTGCGGCGAGGTCATCGGCACGCACCGAAGATAGCGAACCGCCGAAGCGGCCGATCGGCGTGCGAATGTAGTCGCAGATATAGGCCTCGGCCATGTCAGGCAGCCTTCCCTTTTCCGATTCCTTCATGCGCCGCCTTGGTGCGGGCCTGCAGGTCGCGCAATGTCTTGAGTTCGAGTTCGCTTGGCGCCGGTGTTTCGTCAAGCGCCTCGGCGAACTTAACCACCCAGCCACAGCTCTCCTGCACCTGCTTGCGGGTGACACCGGGATGCAGCGAAACGACCGTGAATTCCTTGGTCACCGGATCCGGCTTCCAGATGGCGAGATCGGTGATGAGCAATGTCGGGCCAGCTGTTCCGATGCCGAGCCGCTTGCGGTGGTCGCCACCCTCGCCATGGCCGAAGGAGGTGAAGAAGTCGATCTTTTCGACCATGCCGCGCTTGGTCTGCGCCATGGTTATGTAGATCTCCTTCGACGATGTCGCGATCTCCGGTGCGCCGCCGCCGCCGGGCAGACGCGTCTTGGGATGGAAATAGTCGCCGATGACGGTGGTGTTGATGTTGCCGAATTTGTCGAGCTGAGCGGCACCGAGGAAACCTATGGAAATGCGGCCGCCCTGCAGCCAGTAGCGGAACATCTCCGGCACCGCGACGGTGGTGACGGCGGTTTCGCACAATTCGCCGTCGCCGATCGAAAGCGGCAACACGTCGGGCGCGGTGCCGATCGTGCCGCTCTCATAGATCAGCGTTATATCAGGCGCATGCGTCAGCCGCGCGACGTTGCAGGCGGCCGACGGCGCGCCGATGCCGACGAAACAGACATCGTCGTTCTTCAACGCCCGGCTGGCGGCGATCGTCATCATCTCGTTGGGGGTAAAGGCAACCTCGCTCATGCCGATTTCCTCAGATGTTCGACGCGGGCCGCGAAATCGTCGGCGGTTCTTTCTATGACGTTCGCCTGCATCCACGCCTGGAACTTTTCGCGGTCGGCGGCAATCTCGTCCCATTCGAGATAGGCGGTATTGTCCCTGACGTAGTAGCCGTGCGCATAGGACGGATGCGAGCCGCCGGGCACGACCGAGATCGCCGAAATGATCCAGCGCGGCAGCACGGTCAAATTGGGGTGCAGGTCGTCGAAATTGTCGACGACTTCTTCCACCGTGACCACGGCGCGTTTGGCCGCCAGCACGGCTTCCTTCTGGATGCCGATGATGCCCTCGACCAGCACATTGCCTTTTCTGTCGGCCTTCTGCGCATGGATGAAGGTGACGTCGGGCCGGATCGAAGGCACCGCCGCCAGCACCTCGCCGGTGAACGGACAGGTGACCGACCTGATGTTGGGATTGACGTCGGCCAGCCCCGCACCGCGATAGCCGCGAAACACGGCACAGGGCAGTCCGGCCGCGCCCGCTTCATAGGCGTTGGCCATGCCGGCGTGGCTGTGTTCCTCGATCGCGATCGACCGGGGAAAATCGTTCTCGATCGCATCGCGGGCGCGCCGCAGCAGGCCGACGCCGGGATTGCCGATATAGGAGAAGACGATCTTCTTGGCCATGCCCATGCCGATCATCTGGTCGTAGATCAGGTCGGGCGTCATGCGGATCAGGGTCAGGTCGCGAAAGCCCTGGCGGATCGCCTCATGCGCGGCGGCTGTCGGGATCAGATGGGTGAAGCCTTCGAAGGCGACCGTGTCGCCATTGCTGAGGTTCTCGGCCACGGACTGTTTGAGCGGCAGGAACTTGACCATCGCGGCGATCCTCAAGATGCAACAAAGTTCGCATTGCGAACAAAGGTACCGTATGTGATATTTTCTAGCAGGATTTCTTTGTGGTCTAAGGGGCCTGAACTTCCCGAAGTCGGCGGGACAGTGCCCCCCTCTGCCCTGCCGGGCATCTTCCCCTCAAGGGGGGAGATCGGATGTCGCGATCGCCTCGCCAATTTTCACCGCCGAAGAAGAGGCGCTGAAGTCAAAACTGCCAATCTCCCCCCTTGAGGGGGAGATGTCCGGCAGGACAGAGGGGGGCACTGTCCCGCCAGCATCTGATCATTAGCCCCTCAATGCTTGAGCCTATCCCGCATCGCGTACCACAGCATTCCCAGCACATAGAGCGGCCCGCGCAAGGCCGTCCCACCTGGGAACGGCATTGGTGTCAGCGTCGAGAACAGGTCGAGCCGCGACGCATCGCCGGTGATCGCTTCGGCGAGCAGCTTGCCCGACAGCGTCGACAGGATGACGCCCTTGCCGGAATAGCCATGCGCGAAATAGACCTCGCCATAGTGCCCGACATGCGGCAGCCGCGACGTTGTCACCGACACCAGTCCGCCCCAGGCGTGGTCGATGCGGCATCCCTTCAACTGCGGGAAGGTGCTTTCCATGTGCGGCCGCACGAAGCCGGCAATGTCGGCCGGCGGTGACGGCGTATAGCGTTCGCCGCCGCCGAACAGCAGGCGCCCATCCGCCGACATGCGGTAATAGTTGACGACGAAGCGTGTGTCGGACACCGCGACATTGGCCGGGATGACGTTGCGCGTGCCCTCCAGCGGCTCGGTGGCGACGATGTAGTTGCCGACCGGCATGATGCGGCTGTTGACGCGTGGCTCCAGCCCGTTGAGCAGCGCATCGCCCGCCAGCACGACATGTCTGGCACGGACCGATCCCTTTGCCGTCGAAACCCGGATCGATGGCTCCCGCTCCAGCTTCACGGCCACTGAATTCTCGTGGATGGTGACGCCGGCAGCTACGGCCGCGCGGGCAAGGCCGAGCGTGTAGTTCAAGGGATGCATGTGGCCGCCGAGCGGCTCATACATGGCGCCGTGATAAGGCGTGTCGACCTTGGCCCGCGCCTCCGCCGCCGAGAGTATCTCGACATCGCGGAATTTCATCACGCTCTCGAGGCACCTGGCCTCCTCTTCCAGATCCCTGAGGTCGGAGCCGTTAACCGCACCGACCAGATGGCCGGTCAGCCTGAGATCGCAATCGATGGCGTTGCGCTCGATGATGTCGAGCACCAGTCCGCGCGCCTCGAAGGCAAGGTCGAACAGCACCTTGGCGCGCTCAGGCCCATAGAGCTTGACCAAACCCTTGGCGCCCTTGCGCAGGCCGGGGATCATCTGGCCGCCATTGCGCCCCGACGCCCCCCAACCGATCCTGCCGCCTTCGAGCAGCACCACCTTCAGGCCGCGCTCGGCGGCGTGAAGGGCGGCCGACAGGCCAGTGCAGCCGCCGCCGACGACGACCAGGTCGGCATCGACATCGCCGGCGAGCGCCGGATGGTCCGGCGCCGGATTGGCGGTGGCGACGTTGTAGGATTTGCCGATATCGAGACCGGAATTGAAACCCGTTGAAGATGCCACGGTCACACCTTCAGCAGCAGATGGTCGCGCTCCCAGCTCGTCACCACGCTCTGGAACAGGTCGAGCTCGACACTCTTGACGCGCAGATAGGTCTGGCAGAAGTCCTCGCCGAGCAATTCCCGCACCGGGTCGCAAGCGGTGAAGCGGTCGAGCGCTTCCTCCATGGTCTTCGGCAGCGTGCTCCTGATCTTGTAGGCATTGCCCGAGGCCTCGGCCGATCGCGAAAGCTTCTGCTCGACGCCGAGATAGCCGGCAAGCAGCGAACCGGCGATCGCCAGATAGGGGTTGCAATCGGCACCCGGCAGACGGTTCTCGACCCGCCTTGCGGCGCGCCCTCCCGCCGGCACACGCAGCCCGCAGGAGCGGTTGTCATGCGACCATTCGATGTTGGCCGGCGCGCTGTGGTTGGGCCGGATGCGGCGGAACGAGTTCACGTTTGGCGCGAACAGTGGCATGATTTCGGGAATGTGTTTCTGCAGGCCGCCGATGAAGTGGCCGAACATCGTGGTGTCGGCATCGTCAGCGCTGGCGAAAAGCGCGTTGCCGGCCTCGTCGACGACGGACATGTGCAGGTGCATCGAACTGCCGGCCTGGGCCGCGATCGGCTTGGCCATGAAGGTCGCATGCATGCCGCATTGCTGCGCGGCCTGGCGCGTAAACCGCTTGAACAAAAGCACCTGGTCGGCCAGCGGCAGCGCGTCGCCATGCAGCAGGTTGATCTCGAGCTGCGCCGTGCCCGATTCATGGATCAGCGTGTCGAGCGGCAGGCCGGCCGCCGCTGAATAGTCATAGATACGCCGGATCACCGGCTCGAACTCCTCGAGCGCCGCCATGTCATAGGGATGCTGCACGCCCTCGGCCCGGCCATTGGCGCCGAGCGGGGCGGTCAGCGGTCTGTCCGGATCGGGATTGCGCGCGGTGAGGTAGAATTCGAGCTCCGGCGCCACCACCGCGCGCCAGCCGCGCTTGCGGTAGAGATCGAGCACGGCGCGCAGCACATGGCGTGGCGAGGCCATCCATGGCCTGCCGTCCATGTGGAAGGCGTCGGCAAAGACATAGGCCTTGCCAGCGCCAGCGCCCGGCGCCAGGCACAGCGTCGAGACATCGGGCACCATGCGCATGTCGGGGTCCGAATAGGCAAAACCCTCGTCGATAGAGCCGGAATAGCGGCCATCGATGCTGACCAGGAAGGCGCTGCTCGGCAAATAGAGCGCGCGGTCTTCCAGCGCCTTGAGGAATTTGGCCGTCGGCAGCGCCTTGCCGCGCAGCACGCCATTCATGTCGGGCACCAGGCACTCGACCTCGTTGATGCCGTGCTGCGTGAGCCAGGCCTTGGGGTCGTTGATTGCGGAGTTCTTATCGAGCATTTCGTTCATGTCCGTATCAGGGAGAGAATGGCTTGCGCGGCCACGTCCGTTCCGGGTTTCAGCGCCATCTCGGCTGCATTGTTCCTGAGGCGGGCGCGCATGGCGTCATCGGCCAGCAGGCCGAGAATGGCTCTCTCCAATCCTCCTTCGGTCCAGCCGTCACGGCCGATATGGTCGCCGACGCCGGTCTCTCCGGCGCGTTGCGCATTGTCGTGTCCGTCCCAGCAATAGGGCATGATCAGCGACGGCACGCCGAAACGCAGCGCCTCGCAAAAGCTGTTGTTGCCGCCGTGGTGGATGAACAGGTCCGACTTCGCCACCACGGAAGGCTGCGGAAACCAGGCGTCGAGATAGACATTGTCGGGCACCGCCCGATAGGCGTCACGCAGGCCGCCGACATTGACGATGAAGCGCGCCGGCAGCCGGTCGAAGACGGCAAGCATGCGCTCGATCAGGCCGACATCCATGGCGCCGAGACTGCCGAAGCTGACATAGACCAGCGGCCCGCCATTGCGCGGGAAAACCGGCACCTCGAAGGGCCCCTCCGAACGCACGCAGCCTTCGAGATAGACGAAGCGATCGGGATCGAGCGGCTCGGCGCGTTCGCGGCGCACGATCGAAGGCGTCAGGAGCAGATTGAGATCGGGCGAGGTTTCCAGAAAAAGGCCCTTGGGCAGCGGCGCCACGCCGCAATCCGCGCGAAAACGGTTGAAGCGGTCATGCGCCGGAGCCGAGGCCTGGAGATAGCGGGCCTCGAAGGCCCCGCGTTGCGGGTCATCGGAGGCAAGCCCGGACAGATAGGGCGGCACTTCGGCGTCGGGCAGCTCCGTCTCGGCGCAGGAAACGACGCGCACCCACGGGCAACCGGCTGCGGCTATCGCCGGGAACATGATGACATTGTCGAGCACCACGGCGTCGGGCTTCAGCCGCGCCAGCAATTGGCGCAGCGGCGCCTCGGCATTGACCGCCGTGTCGACGATCGCCTGCCAGGTCGGCGCGACATAGGTTTCGAGCTGGTCGATCGGGCTCAGCTTGAAATGCGGCAGGTGCCGGCGCACGAAGGCCTGCCAGTAGCTCTGGCGCTCGCTGTCGCTCAGCGGCTCCTCGGTCGGCAGCTGGTATTCCTGGAAACCGTAGTCGGCAAAGACGCCGGAAAACCCGGCATGGCAGATGAAAACCGGCCGCGCGCCCTTCGCGCGTAGCGCCTGCGCGATGCCGACGCAATTCAACGCCGCCCCGAAACTGGCTTCGGGAAACAGCGCGATAATCGGGCTCGCTTTACGCGTCAATTAATCCTCTTCAATCCGGCCGGCTGATCATTCCGAACAGTGCGGGCGCGCCGCGGCTGGCAGCTTGCGGTCGCTGGCTGCGGGAGAGCCGCAGGTGGATGCGAAGCAGATCGGCAGCCACCTCATACTGCCGGCTTTCGAGATGGTCGAGTATGTTCAGGTGCTCCCGCAGCGATTGCTTCAGCCGGAAGACGTTGACGCCGGCATAGATGCCCGGCAGCCGGCGCAGCCTGAGGTGATCGGCCAGTGCGTCGGCGACGAAGCGGTTGGCGCAGCCCTCGGCGATCATGCCGTGGAAATCGATGTCGAGCCGCTGGAATTCGCGTGTGTCGAAGGCGGCGTCGGGCAGCGCCGAAAGCGCCTCCATGGCCTGGCGCAACATCGCGGCGCGCGCGCCGTCCAGCCTGAAGCCCGGCATCAGGATCGCCGCCGGCTCCAGCAAAAGCCGGAACTCGTAGCTTTCGCCTTGCACCTCCGGATCGTCCGGCGCGCGGCGGAACAGCCAGGATTGCCCCGGCGCACGGTCGAGAAAGTTTTCTTCCGTCAGTCTGTTAAGAGCTTTTAGTACCGTCTTCCGTTCAGCACTGTAGCGCCGCATCAGCCCGGCGACGGTCACTGTCTGGTCCAGGCGCCGCGCCGACCGGTCACGCAGGATGGCCTCGGCAAGCTCGTCTTCCTCGGCGGCGGGCAATTCGGCTGACATCGCCGGCTGCGCGGCGAGGTCGATCGCCAGGACATAACCGGTGTCGGCTTCCCAGCGCACGACACCCTGTTCCGTGAGCAGGCTGAGCGCCGCCCGCACCGGGGTGCGTGAGACATTGCAGAGCGAGGCGATCTGCTGCTCGGGCAGGCGCGCGCCGGGCGCGAAGCCGCGCTGCCGCGCCACATCCAGGATACGCTGGGCCAGATCGAGATGGTTGGTGCGAGGTCGTCGGGCTGCGGTTTGCATGACTGGGCTCGTGAACGGACGTGACAGCACTGGTTTGACCGATCGGCCTTTCCAGCGCAATCGGCCAGATTCCTCGGCCTGTTGGCAAATTATGGATTGACGTACTTTTTTCTGCAATAGTACTGTCCATGCAATCGGCGATAAAAGACCGAGGGAACAGGACCGATGCAGCGGCGCATGTCGCGGGTCCGGCATGAATTCGACGAAGCAACCGGAATGGGAGTCCGCCATGACTGCAACCAGCCTGCGGCGCCGTGCGCTGAGAATGCCTTCGATCGCCCTGGGGTTTGCCATGGCGCTGTCCGCGCAGGCGATGGCCGCCGACCTCGTCATTTCCAACTGGGACGGATACATGGCGCCCGACGCCATGGCGTCTTTCAAGACGGCGACGGGCGTCTCCGGCGAAGTCGTGGTGCACGCCACCAATGAAGAGATCATGGGCAAGCTGATTGCCGCCGGCGGCAAGGGCTACGACGTGGTCTTCGTCTCCTCGCCCTTCGCCGAGGTGCTGGACAAGCTCGGCCTGACCGAGCCGATTGACCACGCCAGGATCCCCAACCTCGCCAACCTCTATCCGGAAGCGACCAAGCTGCCGCACGATGTCGGCAACACTTTCTCCGTGCCTTATACCTGGGGCACGACCGGCCTCTGCTATCGCTCCGACCTGGTCAAGACGGCCCCTACGAGCTGGAGCGACCTGCTGGCGCCGTCCGCTGAGCTCAAGGGCAAGACCACCATGCTGGCGACCGATCGCTGGCTGCTCGCCGCCGGCCAGCTCGACAAGGGTTTCTCCGTCAACGAAACCGACCCGGCCAAGATGGCGGAGGTCAAGGACCTCTTGATCTCGGCCAAGAAAACCCTGCTCGCCTATGACGACACCACCTTCTATTCGAAGCTGGTCTCGGGCGAAGCGTTGATGGTGCAGGCCTGGGACGGCTGGTGCAATTACGGTATCGCCGACAAGCCCGAGATCAAATACGTCATCCCGAAGGAAGGGTCGGATCTCTGGGTCGACACGATGGTGGTGATGAAGGCCTCCGAGCATAAGGACGCCGCCTTCCAGTTCATCAACTTCATGCTCGACGCCAAGAACCACGCCTGGGCGGCCCAGAACATCGACTACAAGGTGCCGAACAAGCCGGCCATGGAAAGCCTGCCGGCCGACTTCCTGGCAAAATTCCCCAACATGGCGATGCCGGTGGCCGACCTCGTCAAATTCGAACAGCTGCGCGACGTCGGCGAGGCCCAGCGCGACTATTCCAAGATCGTCAGCGAGATCAAGGCTGCGCAGTAAGCGACCCCAAACCAGAGATCACGGCCGACGGCGCTTCCGTCGCCGGCCCTGAACGGTGCCTTAAAGATTGTCACAGCCCCGACTTCGCTCCTCCTTGCTGATGGCCCCGGCGCTGGTCTGGCTGACCGCGCTGATGGTGGTGCCGTGCGCGCTGGTGCTGGCGCTCGCCTTCTTCCGGCGCGGCATCTATGGCGGCATTGACTACACTTTCACGCTGGAGAATTTCGGGCTGGTCTTCGACCCGCTCTACGCCGGCATCTTCCTCAACTCGGCGCGCATTGCCAGCACCGTCACGCTGATCGCGGTGGTGATCGGCTATGCCGCCGCCTATGCCATCGCGGCGGCCCCGCGCCGCCGGCAGCCGGTGTTCCTGTTCTTCGCCGTGCTGCCGTTCTGGTCCAACTACCTGATCCGGACCTACGCCTGGATCGTGCTGCTCAACCGCGAAGGGCTTGTCACCCAGCTCCTGCGCTGGTTCGGTTATGCCGGTGAGCCGCCTTCGATGCTTTATACCGAAGGCGCCGTCATCGCCGGCCTGGTCTACAACTATCTGCCCTTCGTCATCCTCGCCTGCTACGCGCCGCTGTCGCGGCTCAACCCGGAACTGGCCGAAGCCTCGCGCGATCTCGGCGCGTCCGCCTTGACGACGTTTCGCCGTGTCATCCTGCCGTTGACCGTGCCCGGCATCGCCGCCGGCGCCGTCTTCGTCTTCGTGCTGTCGATCGGCAATTTCGTCACTCCGGCGCTGCTCGGCGGCGGCCGTTTCCAGATGATCGGCAACCTTGTCTATGACCAGTTCCTGACCGCCAATGACTGGCCGTTCGGCGCGGCCTTGGCGATGGCGCTGATCGCCATCATGCTCTTGGTGCTGATGGCGCAGGCGTTGGTCGCCAATCGCGCCTCTGGCCATGCCGCCGAAGTCAGGAGCGACGCCAATGGCTGAGCGCTCCCCTGCCACGCGGCGCACGCTCTGGTTTGTGCTCGCCCTCGTCTTTGCCTTCCTCTACATCCCGATCGCCGTGCTGGTGACGCTGTCCTTCAACGAAGGCGGGTTGCCGACGGCATGGTCGGGCTTTTCCTTGAAATGGTACGTCTCGCTGGCCGGCAATTCTGCCATCCTCTCGGCAGCGCTCAACACGCTGATCGTGGCACTGGTCTCCACAGCCATCGCGACCTTGCTCGGCACCTTGCTGGCGATCGGCATCGAGATGCGCCGGCAATATGGCAAGGGGCTTGAGGCGCTGATCTTCGCGCCGATGATTATTCCCGACATCGTGCTGGCGATCGCGCTGCTGTCGTTCTTTTCGATGCTCAACCTCACCATGGGCCTGCACACCATCATCCTCGCCCATGTCGTGTTCAATCTCGCCTTCGTCTGTTCGGTGGTGCGTGCCCGGTTGAAAAGCTTCGACTGGTCGATCGTCGAGGCTTCCACCGACCTCGGTGCCTCGGCCATCACCACCTTCCGGCGGGTGACACTGCCGGTGATCCTGCCGGCGGTGATCGCCGGCGCGCTGCTTGCCTTCACGCTCTCGGTCGACGAGTTCATCATCGCCTTCTTCACCGCAGGCGCCGGCCGCGCCTCGACCACGCTGCCGATGCAGATCTACGCCATGATCCGTTTCGGCATCACGCCGGAGATCAACGCCCTGGCCACCATCGTCATGGCGGTCTCCGTCACCGCGCTGACCCTGTCGCAGCGGCTCAACCGGGGAATGATCGGCCAATGAGCGAACCGCGCACGCTGCTGGCCATCGATCATGTGTCGAAGAATTTCGGCCGGGTCACCGCCGTCGACGGCATCTCGCTGGATATCCGTGAGAACGAGTTCTTCGCGCTGCTCGGACCCTCGGGCTGCGGCAAGACCACGCTCTTGCGCATGCTGGCCGGCTTCGAGACGCCGAGCGAAGGGCGCATCCTGCTCGACGGCAAGGACATCGCTACGACGCCGCCCAACAGGCGGCCGGTCAATTTGATGTTCCAGTCCTACGCGCTGTTCCCGCATATGAGCGTGCGGGCCAATGTCTCCTATGGGCTGGAGATGGAGCGTTTGCCGGCTACGGAAATCCGCTCGCGCGTCGATGCCATCCTGGCGACAACCGAGCTCGTCCCCTTCGCCGATCGCAAGCCGGAGCAATTGTCTGGAGGCCAGAAGCAGCGCGTGGCACTCGCCCGGGCGCTGGTCAAGCGCCCGCGCCTGCTGCTGCTCGACGAGCCGCTCGGCGCGCTCGACAAGAAGCTGCGCGGCGCCATGCAGCTGGAACTGAAACGGCTGCAGCACGAGGTCGGCATCACCTTCGTCATCGTCACTCATGACCAGGAGGAATCGCTTGTCATGGCCGATCGCATGGCGGTGCTCAGGGATGGCAAGCTCTTGCAATGCGACACGCCGCACGCAGTCTACGAACATCCGGCCGACCGTTTTGTCGCCGACTTCATCGGCGTGATGAACTTTGTTCCGGGCAAGGCGTCAGCCGATGGCGTCGTGGCCATGAACGGCGCGCGCATCGCCGGCAAGGTTCCCGCCGCGCTTTCTTCCGGGGCGGCTGCCGTCGCGTCGGTGCGGCCCGAACGCGTCCGGCTGTTCCCGGCGGCGCAAACCGCCAATCGCACCACCGGAATGGTCGAGGCGCTGGCCTATCAAGGGCTCGACCTGCAACTGCATGTCCGAACGCCGCTGTCCCAAAAACCGTTCCTGGTGCGTGTCACCGCCGACGATGCCGACCGGCGGCCGGTCGCATCGGGCGACCAGGTCGAACTCGGCTGGGACGCCGCCGATGTCAGGATTTTCGCGGAATGATTAGAGGAGTAGCCTGATGGCGCAGAAGACGATCGCGTTTTTCCCCGAAGCCGCCTACGGCCCGGCGCTCAATTCCGTCGGCATCGCGCAAGCCGTCGGGGCGCGCGGACACAAAGCGGTGTTCCTGTCCGACCCGGGCTTCGTCGATGTCTACAAGGGCTATGGCTTCGAGGCGCATCCGGTGAACCTTTCCGAACCGATGCCGCCCGAGCAGATGGCCAAGTTCTGGGAGGACTTCATCAACGGCCACATCCCGAACTTCCGCAAATCGCCCTACGACCAGATCGACAATTACGTCAAGGATTGCTGGACGGCGATCGTCGACAGCGCCAAGTGGGCCCAGAAGGATCTGCCGGGCGTGCTCACCGCCATCAAGCCTGACGTGATCTGCGTCGACAACGTCATCCTGTTCCCGGCGATCAAGCAATACGGCAAGCCCTGGGTGCGCGTCATCTCCTGCTCGGAAAACGAGATCGAGGACGAAGGCATCCCGCCGCATCTTTCCGGTTGCGGCGAGAACGACCACGCCGGGCACCAACGCTACCGCGACCATTTCAATGCGGTGATCAAGCCGATCCATGACGACTTCAACACGTTCCTCATCGCCAACAACGAGGCGCCCTATCCGATCGGCCAGTTCTTCGAGGCTTCGCCCTATCTGAACCTGCTGCTCTATCCCGAGGCGGCAAAGTTCAAGCGCCGCTATCCGCTCGATCCGGCGAAATTCCAGTACCTCGAAGGCTGCGTGCGGCAGGAAAAGCCCTACACCGTCCCGACCTTCGCTAAGAACAGTGACGGCCCGCTGCTCTACGTCTCCTTCGGCAGTCTGGGGGCCGGCGACGTCGATCTTTTGAAGCGTATCATCGCGACACTGGGCAAGACCCGCTATCGCGCCCTGGTCAATGTCGGCGGCTACAAGGACCAGTACACCGACATGCCCGGCAACGTCATCGTCGGCAGCTGGTTCCCGCAGCCTTCGGTCATCCCGCAGGTCGATGCCGTCATCCACCATGGCGGCAACAACTCGTTCACCGAGTGCCTCTATTTCGGCAAGCCCGCGATCGTCATGCCCTATGTCTGGGACGGCCACGACAACGCCACCCGCGTCGAGGAAACCGGCCACGGCTTCGGCATGCCGCGCTATGATTGGACCGATGCAGAGTTGATCGCGAAGATCGAAGCCTGCCTGACCGATCCGAAAATGCAGGCGAAGCTCGCGAAGACATCGGCACAGATGCGGGCGCACAACGGGCCGGAGAAGGCTGCGGGTTTGCTGGAGGCGCTGCTGTGCCGAGCCCAGGCGCCCCCCTCTGTCCTGCCGGACATCTCCCCCTCAAGGGGGGAGATCGGATAGCGTCCCGACTTTCGCCAATCACCAAGATCGCCAAGGGAGAACCGGCCGCTAAGCTGCCAATCTCCCTCCTTGAGGGGGAGATGTCCGGCAGGACAGAGGGGGGCCTCGTAGAGCGTCAACGAATCGAAGTTGGGCGTCATAACTATGGAGCCCGCTCATGACCTCCTCCGCCCCGCACCTCCACCAGACCTCGATCCGCACCGACCTCGTCGACTGGGGCGTCCAGCCCGACGCCCTGTCGGGCGTCTCCCACTCCACCGGCAAGCTCGTGCACAAAGGGCCGAACAATCAGCCGGAATCCGGCATCTGGGTCTGCACGCCAGGCCGCTGGCGGCTCTCGATCCCGCGCGACGAACTGTGCCACTTCGTTTCCGGCCGCGCGACCTACCGGTCGGATGTCGGCGAGGTGATAGAAGTGTCATCTGGAAGCGTGGTCATGTTCCCCGCCGGCTGGACGGGCGAATGCACCGTGCATGAGACCATGCGCAACGTCTACATGCTGGCCTGAGAGCATGATCCCGAAAAGTGGAAACCGGTTTTCTCGGACAAACGGTTCTCCTTTGTCCGAGATCATGCTCAAGCAACAATCAGCCGCATAGGAGCAAGATATGTCGACACCGCATTGGCCTGAGGCCTCGACCGTGGAGCTGGAGGATTGGGGCTCGGGCGCCAATACGCTCGCCGGCGCGCCGCGGGCCTCAGGCAAGATCCTCTCGAAAAATCCGGACGGATCGAGCGAGTGCGGCCTGTGGTCTTGCACGCCGGGCACCCGCAAGGTCAGCTTTGACGCCGACGAGTTCTGCTATTTCCTTTCGGGACACGGCAGCTATGTCAGGGACGATGGCGAAGACATTCCGGTTGGAGCCGGTACGCTCGTCTTCTTCCCCGCTGGCTGGACCGGCATCTCCATCATCACGCAAACGCTGACCAAGGCCTTCATGTGCCGGTAAGCACTTTACCAGGGAGTTCGATATGACCACGCCGATCATGCAATCGCCGCTTGCCGTCACGGACCTCGTCGACTGGGGCATCATCCCGACAATGATCGAGGGGCAATCCCACACGTCGGGCAAGCTGCTCCACAAGGGGCCGGAAGGCCGTTCCGAATGCGGCCTCTGGGTCTGCACGCCAGGCAAGTGGCACTGCCACGTTACCCGCGACGAGTTCTGCCACTTCCTGGAGGGCCGCTGCACCTATGTGCACGAGTCCGGTGAGGTCATCGAGATCGAGCCGGACACGGCGGCCTTCTTCCCGCAGGACTGGAAAGGCGTCTGCACGGTCCATGAGACTATCAAGAAGGTCTACATGATCCGCTGAGCGTTCCCGATAATTCTACTCTGCCGGCCAGCTGACGCGGCAGGACGAACTCTCAAGAAGGCTCTGACCACAGGGGAGCGACCATGCATTTTTTACCCGACCGGCCGACTTTCTTCGTCAATCCGGACTACCGGCCGATGACCGGTGTGACCAAACCGGTGGTTGATCCGGCGACGCTGGAAACCGTCGGCGCCGTCGCTTCGGCCAGCGACGGCGAGATCGACGCCGTGCTCACCGCCGCGACCAGGGCGCAGCTTGCCTGGAAAAAGCTCGACGCCAAGAGCCGGGCAAAGCATCTGCACGCCGTCGCCAACGCCATCGAGGCGGCGGATTTCACGCGCTGCGCCGAACTGATGGTGCGCGAGATGGGCAAGCCCTATCCCGAAGCAATTGGCGAGATCGCCAATTGCGCGCCGATTTTCCGCTATTATGCCGAGATGGCACGCGACGATGCCGGCAAGATTGCCGGCACGACGCAGGCCGGCTCGTTCCAGTACGCGCGCTATGAGCCCTATGGCGTCTCCGTCCACATCATGCCCTACAATTTTCCGATCCTGCTGATGTGCTGGACCGTCGCCGCCTCGCTTGCCGCCGGCAATGCCTGCATCATCAAGCCCGCGGAAGCGACGACGCTGTCGACGCTGGAGTACATGACCGTCTTCCGCGCGCTGCCGGAAGGCTTGGTCTCCTGCCTGCCCGGCGGAGCGGCCACCGCGCAGGCGTTGATTGCGTCCGACCGCACGCACGCGGTTGCCTTCACCGGCTCGGTCGCCGCTGGCAAGGCGGTCGCGGTGGCCTGCGCCGAACGCATGAAGCCCTGCGTCACCGAGGCCGGCGGCAGCGATCCGCTGATCATCAGCCGATACGCCCCGCTTGAGGTGGCCGCGGCCGGCAGCGTCACCGCCGCCTTCCATCTTACCGGCCAGGTCTGCACCTCGGCGGAGCGCTTCTTCGTGGTCGACGCCGTGCATGACCGCTTCGTCGAATTGTTTGCCGAAAAGACGCGCGCGCTACGTATCGGCAACGGCATGGACAAAACCGAGATCGGCCCGCTGGTCAGCGAGGCGGCCCGGGCCAAGGTCATGCGGCTGGTCGACGATGCTGTTCGCAACGGCGCCAAGGCCGTCACCGGCGGCCGCATTCCGCCGGCGCACAATACCGGCTGGTTCTACGAACCGACCATTCTGACCGGCGTCACCCCGGATATGGCGATCGTGCGCGAAGAATGTTTCGGCCCGGTCGCCGCGATCTGCCGGGTGAAGGATTTCGACGAGGCTATCCGGCTCGCCAATGACAGCCCATTCGGGCTTGGCGCTTCGGTGTTCACCACGGATCTTGCCGAAGCGCATGAGGCGGCCGAACGGCTCGAAGCCGGCATGGTCTGGGTCAACAACCCCTTGATCGACAATGACGCCCTGCCCTTCGGCGGCTGGAAGGCTTCCGGTCTCGGCCGCGAACTCGGCCGCCAAGGTCTCGATGCCTTCCGCCGTTCCAAGATGGTCATCATCGACCACAGGCCGGCCATCCAGGACTGGTGGTATCCCTATCCCGACAGCTGGTTCCGCGAGACCGGCGGCCGCAAACACGTATGAAGAATGGCGCCCGGCAACACCACGCGGCTGTTGTGCCCTTGTGCCTCGATCGCTTCGACCAGCGCGCGCGAGCAGGAAAAACAATGCCGCCGGGCGAAGCCCAGCGGCATCTTCTTTGACTGGCTACCGCCGTTTCAGTGACGGTCCGCTACGGCGTCGTTCCCGCTTGAAGCTTGGCCGCCGTCTGGTCGATCTTGCCGGCAAGGACGCCTTGGGCCCAAGCCGTGACCTCGGCGTCGACAGGCTTGTTGGCCATGTCCGTCAGCGCCGCGTCGAGCGATGCGTCATCGGTGCCGACCTCTGCCGCGGTTGCCGCGGCCGCGGCTTCGTCGGCAGCCGCATTATCGGCGGCGACCACAACCTGCTGAGCTGTGACATCGGCCTGCAAGGCCGATATCTGCCCAGGCAGGGCCGCCTGCTGTTCGGGTGTCATGGCGTCGATCTCGGCCTGCGACAGCGACGTCAGTGCGCTCAGCTGCGAATTCAGCGCATCCAGCTGGGCCTGGGCAGCGGCAGCCGTGGTGGCGGCCGCCGCAGCCGCGGCCTGCGCATTCTTGGCTTTCGCCGATTGCGTCACGAATGCCTGAATGGCACCGAACTTCTTGCTCTTGGAGTTCATATAGGCGTTGATGTTGCGCTGCAGCGAGTTCAGCCGGCCGAGTTTGGCGTGGATGTTCTTGTCCTTCGGTACGGACGAGACCTTTGTGGTCGTATCGACCGTGGTGCTGGCCGTGATGTCCGTTTCCGTCTTGGCTGCCCGTCCCGGTGCCGACGACGACTTGCCGTGCGAAGCGCCGCTGTTGCCGCCACTATTCCCGTGGGTGCCGCTATTGCCGTTGCCCCCGGAATTGCCGTTGCCGCCGCCATTGCCTCCAGCATTGCCGCCGCCGTTGCCATGCCCATTGCCGGCGAGCGCCGGAGACGCCAGAAGCGCCAATGCGGCCAGCGCCGCGAACAGAGTTTTCCGGTTTGTCATGGTAATCTCCTCGGGAATCGCGTTCTCGCCCACCGCTGAACCATCTGCGTATGAGAAATCGCTAATTGTACCCGGTAAACTTTAAACAAATGCGGTCGCAATCCGAGAGCGGGCACCGATCAGGAAACGTAAGCCACTGAAAAGCAACGGAATTCACTGCCTTTGACTTGCAATGGCACTGAAGTCCCATGCCAGCCAGACCTTGGTCTTGTGCCGTCCGGCGCAACGCGAAACCGCAGGAAAAAGGGGGCTGAAATAGGTAGGTCGATAGATAAAAGCAGAGGTCTCAGCCGATGCTTTCGCCGCCATCGATCACCAGCGCCTGGCCGGTCATGAAGGATGATCGGTCCGAGACGAGAAACAGGATCGCCTCGGCGATCTCTTCGGCCACGGCCCAGCGCCCCATCGGGATTTTGGTGCGGACATAGGTTTCGATCGCCGCGCGTCCGCCCATCTGGGCGATGAATGGTTCGTTGAAGGGCGTGTCGACCCAGCCCGGGCAAAGTGCGTTGACGCGCACATTGTGCTTGGCATAGTCGAGTGACATCTGCCTGGTCATCGCCACCACGGCATGTTTCGAGGTCGCATAGGCGATCATCTCGCGGTCGTAGAAGACGCCCGAATTCGAAGCCGTGTTGAGGATGACGCCGCCACCCTGCGCGACCATCGACGGCATGACGATCCGGGCCGCCAGGAATTGCGCCCGCACATTGACCCGCCAGGAGGCATCCATGCCGGCGGTCTCGACCTCGGTCAGCGTGCCGCCGACCTGGATGCCGGCATGATTGTGCAGGATGTCGATGCGCCCATGCTTTTCCAGCGTACGGGTTATGAGTTGCTCAACAGCCGCGTCCTCGCCGACATCGGTGGCGATAGCCTCGGCCCGGCCGCCCATTGCCCGAATGCCTGAGGCCGTTGCCTCGCCATTGGCCTCATCCCTGTCGGCGATGACGACCATGGCGCCTTCCCTGCCCATGATCATGGCGCCGGCACGTCCGATGCCGGAGCCGGCGCCGGTCACCACGGCAATGCGGTCTTTGAGGATCATGGAGCGGCTTTCAGTTTGATGGCTTGCGCTGGCGCAGCTGCCATTGGGCAAGCACCACGAGCAGGACGGAAGCGACGAGCACGATGGTCGCGATGGCGTTGATCTCCGGCGTCACGCCGCGCCTGATGGAGGCGAAGACATAGATCGGCAGCGTCGTCTGCGCGCCGGCGACGAAGAAGGCGACGATGAAATCGTCGAAGGAGAAGGTGAAGGCGAGCAGGAAACCGGCGACCACCGCCGGCATGATCTGCGGCAGGACGATCGAGCGGAACGTCGTCAGCGGCGTGGCGTAGAGGTCGCTCGACGCTTCGACCAGATTGCGGTCGAGGCTGCCCAGCCGCGTGCCGACAATCATCGTCACCAGCGCCATCGAGAACAGGCCATGCGCGGCGATGATCGAGCCGTAGCCGAGCGACAGGCGCGGCGGCTGGTCACCGGGCCAGACCGAGGCGAGGAACGGATTGACGACCGCGAACAGTTGGACGAGCGCGACCAGCGTCGAGATGCCGATGACGACGCCGGGAACGACGATCGCCGCGCCGAGCAATCCGTCGAAGACGGCGCGGGTTCTGACGCTGACACGCGCCAGGCCGAGGGCTGCCGCGGTGCCGAACACCGCCGCCAGCAGGGCGCTGGTGCTGGCGATGAACAGGCTGTTCTTCAGCGCTTCGACCAGGAACGGGTTGGACAGCGCCTTGCCGTACCATTGCACGGAGAAACCGGTGAACTCGCTGGCATGGTGGCCGGCATTGAAGGAGAACAGCACCACCAGCACGATCGGCAGATAGAGGAAGGCGAAGACGGCAATGACGAAGGCGCGCATCAGATCAGGTCCACCCTGCGGGCGCCCGAGACCCGAGTCGAGATGCGGTTGGCGGCAATCAGCACCACTACCGAAACCAGCACCAGCGTGATCGCGATAGCCGACCCGAATGGCCAGTTGCGCGACTGCAGGAATAGATCGACCAGCGCATTGCCGATGAAGAACACCTTGCCGCCGCCAAGCAACGTCGGGATCAAATATTCGCCAAGCAGCAGGATCATGACCAGCGAGAAGCCGGTCATCACGCCCGGTAGCGACAGTTTCAGGGTCACGCCCAGAAAGGTCGATAATGGCGTCGCGCCGAGATCGGCGGAGGCTTCCAGCAGCCTTCGGTCGAGCCGCTCGAGGCTGACATAGATCGGCAGGATCATCAGCGGCAGATAGCCGTAGACGATGCCGAGCAGGACGGCGCCCGGCGTGTTGATCAGCCTGACATCCTCGATGCCTGCAAAGGCGAGCAGCGCCGGTATGCCGCGTCCGCCCAGAATGTACATCCAGGCATAGGTCCGCATCAAAAGGCTCGTCCAGAATGGAATGACGACCAGCGCGAGCAGGATCAGCCGCCAGCGCTGCGGCGCCTGCAAGGCAAGGTAATAGGCGACCGGATAGGCAACGAGCAGGCAGGCAAGCGCGCCCACCGGCGCCAGCACCATCGTGTTCCAGAACGCGGTCGCCCGCGCCGGAAGATTGGCGTATTGCGCCAGCGTGAAGGCTGCCTGATAGCCGCCCTCGGGCGCCCGCTCGCCGACGCTGAACACGGCGATGGCGATGAACGGCAGCACCAGGAACACCACCAGCCATGCCGTCGCCGGCGCGAGCAGCAAGGCGGTCAGGAAATTATGCCGAAATCTGTTGCCGTGCATTGAAACCGCCCCGGTACCGGCGGACATTGGCCCGCCGGTCGATTGTCTTTGTCCAGGCCAGTCTCAAGCCGATTTGAAGCGCGCCATCAGTTCGGCACGGCCCGGATCGGTCAGCGTCGCCGCCGCGCCGAATTCGAGCGGCGTCAACAGGTCCGCCGCCGGATAGAGGATCGGATTGTCGAGCACCTCCTTGGGCAGCAGCTTGTTGACCCGCGCATCGGTCGAAGGCGCGCCATTGGCCAGGTGCTCCTTCACCGCGACCTGCGGGTTCATCAGATAGTTGAGCAAGGCATAACCGGCGGGCTTGTTCGGCGCGTCCTTCGGGATGGCATAGAAATCGGTCCAGATCTCGCCGCCTTCCTTGCCGAGCACATAGGCGATCTCGGGAATGTCGCGATGCAGCTGCGCGCCGTCATTGGTCCAGCACATCGTCATCCAGGCGTCGCCCGCGCGCATGCTCGGCTGGTAATCGGACGAGACGGCGAACAGGTGCGGCTTGACCTTCAGCAGCAACTCCTCCGCCTTGGCGAGCTCGTCCTGTTTCAGCGAATTGAACGAATAGCCGTAATATTTCAGCGCATTGCCGATAGTCGTGAGCTGGTAGTCATGCACCATGGTCCGGCCGTCGCCCTCGGCCATGGCGGTATCCCAGAACTCCTTCCAGCTCGTCATCGGCTTGGTGAGCTTCTTGGTGTTCACCGCAAAACCCGTCGTGCCCCAGTTCTTCGGCACGGCGTAAATAGTGCCATCGATGGTACCCTCGGAGGTGAAACGCGGATCTTCCTGGGTGCCGTCGAAATTCGGCAGCTTCGTCATCTCCAGCGGCTCGATGATGCCGAGCTTCTTGTAGGTCGAGATCGTGTAATTGGTCGGCACGAACAGGCTCCAGCCCGAGGCCCCGGCCTGCAGCTTGGCCAGCATCTCCTCATTGGAGCCGAACACGTTGACCTCGACGGCGACGCCGGTGTCCTTCTTGAAGTTCTCGAAGGTCTGCGGGTCATGGTAGTTCGGCCAGGTGGCGATCGACATACGGTCGCCAAGGCTTTCGGCGGCGAAAGCCGGCGTCGGCATGATGCCGATCTCGCGCGCCATCACCGCCGTCGCGATGCCGAGTCCGGTGAGGCCGAGGAAGTCGCGGCGGCCGATCGAGCCACGCTTCAGGCGCATCAGTTGGTCGACGAAATTCTCGGGGCTTATCGGCAGTCCGTCACGATATGATTTCGACATGTTTGTTTACCCTCTGGTTGGTCCCGTTGTTCTTGGTTTCCGGAAACGCCAGCGGCGTTCCGGTGGCATAGCCGATGGCGACGGGTTCGCCCGGCTTGAAGAGATTGCCTTGGCCGATCAGGTGATCAGCCTTGGCGAGCAAAGTGCCGATGCCCTGGACCTCGATCGCGTATTCCGCCGTCGAGCCCAGGAAAATCCGGTTGCGGACAACGCCCTTGAGCGGACCGCTTGTCGGCCCGCCAAGGCTGAGTGATTCAGGACGCAGGCTGACCGAGACGGCCTCGCCTTGCTGCAGGGCGGTGCGCTTGCGCGCCGCAATGACGGTGCCGTCCGCCAGCGCCACGCTGACAAGATCACCCGCATGACCGGCAACCTTGCCGGCAAGAAGATTGGTCTTGCCGACGAAATCGGCCACGAACAGGTCGGCCGGCTCGTCATAGATCTCGCTCGGCTGGCCGAGCTGGACGATGCGCCCGCCATTCATGACGCAGACGAAATCGCTCATCGACAGCGCTTCCTCCTGGTCGTGGGTGACCAGCACGAAGGTGATGCCGATCTCGCGCTGCAGGTTCTGCAGCTCGATCTGCATGTCGGTGCGTAGCTTTTTGTCGAGCGCCGCCAGCGGCTCATCGAGCAACAACACCGCCGGCTTGTTGACCAGCGCGCGCGCCAGCGCGACACGCTGCTGCTGGCCGCCGGACAATTCGTGGATCTTGCGGCCGCCATAGCCGGCGAGCCGCACCATTTCGAGCGCTTCGCCGGCCCGCCCGCCGATCTCGCGCGACGACAGCCGTGGCCTTGCTTGGCGCAGGCCATAGGAAACGTTGGCTTCCACGTCGAGATGCGGGAACAGCGCATATTGCTGGAACACCATGTTGACCGGCCGCCGGTAGGGCGGCGTGCCGGCCATGTCCTGGCCGCGGATAAACACCTGGCCTTCGCTCGGCTGCTCGAAGCCGCCGATCATGCGCAGGCAAGTCGTCTTGCCGCACCCGGACGGTCCAAGCAGGGCAACGAAGGCGGAGGGTGGCACGGCAAGGTCGATGCCGCTGACCGCGGTCACCGCGCCATAGCGCTTGGTGACGCCGCGAAATTCGATGTCGGGCACTGCGGTCAAGGCTGCGGGCTCCAGCGACAGGACGATGTGATTTCAAGACGCTACCAGAGCCAATGGCAGCTAGTATATACCTCGCGGGTGGTATATCTGATCTATTTTCTCGTTTGAGGGGGTATGGGTTGAGTGGATCCCGCAGCGACGAATACAGCCGGCTCGCCACCCTTGTCGCGGCGACGCGGGAGACGAGCGGCGACCTTTTCGGCCAGGCGATGGTCGACTGGCTGCGGCAGCATGTCGGCTTCGACCACTGCGTGATCTTCGGCTATCGCGGCGCCTCACGACCGCCACTGCTGTTCGAGACGTTCACACCGGCCGAAAGCCACGTCTTCGTCGCGCTCTATCAGGAAGGGCCCTACCTGCTCGACCCGTTCCATCACGCGGCGGTCGAGCGCAAGGAAGGGTTCTGGCGCATG
Source organism: Mesorhizobium sp. Cs1299R1N3 (assembly GCF_037179625.1). Classification (NCBI taxonomy): domain Bacteria; kingdom Pseudomonadati; phylum Pseudomonadota; class Alphaproteobacteria; order Hyphomicrobiales; family Phyllobacteriaceae; genus Mesorhizobium; species Mesorhizobium sp. Cs1299R1N3. The sequence goes on along the minus strand of NZ_JAPYKQ010000009.1, from coordinate 169,788 downwards.
CGGGAACTCGCGCCTGATCGTTTCTACGCCAGCGAATATTTCCGCTCCTACTACAGCCAGACCAGGCTGGCCGAGGAAGTCGGCTTCTTCGTGCCGCTGCCGGGCAAGGACGCGCTGGTGCTGTCGCTGATGCGGCTCAGCGCTTCCGGCCCATTCGGCACCGCCGATGCCAGGCTGCTGCGCGACATGGCGCCGGCGGTGATCAGCTTCATCCGATTGCGCTGGCCTGCCCTTCCCGCCGACGAGCCGGCCGAGGCGAAACAGGACGAGACAATCGCCGCGGTCAACGAGTTCGACCGTGCCCATATCTGGAAAAGCCTGTCGCTGACGCCGCGCGAAAAACACGTCGTCGATCTGGTGCTGCAGGGACACTCCACCGAGTCGATTGCCAGAGCCATGCGCATCGTGCCGGGAACCGTGAAGGTCCATCGCCGCAACATCTACCGCAAGCTCAAGATCAAGTCGCAGGCCGGCCTTTTCGCCCGCTTCGTCGAGATCATCGACGCGCGTATCCGATGAGCCGCTGACTACCCTCGGATCCCGGCTGTTGACCCGGCTTCCCAGGAGCCGGTCTCTGCCATCCGCTTCAGCAAGGGCGCCGGCCTGAAAACATCCTTGCCGGTCCGCTCGTGCCAATATTCGAGCCGCTCGACGATCCTGGCTCCGCCTTCCAGGCTGGCCCAGAACATCGGACCGCCCTTGCCGACGGGAAAGCCGTAGCCATTGACCCAGACGACGTCGATGTCGGAGGCGCGGGCAGCGATCCCTTCCTCCAGAATCTTGGCGCCCTCGTTGACCAGGGGATAGAGCGTGCGCTCGATGATCTCGTCGGCGCCTATCGTGCGCGGCGCGATGCCCTTCTCGGCTGCCTTGTCACGGATCAGCGCCTCGACCTCGGGATCGGGTACCGGCGTGCGCGAACCGTTCTCGTAGAGATAGAAGCCACGGCCGGTCTTCTGACCGAAACGGCCCTGTTCGCACAGCGTGTCGGCGATGACGGCCGTCAGGCCGCGCGCCTTGCGGTTGCGCCAGCCGATGTCGAGGCCGGCCAGGTCGCCCATCTGGAACGGCCCCATCGGCCAGCCGAAATCGATGAATGCCTTGTCGATCCGGCTGGGAGTCGCGCCCTCCAGCAGCAGCGCTTCCAATTCCGAGCCACGCGCCGCCAGCATGCGGTTGCCGACGAAGCCATGGCAGACGCCGACGACGACAGCCGCCTTGCCGATCCTCCGCGCCAGGTCGACCACGGTCGCCAGCGCATCGGGCGCCGTCTTTTGCGCCCGCACGATCTCCAGAAGCTTCATGACGTTGGCCGGCGAGAAGAAATGCAGGCCGAGCACATCCTGCGGCCGCGAGGTCGAGGCGGCGATCTCGTCGATGTCGAGATAGGAGGTGTTGGTGGCAAGGATAGCGCCAGGTTTCGCCACTGCGTCGAGCTTGCCGAAGATTTCTTTCTTGACCGCCATGTCCTCGAACGCCGCCTCGATAATCAGGTCGCAATCGGCGAGATCGGCATGGTCGATCGAGCCTTTGAACTGACCGAGCCGCTGCCGCTTGGCGTCTTCGCTCAAGGAGCGGCGCGCGACCGAGACGGCGTAATTCTTCTCGATCGTCGCCAGCCCCCGCTGCAACGCTTCCTGGCTGGTTTCCAGCAAGGTGACGGGAAAGCCGCCATTGGCGAAAGCCATGGCGATGCCGCCGCCCATCGTGCCGGCGCCGATAACGCCGACGCGGGCGATCCTGCGCTTGACGACATTGCCGGGAAGCTTGGCCGCCTCGCGTTCCGCGAAAAACAGATGCCGCTGCGCGCGCGACTGGTCGCTGGCGACGAGCTTGACGAACAGCGCCCGCTCCGCCGCCAGCGCCTCGTCGAAGGGCAGCGTGACGGCATTGCGCACCGCCTGCGCACAGGCGATCGGCGCTTCCAGGCCCCGCGCCTTCCCCACCAAATCCGCCGCCTCGGCATCGAAGGCCGCCAGATCGGTTTCCCTAAGTCCCTCGTCGCGATCACGCACCGGCGTGAAGGGACCCCCCTTGCGGGCCATTTCGCGAACGAAATTCACGGCGTGGGTGGTCAGATCGCCTTCGAAAACGGCATCCACCAGGCCGGCGCCATGCGCCTCGTCCGCGCCGATCGGTGTGCCTGAGACGATCATCTTCAGTGCCTTGGCGGCGCCCACCAGACGCGGCAGCCGCACCGTGCCGCCGCCACCAGGCAGGAGGCCGAGCTTCACTTCGGGCAGGCCGAGTTTTGCGCCTTGATCGGCAACGCGGAAATGGCAGCCTAGCACCAGTTCCAGCCCGCCGCCGAACGCGGTGCCGTGAATGGCGGCCACCGTCGGCTTGGCGATGGCTTCAAGCGCCGCCACGATGGCACGCAGGTCAGGCTGCTGCACCGGCCTGCCGAATTCGGTGATGTCGGCGCCGGCAACGAAGGTCCGGCCGGCGCAGGCAATGACGATCGCCACGACCGATGCTTCATCGCGCAAAGCGATCAGCGCCTGCATCAGTGGCTCGCGGACGTGAAAACTCAGCGCGTTGACTGGCGGATTGTCGATGGTGAGGATGGCGACGCCACCGTCATTCGCGACACTGACAGAACTGGACAAGCGGAGGCCTCCCGAGACCGACTGAGATCGGGGACCGGTTTACTAGGCCACGCCGCGAATGGGAACCGGCTAGTCCAATTGTTGGCCCAACAGGCTGCGGGTTGCGCCGTAGACGTTGCAGTCAGCGCACCGCCTTCTCGCCACCCGCCGCCGTGATCACCCCTACGATGATCAGCCCCGTCAGCAGCAACCGCACGCCGGCGCTGACCCCGAATGTGTTGAGCATGGTGAGCAGCAGCACCAGGAACAGCGCCGCGCCCCATACGCCGGGCACATTGGCCTTGCCGCCGGCCACCGACGTGCCGCCGATGACGACGACGGCGATCGAGGCGAGCAAATATTCATTGCCGATATCGACATTGGCGCCGCGGAAATAGCCGGCGAGCAGCGCGCCGTCGATGCCGCCGAGTGCCCCCGAAAGCGTGTAGGTGAGGAAGCGGATGCGCCCGACCTTGACGCCGGCGAGCCAGGCGGCGCGGATGTTCTGGCCGATCGCCAGCACCGAGCGGCCGTAGATCATGCGCTGCAAGGCGATGGCCGCACCGATGGTGAACAGCACGGTGAGGATCGCCAGCACGGGAATGCCCAGCACCTGCCAGTTGGTGAAATCGGCGAAGCCAGGCGGCGGCTTGATCTGCAGCCCGCGCCCATAGCTGATGTCGACCGACTGGATGATGAAGCTCGCCGACAGCGTCGCGATGATCGGCGGGATGCGCAGCGCCCAAATCAGCAGATAGTTGATGACGCCGATCGCGGCACCACAGGCGAGCGCCGCCAGCAATCCGACCACGATCATGGCATCGCTGCCGCCCATCACCTTCATGGCAACTGCGCTTGCCAAGCCGATATTGGCCGGCAGCGACAGGTCGACATTGCCGGGCCCGAGCGTGATGACGAACATCTGGCCGACGCCGACGATGACGGTGAACACGGCAAGCGACAATGCGGCCGTGACCATGCCGCCGCCGCCATAGCCGCCGGTGAAGGCGATCGTCGCCAGCCACACCAGCAGCGCGCCGACAAACGACCAGATCCAGGGTCTTGTGAGCAGCGTTTTCAGCGAAGCCATCGCTCACCTTTCCCTGCGGCTGATCAGCACCCGCGCAGCCAGCACGATGATCAGGATGGCGCCGTTGGCGGCCACCTGCCAGTCGGGCGGAATGTGCATGAAGGTGAGCAGCGGCGAGGCGGCCAGCGCCAGCGTCAGCGCGCCGATGACAGCACCGATCGGCGAGACCCGGCCGCCGACGAACTCGCCGCCGCCGAGGATGACGCCGGCGATGGCCAGCAGCGTGTAGCCATTGCCGATATTGGCATCCGCCGAGGTGGTGATCCCGATCAGCGCCATGCCCGACAGCACGCCGAAAAGGCCGGCCAGCGCGAACAGCACGATCTTGGTCTTGAGCAGCGACCAGCCGGCGCGCCGCAGTGCCGCCGGATTGCCGCCGGACCCGCGCAGGATCACGCCGTAGGAGGTGCGCATCAAACCAAAATGCACGACCGCGGCGATCAGCAGCGCGGCGATGATAGGGAACGGAATGAAGGGCGGCTTGAAGGACATGATCGCCAGCAACCATTCCGGCGCCTTGCCGCCGGGTTTGGGCAGGACGAGGATGGCCAGCCCCTGCCAGACGAAACTCATGCCGAGCGTCACCACGATCGAGGGCAGGTTGCGCATGTGGATCAGCGCGCCGAGCAGCGCATAAATGCCGATCGACCCGACGAGAATGAGGACGCCGATGAGCGGTGCGTCCTTCAGCCAGGTCGCGGTGACGCAGCCGACAAAGCCGACGAAAGTGCCGATCGAGAGGTCGAGCTCGTTGCCGGCGATGACGAACATCTGCGCGATCGTCGCCAGCGCGATCGGAATCGCCAGGTTCAGCATCAGGCTGAAGCCGAAATAGCTGATGGCGCGCGGGTTGAGCCAGGCGATTGCCGCCAACACCAGCGCCAGCGACAGCGCCGGCAGCAGGCCACGCAACAGCCGCGCCCGTGCCGCCGCATTGCGTGCCGCCGACCCCTTGAAGCCATTGTCCATTGGCGTCGCCGTCATTTCAGGCCGCATCGCCGAAGGAGGACTGGATGATCTTCTCTTCGGTCAGCTCGTCGCGCGTCAGATTGGCGACGATGCGGCCGTTCTTGAAGACATAGATGTGGTCGCAATTGTCGAGCTCTTCGGTTTCGGTCGTGTACCAGAGGAAGGTGCGGCCGCGACCCGCTTCTTCGCGCACGAGGTCGTAGACCTCCAGCTTCGTGCCGATGTCGACGCCGCGCATCGGATCGTCCATCAGCACGATTTCGGCATCGGAGCCCAGTGCGCGGGCAAACAGGGCCTTCTGCTGGTTGCCGCCCGACAGCGAGAAGATGTTGTTATTCATGTCAGGCGTGCGGATGCCGATCTTCTTCTTCCAGGCATCGGCGAGCTCCGCCTCGCGCCGCGGCGAGATCAGCAACCCGTTGCGCAGACGCGCCAGCGAGCGGATGCCGATATTCTGCGCAATCGACCATTGCGGGAAAATACCGTCCGACTGGCGGTCGCCCGCCACCAGCGCCACCGGCGCCGTGACCTCGATGCCGGGCTTGGCGCGTGCGGCGGCATTAAAGATCCGCAGCAGCAAGTCGGTCTGTCCGTGCCCGGCCAGCCCGGCAAGGCCGATGATCTCGCCCACGCGGGCGACAAGGTCCTTGCCGTCAGTCTGCCCGGCGGGCCGCGCCCGGACGCGCAGCGGACTGGCGCCTGGCTTGGCGGCAGCCGCCTGTGCGGCGATCTTCTCGCGCGCCTCGGCTCCGCCCATCACCGTCACCAGCCGGTTGCGATCGAAGGCACCAGCCGCGTCCGACGCCACCACCTTGCCGTCGCGCATCACGACGATGCGGTCGGCGTTCCGCAACACTTCACCCAGCACGTGCGAGATCAGGATGCAGCTTTTGCCGCCGGCGACGAAGCGGCGCACGAAAGCCAGCAGCTGGCCGGCCGTGTGCGCGTCGAGCGACGAGGTCGGCTCGTCGAGGATGACCAGGTCGAGCCGGTCCCGTGTCACCGTGAAGGCGCGCGCCACCTCGACCATCTGGCGCCGGCCGATCGAGAGATCGCCGACAATGTCCCAGGCCGAGATGCCATGGTCCGGGAAGATCTCATCGAGCTTGGCGGCGATCAGCTCGGCCGCCCTGCGCCGCCAGCCGAAGCCGGAGAGCGAAGCATGGTTGATGCGCGTGTTTTCGGCGACGCTGAGATTGGGACAGAGCGAGAGCTCCTGGAACACGCAGCGTATGCCGAGCTGCTGCGCCCGCGATACCGAGTAGTTCTCCTCGATGCCGCCATGCACCCCGATCGTCCCGCTGTCGGGCGTCGAGGTGCCGGCCACCATGTGCATCAGCGTCGACTTGCCGGCGCCGTTATGGCCGACGAGGCCGACGCATTCGCCGGGTCCGACATGGAAATCCACCCCGCCCAGCGCCCTGACGGCGCCGAAATGCTTTTCGGCACCGTCAAGTCTTACGATGAATGTATTGGCGGCGCCGAATTGTTTTTCGGCGCCGCTCAGTCTGATGTCCGTATTGCCTGCAGCCATGCTCAACGATATCCGCTCAGTGATGCCCGCGGCAACGCGTGTGCGACTTTCACTTGATATTGGCTTTGATCGCCGCGATGGCATCTTCCTGCGTGTATTCGTGGGTGGCGACACCGCCCTCCTTGATCTTCGGCAGGGCCGCCTCGAAATCGTCCTGGGTGAAGGCGAGATACGGCACCAGCAAATCGTGCGGGATGTCCTTGCGGCCATCGAGCACCTGCTGTGCCACCCAGAAGGCTAGCGTCGACACGCCAGGCGCGATCGAAGCCGACCAGGTCTGGTAGCCGTCCTTGTCCTTCTGTTCCTTCCACCACTTCAATTCGTCCTGCCGGTTGCCCATGATGATGGTCGGGCGCGGCTTGTTGGCGGCGGCGAAGGCTTGCGCGGCGCCATAGCCGTCGCCGCCCTGGTCGACGATGCCGACGATGTCGGGCAGCGACGGCAGGATGGTCGCGACCGCCTTCTGCGCCGTGGTCTGGTCCCAGTCGCCGGTGACCGAGCCGACGATCTTGAACTCGGGATGGGCGGCAACGCCCTCGAGGATACCGGCATGGATGGCGTCGTCGATCGAAGTGCCGGCCAGGCCTCGGATTTCAAGCAGATTGCCGCCCTTGGGCTGGAACTTGGCCATATGCTCGACTTCCTGCTTGCCCATGTCCTTGAAGTCGACGACGACGCGGTAGGCGCAGGGCTCGGTCACGGTGCCGTCGAAGGAAACGACGGTGATGCCGGCGTCGCAGGCCTGCTTGATGGCGCCGTTGAGCGCATCCGGCGAGGCGGCGTTGATGACGATGGCGTCATAGCCCTGCAGGATCAGGTTCTGCACCTGAGCGGCCTGGGTCGGCACCTCCTTGTCGGCGGTGGTGAAGACATCGGCTGCGCCGACGATCTTGTCGTCGACCGCCTCCTTGGTGACGATGCCATAGCTGTCGAGCATCGCCTGCCGCCACGAATTGCCGGCGTAATTGTTGGAGAACGCGATCTTCTTGCCGCTGGTGTCGGCCAAAGCCGTACCGGCTGCGAGCACTGCCGCAAGCATGCTGAGAACCAATAGCTTCTTCATGTGATACTCCTCCCGAGAGTTGCTGATCAGTGTGGTTGTCGATGATTTCGCGGTTGCGATCCTGTTTTTTATCTATTGTCAGACAAAAGTGCAGAAGGCCGGCGGGCTGTCAACCGCAATCCGATGTACGCCGGCGATCAACTTGCGGTGCGCTGATTGAAATGGCTCCGGTTGATGGCTAGGCATACGGGCCAGGAGAGCGAACAAGCATGACGCCGACTGTGCCGCCGGGCGCACCGGGAATTCCCGCGCGCTGGACCTCTAGCGCCAAGAGCGGCGTCGGATCGGCGCTTTCGCCGTCCAGTCGCGTCTGGTTCACCATCAGCCACGGCATCCTGAACGAGGTGTACTATCCGCGCGTCGACAGCGCCTGCACGCGCGACCTCGGCCTGATCGTCACCGGCAGGGATGGATATTTCTCCGAGGAGAAGCGGGATGCCGCGCACGGCATCGAGCCGTTCGAGGACGGCGTGCCCGCCTACAGGCTGGCCAACACGGCCGATAACGGCGCCTACCGGATCGAGAAGCGCATTCTGGCCGATCCGGCGCGCCCGACCTTGCTGCAGGAGATCACCTTCAACCCGCTGAAGGGCTCCGTCGCCGACTACCGCGTCTACGCGCTTCTGGCGCCGCATCTGGTCAATGCCGGCATGGGCAACACCGCCTGGGTCGGCGAGTACCAAGGAAAGCCTGTCCTGTTTGCCTCGGGGCGCGGCACCTGCCTGGCGCTGGCCTCGTCGCTGCCCTGGCGGGATTGTTCGGCCGGCTATGTCGGCTTCTCCGACGGTTGGCAGCAATTGAACCATGCCGGCAAGCTCGATCCGGCTTGGCGGCGCGCCGAGGACGGCAATGTAGCGCTGACCGGCGAGATCGGTTTCACCGCCGTCAACACAAAATCCGTGTTGGCGTTGGGTTTTGGCGCGACTCCAGACGAAGCCGCCGAAAGCGCCTTCGCCAGCCTGAAACGGGGTTTTGAACCGGCGGCGAAATCCTATGTCGAAAAATGGCGCAAATGGCAGGCGGGGCTGCTGCCACTGGACCGCGACCGGACGCCCGGGGTGCCGGGAGTAAACAGCTACCGCGTCTCCACCGCGATGCTGGCCACCCACCGGTCATCGGCCATGCCGGGCGCGGCGGTGGCCAGCCTGTCGATCCCGTGGGGGTTCGACAAAGGTGATGACGATCTCGGCGGCTATCACCTGGTCTGGCCGCGCGACCTGGTCGAAACGGCGGGCGGCTATCTCGCCGCCGGCGATGCCGCTTCGGCGCTGCAGATCCTGGAATACCTCCGCTCCATCCAACAGCCGGACGGCCATTGGCCGCAGAACGCCTGGCTCGACGGCTCCGCCTATTGGCCCGGCATCCAGATGGACGAATGCGCCTTCCCCATGCTGCTGGCCGATGCCCTGCATCGCGCTGGCCACCTGCCGACTGCCAGGCTCAGGGCCTTCCTGCCGATGATCGAGCGCGCGGCGTCCTATGTCGTGCGCAATGGTCCCGTGACCGGCGAGGATCGCTGGGAAGAAGACGCCGGCTACAGCCCGTTCACGCTGGCCGTCGAGATTGCGGCACTGCTTGCCGGCGCCGACCTGCTCGATACCTGCGGCAAGCGGGATGCGGCAAGCTATCTGCGCGAGACCGCCGACTGCTGGAACGACCAGGTCGAGCGCTGGACCTATATCACCGGTACCGCCATCTGCAGGGCCGTGGGCGTCGGCGGCTACTACGTCCGCATCGCGCCGCCCGACAGCGCCGATGCCGGCTCGCCGAAGGATGGCTATGTCCCGATCAAGAACCGGCCGCCCGGCGACACGGAACGGCCGGTCGAAGAAATCGTCAGCCCGGACGTACTGGCCCTGGTGCGCTTTGGCCTGAGGGCCGCCGACGATCCGCGCATCGTCGACACCGTCAAGGCCATCGACGCGCAGTTGCGCTGCGAGCTGCCGCAAGGATCGCTCTGGTACCGCTACAACAGCGACGGCTATGGTGAACACGAGGATGGCTCGCCCTTCGACGGCACCGGCCAAGGCCGGCCGTGGCCGCTGCTCGCCGGCGAACGCGCCCATTACGAGCTGGCGGCTGGGCGCAAGGACAAGGCGGCCAGCCTGCTCGATGCGCTGGAACGGTCGGCCGGACCCGGCGGCCTGCTGCCCGAACAGGTCTGGGACGGCGCCGATATTCCCGAGCGCGAACTGTTGTATGGCAAGCCATCAGGCAGCGCCATGCCGCTGGTCTGGGCGCATTCCGAACATATCAAGCTGTTGCGCTCGCTGCGCGACGGCGCCGTCTTCGACATGCCGCCGCAAGGCGTGAGGCGCTACATCGAGGACAACACCGTTTCGCCATTCAGGACATGGCGCTTCAACAACAAGATCCGCGCGCTGCCGGCCGGCAAGACGCTGCGTATCGAATTGCTGACAGAAGCCACTGTCCACTGGAGCACCGACAGTTGGGCAACCGCCCACGACAGCCAGACGGGGGAGAACGCTTTCGGCATTCACCTTGTCGATCTGCCCACGGCCAGCCTCCCCAGCGGAAGCACGCTGATCTTCACTTTTTTCTGGCCCGGAACCGGCGATTGGGAGAATGTCGACTTCTCCGTCATGTCAGGCGCTCAGGACAGCCAGTAGATCCTTCCTCGACAAACCCAGCAAATCTCTAGGAAACAGGACGAAACCATGCAGATCGGAATGATGGGACTGGGGCGGATGGGCGCCAACATGGTGCGGCGCTTGATGCGCGACGGCCACGAATGCGTCGTCTACGACATCAATCCGGCCAGCGTCACGGCGCTGGTGAGCGACGGCGCGTCCGGAGCAGCCTCGATGGCGGAATTCGTCGGCAAGCTCGCCAAGCCGCGCTGCGTCTGGCTGATGCTGCCGGCGGCGATCACCGGCAAGATCATCGATCAGGTCGCGGCGCTGATGGAGCCTGGCGACATCGTCATCGACGGCGGAAATTCCTACTATCACGACGCTGTCGACCAGGCCGCGAAACTGGCCGCCAAGGGCATCCACCTTGTCGATGTCGGCACCAGCGGCGGTGTCTGGGGCCTGGAACGCGGCTACTGCCTGATGATCGGCGGCCCCGACGTGGCGGTGCAGCACCTCGATTCGGTCTTTGCCACGCTGGCGCCTGGCGCCGATGCCGGCGCGCCCACCCCGGACAAGACCGCCGGCACCGCGCCCTATGGCTACCTGCATTGCGGACCGAGCGGCGCCGGCCACTTCGTCAAGATGGTGCACAACGGCATCGAATATGGCGTCATGGCCGCCTATGCCGAAGGCATGAACATCCTGAAATCGGCCAATGCCGGCAAGCGGCAGCGTATGGCGGACGCCGAGACCAGCCCGCTGGAAAACCCGCAATACTACCAGTTCGACGTCGATCTGCCGCAGGTGGCCGAGGTGTGGCGGCATGGCAGCGTCATCGGCTCCTGGCTGCTCGATCTCACCGCCGGCGCGCTGAAGAGCGATCCGGGTCTGGCGCAATTCGGCGGCCGGGTCTCGGATTCCGGCGAGGGCCGCTGGACGCTGAAGGCGGCGATCGACACCGGCGTGCCGGCGCCGGTGCTGTCCTCGGCCCTGTTCGATCGCTTCTCCTCGCAAGGCGAATCCGAATTCGCCGACAAGCTGTTGTCCGCCATGCGTTATGCCTTCGGCGGTCACATCGAAAAACCGAAGGACGGCAAGTGACGGCGGCAGGGGAGACGCAGGCATGAGCCAGGAACGGTCCGACACGCTGGTGCTCTTCGGAGCGACCGGCGACCTCGCCCACAAGAAGATATTTCCAGCGCTTTACCAGATGGTCGCCAAGGGCACGCTTACCGAACCGGTGATCGGCGTCGCCTTCGATGCCTGGGATTTGAGGCAATTGCAGGACCGGGCTCGCGACGGCATCGTCAGCGCGCTCGGTGCTATCGACGAGAAGGTGTTCGCCAAGCTGGCGTCGCTGCTGCGCTATGTCAGCGGCGACTATCGCGATCCGGCCACCTTCGAGAAGCTGAAGAAGGCACTCGGCAGCGCCCAGCGGCCGCTGCACTACATGGCGGTGCCGCCGTCCATGTTCGAGACTGTCGTGCAAGGCCTGGAGCAGTCGGGCACCGCGCATGGCGCGCGGCTGATGGTGGAAAAGCCCTTCGGCCACGATCTGCAGTCGGCGCGCTGGCTGAACCGCGTGCTGCACCTGGTGTTCGACGAACAGTCGATCTTCCGCATCGACCACTATCTCGGCAAGGAAGCGATCCAGAACCTGCTCTATTTCCGCTTCGCCAACGCCCTGCTCGAGCCGATCTGGAACCGCAATTACGTCGAGAGCGTGCAGATCACCATGGCCGAGGACTTCGGCGTCGAAGGGCGTGGCCGCTTTTATGACGATGTCGGCGCTATCCGCGACGTCATCGAGAACCATCTGCTCAACATCCTGCTGCTCCTGGCCATGGAGCCGCCGGTCGGCCGCTCAGCCGACGACCTGATCGACGAGAAGGTGCAGGTGCTGCGCGCCATCCGGACATTGACGAAAGACGATGTCGTGCGGGGCCAGTTCACCGGCTATCTCGCCGAGCCCGGTGTGGCGCCGAACTCGCCGGTCGAGACCTTCGCGGCGGTCCGCTTCTTCGTTGACACCTGGCGCTGGCAGGACGTGCCGTTCTTCATCCGCGCCGGCAAGAACATGCCGGTGCATGTCACCGAGGTGGTGGTGCGGCTGAAGCGGCCGCCGCTCGACGTCTTCGATCCGATCAAGCCCACCGACCAGAATTACGTCCGTTTTCGCATCGACCCGCAGGTGACGATCGCCATCGGCGCCCAGCGCAAGGCGCCCGGCGACGACATGACCGGCGAGCAGGTGGAACTGACCGCGCTCGACGATTCGAAGGGCGACATGCCGCCCTATGAACGGCTGATCGGCGACGCCATGAACGGCAATGGCCAGCTCTTCACCCGCCAGGACGCCGCCGAACTGGCTTGGCGCATCGTCGGTCCGGTGCTCGGCGACACCACGCCGCCGCATCTTTACGAGCCGAAGACGTGGGGACCGGCGGACGCCATGGCCGGCTTCGGGCCGCCCAATGGCTGGATTGATCCGGTGGCATGAACGGAGAGGACAGGATGGCCAAGGTGGCTGAGAAGGCTGCGTCGGACACCGGGCAGGTCGTCCTTTCGATCGATATTGGCGGGTCGCACGTCAAGATCCTGACCAGCGACGGTGGCACCGAGCGCCGGGCGGATTCCGGGCCTGACCTGACGCCACGGCAGATGATCGGCAAGGTGAAGAAGCTCGCCGAGGGCCTGTCCTATGACGTCATCTCGATGGGCTATCCGGGCCCTGTGCGCCACAACAAGCCGGTGCTCGATCCCATGAATCTCGGCAGGGGCTGGGCCGGCTTCGATTTCGCCGCTGAGTTCGGCAAGCCGGTCAAGGTGGTCAATGATGCGCTGATGCAGGCCCTCGGCAGCTATGAGGGCGGGCGCATGCTGTTCCTGGGCCTCGGAACCGGCCTCGGTGCGGCGATGGTCCTCGACAATGTCGGCCAGCCGATGGAACTTGCCCATCTCCCCTACAGAAAAGGCCAGAGTTTCGAGGACTATGTCGGCGAACGCGGCCTGGTAAAGCGCGGCAAGAAGAAGTGGCGCGGCTATGTCTTCGACGTCGTCAACCGGCTGCGCGCCGCCCTGCAGCCAGACTATGTCGTCATCGGCGGCGGCAATGTCGACAAGCTCGACGAATTGCCCCCCGACTCCAGGCGCGGTGACAACACACGCGCTTTCGAAGGCGGATTTCGTCTGTGGCGCGACAAGGCCTTGATCGTCTGATATTATTACAGTTTAGTATAGTTGTTCAAAATGGCGTGTGATGTCGCGCCGATAGATTGCTTTGTGCAGATTTGCCGACTAGGAAGTCAGCCCCACTACATCGCGTCGCGCGCGACGCACAAAGACGACGCACTTTAATTTTGCGCATCATCCTTTTTGAAAACGGCCCCATTTTCGAGGTCATGCGCCATGGATGGAGGAAAATAGATTGACCGACGAAAACAGCCACGCCAGCAAGACCCTCGACCTTCTCGAACTGACAGCCCATATCGTATCGGCCTATGTCGAGAAGAATCGCCTGCCTGCGTCCGGCCTTCCCGAGCTGATCGCCAGCGTCAGCGCCTCGATCAGCGGGCTCGGCCAGCCGGTCGCTCCGGTGGCGGCACCGCTTGTCCCGGCCGTCAACCCGAAGAAGTCGGTGACGCCGGATTTCATCATCTGCCTCGAGGACGGCAAGAAGTTCAAATCGCTGAAGCGTCATATCGGCGTGCATTTCGGCCTGACGCCGGACGCCTACCGCGCCAAATGGGGCTTGCCGTCGGACTATCCGATGGTCGCACCCAACTACGCCGCTTCGCGCTCGGAACTGGCGAAGTCGATCGGGCTCGGCCGCAAGGCCGTCGCGCCGGCGCCTGCCAAGTCGAAGGGCAGGAAGGCCAAGGTTTCGGCCTGAGCGGTTTCATCTGAGCCAATGTTTTGTCTGAAGCCTGCCGGCGATTCCGCCTTGGCAGGCTTCATGCTTTTGTGGCTTGGATTAACCAGACAAGCTTTGAGCAATTCCAGGAAAAGTGTGAAACGGTTTTCCGTCCGGAATTGCGTCTAGACAAAGGGGATGGAGCTGCTTGCCGTTTCCGTGAAACGGTGAACCGCTCCGGGGGGACGCGATGAACTACACCAGGATGGTGATCGAGAGAGAAGCCCCGGAGGAGTACGGCTATGAGCGTATCCGCTACAATCTCTCCGAAAGCTCGATTGCCGACCAGAAGCTCTCCGACATCGGCCTCTCGCTGCCCGACCTGACGCTCTTTTACGGCGAGCACCGCGGCGACAAGGCGTTGCGCGACCTGATCGCCGCGCAGGATGCCGGCATCGCGCCCGACGATGTGCTGGTCACAGCGGGTGCCGCCGGCGCGCTGTTCATCATCTCGACCTCGCTGCTGTCGGTAAGCGATCACCTCGTCGTCATCAGGCCCAACTACGCCACCAACATTGAAACCCCGAGGGCGATCGGCTGCGCCATCAGCTTCGTCGATCTGGCATTCGAGGAAGGCTTTGCCATCGACGTCGAGCGCATCAAGGCAGCGATGCGGCCGAACACCAGGCTGATCAGCGTTACTTGCCCGCACAACCCGACCGGGACCATGATGAGCCGCGCCGATCTCGACGCGCTGGTTGCGCTCGCCGAGGCCAGTGGCTGCCATTTGCTGGTCGACGAAACCTACCGCGATCTTTCCTATGGCAAGCGCCTGCCATTGGCGGCCTCCCTGAGCAAAAAGGCCATCAGCGTCTCGTCGCTGTCAAAAGCCTTCGGCATTCCCGGCATCCGCATCGGCTGGCTGATCACCAGGGATGCAGCCCTCCAGGAAAAATTCCTCGCCGCCAAGGAGCAGATCGGCATCTGCGGCAGCGTCATCGACGAAGGCATTGCGCGTGGCATGCTGGATCGCCGGGACGCGTTTCTGGCAAAGCTGCTTCCCGAAATGGCCACGCGCCGCGACATCGTCCAGGCCTGGATCGACCGCGAGCCGCTGGTCGACTGGGTGCGGCCTGAGGGCGGTGTCGTCGGTTTCCCGCGCCTCAATGTCGAGCCCGGCTTCGACCTCGACCGGTTCTATAACAGGCTGCTGGAAGACCACGGCACCTATGTCGGGCCCGGCCACTGGTTCGAGATGGAAAAGCGCTTCTTCCGCGTCGGCTTCGGCTGGCCGACGGAGGCCGAATTGAGAGGCGGATTGAACGCGATTTCGGCCGCGCTACGGCAGTAACTTCCGCGTGCGACCGACGACGCGGATCGAAAGTCTCTTGCTCCAAGCCTGTTTTTGACGCATATCCGCGCCGAATTTTACCAAGTTCCATTGGCCGGAACAGCGCCCATCCGGGAAGTGCCCCGCCAGCCGATGCCAAAGCAACCGGGGCCCTATCTTCATGATACCTGAACAAACTTTACCGGAGCAGCGTTACGCCGCTTTCCGGCACAAAGCCTTCCTCAGCTATTGGACGGCGCGCTTTCTCACCACCTTCGCGACCATGATCGTCTCCGTCGCCGTCGGCTGGCAGATCTATGATCTGACGCGCGATCCGTTCGACCTCGGCATTGTCGGCATCGTCCAGTTCCTGCCATCGCTGCTTCTGGTGCTGGTCACAGGCGTCGTCGCCGACCGCTTCGGCCGCCGCCTGATCATGGCGCTGGCAACGGTGGTCGAGGCAGCCTGTGCGCTCGTTCTCCTGTACTTCACGCTGCGCGGCCTCGTCAGTCCGCTGCCGATCTTCGTCGTTCTGGCGCTATTCGGCATGGCGCGCGCCTTTTACGGACCGGCCTCGTCGTCGCTGTTCGCCAATCTGGTGCCGCCGGAAGATTTCGGCAACGCGATTGCCTGGAACTCCTCCGCCTGGCAGACGGCGACGATTGTCGGTCCAGTCGCCGGCGGCCTGCTCTATGGCATCTCGGCCGAAGCCGCATACGCCGTCGCCTCTGTGCTGATGCTGGTGGCCGGTCTGCTGATCTTCACCATTCCCAAACCCGCCCAGCAAAGCGCCACCGATAAGCCGACAATGGAGACACTATTTGCCGGCTTCCGCTACATCTGGAGCGAGAAGATCGTGCTCGGCGCCATCTCGCTCGATCTGTTCGCAGTGCTTTTGTCCGGCGCCTCGGCACTGCTGCCGGTCTATGCGCGCGACATTCTCCAACTCGGCCCATGGGGCCTCGGCCTGCTGCGCTCGGCGCCCAGTGTCGGCGCCATCTGCGTCGCGGTATGGCTCGCCGGCCACCCGCTCCGCAACCACGCCGGCATCATCATGCTCGGCTCCGCGGCGGCGTTCGGCGCTTTCACCGTGCTGTTTGGCCTGTCGACCCTCACCTGGCTGTCGATCGCGGCGCTCGTCTTCCTCGGCGCCACCGACATGTTCAGCGTCTATATCAGGGAAACGCTGATCCAGCTGTGGACGCCCGACGAGGTGCGCGGCCGCGTCAACGCCGTCAACCAGGTCTTCGTCGGTGCCTCCAACGAATTGGGTGAGTTCCGTGCCGGCACCATGGCGGCGCTGATCGGCACGGTGCCGGCGGTCGTCATCGGCGGCGTCGGCGCCGTCGCGGTTGCTGGCTTGTGGGCCTATCTATTCCCGGCGCTGCGCAAGGTGCGGCACCTCAAAGGACGAAACTGAAGGCTTCATCGGTATCGGCGGGGCCGCGAATCTGTGCTAGAGCAATTCCAGGAAAAGTGCGCAGCGGTTTTCCGTCCGGAATCGCGTAAAAACAAAGAGCTAGAGCGGTTCAGCGATACTGCCGATCGCTAAACCGCTCTAAGCCGCCCGCCCAACCAACCAAAGGACAACACCTGTGAGCGAACCGACTGTGGCCGAGGCAACCGAAAGTATCTATGCGTCGCTTCGGGCGGACAATGCCGACATCGACGCACATATCGCGACGCTCAAGGCAGCGCTGGCACGAGAGGGGATAAAACATGCGGTGTTCGATCCTGCCAAATTGGCGCAGAGCAACCGCTCGGGCCGCAAGTTGATGCAGGCTTATTTTCGGCAGCGCGGCGTGAGCGTGAGCTTTTCGGACTAGAGCGGTTCAGTGTTTGTTGGAATCGCCGAACCGCTCTAACTCTTTGTTTTCACGCAATTCCGGACGGAAAACCGCTACGCACTTTTCCTGGAATTGCTCTAGTTTTCACGCGCCGAAAGCCGCCGGTCGGAAGTCGGCCGGATTTGGCCGTTCAGAGCACTGGTTCGGCTCTACCGCGCCACCGGTCCGCCAAAAATCATGCGCAAGAACTCGTCGAGCCAGCGCCTCAAATGCATGTCCCAGATCAGCCGGCCGCCGAGATGGTCGCGGCCGGGCTGGGCGCCGGGCAGCTCGAAGCGGTGGGCGCCGCGCACCACCCAGCGCTGCATCATCACCCGGGTCAGTTCGCCATGGAACTGGATGCCCCAGGCATTGTCGCCGTAGCGGAAAGCCTGGTTGGGATAGGTCTCGTTCGTGGCCAGCAGCATCGCGTCGCTCGGCAGCGAAAAGCCCTCGCGATGGAACTGGTAGACCATTTCGGGCCAGTGCATCAGTTTCTTGCCGGCCTCGGTCGCCTTCAGCGGATACCAGCCGATCTCGACCAGCCCTTCACCATGGCCCTCGACCTTGCCGCCGAGATGATTGGCCAGCATCTGCGCGCCAAGGCAGATGCCGAGCAGTGGCCGGTTTTCCCTGAGCGGGATTTCCAGCCAGTTGGTCTCGCGGCGGACGAATTCGTCCTCGTCATTGGCGCTCATCGGCCCGCCGAACACCACCGCGCCGGCATGACCATCCAGTGTTTCCGGCAAGGCGTCGCCGAGCGGCGGGCGGCGGATATCGAGATCGAAGCCTTCTTCCAGCAGCATGTGGCCGACGCGCCCGGGGCTCGAATTCTCCTGATGCAGCACGATCAGGATTTTTGGCCTCGGGCTCGTTCTGGGCGGCATCGTTGGACGAGATCCCGTCTATTCGTCGCTTGACGTCCCACGGGCGCCCGGCACCTCGGCCGCGGCCTTGCGGCGCGCCTCGACCCGGTCGTGGCGCTCGACGCCGATCAGCTCGGCGACCCGCCACACCGTATTGTCCTCGAGCTCGTGCAGCTCGCCATCGGCATAGACGATCTCCCACATCAGGCCGATGAAGGCCTTGCGCCCCTCCGCGTCGAGATGGCGCTTGAGCACGCTGGTGAAGGCGTAGAGGTCGATCGCCTCGTTGTCGGCGCGCTCGCCTGCGGCGGCCAGCGCTTCGAGTTCGGCACCGTTGATCGAATAGCTCTGCGCCAGCACCGCCTTGAACCGCTCCCACTCGACATCCTGGCGAACGCCGTCGGCATTCATCACATGGTAGAGCAGCGCCGAAGCCGCGACGCGCGGGTCGTCCGTGCTGGTATGGCTGGCGGAGCCGGCCGGCAAATCCCTGAGAAACGACAGAACGCGCTCGAACATCAATTCATTCCCAAACGGCCCGATGGCCGGCCCAAATCAAAACAGCCGGAACCGGCGTGGCGATTTTTCCGCCTCGTCGTCCGGATCGACGCCTGGATCGTCCGGCAGGCGCGCCAGTTCTTCCGCCGGCTCGACGGCTTCGGCATCGGCCGGCACCGCGGCAAAGGCGGCGGCCGTGACCGGGGTGACATGATCCTCGCGGCTTTCGGCGTCCTTGCCCGTCGCCTCGTTGCCCGAGGCGGCATGATCGATCACGCCGACCGGCTTTTCCGGCCTAGCCGGCGCCTCGATGGCCACTACCGGGGCATCCGGCTCATCGCGGCTGTCGATCAGCTGGCCAAGCCGCTCCATCGGCGCGCGCCATTCGAAGGCGTCGAGACGGCCGGTAACCGGCGATACCGGCGCCCAGCGCTCGGAGACGACGCCGTCGGCCACCCAGGCCGGATCGCGCGGCGCCCGCACCGCCTTGGAGAGAAGCTGCCGCACCTTGCCCTGGTCGCCGGTCTCGGCCTCCTCGATATCGGCAAGAAGCAGATAGGCACCCTCGCGGCGATCCATGCGGATCGCGGCTTCGGCCTCGCGCCTGGCGGCCGGCAAATCCTGCGCGTCGAGCGCGGCACGCGCCACCGTCATCGACGATTCGGCGTGGTTCTTCTTCATCTCCTGCAGCTTCTTTGCCCGGTTGAGCCGATCAAACACGGCGTCACCCGGCCTTGCATGGGTATAGAGCTCCGCGATTTCGGGATGCGGCTCGGCCTTCCATGCTGCTTCGAGGATCTTCGAGCCCTTGCGTACGTCGTTCTGCTTGAACAGCGCCGCGGCGGCGGCAACGGCGGCGGGGGCGAAATCCGGCCGCAGTCTGTTAGCCTCGATCGCCGCTGTCCTGGCAGCCGCGGGATCGCTGTCGGCGAGCGATTGCGCCTTGGCGGTCAACAGCACGGCGCGGCGGCGGTTGGCGGCGTCGCGTTCGATCTGCCGCGTCGACTTCTGCGCATCGACCAGTTTCAGCGCACCGTCCCAGTCACCGCGCGCGGTCAGCTCCTCCAGCGTCGATTCGGCCGCCCAGGCCAGTTGCGGCGCCACCGCGGCGGCGCGGCCGGCATAGTGCCGGGCTGCGTTGCGGTCGCCCAGCCGCTCGGCCTCCAGGTAAAGCCCGCGCAGGCCAAGCAGCCGCATTTCGGGGTCGTCGAGCATGCTCTCGAATTTTTGGCGCGCGCCTTCATGATCGCCTTCGAGCAGTGATGCCTGCGCCTCGAGCAGATGGATCAGCGGCTCCTGGTCGGAGCGGATCAGCTTGGCCGCTTCCTTGGTCTTCTTGCGGGCCAGCGCCCCGTCGCCGGCGCCGGCGGCGATCATGCCGGTCGACAGCGCCTGATAGCCACGGTCACGGCGGCGCACGCGAAAATAGCGCGAGATGGTGTAGGGGCTGTTCCACAGCGACTTGATGAGCCACCAGACGATCATCACCGCCGCAACGACGGCGACGACGGCCACCGCCGCCACCATCAGGCTCACCTGGTATTGGTAGCCGTTGAAGGTGACGACCATGTCGCCGGGCCTGTCCGCCAGCCAGGCAAAGCCCAGCCCGAGCGCGAAGACGACGATGAGGAAGGCGAGCAGGCGGATCATCGTGTTGCCCTCATGCCTTCATCGCGCCGGAGATCAGCGCGTCGACCTGGGTTTCGACCTCGATGCGGGCTTTCAGTTTGCCGGCAAAGTCGGCGCCCGCGGCCTTCACGGCTTGCGGCAATGTTTCATATTCGCTGAGTGCCTTGCCATAGTCGCCCTGAGTGACCGCAACCTCCATGCGCGCCACGGTTTCCGGTGCGCCGGCGCCTTCAACGGCACCGATCGGCCGGACCTTGACCAGCGATTCGGCGCTCGACATCAAGTTCTGCAGGAAGCCGGCATTCTGGTCGACCGGCGTGGCCGCTGCCACCATGGCATTGGCGGCCGCATCCATCTGCGAAGCGATCTCGGTGCGGGTCGGCACGCCTTTTTCGGCATAGGGGCGCAATGTCGCGAGCTGCGGCGCATCAGGCGAAATCGCGGCCAGCGTATCGAGTTCGGCCGAAAACGGCGCGCCACGATCGAGCGCGGCCTTCAGCGCCGAAGCCGCGATGGCGAGCGCGACCTTCGGCTGCGATGCCTGTGCATCGACCTTGCCGGAAAGCTGCGACACCGACTGTTCGAGCGCGGCGAGCCGACCTTCCTGCGCCTTCGCCGCCTCGCCCGTCGACTTCACCAGAGCATCGAGACCCGCCATTTTTTCGTTGAGCGGACCAAGATCGACCGGTGCCGTGCTGCCGGCCTTGCCGAGGGCCGCCACCGTGGTTTCGATCTGCTTGATCTTGTCGCCAAGTGCTGCAAGCCCGGCATTGTCGCCGGCGCCGCCCTGTTCGACCGCCGATTTCAGCGCCGCGACATCGCTCTTGACCTGGTCGAGCCCCGACAACAGTCCATCGACCTTGGCCGACGCACCATTGTTGTTGCCGGCTTCCCTCATGTCCGCGATTTCGCTCTTCAGCGAGGCGATCTCACCATTGACACCAGCGAGCGAGGCACCGGGAGCGGATCCCGGCGCGCCGAGCAGGCCGGCAAATTGCAGGCCGCCGGCACCGACCAGCGCGATGACGCCGCCGATGACGCCGGCGGCGACGCCGTTGAGGCCGCCCCGCTTCGGCTGCACTGTCATCGGTTCGCTCCTTGCGTCGGCTTTTCCGGAAGCCGCCTTGGTCTCGGCGGTTTTGGCGGTTGCATCCTCAAAATTATAGTCGGAAGCCTTGGCGCGGTTGGCGGGAGTATCCGAACCGGGATAAGGCATTTCCGGCTCGGCGGTCTTGGCCTCGGCATGCGGTGGCGAATCCGTGCCAGACTGCCCGGCGGCGGCATCGCCATGCTCCCAGGGTTCGAGATCTGCCTGATCGGCATGCACCGGCTCTTCCGGGGGCTCTGGCTGCGAGGCATTCGCTGCTTCCTCGGCCTTCGCCTCGTCCGTCTGGGCGATATCCTTGGCGGCATCCTCGTCGACGATGCGTGAGACGGCGCCCGGATCGAGGTCGATGGTCACCGGATCGCGGCGGCCTTTCGAGTGTCGCATCTTCGGCGTCTTGACCATGCATGGGCTCCGCAAAATTCGCTTCGTCTCAACGCCCGGCGGCGCGTGATGGTTCAGAAAGGGTCTAGCACATCACCAAGCGGTGAAAAGGGGCGGTGTGATGACGCGGATCAGGGCCGTGCCCGCAAAAGTGCCAGTAGCGCCTCCTCGTCGGATCGTGCGGCGACGCGGACTGCCTTGCCGGCGCTGTCGCCGAAGGCGGCGGCGATGCGCACGGAAAGGACAAAAACCCGCGTCTTTTCAAAGACCTTTTGCAGGGCAGGCCGGCTGGCCAGGACCTGCATCGCGGCAGCGGCCTTGGCCGAATAGAGCAGCACCGCGTCGACGGATTGGCCTGATATCAGCGGAAGAATCGCTTCGTCCGAATAGCTCACCGCAATCGTGTCATAAGTCTCGACGGCATGGACCTGGACGTGAGCAGCTTCCAGCTTCTGTTCGAAGGCCGGAAACCGCACGCGCCCGCAGAGATAGACGATCGCTTTACCGGAAAACGCGATTCCCATGCAGTCGGCCAGCGCCTCGGCATCGCCAGGCCCCTCGCTGACCGAGAGAAAGCCCGCGTCGCGCGCGGCCTCGGCTGTCCTCTTGCCGACAGCATGGCAAGGCAGGTTGGACAGCATCGCCATCAGATCTCTGGGGGTATGGCGCACGGCATTGGCGCTGGTGACGGCCACGGCGGCCACGTCGTCCGGAACCGCCTTGGCATCGACCGGCAGTGCCATCGTCTCCGTCAATGGCAGCAGAAGAGGCTCAAAACCCATCTCCTCCAGCTTTCGCGCCGTGCGCGACGCACCCGGCTCCGGTCTGGTGACCAGGACGCGAAGCATTTTCAGAGCCAACCGTCGAAGAACTTTTCGCCAGCCCTGGCGCGAACTGTCCGTGCGGCATCAGCCCCAATTTCCGCTGCGTCGGCGGCCTCGCCTTCCAGCCGGACGTCATGCCACTCCGTGCCGTCGGGCGAGATGATCAGCCCGGCAAAGGACAGTTTCCCGCCTGATACCGTCGCATGGCCGGCGATCGGTGTGCGGCACGAGCCGTCGAGCGCGGCGAGAAACGCGCGCTCGCAGGCCAAGGCCTGGCCGGTCGGCGCGTGATGGATCGCCGCAAGCATGTTCTCGATATCACGGTCGCCGACGCGTGTTTCGATGCCGATCGCGCCTTGTCCCGGCGCCGGCGGAAAATCCTCCAGCGACATCAGGTCGGTGATCACGCCTTCGAGCCCGAGCCGCTTCAACCCGGCATAGGCGAGGATGGTGCCCTCGGCGATGCCTTCATCCAGCTTGCGCAGCCTCGTCTGCACATTGCCGCGGAACATCACCACCTCGAAATCCGGCCGCATGCGCCGGATCAGCGCCTGGCGACGGAGCGACGACGATCCGAGCTTGGCGCCATGCGGCAGATCGACGATCCGCTTGACCGCCTTGCCTATGAAAGCGTCGCGCGCGTCTTCGCGCGGCAGGAAAGTGGAGAGCTCCAGTCCGTCAGGAAGCGTCGTCGGCATGTCCTTCGACGAATGCACGGCGATGTCTATACGACCGTCGAGCAGCGCTTCCTCGATTTCCTTGGTGAACAGGCCCTTGCCGCCGGCCTCCGACAGTGGCCGGTCCTGAATACGGTCGCCGCTGGTCGAGATGGGCACCACTTCAAACGCCTGCTCGGGAAGGCCATGCGCTTTCATCAGCCGCACACGCGTCTCATGCGCCTGGGCGAGCGCCAGCGGGCTGCCGCGTGTTCCGATTTTCCGTGTTCCGATTTTCAAAGTTTGCATGGCGCGCGGTCCGTGATAACCCCCGAGCGAAATCGAGGTCTTGCCGGCCTTTTCCTAATGGGGAATAGCCATATAAACAATCTCTTGGGATAGCGACGAATTGATCCGCGTTCTGGGCATTGAGACGAGTTGCGACGAGACCGCCGCCAGCGTCGTGGCGCTGGAGGGCGACGCCGCGCCGAAAATCCTGTCCAATATCGTGCTCTCCCAGATCGAGGAGCATGCCGCCTTCGGCGGTGTCGTGCCGGAGATCGCCGCGCGCGCGCATGTCGAGGCGCTGGACGGCATCGTCGAGGCCGCACTCGCCGATTCGGGCGTGGCGCTTGCCGATATCGACGCGATCGCCGCGACCGCCGGGCCGGGCCTCGTTGGCGGGCTGATCGTCGGCCTGATGACGGCCAAGGCTATCGCGGCGGCGGCCGGCAAGCCGCTGATCGCCGTCAATCACCTCGAAGGCCACGCCTTGACGGCGCGGCTGACCGACGGTCTGGAATTCCCCTATCTCTTGCTGCTGGTTTCCGGCGGCCACACGCAGATCCTCGCCGTGCGCGGCGTCGGCGACTACCAGCGCTGGGCCACCACCATCGACGACGCGCTCGGCGAAGCCTTCGACAAGACCGCCAAGATGCTCGGCCTGCCCTATCCCGGCGGTCCCAATGTCGAGAAGGCGGCGCTGTCGGGCAATGCCTCGCGCTTTGCCTTTCCGCGGCCGATGAAAGGCTCGGCACAGCCCGATTTCTCGTTTTCCGGTTTGAAGACGGCCGTGCGCCAGGCGGCAACCGCGATCGAGCCCTTGAGCGACCAGGATGTCGCCGACATCTGCGCCTCGTTCCAGGCGGCGGTCGCCGATGCGCTCGCCGACCGCGTCTCTCGCGCCCTGGCACGCTTTCGCAAGACATTCCCTGGCACCAAAAACCCGGCGCTGGTCGTCTCCGGCGGCGTCGCCGCCAACCGTGCCATCAAGGCGACGCTGGAGCGGCTATGTACCGAGAATGGTTTCACCTTCGTCGCGCCGCCGCTGAAATTGTGCACCGACAATGCCGCGATGATCGCCTGGGCCGGCATCGAGCGCCTGCGCGAAGGCATGGCGCAGGAGAACGGCTTCGATTTTGTGCCGCGCTCGCGCTGGCCGCTGGATAGCGTCTCGACGCCAATGGTCGGCTCCGGCCGGCGCGGAGCCAAGGCATGACCGATAAAGCCATGAAGAGCGAAGGCCCCGGCAAAAGCGGCTGGCGTGTCGCCGTGCTCGGCGGCGGCGCTTGGGGCACGGCGCTGGCGCTGGCCATGCTGCGCGCCGGCCACTCGGTACGGCTGTTCGCACGTGACCCTGAAACCGTGGCCTCGATCGGTCGTGGCGAGAACCCGCGCTATCTCCCGGGCATTGCCATCGCGCCCGGTATAGAGGCGACGAGCGACATCGAGGCAGCGCTTGCCGGGGCCGATTGCGTGCTGGCGGTGACGCCTGCGCAAGCGTTGCGGGCGACGCTGGCGGCCGCTAAGGATCATATGCCCGCTGGCATTCCACTCGTGCTTTGCGCCAAGGGCATCGAGCGCGACACAGGCGCCTTGCTGTCGGCAATCGCTGCGGAAATCCTGCCGCGAAACCCGGTCGCCGCCCTGTCGGGGCCAAGCTTCGCCAGCGACGTCGCCCGTGGCTTGCCGACGGCGGTGGTGGTGGCTGCCGGCGACGAGGCGCTAGCGGCCGACCTTGCCGCCCGTTTCTCGGCTGAAAACCTGCGCTGCTATTCGAGCGACGACCTAATCGGCGTCGAAATCGGCGGCGCCTTGAAGAACGTCTTCGCCATCGCCGCCGGCGCTGTCACCGGGGCCGGGCTCGGCGCCAGTGCCCAGGCCGCCATGGTCACGCGCGGCTTCGTCGAGCTGCGCCGCATCGGTGCCGCCTTTGGCGCCAGGCCCGAGACCCTGATGGGGCTTTCCGGCCTTGGCGACCTGCTGCTCACCTGTTCGTCGACGCAATCGCGCAATTTCGCCTACGGGCTGGCGCTCGGGCAAGGCAGGGCGCTTTCCGGACTGCCGCTGGCCGAGGGCGTGCCGACCGCGGCGATCGCCGCCCGCATCGCCGCCGAGCGCAACATCGATGCGCCGATCATCGCCGCCGTGGCCGCCATACTGGACGGCAGGATCACCATCGGCCAGGCCGTGACGGCCCTGATGACCCGGCCGCTGAAGACCGAAACCAACGATTGATCCCTGATCCAACCGCCCAGGAAAAAGACCATGCTGTTTGCTCTGATTTGCAAGGACAAGCCCGGAAGCCTGCAGGTGCGCCTCGACACGCGGCCCGAGCATGTCGCCTTCCTCGAAGGGCTGAACAGCGACAAGAAGCTGGCCTTTGCCGGTCCGTTCCTCGACGCCGACGGCAAGCCAAACGGCAGCCTTGTTGTCGTCGAGGCGCCCGATCTGACAGGCGCACACGCCTTGTCGGCCGCTGACCCCTATGCCAGGGCCGGCCTGTTCGAAAGCGTCGAAATCCGCCAGTGGAACTGGACGTTCAATAAGCCGGCGGCTAGTTAAATCCGGTCGCCCGCGACCGGGCCGCAAGGAGGAGAGAAAAATGAACTACTGGCTGTTCAAATCCGAACCCTCGGTTTTCTCCTTCGAGGCGTTGAAGGCCAAGGGCAAGGCCGGCACGCAATGGGACGGCGTGCGCAACTACGCCGCCCGCAACAACATGAAGGCCATGCAGATCGGCGATCTCGGCTTCTTCTACCATTCCAACGACGGGCTGAACGTGGTCGGCATCGCCGAGGTCTGCGCGCTGGCCCATCCCGACACCACATCCGATGATCCGCGCTGGGAGTGTGTCGACATCCGCGCCGTCAGGGATATGCCGAACCCGCCGACGCTGGAAGAGGTCAAGGCCAATCCAAAACTGGCCGAGATGGCGCTGGTGCGGCTCGGACGGCTTTCCGTGCAGCCGGTGACCCCGGCCGAATGGAAGGAAGTCTGCCGCATGGGCGGGCTGACGCCGGCGCCGTGACGGCACTCACCTCTGACAGCGCCAGACAGTTCATCCTCGACAATACGACGCTGATGGCGCCGCCGCATGTACCGGAGATTCTTCTCCACCTCGCCGATGAGGCGCATGATCTTTGGCAGCGGACCGAGGACGAACTGGTCGAGATCGGCCTGCCGCCACCCTTCTGGGCTTTCGCCTGGGCCGGCGGCCAGGGCCTCGCCCGCTATGTCATCGACAATCCCGATATGGTGCGAGGCAAGCGCGTGCTCGACTTCGCCTCGGGCTCCGGGCTCGTCGCCATCGCCGCCGCCAGGGCGGGGGCCGCCGAGGTAACCGCTGCCGACATAGACCCGTTCTGCGCCACAGCGATCCGGCTCAACAGCGACGCCAATGGCGTCGTGAACAAATTCCTCGACACGGACTGTATCGGCACCGATGCGGATTGGGATGTGATCCTGGCTGGCGACGTCTTCTACGACAAACCCTTCGCCGACCGGCTGATGCCGTGGTTTTCGGCGCTCAAGCGGCGTGGCGCCGAGGTCCTCGTCGGCGATCCCGGTCGGTCCTATCTGCCGCGATCGGGGCTGGAGCCGCTTGGCGTCTACCAGGTGCCGGTGACAAGGGCGCTCGAGGATGCAGAAGTCAAGCGCACGACCGTGTGGCGACTGCTTGACGCCATCGCCGAACAGGCGTTTCCATAAAACCGCACAGGAGGGGGAACTCATGGATTTTTCAGCAGTGAACTGGATCGCGGTGGTTGCCGCCGCCGTCGTCGCATGGCTGTTCGGCGCCGCCTGGTACATGGCGTTGAGCAAGCCCTGGCTGAAGGCCGTCAAGCTCGATCCGGCGACGATGAAGAAATCGCCGCTGCCCTTCGTCATCTCCTTCATCGCCGAGCTGCTGATGGCCTACATCATGGCCCTGGTCGTCGGCGCGATGACGGGTGGTGAGCCGACCTGGCTCGCCGGCCTGATCTTCGGCTTCGTGCTTTGGCTGGGTTTCGTCGCCACGACGCTGTCGGTCAACCATCGCTATGAGAATTTCGGCTGGGACCTGACCCTCATCGACGGCGGTCATTGGCTGGGCGTGCTGCTGATCATCGGCGCGGTGATCGGCTGGTTCGGCGCCGCGGCGAGCTGAGATAACGCTTTGACGACGACGGATGAATCCGGATTTCCCCGCGACCTGGTGTTCACCCGGATCTGCCACGTCAAGCATGGCTATGACGAACGCCGCCGCCACATTGTCCGCGAGTTTGAGCGGCGCGGCGTGCCCGTCTACTTTTACACGGACTGGGACAAGCCAGATCTCACCCCGAAGATTCGTGCTGAATTGGTCGCTCCCGATTTTGTCCACCCGGCGCAGGTCTCGCTGGCGCTGAAGCATGTCGGCATCTGGCGCGACTTCCTCGAAACCGACCTGCCCTATTGCCTGGTGTTCGAGGACGACGTCTTCCTCGCGCGCGACTTCGTCGCCAAATTCCGGCAAGGGCTGGCCGAACTCGGCAGCCCGATGCGCAAGGCCGTCATCTATCTCGGCAACGGCAGCAACTACTACACGCCAAGCTGGAAATTGCGCAGGGGTCAGAGGCTCTACCCGGCGCTGCATGCCAGGTGCGCGGATTCCTATCTCATCACCCGTCCGGTCGCCGAAGCCCGTTGTGCCTGGATCGATCAGCACAAAATATACACCGTGATCGACCACCAGATCGAGCAGATGGACGAAAAACTGGGCATTGAGATGCTGTGGTTCGAGCGGCCAATTGTCGAGCAAGGCAGCGAAAACGGCGCTTTCCAGACTTCCGTCGCCGGCAAAAAGCACCCGCTTCTGTACAAGAAGCTGAAATGGAAATGGAAGAAATACACAAGGATGATCTTCGGCCACAACGCCCGGTCCTGAGCGCGGAGCAATTCCAGGAAAAGTCCGTCGCGGTTTTCCTGGGAAAAGCGTGTAGCGCTTTCCCTAGGGAATTGCATAAGACAAGAGATTAGACCTTGTCCGCCGTCCGCGTCCTGGCAACTTCCTCGAGGATCCATTCGCGGAACGCGACGATACGGGGATCGTCTGCCATGGCCTGGGGATAGACCAGGAAATAGGCGAATTCCGGCGCAACCCTGATGCTGAGTTCGAAGGGCCGCACAAGCCGGCCCTCGGACAGGTCGTTCGCCACCATGGCGAAATCGGCGAGCGCGACGGCATTGCCGTCCAGCGCCGCCTGGACAGCATCCGTGGACGTGCCGAAGACGACGGTGCGGCTGTCGTCGAAATCGTTGATGCCGGCCGCCGCCATCCACATGCGCCAGTTCGGCCAGGTCACGCCCTGGCGGGCCCATTCAATATGGGCAAGCGTGTGGTTGAACAGGTCGCGCGGCTCGCGCAGGGGCGGCCCAGATGCCAGGAGGCCCGGACTGCACACCGGAATGATGATGTTGTCGAACAGGCGATGCGCGCAGAGTCCTGGATATTTGCCGGCGCCGAAGCGGATGCCGACATCGACGTCGTCGAGATCGAAATCGCGCAAGCCATAGGCAATGTCGAACCTGAGTTCGATGCCCGGCCGCTGCTTGCGGAAATTCTCGACACGCCGCATCAGCCATTTCGCCGCGAACTGCGCGTCCAGCGTCACCTTCAGGAATTCTGTGCCGCGCGCCAATTTGCGCGCCCGCATCACGGCCCGGCCAAGCAGGTCGAGCGTGTCGGTCGCCGCCTCGTACAGCACCGTGCCCGCTTCCGTCAGACGGATGGTGCGGCTGGTGCGGGTGAACAGCACGATGCCGAGCTGATCCTCGATTTCCTTGATCTGGTGGCTGACGGCGGCGGGCGTCAGGCCGAGCTCGTCGGCGGCTCGGGTGAAATTGAGGTGCCGGGCCGCCGCCTCCAGCGTCCTGAGCGCCCGTGTTCCAGGCAAAAGGGCTGCCATCAGCGCGCGGCCCGATCGAAGCGGTCCATGGAGCCTCAATCCTCAAATAAAACTTGATGATGAGAAAAGAACTACTCGTTTCCCGTTTGTTTTTCAATCCGGCATGATTGCAACATCAAAACACCATCAAACCGGATTTGATGTCCGGAGAATACGGATCCCGTCATGTCTCACATCGTTCTTCACCCTGCATACATCGCCCGGCCGGGCTGGCTGTCGGCTGTCCGCGATTGGCTGCGGCAGGCCAGGGTCGCGGTCAATCTTGGCTACCAGAACGTCGAGGATCTATCCGATCGCCAGTTGCGCGATATCGGCGCCGCCCGCAAGGACATCACCCGCGCCATGGACCGCGAGACCGGCCGGCTGGGCCTTCTAGACATCGGCTGGCAGCGAAACAGGAAGGGATAGGGGAGTAGCATTGATGATGCGGCTTGGGCGTGTCTGCTGCTCCTGAAGACTTCCTATTCCCCTATTCCCCTATTCCCCTATTCCCCTATTCCCCTATCTCACCACCCTCACCACCGTCCGGTCCGACAGCAGCGGCAAAAGCCGCGCCATCGTGCGCGCGGTGACCGCCACGCAACCTTCCGTCGGCGTGAAGCCGGGACGCGCCAGGTGGAAGAAGATGGCGCTGCCGCGCCCGCGGCGGCGCGGCGCGATGTTCCAGTCGAGCACCAGGCAGGCGTCATAGAGCCGGTCGTCGCGCCGCATGCGTTCGTGGCTGGCGCCATAGGGCATCTTGACCGGCCTGTTGTAATTGCGGTCGTCTGGGACCTCGCACCAGCCGAGGTCCGGCCCGATCGGCGCCATCGCCAGCCGCGTCCTGCGGCCGGCGGCAAACTGATCCCCCCGAAAATAGCCCGCCAGGATGCGCATCGAAGCGAGCGGCGTTGCGCCGTCGCCTTCCCGCTTGCCGGACGAGATGCCGCCACGCCCCAGCGCGCACGCAAACACCGTTTTGCCGGCCTGCAGCAGGCCCTGGCTTGGGTGGCCGGGCCGCGCCCGCACGGTCATCACGCGCAGCCGTTTTGCCAAAATTGCGCCGGCTGCATTGCGATCGCGTTTTTTCTTGTATGATCGTGCCACGGAACAAATCACTGTGATCGGCTATTGTGCCGGCAAGCTTCCGCATAAATACGCAGCGGTCAACTGAATTCACTTTTCAAAACAACGGATTGATCCATGACCTCACGTACCATCCTGATCGTCGATGACGATGACGACCTGCGCGGCACACTGGTCGAGCAATTGTCCCTCTACGAGGAATTCGACGTGCTGCAGGAATCCACTGCGGCAAAAGGCGTCACCGCTGCGCGCGGCGGGCTGATCGATCTGCTCATCATGGATGTCGGCTTGCCCGACATGGACGGCCGCGAGGCGGTGAAGATCCTGCGCAAGGGCGGCTACAAGGCGCCCATCATCATGCTGACCGGCCACGACACCGATTCGGACACAATTCTGGGTCTCGAGGCCGGCGCCAACGACTATGTGACCAAGCCATTCCGCTTCGCGGTGCTGCTTGCCCGTATCCGGGCGCAGCTGCGCCAGCATGAGCAGAGCGAGGACGCGACCTTCTCGGTCGGCCCCTATACCTTCAAGCCCAGCCAGAAACTGCTCATCGACCCGCGCGGCGGCAAGGTGCGGCTGACGGAAAAGGAGGCCTCGATCATCAAATATCTCTATCGCGCCGACCAGAAGGTGGTGACGCGTGACGTGCTACTGGAGGAAGTATGGGGATACAATTCCGGCGTCACCACGCACACGCTGGAAACCCATGTCTACCGTCTGCGCCAGAAGATCGAGCGCGATCCTTCCAATGCTGAAATTCTTGTGACAGAAAGCGGCGGCTACAAGCTGGTTCCTTAAACATTTCACTATCCAATTGGCGGTCTGGACGGGGCCGCTTTCGGGTACGATCCTAGGGGGATTCAGGGACCGTACCGCAGAGGAGGGATTGGACTGACCGTTCGGGGACAAAGCTAGATGGCGCTGGATGACGACATCCGCATCCTGTCCGCCGTGAGGCTTTTCGAGGGCTTCACGCAGGAACAGCTGCGCCTGCTCGCCTTCGGAGCCGAGACCACTCTCGTGCAGGCGGACCACAAGCTTTATCGCGAGGACGACGTGGCCGACTCGGCCTATGTCGTGGTCAGCGGGCGTATCGTGCTCTATCGCGAGCAGAATGGCGAGCGCATCCCGATCGGCAAAGTCGGTCCCGGCACGATGCTCAGCGAACTGGCGCTGATCGCCGACACCAACCGGCTGACCAGCGCCTCGGCCGAAATCGATTCGGAAGTGATAAGGCTGAGCCGCAAGATGTTCCGGCGCATCCTGGAGGAGTATCCGGAATTGGCGGTCAAACTCCACCAGCGCATCTCCGAGGAATTCCACGACATGATCCGCCGCATCGAGGAACTGGCCCCGCGCTTTTCGGGTTGAGGCCGTTGCCGCGAGAGAACTCGATGCTTGGCGCGAAGGATCGCGACGAACGCCTTTTATCGACGACTCCGTTAATCCAGATTGAACCGCGCAATCACCGGCACATGGTCCGACGGCCGGTCCCAACCGCGCGCCGCCCTCAGGATTTCGTAGCCGGCAAAATCAGGCACCAGGTTTGGCGACGACCAGACATGGTCGAGCCGCCGGCCACGATTGGACGCCTCCCAATCCTGCGCCCGATAGCTCCACCAGGTGTAGAGCTTCTGTTCCGATGGCACGTTGAGCCGCATCAGGTCGACCCAGCCGCCGGCCAGCCGCATCGCCTCGAAGTTTTCGGTCTCGACCGGCGTGTGGCTGACCACGTTGAGCAATTGCTTGTGCGACCAGACGTCATGCTCCAGCGGCGCGATGTTGAGGTCTCCGACCAGCACCGAGGCCGACACCTCGCCGTGTTCGGCCCGGATGGCGTTCATCTCGGCGACGAAATCGAGCTTGTGCCTGAACTTCCTGTTGATCTCGGGATCCGGTTCGTCGCCACCCGCCGGAACGTAGAAATTGTGCACCAGGATCGTCTTGCCGCCGGCCCGCACGGTCACCGACAGATGCCGGCTGTCCTCGATATCGCAGAAGCGGCGCCTTTCGACCACCTCGATCGGCCGCCGCGCCACCGTCGCCACGCCGTGATAGCCCTTCTGGCCATGGAAGGCGATGTAGGGATAGCCGACCTTACGAAAGGCCTTTTCGGGAAAGAGCTCGTCCGGGACCTTGGTTTCCTGCAGGCAGAGCACATCGGGCGCGTACTCATCGAGCAGGCGTTCGATGATCGGCATGCGCAGGCGCACGGAGTTGATGTTCCAGGTGGCGATCGAAAAGGGCATGCGGCAAGGTCCGGCGATAGATCGCCGAACTACTGCCAGCCACACGCCGGAAAAACAAGCGAGGCGACGAAGACTACCGTGTCTTGGTGTTCAGCTCGCGATTGGCCGTATAGTCGATGGCGAAGGTGTCGGGCGCGAAACTGACGCCTTCCTTGGTGTTGAAGATCATCACCGTCGTGTCCTTGCCCTGCGCGTCGGTAATCGTCCACTGCCGCAGATCATAGGTTTTCGGGTCGAACATCATGGTGATTCGCGCATTGCCGAAAACCGACTTGTCGGAGAGCTGGATGGTGGTGAGGTCGTCTTCTTCCTTGACGCTCTTGACGCGGTTGCCGGAGAGGTCGATGCGGTCGTCGAGCAGCAGCTTCAGCGGCGTCTTCGATAGCGGATAAAGATCCGACGTGTTCAGTCTCTTGTTGAGGATGGCAACCGATCTGCCGTCGGAAATCACCCGGAAATTCGAAGCCCCGTCATAGTTGAAGCGGATCTTGCCCGGC
Source organism: Mesorhizobium sp. Cs1299R1N3 (assembly GCF_037179625.1). Lineage (NCBI taxonomy): Bacteria > Pseudomonadati > Pseudomonadota > Alphaproteobacteria > Hyphomicrobiales > Phyllobacteriaceae > Mesorhizobium > Mesorhizobium sp. Cs1299R1N3. Next base: position 136,956 of record NZ_JAPYKQ010000009.1, on the reverse strand, counting down.
CGTTCCAGGAAGAATTTGCCGCCGGTCTGCTCGCCCTTGGGGCCGAACTGGACGAATTCGCCGCTCATCGATTTGACCGCCGAGAAATGGTCGGCGATCTTTTGCGCCGCCGCGGGCACGGCCGCCTGCGCCGAGGCGAGGAGCTCGAATCCGGGCACCACGTTGAGCGCGGCGGCACCCGCGAACACCAGGCCGAGGCCAAGCAACTGGCGACGTGTCGGGGCAAGATCGCTCAGCGCTGAAAGATCGTTTTTCATATCGGTCACTCTCGTCTGATTCCTGATTTGGTCGCTGTCGTGAACCCCCAGTTGGGCTGAAGTTTGGCGAGGCGATCGCTGCTCAGCCGGTTGAACGCACCAGAAGGTTCGAAGTTGCGGCGAACTCTCCACTGTCAGAATTTGTCGTCCTCGGTCGGCACCAGGATTTCGCGTTTTCCGGCATGGTTGGCCGGACCGACGATGCCTTCCTTTTCCATCTTCTCGATGATCGAGGCGGCACGGTTGTAGCCGATGCCCAGACGCCGCTGGATGTAGCTGGTCGAGGCCTTGCCGTCGCGCAGCACCACCGACACCGCCTGATCGTAGGGATCATCGGAATCCTCGAAATTGCCACCGCCTCCGCCGCCGGAACCGCCCTTGCCGGACGGCTCGTCGTCGTCCTCGCCGTCATCTTCGGTGATGGCGTCGAGATATTCCGGCACGCCCTGCAGCTTCAGGTGCCCGACGATCTTCTCGACTTCGTCATCGGAGACGAACGGCCCGTGCACGCGCTGGATGCGGCCGCCGCCGGCCATGTAGAGCATGTCGCCCATGCCGAGCAGCTGCTCGGCGCCCTGCTCTCCCAAAATGGTGCGGCTGTCGATCTTCGACGTCACCTGGAAGGAGATTCGGGTCGGGAAATTGGCCTTGATGGTGCCGGTGATGACGTCGACCGAAGGACGTTGCGTCGCCATGATGACATGGATGCCGGCGGCGCGCGCCATCTGCGCCAAGCGCTGGACGGCGCCTTCGATGTCCTTGCCGGCGACCATCATCAGGTCGGCCATTTCGTCGATGATGACGACGATGTAAGGCATCGGCTCGAGATCGAGATTCTCGGTCTCGTAGATCGCCTCGCCGGTCTGGCGGTCGAAGCCGGTCTGCACGGTGCGCGAGATCTTCTCGCCCTTCTTCTCGGCCTGCTGCACGCGCGCGTTGAAACCATCGATGTTGCGCACGCCGACCTTGGACATCTTTCGGTAGCGGTCCTCCATCTCGCGCACGGTCCATTTCAGCGCCACCACAGCCTTCTTCGGGTCGGTCACGACTGGCGTCAAAAGATGCGGAATGCCGTCATAGACGGAGAGTTCGAGCATTTTCGGGTCGATCATGATCAGCCGGCATTCCTGCGGGGTGAGCCGGTAGAGCAGCGAGAGGATCATGGTGTTGATGGCGACCGACTTGCCCGAACCGGTGGTGCCGGCGACCAGCACGTGCGGCATCTTGGCGATGTCGACGATGACGGCCTCGCCATTGATGGTTTTGCCCAGCGCCAGCGCCAGCTTGGCCTTGGTGGTCTCGAAGTCGCGGCTGGCCATGATCTCCCTGAGATAAACGGTCTCGCGCTTGGCGTTTGGCAGTTCGATGCCGATGGCGTTGCGGCCCGGCACGACGGCGACGCGGCAGGCAATCGCGCTCATCGAGCGTGCGATGTCGTCGGAGAGGCCGATGACCCGCGACGACTTGATGCCCGGCGCCGGTTCGAGCTCGTAGAGGGTGACCACCGGACCCGGGCGAACGGCAATGATTTCGCCCTTGACGCCGAAATCCTCCAGCACGCCTTCGAGCAGGCGCGCGTTCTGTTCCAGCGCGTCCTTGGAAAGACTTGGGTCGCGCGCGACATTCTTCGGTTCGGACAGGAAATGCAGCGACGGCATTTCGAACGTGTCCGAGCCAATCAGCGAGGTCTGCGCCTCGCGCTGGACGCGGGCGCCCGGCACGGGTCGCGCCGCCGGCGCCTCGACCCGGGTGGCGGCATCGGAACGGAACTGCTGGACCTTGGCCGTCGGGGCACGCCGCTGGGCGACGGGCTCGTCGTCAAAATCCATGTCCTCGTCGTCGCGGCCGAAGACATCGTCGTCGGCCGGATCGACGGAAACACCGCGGTCGTTGACCATGGCGGCGAAGAATTCCGGCTCGACACGGGCGCGGCCGTCCTGGCTCATGCGGGATTCGGCGAATTCGGCCGACTCGACTCGCTCGGCGGCGCGGCGCCAGGCGCTGGCGCGCGGCTCCATCTCGGGTTCGAACTCGTCCCGCTCCTGCCTGCGGCGCACAGCGCGACGATGCATCCAGGCGCGGAACGAAAGCCACCAATGAGTGATCGCGCCGAGCGCCAGTATGCCTTCGTCGCCCTCGTCCTCGTCATTGTCGAACAGAAGCTCGTCCTCGCGCGGGTCCGCGGCGGCCGGTTCTTCCATCACGGCGAAGCCGTTCTTGCGCCCGATCAGCGCCGCGCCATAGGCGAACAGCCAGAGCGCGGGTGCCGCCAGCAATATGGCGAGCACGCTGGCGATCAGCCCGGTCGGATATCCGCCGATGAGGACACCGGGAATCTTGAGCACCATGTCGCCGAAGACGCCGCCGAGGCCGGTGGGCAGCGGCCAGGTCTTGGGCGGAACGATGCAGCCCGCGATCGCGGCGGCGAGCAGCGCGAAACCGAACCAGAACAGCCCGCGCTTGGGCAGCCTGTCGACGCCGCGCGCCGAAAACAGGAGATAGCCCCAGATGACGGCAGGAACCAGCGCGGCGACCGCGGCAAGGCCGAAGAACTGCATGGCAAGGTCGGAGAAGACGGCGCCGGCATAACCCATGGCGTTGGTGACGATGTTGGCGGTGGCGTGTGAGAAGCTCGGGTCGGCGACGTTCCAGGTCGCGAGGCTTGCGACGGCGAAGGCGGTGAACGCGAACAGGCCAGCGCCGACCAGACGGCCGACCTGGCGCCGCGCGAATGCCTGGATGCCGTGCCCCGTATCGGTCAGCGCGAGCGGTGCTGAAGCCCCTGAACGCATGCTCTTCCCCGTCAGTGATTGCCTGGCCCGAGCGCATGACGCACTCCGGCAGATTCGGATGCCAGACTAGGCGTGGGAAGGTTAAGGGCGCATTAACTATAAGGCTGCGGCGACCGTCCTTTTGACATCGATACCTCCAGTGTCCGCACCACATGAAAATGGCGGGCGCCCTGGCCCGCCATCCATTCGTCGGGTCGGGCCGCGTGTTACTTGTTGGCGCCGCCGAGCATCTTCACATTGGCGCAGAACTCGGCGTGCGGCTTGCTCATCGCCGCATCCTGGCATTCCTTCATCATGGCGTCCTGCTTCTCCTTCGGCATGGCCATGAAAGCTGTCTTGAATTCCGCCATCGGCTTCATGGTTTTCATGCTGGAATCGGTGAAGAACGGCGCCATGTTGTCCGGCTCGTCCAGTGCGCCGGCAAATGCAAAGCCGCTGACCATGGAAAGCGCGAGTGCCCCGAGGCAGATATTCTTGAGGTTCATGAGAAAATTCCTTCCCTGTGTTTCAAAACGCGAGCGTCAGAACGACGGTCGCCTCCACAGTTCGGAGACAGGCTGGTCGATGTTTCCTCGAAACTCTGCTTCACGCGAACGTGATTGCGCGAAGTTGATCTTGACCAGAAGGAATTGCCAAAAAAGAGGCCCGGAGCGATCCGGGCCTCAAGGCGTGAGCTCCTTGTGGGAACGTCACGACGGGATACTTTTCAAACAATTCCAGGAAAAGTGCTTTCGCGGTTTTCCGTCCGGAATTGCGTGGAGATAAGGGACCGGCGGGAGGAGGTTTCCGCCGGTCCCTTGGCAAGGATGCCTTACGGCACCACTTCGCCATGCTGGGAGATGTCGAGGCCTTCGACCTCTTCCTGGGTCGACGGACGCAGGCCGACCAGCGCCTTGACGACGTAGAGGATGACGAAGGTGGCGACCGCCGTCCAAATAATGGTGACGGCGACACCGTAGATCTGCTTGCCGAGCGAAGCGCCCGACGAGAGGCTGTTGATCGCCGGGTCGGCAAGCACGCCGGTCAGCAGGGCGCCGACCACGCCGCCGACGCCATGCACGCCGAAGGCATCGAGCGAGTCGTCATAGCCGAACATGTGCTTCACCTTGACCGCCGAGAGGTAGCAGACGACGCCAGCCACGATACCGACGATGAAGGCGCCGGTCGGGTTGACGAAACCGGAAGCCGGCGTCACCGCGACGAGGCCGGCGACGGCGCCCGAGATGATGCCGAGCACGGAAGGCTTCTTGGCGATGATCCATTCGGCGAACATCCAGGCCAATGCCGCAGCGGCGGTGGCAACCTGGGTGTTGAGCATGGCGGCACCGGCAAGGCCGTCGGCCGCCAGTTCCGAACCGGCGTTGAAGCCGAACCAGCCGACCCACAGCAGAGATGCGCCGATGACCGAATAGACCAGGTTATGCGGCGCCATGTTGGTGGTGCCATAGCCTTCGCGCTTGCCGAGCACCAGCGCGCAGACGAGGCCCGCGACACCGGCATTGATGTGGACGACCGTGCCGCCGGCGAAGTCGAGAACGCCAGCCGTACCGAGGAAGCCGCCGCCCCAGACCCAATGCGCGATCGGCACGTAGACGATCAGCAGCCACAGCGCCATGAAGATCAGCAGTGCCGAGAACTTGAAGCGCTCGGCGAAGGCGCCGGCAATCAGCGCCGGCGTGATGATCGCGAAGGTCATCTGGAACATCGAGAAGACGAATTCAGGGATGTTGGCCACACCCGGCAGCCACAGGCTGGCCGTGGTGATGCCGTGGTGGAAGAATTTTGAAGTGCCGCCGAGATAGGCATTCATGCCGCCGCCGTCGGAAAAGGCCAGCGAATAGCCGAACATGAACCACAGCACCGTCACCAGGCAGGTGATGGCGAAGCTTTGCATGATGGTGGCGAGCACGTTCTTCTTGCGCACCATGCCGCCGTAAAACAGCGCCAGGCCCGGGATGGTCATCATCAGCACCAGCGCCGTCGAGGTCAGCATCCAGGCGGTGTTGCCGGTATCGAGCACCGGGGCTGGAGTGGCCGCCGGCGCGGCAGCCGCGGCAGCGGGTGCGGCTTCCTGCGCGAAGGCGGCGACGCTGCCCAACGCTGCAAGAGCGAGCGAGCCCAGCAGGGCTGCCCTTCCCGTCGTCTTCAAGGTGGAAGGAATATTCATTGAACTCTCCATTGGAATACGTGTTCGCCGCTCAGAGCGCGTCGGTGTCTGTTTCGCCGGTACGGATGCGCACCGCCTGGTCGATGCCGAAGACGAAGATCTTGCCGTCGCCGATCTGGCCGGTCTTGGCCGCGGCGGTGATGGCTTCGACGGCCTTGTCGACCATGTCTGCCGCGACCGCGACTTCGATCTTGATCTTCGGCAGGAAGGAGACCGCGTATTCCGCCCCGCGATAGATTTCAGTATGTCCCTTCTGACGCCCGTAGCCTTTGACTTCGGTGACGGTCAGGCCCTGGATGCCGACGGCGGTAAGCGCTTCGCGTACCTCGTCCAGCTTGAACGGCTTGATGATTGCCATCACGATTTTCATAAGGTTTCACCCTTTGCTGTTGCGGTCCCCCGCGTTTGCACACCTTCACCGATCCCAAAGAGCCGGAGAGTGCCCTCAAGGATTCAAGCTCCGTGCCAACTGCCGAAGCAGGGTGTTAACCCATTGTAAGCAAAGGGATTGGAGCGGCCGGGGCCGGCAGGTGCCTGCGTGTGCGGCGTACCATCTGATTAAAAAATAGGCATTTTTGCGAAATTGCCTACTTTGCCGGCTTTGGGCATGACTACAAACTATGGAACCGGCTTTCGGAAAGAATCTTGCTCAAACAAGACTCGCGATGCTCAACGCTTGAGCCGGATCAGGCCTTCCTGGGCCATCGAGGCGATCAGCGTGCCGTCACGGGCATAGAGCGTGCCGCGGCTGAAACCGCGCGATCCCGAGCTCGAGGGACTGTCCTGCGCATAGAGCAGCCAGCCGTCGAGCGAATGCGGCCGGTGGAACCACATCGAATGGTCGAGGCTGGCGGCCTGGATGTCTGGATCGAACAGGCCGCGCCCATGCGCGAAGGTCGAGGTGTCGAGCAGCGTCATGTCGGAGAGATAGGCGAGCAGCACCGACTGCAGTGCGCGATCGTCGGGAACCGGGCCGGCAAGACGGATCCAGACATTCTGCCGGGGCGGCAGCTTGTCGCGGCTTTCATAGTGCTGGAGATTGACGGGTCGCAGTTCCAGCGGCCGCTCGCGCGCCCAGAAGCGTCGCACCGCCTCCGGCACCCGGTCGGCGGTTTCGAGTAGCTGGCGCTGCGTCTTCAGACCTTCCGGCGGCGGCACGTCGTCGGGCAGCGCGAACTGGTGCTCGAGCCCCTTCTCGTCGACCTGGAACGAAGCTTCCAGCGAAAAGATCGCCTGTCCGTGCTGGATCGCCAGCACGCGCCGCGTGGTGAAGGAGCCGCCGTCGCGGATGCGGTCGACCTCGTAGATGATCGGCACCTTGATGTCGCCCGGCCGCATGAAATAGCCGTGCAGCGAATGCACGAAACGGTCCGGCTCGACCGTCCGCTGCGCCGCCACCAGCGCCTGTGCGATGGTCTGGCCGCCGAACACGCGCTGCCACTCCACCTGGGGGCTGCGACCACGATACAGATTGTGTTCCAGCCTCTCGAGGTCGAGAATGCGCAGAAGCTCGTCGATCGCCGCCGTCATGTTTTGTGACCTCGCCGCAAAATTGCTATGGCGGTTTCCGACAGGAAGAACGAGCCGTCAAGGGCGCGGGCCCCGGTCGGCGGGCAAGGAGCCAGGACAATGGAACGCAAGGCGGACGCAAAGACCAGATCCGGGCTCGATGTCCTCGTCGCCGGCGCCGGCTATGTCGGCCTGGCCGCCGCGGTCTCGCTGAAGCAGGCCCGCCCGCACCTTGCCGTGGCGCTGGTCGATGCGGCGCCCGCCGGTTCCTGGCGAAGGGATGGCCGCGCCTCGGCCATCGCCGCGGCCGCCTGCCGCATGCTCGACCAGCTCGGCGTCTGGGCCGAGATCGCACCGCGGGCGCAGGCGATCACCGAGATGATCATCACCGATTCACGCAGCGCCGATCCGGTGCGCCCGGTCTTCTTGACCTTCGGCGGCGAGGTGGCGCCGGGCGAACCCTTCGCGCACATGGTCGCCAACAGGGCGTTGAACGGCGCCTTGCGGGCCAAGGCCGAAAGGCTCGGTATCGACATCATCGAAGGCGTCGCGGTGCAAGGGTTTGAGGCCAATGGCGCCGGCATCACGGTGCATCTGGCCGACGGCGCCACGTTGACGGCGCGGCTGCTGGTTGCCGCCGACGGTGTCAATTCGAAACTGCGCGACATGGCTGGCATCAAGACGGTCAAGTGGGAATATGGCCAGTCTGGCATCGTCTGCACCGTCGCTCACGAGCGGCCGCACAACGGCCGCGCCGAAGAACATTTCCTTCCCGCCGGCCCCTTCGCCACGCTGCCGCTGAAACCCGACGAGGATGGCACCAACCGTTCGTCGATCGTCTGGGTCGAACGGGCGGAAGACGCGAAAGCACTCGTGGAAGGCGACGATCTCGTCTTCGAACATGAACTCGAACAGCGCTTCGGCCTCAAGCTCGGTGATATCCGCGTCGCCGACAAGCCGCGCGCCTGGCCGCTTGGGCTGACCATCGCGCGCGCCTTCGTCGCGCCGCGCATCGCGCTTGCCGGCGATGCCGCCCATGGCATCCATCCGATCGCCGGCCAGGGCCTCAATCTCGGCTTCAAGGATGTGGCAGCACTTGCCGAGGTGATCGTCGAAGCCGACCGGCTCGGCCAGGACATCGGCGCGCTCGACGTGCTGGAACGCTACCAGCAATGGCGCCGCTTCGACACGGTGCAGATGGGCATCACGACCGATGTGCTGAACAGGTTGTTTTCCAACGACATCACCCCGCTGCGCACCGTTCGCGACATCGGCCTCGGCCTCGTCGAACGCATGCCACGGCTGAAGGAGTTCTTCATCCGCCAGGCGTCGGGGCTTTCGGCCGGCACGCCGCGGCTATTGAAAGGCGAGGCGATCTGATCGCCTGTCGCGGGCTAGTTGACCTCGAAGCCGAGCTTCTGGCGCAGACGCAATATCCTCTGGTCGGATATCTGCAGGCGCTGCTCGCCGCCCTGGGCGACCCGGTTCACCATCTGCAGCAGATCGTTTCGTTCCGCGACGTCGAGACGCTCGCGCAGGAACGGCGCCAGCTTGTCGATGACGACAGTGGCATCGTCGATCTGCGAGGCCGCCCACTTGGCATAGATCACCGCCTCATCCGTCTTCTTCTTGTCGGCGATCTCGGAAATCACCGACCGGATGACAGCCTCGCGCTGCGGCAGGATAGGGCCATTCTCGGAGACAATGGATGCAATGAGCGTCGCGGCGGCCACCACCGGATCATCGATCGCCGTCAGCGGCGAGAGTGCGGCCTGCTTGCGCAGCTTCTTGCGCCGGATGTTGCCTTGCACGCGCCCGACGACGTCGGCGACCTCGCGCGCGGCGTCGTTCATGGCCTTCATCCGGTACCACCAAAGCGCCGCCGCTCCGAGCACACCAAGGACAGCAATCAGGAAAGGCATGTCCAGATCCCCCAAAGTCCTGGGCGACGATAGGAGAACTCGTGGCTCGCTTCAACACGCAAGAGCTGAGCCCGGCAAAACAGGACGTTCGCTCAATCGAACGCCCTCGGGTTCCAGGTGACCGCAACGCATGACAGGGATTATGACCCCGGCACGTTGTAGATCGCGCGCACCTCGACGGTGCCGATTTCGGCCAGCGGAATCTCGCCGGCGATGTCCAGCGCCTCGTCGAGATCCTTCGCTTCGATCATGACGAAACCAAGCAACTGCTCCTTGGTTTCCGCGAACGGGCCGTCGGTGACAAGTCTCTTGCCCTTGCGTCTGCGGACGGTTTTCGAGGTTTTCACCGATTGCAGCGCCTGCGCGATAATCAGCATACCGCGCTGGTCCAATGACCGGTCATGGGCCATCGAATCGGCGTCGAGCTTGGCCAACCGCTCTGTCGTCATGGCATGGAGATCTTTCTCTTCGCCGTAGACCAGGCAAACGTACTGCATGTCCATCTCCCTTATCGTGACGAACCATAGGATGAGGCGATCAACTTGTCAGCCGGGCCTTTGTCCGCCGCATGATCGAGGAAGCACACCCCGACCCCGATGATGGCGACCGCCACAAGCAGCCGGCCAAAGCCGGACGCCGGCTGCCGCAACCAGTCGATTTCTTGTTCACCTGCCTGGCGGCCGGTGCTTGTCCAGTGAGCAGAAAATAGATTGTTCATGTGAACCTCCATCCGCCACGAAATCCGTGGCCGCCCGCAGGACGGCCGAGGCAGATGCAATTCGACATTTTTGCACGCACATTTTTTCGGAAATAAAATGCAAACACCGCAGCCGGCACCTTGTCGAAAGAGCGCAGTGGCCTTCACGTCTGCCCGCGCTATAGTTGACCGGACGCTGATCGACAGGCTTACCGAAATCAACCCAGGAGGACTCCATGGACCGCACCGCAAACGCCGTCTGGAAAGGCAATCTTAAAGAGGGCAAGGGCACGCTCGACACCCAGAGCGGAACCCTGAAGGGCACGCCCTATTCGTTCAAGGCGCGCTTCGAGGACGAAAGCGGCAAGTCCGGCACCAATCCGGAAGAACTGATCGCCGCCGCGCACGCCGGCTGCTACGCCATGCAGCTCTCGCATTTCCTGGCCGAGAACGGCACGCCGGCGGCCGAACTCGACGCCAAGGCCGTGGTGACGCTGGTTCCAGGCACAGGCATCACCGGCAGCGCGATCACGCTGGTCGGCAAGGTACCCGGCATCGATGCCGCGAAATTCAAGGAATTGGCCGAGAAGGCCAAGGCCGAATGCCCGGTTTCCCAGGCGCTCGGCGCGATCAAGGTTTCGCTCGACGCCAGGCTTGGCTGATGAGCCTGGTCTGAAATGACAAACGCCGGCCCCAGGGCCGGCGTTTCTGCAGCGGAGATTGGCGAAAACGGTCGCGGCATCCAATATCCCCCCTCTTGGGGGAGATGTCCGGCAGGACAGAGGGGGCGCTGCCCGCCAACATTTGGTATTGGCGGCCTCAACCGCCCAGCGCATCAAGCCGGGCACGAAGCGCTGCGACTTCCTGCTCCAGCGCCTCCACCCTCGCTTCCAGGTCGGAGGCGGGGATAGTCGGCGCACTACGCTGAGCCGATAGAGCGGCAACGTCCACCGGGCCAGCGAGGAGATGCACGTAGCGGTCCTCGCGCTGGCCCGGCCCGCGCGGGATTTCCTGGACCAGCGGTGGCCGGCGGCCGATCAGCATGTCGAGTTCACCGCGCAGGTCTTCGATCGACGCAAACCGCGCCATGCGCTCAGCGCGCGCCAGCAGCTCATGCGCCGTCTGCGGTCCGCGCAGCAGGAGCAGGCCGAGCAACGCGGTCTGCGGCGTGGTCAGCGAGAAGCGCTGCGCCATCTGATGCTCATAACGCTCCACGCGCGAGCCGAACATCTGCCGCACGAGACCCTTCTGCTCGAGCAGCTTCAGGGCCCGGTGCACCTCTGTCTGCTCCAGCGCCATGACAGGTTCGCGCGCCGTCTTCTGGTTAGCGGCGGCAAGTGCCGCGTTGAGCGTCAGCGGATAGACGTCCGGCGTCAGCTCCTTCTTCTCGATCAGGCAGCCAAGCACACGCGTTTCGACGGGAGAGAGAATGGGAAGGTCATCGCTCATTGAAGTCCAGCCTCCCGGCGGTAAAAATCGATTGCAAGTGCCTGTTTGCGCGCCTGGCGGGCCTCGTCCCTGACCGTGGCGGCAAGGTTCATCTGGTGGTGACCATAGCGCGCTTCGAGATAGCGTGCGATTGCGGCTGGGATCAGACCGGATCCCATTTCCCGTGTCTGGCTTTTCCGCTCGATCAGGCGACGGATTTCCTCGCTTGCAGGAGCCGGCACGTCCGTCTCGTCGAGGCATTCGCCAAGGTTCATCGGCGGCAGGCTGGCAAAGCGGCGCTGTTCCATCCAGTCGAGAGCCACAAGGGGGCGGATCAGGTAAAACAGCTTCTTCAGCTTCACCTCACCGGAAAAACTGCCGATCTTGGCGACGTGCGAGCGCGCCAGGCCGAGATAGTGGTGCGATACCTTTCCCGGATCGACGATCTCGGCCAGCAGGTCGAGAAGACGCGCGCGAAATCCCGCGACCTCTTCATAGACGATAGGCGACTTCGCCCATTCGACGATGACCGCATTGCCGCCTAGCGCCAGGAGCAAGGCTTTACGCAGATCCCAGCCACCGGCGTCAATCTCGCCTTCAATCGGGAATTCGATCACGTCGCGCGGCTGCTGCAGGACCAGGTGATCCGGGACCGCCCTGATATAGACAAAGCGGCAATCATAGTCGCTGTCGGGCGACGGAAACCCCCAGGCGCGACTGCCACTTTCGATGGCGAACAGGATTCTTACACCTTGCGTTCGCACCAGATCGAGTCGTGCCCGAATTGCTGCGACGGCGTCCAGGGAGAAATCAGCGGGTAACGTCGGCTTCAGACCGTTCTCTCCACCATCATCTTCTTGATCTCGGCAGTCGTGTCGCCGAAGGCGCACAAAAGAGAAAAACGATCGCCGTCAGACGCGCCGCTCCACCATCATCTTCTTGATCTCGGCGATCGCCTTCGCGGGATTCAGCCCTTTGGGGCAGGTCTGCGCGCAATTCATGATGGTGTGGCAGCGATAGAGCCGGAACGGGTCTTCGAGATTGTCGAGCCGTTCGCCCTTGGCCTCGTCACGACTGTCGATCAGCCAGCGATAGGCCTGCAGCAGCGTCGCCGGGCCGAGATAGCGGTCGCCGTTCCACCAGTAGCTCGGGCACGAGGTGGAGCAGCAGGCGCACAGGATGCACTCGTAAAGCCCGTCGAGCTTCTCGCGGTCCTCATGGCTCTGCAGCCATTCCTTGGCCGGCGTTGGCGACACCGTTTTCAGCCATGGCTCGATCGAGGCGTGCTGGGCGTAGAAATTGGTAAGGTCGGGCACCAGGTCCTTGATCACGGGCATATGCGGCAGCGGATAGACCTTGATCGCGCCTGAAACGTCGTCGCAGCCCTTGGTGCAGGCAAGCGTGTTCGAACCGTCGATGTTCATGGCGCAGGAGCCGCAAATGCCCTCACGGCAGGAACGGCGCAAGGTCAGCGTCGGGTCGATCTTGTTCTTGATCCACAGCAGCGCGTCGAGCACCATCGGCCCGCAATCGTCCATATCGACGAAATAGGTGTCTATGCGCGGGTTCTCGTCATCGTCCGGCGACCAGCGATAGATGCGATATTCGCGCAGATTGGTGGCACCCTCCGGCTTCGGCCAGGTCTTGCCCTGTTGGATCTTCGAGTTCTTCGGGAGGGTGAGTTCGACCATTACCTCAGGTCCTTTCGGATGACGAGCTTCAGCCCGGACCAGATTTCATTCACGGCGGCGACCTTGACGTCGACAAGGTCGAGCTTGAGCGCTTCAGCGCGGACAACGCCTTCGGTGACATCGGTGTCCATTTTGGAAGCCTTCTTTGGCCAGGAGACCCAGATCATGCCGTCGCGCTTGATCGCCGCTTCGACATCGCCGAGGCGATCCTCGATCTCGGCGCGCTGCCGGGTGAAGGCGTGGACAGCGTCGTATTTCAGGGTTGCGCCCGAAACGTCGGACCATTCGGCCAGTCGGTCGACCTCGGCAAAATCGACGGCCTCAGTGAGGCCCTCGAGTTCGCTTGGCAGCGCGATGAAGGCGGCAATCATGCCATCCTTCAGGCCGAGCTTGGCCGGAAGGGGCGTGCCGGAATATCCCGCCGCCGTCGCCATGGTCAGTACACCCTGGCCTTCGGCGCGATCTTGGCGAGACTGATGCCGCCGTCTTTCTCCGCCACCAGCGGCTCGGTGTGCACCGGCCGGTAGGTCAGCGTCACCGCACCGTTCTCGCCGAGATGGGCGAGCGTGTGCTTGCGCCAGTTGGCGTCGTCGCGGGCGGAAAAATCTTCCCGCGCGTGCGCGCCACGGCTCTCCTTGCGCGCCTCGGCGCCATGGACGGTGGTGATGGCGTTGGCCATCAGGTTTTCCAGCTCCAGCGTCTCGACCAGGTCCGAATTCCAGATCATCGAGCGGTCGAACACCTTTATGTCCTTGAGCTCGGTCCAGATTTGCGAAATGCGCTTGCAGCCGTTTTCGAGCGATTCCTGCGTGCGGAACACGGCCGCGTCCTCCTGCATCGCCTTCTGCATCTTTTCGCGCAGAACCGCCGTTGGCGTCGAGCCGTTGGCGTGGCGCAGCCGGTCGAAGCGATCCATGATCTTGTCGACCGAACCCTGGTTGGGCGACGGGATCGCCGCCTTGCGGTCGATGACCTGGCCGGCGCGGATCGCCGCGGCGCGGCCGAACACCACCAGATCGATCAGCGAGTTCGAGCCCAGCCGATTGGCGCCGTGCACGGAAGCGCAGCCCGCCTCGCCGACCGCCATCAGACCGGGCGAGATCCGGTCGGGGTTTTCGGCGGTCGGGTTGAGCACCTCGCCCCAGTAATTGGTCGGCACGCCGCCCATATTGTAGTGCACCGTCGGCAGCACCGGGATCGGCTCCTTGGTCAGGTCGACGCCAGCGAAGATTTTTGCCGACTCCGAAATGCCTGGAAGCCGTTCGTGCAAAACCGCCGGATCGAGATGATCGAGGTGCAGGAAGATGTGGTCCTTGTTCTTGCCGACGCCGCGGCCTTCGCGGATTTCCAGCGTCATGCAGCGCGAGACGACGTCGCGCGAGGCGAGGTCCTTGGCCGATGGTGCGTAGCGCTCCATGAAGCGCTCGCCCTCGGAGTTGACGAGGTAGCCGCCCTCGCCGCGCGCGCCCTCGGTGATCAGGCATCCGGCGCCGTAAATGCCGGTCGGATGGAACTGGACGAACTCCATGTCCTGCAGGGGAAGCCCGGCCCGTGCGGCCATGCCGCCGCCGTCGCCGGTGCAGGTATGCGCCGAGGTGGCGGAGAAATAAGCGCGCCCATAACCGCCGGTCGCCAGCACCACCATCTTGGCCGAGAAGCGGTGGATGGTGCCGTCATCGAGATTCCACGCCACGACGCCGGTGCAGGTGCCGTCCGGCTCCATGATCAGGTCGAGCGCGAAATACTCGATGAAGAACTGCGCGTTGTTCTTCAGCGACTGGCCGTAGAGCGTATGCAGGATGGCGTGGCCGGTGCGGTCGGCCGCGGCGCAGGTGCGCTGCACGGGCGGGCCGTCGCCATAGTTCATCATGTGGCCGCCGAACGGCCGCTGGTAGATCTTGCCCTCTTCGGTGCGCGAGAAAGGCACGCCGTAATGTTCGAGCTCGTAGACCGCGGCCGGCGCCTCGCGCACCATGTATTCCATGGCATCGACATCGCCCAGCCAGTCCGACCCCTTGACGGTGTCGTACATGTGCCACTGCCAGGAATCCGGACCCATATTGGAGAGCGAGGCGGCGATGCCGCCTTGCGCGGCGACCGTATGCGAGCGCGTCGGGAACACTTTGGTGATGCAGGCGGTGCGCAGGCCCTGCTCGGCCATGCCGAGCGTGGCGCGCAGGCCCGCGCCCCCGGCGCCGACGATGACCACGTCGAACTTGTGGTCGACAAAGGTGTAGCCTGCCGCGTTGGCTGATTTCGTGTCCTGGGCCAAGACTTCAGCCTCCGAATGCCAGTTTCAGCAGGGCGAAGAGCGAAGCAACGCCGACCGCTATGGTGAAGAATGTGTTGAGGGCGATCAGCGCCAGCCTCATGCCTTCGCCATGCACATAGTCCTCGATGATCACCTGCATGCCGATCCGCATATGATAGAGCGGCGAGATAAGCACCAGGGCCATCACCAACGCCACGAACGGGTTGGCGAGCGCTGCCCGCACCTGCGCATAGCCGGCGCCGTTGAGCGCGATCAGGAACCCGGTGAAAAACAGGATCAGCGGAATGTTGGCGATCGCCGTCAGCCGCTGGCGCCAGAAATGTCCCGTGCCTTCGCGGGCCGAGCCCAGGCCGCGCACCTTGGCGAGCGGGGTGCGCATGTCGGTGTTTTTCGCACTCATCACAAAGCTCCCCGCGCCATATAGCCGGCGATCCAGATCAAGAGTGTGAGCAGGACCGAGCCGGCAAGCGTCGCCCAGGCAATCTTCGAGGCCGTGTGTTTTTCAAGTCCGGCGCCGGTATCCCAAATCAGATGGCGGACACCGCCCAGCATGTGATGCATGAGCGCCCAGGTGTAGCCGAACAGGATGAGCCGGCCGAGCCATGTGCCGAACGCCCAGTTCACCCAGTCGAAAGCACCCTGCGAACTTGCCGCCGCCATCAGCCAGACCACGACCAGCAGCGTGCCGAAATAGAGCGCGCCCCCGGTGATGCGATGGATGATCGACATCGTCATTGTGATCGGCGGCCGGTAGACCGTCAGGTGCGGCGAAAGCGGCCTTTCGCGTCTGGCTTGGGTGGCTGGTGATTTGCTCATGGCTGCCCCAGTTCGGCGTCTCCCGCCTCAGGTGGAAATGCGGCATTGCCGCTTCCGGTTGCGACTTCGGACAGCCGGTTTCTAATGCTCTTTTTGCACCGCGTCAAAGCCAGAAAACCGTTTCGAAAACGTAATTTAGTCTGACTAAAAGGCCGGATGCGGCTTCAATCGATTAGCGGCTGAACACCCGAAGCCGGCTCGATATCGTTGCAGTGCAGCATGTCTGGCCCGAGGCGCTGCCGTGCCGGGATTTGCATCAGCGGGTGCAGGTCTGCGGCGTCGACCCCCTCTTCATCACCAGCGCCTCGCGCCCGTCGATCACGATTGCGTCATGCGTCACCGCTTGGTAGCGGCTGCTCTGGTTTGCCGGCGATGCCGCGAACTCCTCGCTGGCGCCTTCCTGCCCGACCACGCGCAGCGACGTGCCGAGATTTTGGATGGTGATCATGCCGCCATTGCCGCACCTATAGGTGGCCATGCCCGTGGTGAGGCGTGGCGCGGTGAGGTCCGTGGTGATCTTGGTTGCCGGTGGCGCGGGCAGTTGCTGGGCGGCAGGCGGCACCACGGGTGTAACCGTGCCCGCGGCCTTGGGCGCGCCGTCTTCCGGCACACAGGCACCGGCCGCGAGAAGCAGCGGAATAATGAACGACACCCGAACCGTTCGGCCAAACATCATGTGCTGCCCCCTCATGCCCCGGGGCACGCTAGCCACGCGGCGCGGCAAGATCAAGTTCGCCCGACCGGCCATGTCGACCGGTTGGGGACATCGGCGGCGAACCGCAAAAATTAACCATGTTCATTAAGAAACGGCCATCGAGCCGCTCCTCCCCTTAACAAAGGTTAAGAAAGAGTTAATTTCCGATTCGGATCAGATCGGGGCGCGATCTCTCTCGCGCCGACAAAGGGAGAGCGACATGCATTCCAACTCAGTGCGGGCCAACTCAGTGCGGGCCAAACTGGTCCGGGCCAAACTAGTCCGAACAGGCCTCGCGGTCGCGCTGGCGGCACTTGCCGTTGCGGTGGCCGCGCCGGCCGAGGCCGGCTTGCGTCATCACGACCGCGTCTACGCCGATTCGTTCGGCAATCTCGTCATCGACAGCGCCGCCGGCTACAAGCGCATCATCGTAGGCGAAGGCAAGCTGGCCAAACAACTGTCCGACTACACCAGCGCCGGCCAGCCCAAGGTGATCTACCAGAATGAATCCGACGACATATCGGGCGACGGCGACTGCTATCGCCCGCCGGTGTTCGTCAAGGGCCGCTCCTATATGTACGGCCTTTCCGACGGCGAGATGCCGGAGCTCAGCCCCTGCCGCTGATACGGGCCTGGGCGATTTTTACCACGGCCAGCCCATCGGCTGGCCCGGTGGAGACACGCACGCAGTCGCGCCCGGCATTCTTTGCCAGGTAGAGCGCTTCATCCGCACGCCGCATCAGGTCGGAGAAACCCTCGCCCATGTGAAGCTCGGCAATGCCGAAGCTCGACGTGCAGCGGGTGTCGGGCGGCAACCCGTTGACGGGCAACGCGCCGAATGCGTGGCGGATGCCTTCCGCCAACAGCCGGGCGGCTGCAAGGTTGGCTCCTGTCAGGATAATGGCGAACTCCTCGCCACCGATGCGGCCAACCACGTGATGACCCTCGGCCGCCTCTCGCAGCAGGCCGGCGAAGGTCTCGATCACCCGATCGCCGGAGGCATGGCCGAAACTGTCGTTGACGCTTTTGAAATGATCGAGATCGGCAATGACCATTGCCACCGGCGCGCCCAGGCGCGTGGCGTCGTGCACGGCCAGCTCCGCGTGACGCGTGAAACCGCCACGGTTGAGCAGGCCCGACAGCGTGTCGACCTCCGACTTCGACGTCACTTCGGCAAGCACATCGCGAACGAGAATGGCCAGCATCAGCAGCGCCAGCGCCAAGGCAAAGACAGTGCCCAGCGACTGCGACACCAGTGCGTAACTGCTTTGCAGATAGGTCTGCGGATTGGCGCCCCAGCCGCCGAGCGCATGCGCGATGAACGGTTTTGAGGCAAACTGCAGGCCGCTGGCGGCAAGCAACGCCATCAGGATCAGGTCGAGCCGACCGCGGCTTTGCCTCGACGACCAGACGATGCCGAGGCCGGCGAACTGCATGGCTGCGTAGGGAAGCTGGTAGGCCATCATGCGGGTGAGCGACTGGCGCGGCAGATCCTGCACGAAATAGACCGCGATGGTGGTGACGGCCAGAAAGAACAGCATCGGCGTCCATGGCGGCGCCACGCCATATTTGCGGGCAAGTCCGCCATTGAAGGCAATGGTGGCGCCAAGGAAAACGGCAAAGGCGATAACCACGGGAAGCCGCGCATCGCTGAAGACGGGAATGCAGAATTCGATCGCCGAATAGGCCATGCCCAGGACATAACCTGACGCCAGCCAGCGCGCCGGCACGCGGCCGGTATCGTGGAACGAGACAGCCATGAAGGATGCCGCCAGCAGGCCGGCAACCGCCAGGTTGATCAACAGGATGAAGTTGGCGCCGCTCATGGATCCTCAAACCCCTGCCGACAGCTAAACATCGACGGGCGAAAAAGACGTTAACGCCGAGCGCGGATGCGGCGGTCAGCTGGCCCTGAGCGGCTCCGGCACGAACACTGTCTCCGGCCGCTCGTAGGAGAGGCGCACGCTGTCGCGGCCGTTTTTCTTGGCCTTGTAAAGCGCCTCGTCGGCCCGGCGCAACAAGGGTTCCAGCGTCTCGTCGCCGCTGCGGGCCGCCACGCCGAAGCTGGCGGTGACCTTCGTGCCGGCGGGAAGCCCGTCGACGCCGCCGGCCGAATAGAGTGTGCGCACCGCCTCGGCGAACAGCCGGGCGGCGGCGAGGTCGGTCAGTGGCAGGAGCACGGCGAATTCCTCGCCGCCTATGCGCCCCGCGGCACCTCGTGCTCCCGTGGCCGAGCGCAGCTTGGCGGCGAAATCAGCAATCACGCGGTCACCGGCGGCATGCCCGTGCGTATCGTTGAGGGCCTTGAAATGGTCGAGGTCGGCCAGCACCAGCGCCACCGGGAATTTGGCCATGGCGCAATGCTGCAGCAGCATGGCGGCGCGCTCCTCGAAACCTCGGCGGTTGAGCAGCCCCGAAAGCGGGTCGGTATGGGTTTCCGTCTTCAGCGCCTTCATCACGTCGAGCGCGGCCGCGGTGAAGAGGCATAGCGCGATCAGCAGCGACAGCAGTGCGTGCGACAACAGCGCCGTCGTCCAATAGGACGAGCCGTAGAAGCCGTCATAGCTGGCGAAGGGCCCGTGCGCGATGACTACCGCCAGGGTGCGCACGAAGAAATTGACGCTGGACAGCAGCGACAGCACGAACAGGATCTTTTCTGTCGGGCCATTGTTGCGCACCGGGCGCAATTCGGCGGCGACGAGCAGGCTGACGCCGCCGAAACCAAAATTCATCGCCAGGATGCGCCAGGTGAGATCCGGGGTGACGAAGAGAAACCACGCGAACGCCGCAAGGCCGCCGCCCGCCAGCACGGCGATCGCCACACCGGGCACCTTCCTGCCGTAGCGGGCGATGATGGCGCCGGACAGGCAGCAGGCGGCGATGGTGAAGCAGATGTTCGACACCAGCTTGGTCAGCACCATGCCGATCGGCAAGGTGAAATACTGGAACAGGAAGCCGGGCGCCGAGACGCAGTAGCTGAGCGCCAGCACGGCCAGATAGGGGCGATGGCGCTGATAGAACCACAGCACGAGAAACGCCGCGCCGAGCGCCAGCGCGATCGTCGGATTGAGCAACGCTATGAACAGGCCAGTGTCCAAAGGACCGTGACTTCCCTTCGCTTGACGTCACGGAAGACCTTAGGGGGCAAGCCCAAACAAGCCGTTAAGCCAGGGTGTTGGCGCGATATGTCGGCGGGGAACCCGGTGCGGTCGGCAGCGTTCCTGAATTCACAATCCAGGAGCAGGCCATGGCCGACACGATCACATTGACCGACCACGATGCAATCCGTTCATGGGCTGCCGGGCGTGCCGGCTTTCCGGCAATCGTCGACATATCGCCCGAGGCAGGGACGCAGCCCATGCTGAGGCTGGTCTTCGGCCAGAACGCCTATCAGGACCAGGACCAGCCGGAACGGCCCGTCAATGCCGGCGGCTATGAGCTTGTCGAATGGGACGAATGGTTCAAGCTCTTCGAAGAGCAGCAGCTGGCGCTCGTGGTCGCGGCGGACGAACCTGGTCGCCGCGAGGAATTCCACGAGCTCATCCGGCGTGACGGCAAGGCCTGACCCGGGCCGCGCAAGGCTCGGGTCAAAGCCTAACCTGCTTATTTCCAGTCGCGAATGTCGACGAAGTGGCCGGCGATCGCCGCCGCCGCCGCCATCGCCGGCGACACCAGATGGGTGCGGCCCTTGAAGCCCTGCCGGCCCTCGAAATTGCGGTTCGAGGTCGAGGCGCAGCGTTCATGCGGCTTCAGCCGGTCGTCGTTCATGGCCAGGCACATGGAGCAGCCCGGCTCGCGCCAGTCAAAACCGGCGGCGAGGAAGATCTTGTCCAGCCCCTCGGCTTCCGCTTGCTCCTTCACCAGGCCGGAGCCCGGCACGATCATGGCATCGACATGCGGGCTGACCGTCTTGCCTTCGACCACCTTGGCGACGGCGCGCAGATCCTCGATGCGGCCATTGGTGCAGGAGCCGATGAAGACGCGGTCGAGCGTGATGTCGGTGATCTTCGTCCCCGGCGTCAGGCCCATATAGTCGAGCGCGCGCAGCTTGGAGGTGCGCTTGTTCTCATCGGTGATGTCTTCCGGGTTGGGAACGATGCCCTGCACGGAGACGACGTCCTCGGGCGAGGAGCCCCAGGAGACGATCGGCGGCAGCTTGGCCGCGTCGAGCACGATCACCTTGTCGAAATGCGCGCCTTCGTCGGTCCGCAGTGTCTTCCAGTATTCGAGCGCCGCGTCCCAGGCAGCGCCCTTGGGCGCGCGCGGCTTGTCCTTGACATAGGCGAAGGTGGTCTCGTCCGCCGCGATCAGGCCGGCGCGCGCGCCGCCTTCGATCGACATGTTGCAGATCGTCATGCGGCCTTCCATCGACAGCGCACGGATCGCCTCGCCGGCATATTCGATAACATAGCCGGTGCCGCCGGCGGTGCCGATCTCGCCGATGATGGCGAGGATGATGTCCTTGGCCGTGACGCCTTCCGGCAGCACGCCATCGACGCGGACCAGCATGTTCTTGGCCTTGCGCTGGATCAGCGTCTGCGTCGCCAGCACATGCTCGACCTCGGACGTGCCGATGCCATGCGCCAGCGCGCCGAAAGCACCATGGGTGGAGGTGTGGCTGTCGCCGCAGACGATGGTCATGCCCGGCAGCGTAAAGCCCTGCTCAGGTCCGATGATGTGGACGATGCCCTGGCGGATATCGTTCTCGGAATAATACTCGACGCCGAAATCCCTGGCGTTCTTGGCCAGCGCCTCAACCTGGATGCGGCTTTCCTCGTTCTTGATGCCGAACTTGCGCTCGGGCGAGGTGGAGACATTGTGATCGACAACGGCCAGCGTCTTTTCCGGGTGACGGACTTTTCTGCCGCTCATGCGCAGCCCTTCGAAGGCCTGAGGGCTGGTCACTTCATGGACGAGGTGGCGGTCGATATAGAGCAGGCAGGTGCCGTCGTCCTGGCGGTCGACGACATGGTCGTCAAAAATCTTGTCGTAGAGGGTGCGCGGTGCGCTCATGTGCGTAAATCCGTCGATATGAGAATGGGAAAGAACTGATGCCGCAAGCTTGCGGCCGGCCGTCAGGGATCAGCGAAGTCGGCTGGTCAGGGCGCCGGACACGCGCGCGGAGAAGCGCGACGGCAGGCGTTTTCTGTCCTGCAGCACGAATCCCTTGTAGGCCGGATCGCCAAAAAGCTCTTCCATGGCCGGGTAGATAGCAATGTTTTGGGTTTTCGGCAATTGCGGCGTGTCGCCAGCGCTCAGATCACCTCGAACACAAAGGTCCTCACCAGCGCGTCCGGCTCGGCAATCGCATAGCAGCGAAACCACGGGCTCGCCTCAACCGTCCGCCACTTTCCTCCCTGCTCCAATTCATCGAACACCGCCTGGAACCCGCCGCTCTCGAAAACCTGGTCGCGCACGGTGAAGATGGCGTGGCCGCCCTTCTTCGTGATGCGCACCAGCTCGTGCAGGCCAGACGCCGGCGCGTGGCTGATGGTGAACACACCGGTGGAGAAGAAGGCGCGGAAATGGCCGTCCGGCCACGGCAGCGGGCCGCCAAGCATCGCCTGCCTCAGCTCGCTGTAGGCATTGCGGCTGCCGGCTATCTTGAGCATGTCGTCCGAGAGATCCAGCCCGGCAATGTCGGTGTAACCGAGCGCTTTCAAGGAAGGTCCCGACAGGCCGGTGCCGCAGCCGGCGTCGAGCAGCGGCCCCTCGCCCGCCGGCACGTGGCGCGCCACCCAGGCGGTGATCAGGAACGGCAGGAGGTAACCGAGCGAGGCGGTTTCGCTGTCATAGGTCGCGGCCCATGCGGCATAGGCTTGCGCCAGCGTTTCGGGCGTATCGGCCGTGTAGACCGAATCCAGCGCCGCATTGGCCTTGTCGATGTTCATGGGCACGCTCCTCCGGTGAGCACCCGAGCCTAACGCTGTCCTGGCCGAAAAACTATTCCTCGTGCTGGCGGCGCAAACGCCGTTCCAGCGCCCTGAGCGACAGCGACAGGCCGACGGTGAGGATGAGATAGATATAGGCTGTTATCGAATAGGTCTCGAAGAAGCGGAATGAGCCGGCGGCGTAGACCTTGCCCATCTGCGTGATGTCGGCGACGCCAAGCACCGAGACCAGCGAGGAATCCTTGACCAGGGCGACGAAATCATTGCCGAGCGGCGGCAGGATGGTGCGGATCGCTTGCGGGAACACGACCAGCCGGAAGCGCTGCGCGCGGCTCAGCCCCAAGGCCTTCGCCGCCTCGATCTGGCCTTTCTCGACCGACTGGATGCCGGCCCGGAAAACCTCCGAGATGAAGGCCGAATAGCCGATGGTCAGCGCCATGATGGCGCGCCACAGCAACGACACGTCGCGCACCAGCAGCTCGCCGAGAATGCCGGCGCTCTGCAGCGGTGCGGTCAGCGCGTTCCAGGCCGCGACGAACGCCGGCGCGCCGGCAAACGCGATCCAGAACAGCAGCACCAGGATCGGCACGCCGCGAATGATCTCGACATAGAAGCGCGCGATCTGCCGCAGCCAGGTCGAGCCCGACAGGCCCATGAGCGCAATGCCGAGGCCGATGATCGACGCCATGGCGAAAGCAACCACGGTGACGAAGACGGTGATGCCGATGCCCTTTGCGACAGTAGCGAAGACCTGCGCGTAGAGATCGCTGGCCGCGATGGCGAGTGCGGCCACCAACGCCAGCACCGCGGCAACGGCGAGCCACCAGGGAAAGTCGGGTTTGGAGATGGAGGGGGCTGCCATTAGGACAGGTCGGCGACGCAAGAACTGCGAGGGGGACGCACCCAGGCGCCCCCCTCTGTCCTGCCGGACATCTCCCCCTCTAGGGGGGAGATCGGCAGCCTTTTCGGCGGCGCTCTTTCTCCATTCTCAACGATTAGCGAAGGCGGATAAACCAGCCAATCTCCCCCCTTGCGGGGGAGATGCCCGGCAGGGCAGAGGGGGGTGTTCAAGCGCAGACGCCGCGCGAGTTCTTGCGCCTCATCAAATGTGCGCGGCAATGGAAATCACTGCCCCATCTTGTAATCAAGGAACCATTTCTTGTTGAGCGCATCGAGCGTTCCATCCGCCTTGAGCGCCGCGATCGCCGCGTTGACCGGCTTCACCAGGTCCGAGCCCTTGGGGAAGATGAAGCCGAAATCCTCGGTGCCGAGCGGGCCGCCGATCAGCTTCAGCTTGCCCTCCGAAGCATCGACATAGCCCTTGCCCGCGGTGCCGTCGGTCAGCACGACATCGACATCGCCGGATTTCAGCGCCTGCACCGTGGCGCCAAATGTTTCGAACAGTTTGATGCGTGGGTTCTGCTCATTGCCGTCCAGCACGCTGTAGACGGCGGTATAGAACGGCGTGGTGCCCGCCTGCGCGCCGATCAGTCCGTCCTTGAAGGCGCCGAAGGTCTTGGCGTCGGTGAAGCGGCTTTCATCGCCGCGCACCAGCATGAACTGTTCCGAGCGCATATAGGGGTCGGAGAAATCCACCTTCTGCTTGCGGTCGTCCTTGATGGTGATCCCGGTCATGCCGATGTTGTACTGGTTATCCGAAACCGCCTGGATCATCGCGTCCCAGGAGGTGTTCTGGTACTCGACCTTGAAATTGAGCCGCTTGGCGATCTCGTTCATCGCGTCATATTCCCAGCCGATCTGTTTGCCGGTCTTGGCATCGATGAATTGCAGCGGCGGATAGGCATTCTCCGTCACCACCACCACCTTTTTGCCGCCGAGATCGGGCAGCGCCTGCGCGAAGGCGGCAATGGGCGCCAGGACTAGAGCCAGCAGGCCGGCCAGCAGCAATTTTGATTTGGTCATGACAACACTCCCCGGAAATTGAAAGCACCCGGATATCGACCGGGCTTGCAGGAAAATCCGGCGCCGACTTTAGCTTTCCGCAAGCGCCATGCAAGACGGTCCGCTGCGTCGGGATAGCCCAAAACGGATTTGGATGCCTTCAATCCGGAGATTCCGGAACGATCCGTGCCACGGCAATGGACGGCTGCGTTGACGGCTAGGATTTTCCCGTGTCGGGGACCGACGCTTCCGCGTCCGTCGACCGGTCGTCGGCCACAGCGCTACGCAGGCCCGCGACAAGATGGGTGAGTGTGCCGTGCAGGGCCTTCGCTTCGCCTGGTCCGAGCGGGACGCTGCAGGCAAGTGCGGCCGAGACGTCCTTCATGCGGGCGCGCAGGGCCTGGCCCTTGGCTGTCGGCTCGACCAGCACCCGGCGCTCGTCCGCGGCATCGCGCCGGCGAGTGACAAGGCCGCCCGCCTCCATTCGCTTGAGCAGCGGCGTCAGCGTCGCCGAATCCAGGCCCAGCGCTTCGCCAAGGTCGCCCACCGTGCTCGGCGCGCGTTCCCACAGCGCCAGCATCGCCAGATATTGCGGATAGGTCAGGCCGAGCGGATCGAGCAACGGCCGGTAAAGCTTGGTCATCAGTCCGCTCGCCGAATAGAGCGCGAAGCAGAGCTGCTGATCGAGCCGTGGCACCGGGATCGCCCCGGCGGCCTCCGCCGGGGCCTCGCTGTCTTTCGTTTCGACCTTTGTCGTCATGCCGCCTTTACCGAAAGCGCCACCTCGACATTGCCCTTGATGGCGTTCGAATAGGGGCAAACCTGATGCGCCGCCGATACAAGCGCTTCCGCCGCCGCCTGATCAAGGCCTTTTGTCTCCACTGCCAACGCGACGCCGAGCCTGAAGCCCTCGCCGTTGGGAAGCAGGCTGACGGTCGAGGTTATCACGGCATCCTCGAGCGGCAGCTTCTGCTTGCGCGCGACGAAGCGGACGGCGCTTTCGAAGCAGGCGGCATAGCCGATGGCGAAAAGCTGTTCGGGATTGGTGGCGCCGCCCGGTCCGCCGAGCTCCTTGGGCATCGCCAGGTCGACCTTGAGCAGGCCGTCGCTGGTCTCGCCATGACCGGCCCGACCGCCGGTCACGTGAGCCTGTGTGGTGTAGAGTGCCATATCGTAGTCTCCAATCATATTGTGCACGATTATTTAGTACACTATATAATTGGACGTCAACTACCGTTCCGTATTCCCGGAACTGAAAGCGCTCACAGTCTGGTGAAACGAAAAAAGGCGGCCGAAGCCGCCTTTTCAAAATCCTTCGTCGAACCTTATTCGGCGGGGGTCGCTTCAGCGGCCTTGGCTGCTTCGGCCTCGGCGGCCGCCTTCTTCTCGGCGGCTTCCTTGGCTGCCGTCTCGGCGGCCAGCGCCTGGGCGGCGGCGACCTTCTCGGCCTCGATGCGGGCCTTCTCGGCGTTCAGCGCGTCGCGCTCCTCATCGTTGAGCTTGCGGGCGCGCACGCCGGTGTTTTCCGAGATACGAGCCGACTTGCCGCGACGATCGCGCAGGTAATAGAGCTTGGCGCGGCGCACCTTGCCGCGGCGCACGATCTCAACGCCTTCGACCATCGGCGAGTAGACTGGGAACACGCGCTCGACGCCTTCGCCGTAGGAGATCTTGCGGACGGTGAAATTTTCCTGGAAGCCGGAACCGGCGCGGGCGATGACGACGCCCTCATAGGCCTGGACGCGGGTGCGGGTGCCTTCGGTCACGCGGACCTGGACGCGCACGGTGTCGCCGGGCTGGAATTCGGGAAGCTTGCGCTTGGCTTCGATCTTGGCGGCCTGTTCGGCCTCGAGCTGACGGATGAGATCCATCTAAAAATCCACTTCTTGTTCTTCCGACAGTCAGAGCGCCCTACGCTCGCCTTGCAGTTCCATTCGACCGCTCGGCTATGTCCTTTGCCTCCAAGACATTTGTCTTCAAAACATCGGGCAGGGGCGACTACACCGTCATTGTTGACGGGTCCGGCAGATCGTTCTTGCCGGTACGGGCGGGCACATACAGCTATTTCGGCGCTTTGTCACGCCTTGGCCACGCATTTTTTACCGGCATGGCTCCAGGCATGGCACCATCTTAATCCTGCCGTGCCGGGTTGCGCGGGTCCGGCAAGCTCCCTAAGGCAGAAATAGCACACACCCTTACGGCGGCCCTCCATGTCTGTCTTCGACGCCATCCTGCTCTTCCTGGCGGGCTTTCTGTCAGGCGCCGCCAACGCGGTCGCCGGCGGCGGCACCTTCATCACCTTCGGCGCCATGACATTGGTCGGCGTGCCGCCGATCCTCGCCAACGCCACCTCCTCGGTGACGCAATTTCCCGGCTACATCACCTCGACGCTCGCTTATTGGGACGACATCAGGCACTTCTGGCGCGGCGCGCTGCTGCTCTGCCTGATCTCGGCCGGCGGCGCGCTGGCCGGCGCGCTGATCCTGCTGGCGCTCGACAATCCATCCTTTCGCGCCCTGGTGCCGTGGCTGCTTTTGGGCGCGACGGCGCTGTTTGCCGCCGGACCCTGGCTGAAGCCGGCGCCGAAACCTGGACATGAAGCGGCCGTGGGTTCTCTCGCCGGTTCGCTGGCGCAATTCGTCACCGCCATCTATGGCGGCTTCTTCGGCGCCGGCATGGGCGTGATGATGCTGGCCACCCTCGGCCTGACCCAGGCCGGCGACTACCACCGGCTGAACGCATTGAAGAACATGCTCGCGGTGGTCATCGCCGCTGTCGCCATCGTCGTCTTCGTCTCTGGCGGCGTCGTCGCCTGGCCGCAGGCGATCATCATGATCCCGGCCGGCGCGCTGGGCGGCTATGCCGGCGTCTGGATCGCCAAGCGCGTGCCGCAGAACGTGGTGCGCGGCTTCGTCGTCGCCGTCGGCCTGTTTCTCGCCTTCTACTATTTCACCAAAGGCTGAGCGCCCAGAAGATCGGGCCGCCTCTCCTTCGTCAGCCGCTCTGACTGCTCACGCCGCCAGGCGGCGATCTTCTTGTGATTACCCGAGATCAGCACTTCGGGAATCTCCCGGCCCTCGAATTCCTGCGGCCTGGTATAATGCGGATGTTCGAGCAGGCCGTTCTCGAAACTCTCTTCCTCGCCGGACACGGCATTGCCCATGACACCGGGCAACAGCCGCACCACGGCGTCGAGCAGCACGAGGGCCGCCGGCTCGCCACCCGACAGGATGAAATCGCCGATCGAGACTTCCTCCAGGGCGCGCGCTTCGATCACCCGCTGGTCGATACCTTCGAAGCGGCCACACAGGATGACGGCGCCCGGCCCGGCGGCGAGCCCGCGCACGCGCGCCTGCGTCAGTGGTTTGCCGCGCGGGCTCATCAACAGCCGTGGCCGCAAATCACCGGGAGGCGAAGCATGATCGACCGCCCTGGCCAGCACATCGGCGCGCATCACCATGCCGGCGCCGCCGCCGGCCGGCGTGTCGTCGACGGTGCGATGCTTGTCGATGGCGAAATCGCGTATCTGGATCGCATCAAGCGACCATGTGCCGGCCTCCAGCGCCCGTCCGGCCAGCGACACGCCGAGCGCGCCCGGAAACATCTCGGGATAGAGCGTCAGCACCGACGCGGCAAAACTCACCGGTTGCCCCCGGCGTCGCGCGGTCCGCGCGGCCTGCCCTTGGGGTCGAAATCGTCCTCGCGCGGCGCCTCGCCATCCTCGTCCTCGACCAGACCGGCCGCCACCGGGTCGACGCGGACAAAACCCTCGGCGATCGACACGGCAGGCACGGCGGCCTGCGTGAACGGGATAAGCACACCCTTGCGCCCGGCGAGCGTCACATCGAGAATGTCGCCGCCACCGAAATTGTGCACCGCGACGACCTTGCCGATGGCAGCACCAGTATCATCCCGGATTTCCAGCCCGATCAGGTCGGCATGGTAGAATTCGTCTTCCTCGCCATCGTCGGGCAACATCGAGCGGTCGACGAACAGCTCCGTACCGGCAAGCGCCTCGGCCGCGTTGCGGTCGTTGATGCCCTTGAACCGCACCACGACAACGGTGTTGGCAGGCCTTATGTCGGTGATCTGGAAGGCACGGCCGTCCCTGGCGTAGAGCGGCCCGTAGTCGGCCAGCGCCATTGGATCGCCGGTGAAGGTTTTCACCCTGAGCTCGCCCTTGATGCCGTGCGCGGCGCCGATCACGGCCATCTGGACGGGGTTTTGGGGTTTGCTCATGGGCGAAAAATCCTTTGCCCCTGCTCTAGCGCCGCCTCGCCGTCATTTCAATGACGGCCTCTTCACCGCTTCCTAACCCGAATACCCGAAAATGCCGCGATGCAGGAATTCCTCATACCGGCAAAACCCGATCTCCAGGCGGCGCGTGAAAGCTGGCTGAAGATGCTGGCGCGCGAACGCCGGCTGTCGCCGCAAACCGTCGAGGCGTATGAGCGCGATTCACGCCAGTTCCTGCACTTCCTCACCGGCCATATCGGCGGACCGCCCGGCATTTCCGATATCGCCGACCTGCGCCCCGCCGATCTGCGCGGCTTCCTCGCCGCTCGCCGCAATGCCGGTGCCGGCGCACGCACGCTTGGCCGTGGATTGGCCGGCATCCGTTCGCTGCTGCGGTTCCTCGAACGACGAGGCCTGGCCAATGCGGCTGGTGCGGCTGCCTTGCGCGCGCCGCGCCAGCCCAAATCGCTGCCCAAGCCACTGACGGCGAGCGATGCCAGGCACGTGGTCTCCGTCGAGGGTCAGCTGGCCGAAGAACCCTGGATCGCTGCCCGCAACGCCGCCGTGCTGACGCTGCTCTACGGCTCGGGCCTGCGCATTTCGGAAGCGCTTGGGCTGGCCGGGGCCGATCTGGCATCGGAGGCCGACACCGTGCTGCGCGTCACCGGCAAGGGCGGCAAGACGCGGCTGGTGCCGGTGCTGCCGGTGGCGCTCAGGGCTATCGCCGAATATCGCAGGCTCTGTCCCTACCATCTCGATCCCAAGGGTCTTTTGTTTCGCGGCGCGCGCGGCGGCCCGCTCAACCCGGCCATCATCCAGCGCGACATGGCGAAACTTCGCTCGGCGCTCAACCTGCCCGACACCGCGACGCCACATGCCTTGCGCCATTCCTTCGCCACCCATCTGCTCGGCCGTGGCGGCGATCTGCGCACCATCCAGGAACTCCTGGGCCACGCCAGCCTGTCGACGACGCAGATCTACACCGGTGTCGACACCGCAAGACTGCTGGAAATCTACGAATCGGCCCACCCCAGGGCCTGAACCCCTGTACCGCTGCAAGTCTCGCGATTGGCCTCCCCGACTTCGTCATACCAGGGCGTAGCAGCCGCGAAGCGGCGTCGCGGAGACCCTGGTATGACGACGGGATGACCGTTTGTGTTAGCCCTTATGGCATTCCATCCATCAGTACAGACGATCCGCCAAACGTCTGCGTCGGAAGCCAAGAGGCGGTCGAAGACAATTTCGTAACGCCGATTAACGGTTTTGCCGCTTTTCGGTCCTAGGAATGGGATCATGAAACGCGTCATCGCCATCGCCGACCGTGCAGCTTCCGTCTCGCTGAAACTGCTTGTCGCGCTCAACGTGCTGTTTTTCCTGTCCTTCCTTGCCGTGCTGCTGTTCGCCGCCGGCAGGGCGCACGCGGAAGTCCCGACCTGTACCGGCGCCGACATGCTGTCGGCCTTGCAGAAGGGTAGCCCCGCCACCTACGACAAGATCGAGGCCGAGGCGGCGGCCACGCTCAATGGCAAGGGCCTGCTGTGGAAGCTGGAAAAATCAGGTGAACAGCCATCCTACCTGTTCGGCACCATGCACATGACCGATCCGCGCGTGACCACGCTGCCGGCCTATGCGCAGAAGGCCTTTGACGCCGCCGGCACCCTCATCATCGAGACCACCGACGTACTCGACAAGCAGAAGATGATGGCGGCGATGCTGAAGGAGCCGGACCTGATGATGTTCACCGACTCCACGACGCTGTCGTCATTGCTGTCGCCGGACGAAGCGGCAGCCATGAACGCCGCGCTCGATGCGCGCGGCATTCCGCCGGCAACAGTCGCCAAGATGAAGCCGTGGATGCTGTCGGCCATGATGGCGCTTCCAGCCTGCGAACTCGCCCGCCAGGCCGGCGGAGCGCCGGTGCTCGACGTCAAGCTGGCGGAGAGCGCCAAGGCGGCCGGCAAGCCGGTGGAAGGATTGGAAACGGCCGAGAGCCAGCTGCGCGCCATGGCCTCGCTGCCGCTCGCCTTCCACATGAAGGGTCTGGTCGACACGCTGAAGCTGGGCGACAAGGTCAACGATATCAACGAGACCATGATCGTGCTCTACCAGCGTGGCGACACGGGCATGTTCTGGCCGCTGTTCCGCGCCGCCATGCCCGACGAGCAGGACGATCCCGCGGGCTATGCCGCCTTCGAGGAGACCATGATCACCAGCCGCAACGAGGTGATGGTCGATCATGCCGGGCCGATCCTGGCCAAGGGCAACGCCTTCATGGCGGTCGGCGCGCTGCATCTCCCCGGTCCAGAGGGACTGGTCGAGGATTTCCGCAAAGCCGGCTATACTGTCACCGCCGTCAATTGAGTCGGATGGCAGCGGAGGCCCGCAAACGCCGCGTTTCCGGCGTTTTCCTCCGCTAGCGTGAAACCCAATCAACGGTTGCGCGTTGATGGATGTTGATTGACCATTTTCATTTTCCCGGAGGACACGTTTATGGCGAACACACCAAACCCAAACGATCCGTACAATTCGTCCACCAATGCCCCTCGGCCGAGCGGCGGTGGCGGCAGCCCTTGGCTGATTGCGCTGGTCGTCGTTATTCTGGCGATAGTCGCGTATTACGTTTTCGGAAGAAGTGGCCAGCACCCGGCACCCGCCGAGCCGCCAGCGGCCAGCACACCGGCCCCGGCGCCCGCGCCGGCTGAACCGATGAAGCCCGCCGAACCGGCCAAGCCAGCCGAACCGGCTCCCGCACCAGCGCCGGCCCCGGCACCAGCCCCAGCTCCCGCGCCTGCCCCAGCGCCTGCGCCGGCCCAGTAAGCGGCTCGATGTCAAAGACGAACGGCCCGCTGAAAGGCGGGCCGTTTTGTTTTGGACGGCGCCATTCGTCATCCTCGAACAGGCACCTAGGGTCATGCCCATCCGAGCGACATGCGCAGCGTGTCCAAATTTCGGAGTATCGCGAGGACACAATTATGAGCAACAGAAACCCGCCAGTTTGGAGATTTAGCGTAACGAAATTTAGGAGATCCGCAACTTATACTGGCGCCACTATAAGCGAATATTAACAACCAGCAATTGAACATGCACGAGTTCGATGGTAGCCGTTGCCGACGACTTCAACGCCGGAACGAGAACGTCGCGACCCATACGTTAAGCGGTACTTAGCCGCAATTCATCTAAATTCTCTCTTCGGATGGATGGGTGCGCAAACAGAAGGATGATTAGTGCGCGGCCAGACGCAACTGTGTTCATTGCAGCAGGCAAGGGGTCTTGCGGCAATGGCCGTCGTCGCCTTCCATCTTTCGATAACGCTGGCGCTGCCGCGCTATCTGGGTCAGGAGATCTTTGCCGACTTCACCCGGCGCGGCAATCTGGGTGTCGATTTCTTCTTTGTGCTTTCCGGTTTCATCATCGCCTTCGCCCATGATAGCGATATCGACCGCCCTGATCGCCTACGCAACTACCTGATGCGCCGCTTCGTGCGGCTGTTCCCGGTTTACTGGGTCTATGTCGGCATCTTCTGCGTATTGCTGGCAACGGGTTTTGGAACGGGCGCCACGCTGCCGGATACGGCCGGCCACTGGATTTCGACCGTATTCCTCATTCGCCTCGACAGTTTCGTGTTTCCCATTGCGCCCGCCTGGACCCTCGTCCACGAAATTGCCTTCTATCTCGTCTTCGCCCTTTTCATCGTCAGCAGGCGCCTCGGCATGGCGGCCTTCACCATTTGGATGCTTGCCTGCCTGCTGCTGCGCGAATATCCCGCCTACGACCACTGGACGCCGATAACCACCTATCTCTCGCCGCTCAACCTCAATTTTCTCGCCGGCATGCTGGCCTTCTATGGCTGGAGGCATGGCAGACCGTATGTCGTCAAATGCGCGTTCGTGGTTGGTCTGGCGATGCTGATCGCTATTTATGGGCTTGAAGCTGGAGGCATGCTCTACAGTCATCTGCAGATCGCCTACGCCGTCGCTTTCGGGCTAATCATCTCCGGCGCCGCGGCTCTTGAGTCCGATGGACAATGGCCGTCCAACACTCGGCTTCTCAACCTGATCGGCGATGCATCCTATTCGATCTATCTGACCCATATTGCCCTTCTTGGCCTATTGGCCAAGATTATGATCAGGCTGTCGGCCCATATGCCGGTGCCGCCCAAGCTCATTTATATATCCGTGCTCGTCGGCACAGTTGCCGGTGGCTGCATTCTCCATATGCTGGTGGAGCGTCCTCTCGTCGAATTCTTCCGGAGGCGGCTCGCCAGCAGATTGGAATTTCCCCTCGTCCAGCAAAAGGCAAACTGAACGCAAGGCCCTATGTGGTGTGCGCGGCGTCTTCGTCGCCACGCACTCCAAATCTGTTCTCTCAGTTCTCTCTTCCAGAATTATTCATTGTCTGCGCGAGCGCAGGAACCCGCCGTTGGCAGGCCGGCATCACCTGAATATCAAGGCAACCTAAATGTGGATCGGCTTGAAGAAGGTGGCCAGCGCCGCTTCCTTCACCGCTTCCGACATCGTCGGATGCGCGTGGCAGGTGCGGGCCAGGTCTTCCGACGAGCCGCCGAACTCCATCAGCACCGCCGCTTCGTGGATCATCTCGCCGGCGCCGAAGCCGACGATATGGACGCCGAGCACGCGGTCGCTCTGCTTGTCGGCCAGGATCTTCACGAACCCGTCGGTGTGCAGCATGGCGCGCGCGCGGCCATTGGCGGTGAAGGGAAACTTGCCGACCTTGTAGTCGATGCCGGCCTTCTTCAGCTCTTCCTCGGTCTTGCCGACCGAGGCGATCTCCGGAGTGGTGTAGACCACGCTCGGAATGACCTCATAGTTCACATGCCCGGCCTGGCCGGCAATGGTCTCGGCCACCGCCACGCCCTCGTCCTCGGCCTTGTGCGCCAGCATCGGCCCGGCGATGACATCGCCGATGGCATAGATGCCGGGAACATTGGTCCTGAGATGCCCGTCGGTCTTGACCCGGCCGCGCTCGTCGACGTCGACGCCGGCGTCCTTGAGACCGAGGCTATCCGAAAAGGCGCGGCGTCCGGTCGAGATCAGCACCACGTCGGCATCGATCGTTTCGGCGGCACCACCCTTGACCGGCTCGAAGGTAACGGTCGCGCCCTTCTTGGCCTTGGCGACACCGGTGACCTTGGCGCCGAGCTTGAACTCAAAACCTTGTTTGGAGAGCAGCCGCTGGAACTGTTTCGACACCTCGCCGTCCATGCCGCCCAAAATGGTGTCGAGGAACTCGACCACGGTGACCTTGGCGCCGAGCCGTGCCCAGACCGAGCCGAGTTCGAGCCCGATGACGCCGCCGCCGACCACCACCAGATGGCCAGGCACCTTCTCCAGCGACAGCGCGCCAGTCGACGACACGATGATTTTCTCGTCGAAGTCGACCTTGACGCCGGGAATCCCGGCGACGTCGGACCCAGTGGCGATGACGATGTTTTTGGTCTCGATCTCCTCGACCTTGCCGTCCTCGCCCATCACCGAGACCTTGCCGGCGGCGACCACCTTGCCGGTGCCGCGGAAGCTGTCGATCTTGTTCTTCTTGAACAGGAAGGCAACGCCGTTGACGTTGGACAACACCGTCGCGTCCTTGTGCGCCATCATCTTCTTCAGGTTCAGCTTGGGTGCCGGGATTTCGACACCGAGCGTGTCGAAGGAATGACCGGCCTCGGCGAACATCTCGGAGGCATGAAGCAGCGCCTTGGACGGGATGCAGCCGATGTTGAGGCAGGTGCCCCCGAAGGTCGCGTTCTTCTCGACCACCGCGACCTTCAGCCCGAGCTGCGCCGCTTTGATGGCGCAGACATAGCCGCCCGGTCCCGAGCCGATGATAACCACGTCATAAGCCATGTTTGTTTCCCTTTTGCTTGGGGCTCAGCGGCCGCCGCTGACATTCAGGATCGCGCCCGTCGTATAGGACGCGGCATCGGATAAAAGATAGAGGACCGCGCCGGCGACTTCATCCGCAGTGCCTGCTCTCTTCATCGGCAGCAGGTCGCGAAACCGTTCTATCCGGTCGGGCTGGCCGCCGGAGGCGTGGATGTCGGTGTCGATGATGCCCGGCCGCACCGCATTGACGCGAATGCCTTCCATCGCCACCTCCAGGGCGAGGCCGATGGTGAAGGTGTCGATGGCGCCCTTGGAGGCTGCATAGTCGACATATTCGCCCGGCGAGCCCAGCGTCGCCGCCGCCGACGAGATGTTGACGATCGATCCGCCCGACCCGCCATGCCGCGTCGACATGCGCTTGACGGCCTCGCGGGCGCACAGGAACGAGCCCACCACATTGATGCGCATCATGCGTTCTAGCCGCGACACATCCATCTCGTCGACGCGCGCCTTGACGTCGACAATTCCGGCATTGTTGACGAAGGCGTCGAGCCGGCCAAAGGCGTGGTCGACAGCGCCGAACATGGCCACGATATCGGTTTCCTTGCCGACATCGCCCCTGACGGCAACAGCTTCGCCGCCGCCGGCCTTGATCTCGGCAACCAGCGCATCCGCCGCGGCCTTGCTGGAGGCGTAATTGACCGCGACGCGATAGCCAGCCTTGGCACCCAGCCGGCAGATGGCAGCGCCGATGCCACGGCTGCCGCCGGTGACCAGCAGCACTTTTTGCGTCGCGCTCATTCCTGGCATCCCTTCATCGCGAACACATCCGACGGCACTTTCGAAAAACTGCTGCCGCCATAGGCCCGGGATTGCCGCAGCAACGGCCCGAGATCGGGCAGGATCAGCATCTTCGGCGCCTTGACGCCCTCGGCCGGCAAAAGCCCGATATTGCCCTCGTCGTCGGACGTGTAGATGACGCCGTTCCACAGCGTGCAGGCGGCAAGTTCCTCGCCGGTGACGTCGCCTTCCGGACATTTGTACATCAGCGCGCCGTTCGGCCGCGCCACGCCCTGGGTCCACATGACGATACCGTTCAGCACGACATTGTTGTCGAGGACCAAGCGAAACCTGTTGGTGACGGTGGCCGACGTGCCTGTTGGGGTGAAGTCGATCTCCGCGCCGCTCTGGGCCTCGCCATAAACGGCAAGTTCGATTGGACAGGCGGCATGGGCATTTGCAACAGCCGCGAGAATGCCGGCCACCAGCACGACCGGTCCGGCGAGCCCAGGCAAAAGGGCCATCATTGGCCAGCCCTGCCGCAACCCGCCATCCGACCGCCTCAGAGATCGAGTACCAGCCGCTCGGGATCCTCCAGGCTTTCCTTGACGCGCACCAGGAAGGTTACGGCTTCCTTGCCGTCGACGATGCGGTGATCGTAGCTGAGCGCCAGGTACATCATCGGCCGGATCACGATCTGGCCGCCGACCACGACCGGCCGGTCCTGGATCTTGTGCATGCCGAGAATGCCAGATTGCGGCGCGTTGAGGATCGGCGTCGACATCAGCGATCCGTAGACACCGCCATTGGAGATGGTGAAGGTGCCGCCCTGCATATCCGCCACCGACAGCTTGCCGTCACGTGCGGCAATGCCCAGCCGGCCGATATCCTTCTCGATCTCGGCGATGGACATCTGGTCGGCATCGCGCACGACCGGAACTACGAGACCCTTTTCGGTGCCGACCGCGACGCCGATATGGGCATAGTTCTTGAAGATGATGTCGGTGCCGTCGATCTCGGCATTGACCGAAGGGATTTCCTTCAGCGCGTGCGTGACGGCCTTGGTGAAGAAGCCCATGAAGCCGAGCTTCACGCCATGCTTCTTCTCGAACACGTCCTTGTATTTGGTCCTGAGCGCCATCACCGCCGACATGTCGACCTCGTTGAAGGTGGTCAGCATGGCTGCGGTCGACTGCGCTTCCTTCAGCCGGCGCGCGATGGTCTGGCGCAGCTTGGTCATGCGCACGCGCTCTTCACGCGAAGCATCGTCGCCCGACGACGGCGCCCGAACCGCAACCGGGGCCGGCGCCGCTTTTGGCGTTTCGGCCGGCTGCGACGGCGCGCCCTTGGCGATGGCGTCGAGCACGTCGCCCTTCAGCACCTGGCCGCGCTTGCCCGAGCCGGAAAGCTGGTCGACCGACAGATTGTTCTCGGCGATCAGCTTTGCCGCCGCCGGCGCCGGCGGCATGGTGCGCGGCTCGACCGGGCCGGCGTCGCCTGCAACCTTGGCGGTCTCTGCCGCGGCCTGCTTGATGGTCTGCGCCGCGTCGGGGCTCGAAGCCTGCGCCACCGCTTGCGGCTTGGTCGCGGGAGCAGCCGCCCCACCGCCCGAAATCGACCCGAGCAGCGCGCCGACGCCGACAGTCTCGCCTTCTTTTACAGTGATTTCGCCGAGCGTGCCGGCGGCGGCGGCAGGCACCTCCACCGTCACCTTGTCGGTCTCGAGCTCGACCAGCGGCTCGTCGGCGGCAATGGCATCGCCGACCTTCTTGAACCATTTGCCGACGGTCGCTTCGGTGACGGATTCGCCAAGGGTGGGGACGCGGATTTCGGTAGCCATTGTGCCTGTCCGTTCTTTCGCTTCAGTTCTATTCGCCCAATTCTGCTTTATTCGCCGAGCGCGTCTTCGAGCAACGCGGCGAGCTGGGCAAGGTGCTTCGACATCAACCCGGTCGCCGGCGACGCGGCCGCGGGCCGGCCGGTGTAGCGCACCCGCTGATGCTTGGCGTCGATATGTGCCAGCACCCATTCCAGATACGGGTCGATGAACGACCAGGCGCCCATGTTCTTGGGCTCCTCCTGGCACCACACCATCTCGGCGTTGCGGAAGCGTGACAGCTCGGTGATCAGCGCCTTGGCCGGGAACGGGTAGAGCTGTTCGACGCGCAGCAGGTAGATGTCGTTGATGCCGCGCTTCTCGCGCTCCTCATAGAGGTCGTAATAGACCTTGCCCGAGCACAGCACGACGCGGCGGATCTTGGAATCCTTGGTCAGCTTGATCGCCTGGTTCGGCAACAGCTGGGCGTCGTCCCACAGCAGCCGGTGGAACGAGCTTTCACCCGAGATTTCCGGCAGCGTCGACACCGCCCGCTTGTGGCGCAGCAGCGATTTCGGCGTCATCAGGATCAGCGGCTTGCGGAAGTCGCGCTTCAGCTGCCGGCGCAAGATGTGAAAGTAGTTGGCCGGCGTCGTGCAGTTGGCCACCTGCATATTGTCTTCGGCGCAAAGCTGCAGGAAGCGCTCGAGCCGGGCGGAAGAATGTTCCGGGCCCTGGCCTTCATAGCCATGCGGCAGCAGGCAGACGAGGCCCGACATTCTGAGCCATTTGCGCTCGCCCGACGAGATGAACTGGTCGAACACCACCTGGGCGCCGTTGGCGAAGTCGCCGAACTGCGCCTCCCACAAGGTCAGCGCCTTCGGCTCGGCAAGGCTGTAGCCATA
Organism: Mesorhizobium sp. Cs1299R1N3; assembly: GCF_037179625.1. Classification (NCBI taxonomy): domain Bacteria; kingdom Pseudomonadati; phylum Pseudomonadota; class Alphaproteobacteria; order Hyphomicrobiales; family Phyllobacteriaceae; genus Mesorhizobium; species Mesorhizobium sp. Cs1299R1N3. Next base: position 99,341 of record NZ_JAPYKQ010000009.1, on the reverse strand, counting down.
TTCGAAGCCCAGCACCGCCTCTTCCGACAGCATCGAGTTGATGACTTCGTAACCGGCCTGCGCCGCCGACAGATTGTTGAGCGGGATGTAGCGGGTCTCGTCGCGCTGGTCGTAAAGCACGGAATGACGCTGCGAGAAGGTGCCGCGCTCGGAATCCTGCCCCGACAGCCGGATCGGATTGCCGTCGAGCAGGATCGCGCCGAAGGCCAGTGCCTCCGCCGTCGACCAGTCGATGCCTTCGCCGGACTCGATCGCCTGGCGCCGGTTCTCGAGGAAGCGGATGATCGTCTTGTGCGCCTCGAAATCCTTCGGCACCTCGGTCAGCTTCTTGCCGATTTCCTTCAGCGTCTTGACCGGCACGGCGGTCTTGCCGCGCCTTGTCTCGTCCTGGTTGTCGGCCGTGCGCAGGCCCGACCAGGCGCCGTCGAGCCAGTCGGCCTTGTTGGGCTTGTAATGCTGGCCGACTTCCCATTCGGCTTCCAGATGCGCGCGCCAGTCGGCCTTGAGCTGGTCGAGCTCGGCCTGGGTGATGTGGCCTTCGGCGATCAGGCGCTCACCATAGATCTGCACCGTCGTCTTGTGGGTGCGGATGTTGCGGTACATGAGCGGCTGGGTGAAGGCTGGTTCATCACCCTCATTGTGACCGAAGCGGCGGTAGCAGAACATGTCCACGACCACCGGCTTGTGGAACTTCATGCGGAACTCGATCGCCACCTTGGTGGCGTGCACCACGGCTTCCGGGTCGTCGCCATTGACGTGGAAGATCGGCGCCTCGATCATCTTGGCGACGTCGGACGGATAGGGCGACGAGCGCGAGAAGCGCGGATTGGTGGTGAAGCCGATCTGGTTGTTGATGATGAAATGCAGCGTGCCGGCGACGCGGTGGCCGCGCAGGCCCGACAGGCCGAGGATTTCGGCGATCACGCCCTGGCCGGCGAAGGCGGCGTCGCCGTGCAGCAAGAGCGGCAACACCTTGGCTCGTTCTTCCAGTGGCACGATTTCCTCGCGGCCGCGGCCGAACAGGGAATCCTGCTTGGCGCGCGCCTTGCCCATCACCACGGGATCGACGATCTCCAGATGCGAGGGGTTGGCGGTCAGCGACAGGTGCACCTTGTTGCCGTCGAACTCGCGGTCCGAAGAGGCGCCGAGATGGTACTTCACGTCGCCCGAGCCCTCGACCTCGTCGGGGGCTGCGGAGCCGCCCTTGAACTCGTGGAAGATGGCGCGGTGCGGCTTGGCCATCACTTGGGAAAGCACGTTGAGGCGGCCGCGATGGGCCATGCCGAGTACGATTTCCTTCAAGCCCAACTGGCCGCCGCGCTTGACGATCTGCTCCAGCGCCGGGATCAGCGATTCACTGCCGTCGAGACCGAAGCGCTTGGTGCCCTTGTACTTGACGTCGATGAACTGCTCGAAGCCTTCCGCCTCGACCAGCTTCTGCAGGATCGCCTTCTTGCCGGTGGCGGTGAACGAAATCTCCTTGTCGGCGCCCTCGATACGCGCCTGGATCCAGGCCTTTTCCTCGGGATCGGAAATATGCATGAACTCGACGCCGAGCGTCGAGCAATAGGTGCGGTTGAGGATTTCCAGCATCTGCCGGATGCTGCCGAATTCAAGCCCGAGCACATTGTCGAGGAAGATCGGCCGATCGTAGTCGGCTTCGGTGAAGCCATAATTCTCCGGCGACAGCTCGTTATAGTCTTCGAGCTTTGCAATGCCGAGCGGGTCGAGATTGGCATGCAGATGGCCGCGCATGCGGAAGGCGCGGATCATCATGATGGCGCGCACCGAGTCGCGCGTCGCCTGGTGCACATCGGCGTCGGACAGCACGACACCGTTGGTGACCGCCTTGTCCTTGACCTTCTTTTCGAGGTGCTTTTCGACGATGCCCCAATTGCCGTCGAGCGCCGACACCAATTCGCCATTGGCCTGCAGCGGCCAGGAGGGTTTGGCCCATGAGGCGCCCTTGGCGTTCCTGCGCACATCGCCGGCGTCGTCCTTCAGTCCGGCGAAGAATTCCTGCCACTCGGGATTGACCGAGGCGGGATCGTCCTCATACGCCGCGTAGAGCGCGTCGATGTAATCGGCATTGCCGCCATAGAGGAAAGAGGTAAGCGAGAATTGATCGTTGGCCTGATCTTGTCGTGCCATTTTTGTCCGCGGAGCCTGGCTCCGTCTCCTGTTTGGAGCGAATAGGGAGTAGCGAATAGCGAGTAGGGATCTTCCCTGAGCCGCGCCGTTACTCTGTTTCCCCTATTCGCTATTCACTACTCACTTAACCCTTGATCGCCTCGACCAAGGTCGTGCCCAGCCGCGCCGGCGAGGGCGAAACCTTGATGCCGGCCGATTCCATCGCCGCGATCTTGTCTTCGGCGCCGCCCTTGCCGCCGGAGATGACCGCGCCCGCATGACCCATGGTGCGGCCGGCCGGCGCGGTGCGCCCGGCGATGAAGCCCGCCATCGGTTTCCTGCGGCCGCGCTTGGCCTCGTCCTTGAGGAACTGCGCGGCGTCTTCTTCGGCCGAACCACCGATCTCTCCGATCATGATGATCGACTTGGTCTCATCGTCGGCGAGGAACATCTCGAGCATGTCGATGAACTCGGTGCCCTTGACAGGATCGCCGCCGATACCGACGGCGGTGGTCTGGCCGAGGCCGACATTGGTGGTCTGGAACACGGCCTCATAGGTAAGTGTTCCCGAGCGCGAAACAACGCCGACCGAACCCTTGCGGAAGATGTTTCCGGGCATGATGCCGATCTTGCATTCGTCGGGGGTGAGCACACCCGGACAGTTCGGTCCGATCAGCCGCGACTTAGAGCGGTCGAGCCGCGCCTTGACCTTGACCATGTCCATCACCGGAATGCCTTCGGTGATGCAGACGATCAGCGGGATCTCCGCCTCGATCGCCTCGATGATGGCTTCGCCCGCGCCCGCCGGCGGCACGTAGATGACGGAGGCGTTGGCGCCTGTCCTTTCCTTGCCTTCGGCGACCGTGGCAAAGATCGGCAGGCTCTCGCCCTTCGCGCCGGTCCAGGTCTCGCCGCCCTTCTTCGGGTGGATGCCGCCGACCATCTTTGTCCCGTGATAGGCCAGCGCCTGCTCTGTGTGGAACGTGCCGGTCTTGCCGGTCAGGCCCTGCACCAGCACCTTGGTGTTCTTGTCGACGAGAATGGACATCGGAGCCCTTTTCTAAAAACCGTTGATCGAGGAAGGTGAGACGCGCCGGTAGGCGCCACTCACCATGTCTTGCCAGTCATCGTTGCCGGCAGGTTTGAAATGCAATCGCATGCGGTAGGTGTCGGCATCGTCGAAAATATAGGTCACGCGCGCAGAGCCGCGCGGCGACGACCGCTCCAGCACCAGCTCGTTGCCGTTCCAGGTGCCCGTGGCCGGCGACAACGGCACGAAGCCCATCGAATCGAACTGGTGCATGGTCACGACGCCGTTCTGGTGGTCGACGCCGAATACGGTGTGCGAACCAAACGAGATCGTGCCGTCGCGGCGCTGACGATAACGCTGCACCACGAACTGGCCGCCGAACTCCGCTTCCGCCAGCACTTCGCTGGTCGCCGTGCCGCCGTCGGCCCATTGCGTATCCGCCACCTCTTCCTCGCCGCGCCACGCACCGACCAGCGCCTGCAGGCGCTGGTGGTCGGCCGAGAGCGAAGAGAAGGATGCCGCGTTCATGGATCAGAGCCGCTTCAGATCGGTGACGGTGAGATCGCTCTTGGCATTGCCGGTGTTGAGCGTCGTCGCCGGCTCGAACATCAGCACCACGGGCTCTGCGGTGAGCGAGCGTGGCCGGTGCTCGACACCGCGCGGCACGACGATGAAATCGCCCTCGCCGAGCTCGACCGGACCATCGCGGAAATCGATGGCGATCCTGCCGCGCAGCACGAAGAAGGCTTCGTCCTCATTGTCATGCGCGTGCCAGTCGAAGGCCTTGCCGAACTTGGCGACCTTGGCCTGGCTGTCATTGACGTCGCCGGCGATATGCGGATCGAAGACCCCGGTGATCTTTTGATCCGCCGCCTCGACCAGATTTATCTTGCGCGGAGGCACCGTCTCAGCCCTGCACCGCCGCAACGATCTTCTTGGCCGCGTCATCAAGATCATCGGCGGACACGACGTTCAAACCGCTGTCGTTGATGATCTTCTTGCCGAGATCGGCATTGGTGCCTTCCAGGCGCACGACCAGCGGCACCTTCAGCCCGACTTCCTTGACCGCTGCAATCACGCCCTCGGCGATGATGTCGCACTTCATGATGCCGCCGAAGATGTTGATCAGGATGCCTTTGACGGCCGGGTCCCTGGTGATGATCTTGAACGCCGCCGTCACCTTCTCCTTCGAAGCGCCACCGCCTACATCGAGGAAGTTGGCGGGCTCGGCGCCATAGAGCTTGATGATGTCCATCGTCGCCATGGCAAGGCCGGCGCCGTTGACCATGCAGCCGATATTGCCGTCGAGCGCGACATAGGCGAGGTCGTATTTCGACGCCTCGATCTCCTTCTCGTCCTCTTCGGTGGTGTCGCGCAGTTCCATCAGATCGGGGTGGCGGAACAGCGCGTTGTTGTCGAACGACACTTTCGCGTCGAGCACGCGCAGGCGGCCGCTCTTCATCACGATCAGCGGGTTGACCTCGAGCAGGCTCATGTCCTTCTCGACAAAGGCCTTGTAGAGGATCGGGAACAGCGTGCCGCCATCCCTGGCCGCGTCGCCGTCGAGCTTCAGCGCGCCATTGAGCGCCTTCACGTCGTCGGCCGTAACGCCCTTCTCCGGGTCGATGGCGACGGTGATGATCTTTTCTGGCGTGTCGTGCGCGACCGCCTCGATGTCCATGCCGCCCTCGGTCGAGACGACGAAGGCGATGCGGCCGACCGAGCGGTCGACCAGGATCGAGAGATAGAGCTCGCGCTCGATGTCGGCACCGTCCTCGATATAGAGGCGATTGACCTGCTTGCCGGCCGGGCCGGTCTGCTTGGTGACCAGCGTGTGGCCGAGCATCTCGTTGGCGTTGGCCACCACCTCGGCGACCGACTTCGCCAGCCGCACGCCGCCCTTGGCGTCGGGGCCGAGCTCCTTGAATTTGCCCTTGCCGCGGCCGCCGGCATGGATCTGGCTCTTCACCACGTAGAGCGGGCCGGGCAGCGCTTGTGCCGCGGCTTCCGCCTCGCTCGCCTTGAACACCGGCACGCCTTCGGCCACCGGCGCGCCAAAGCTCTTCAGCAGCGCCTTGCCTTGATATTCATGGATGTTCATCGGGAACTATCTCCAGGTCGTTTGCCGGGGGTGATGTTTTGGCGGGTTACTTCGAGGCGAGCTGCGGCGCGATCTTGACACAGGCCTCGGTCAGGCCCTGCACGGTCGCCACCGAAGCCTCGAACATCTTCTGCTCGGCCTTATTGAGGTCGATCTCGATGACGCGCTCGACACCGCCGGCGCCGATGACCACGGGCACGCCGACATAGGTGCCCTTGACGCCATATTGGCCCGAGAGGTGCGCCGCGCAAGGCAGCACGCGCTTCTTGTCCTTGAGGTAGGATTCGGCCATCTGGATCGCCGAAGCCGCCGGCGCGTAGTAGGCCGAGCCGGTCTTCAAGAGGCCGACGATCTCGGCTCCGCCGTCGCGGGTGCGCTGCACGATCTGGTCGAGCTTTTCCTTCGAAGTCCAGCCCATCTTGATCAGGTCGGGAAGCGGAATGCCCGACACCGTCGAATAACGGATCATCGGCACCATGGAATCGCCGTGGCCGCCGAGCACGAAAGCGGTGACGTCCTCGACCGAGACCTTGAATTCCTCGGCCAGGAAGTAACGGAAACGCGCGCTGTCGAGCACGCCGGCCATGCCTACCACATGAGTCTTGGGCAGGCCCGAAAACTTCTGCAGCGCCCACACCATGGCGTCGAGCGGGTTGGTGATGCAGATGACGAAGGCCTTCGGCGCGTACTTCTTCAGCCCGGCGCCGACCTGCTCCATGACCTTCAAATTGATGCCCAGCAGGTCGTCGCGGCTCATGCCCGGCTTGCGCGGCACGCCGGCGGTGACGATGCACACGTCCGCACCCTCGATGCCGGCATAGTCATTGACGCCGGTCAGCCGGGAATCGAAGCCATCGACCGGCGACGACTGCGCTATATCGAGCCCCTTGCCTTGCGGGATACCCTCGGCGATATCGAACAGGACCACGTCGCCGAGATCCTTGAGGCCGATCATGTGGGCGAGCGTGCCGCCGATCATGCCAGAGCCGATAAGCGCTATCTTGTTGCGTGCCATGTGAGGATGATTTCCCTTTGTCTGTGACGCGCCAACACGGCGTCGAGGAAGAGGCCGGAATGCTGCGGGGACCGCGAATTTCGCCGCACCCAATAGCTCCGGTGCAAAATAAATTCAAACGATTATTTCGACCCCTGCATTTTCAATCGGTTAGAGTATTTGGGGTTTACGTAAACGTCAAAATTTGTAAGCCGACTTGGGAGAATTTACACGATGGCGGTCGAGATCAGAAGGCTCAATCCCGGCGATGACACCCTTGTGATGCGGGTTGCCGACGATGTGTTCGACGAGCCGGTGCGGCTCGATCGCCTTGCCAGCTATCTCGCGCAATCAGGCCATTTCATGATCGTCGCCCTGGCCGGGGACGTTGTCGTCGGCCAATGCGCGGCGGTCATCCACCGCCACCCGGACAAGCCGACTGAACTTTATATCGACGAAGTCGGGGTCTCGCCGGCCTTTCAGCGCCGGGGCATCGCGCGCAAAATGCTGGACGCCATGTTCGCGCTCGGCCGCGAGCACGGCTGCGAGGAGGCCTGGGTCGGCACCGAGCCGGACAATCTGCCCGCCCGGGCGCTTTATGAAGCACGCAAGGAACCGCATGACGAGGCGAAGAGCTTTGTGATGTATGTGTACGGGCTGTAGATTTTCTAAGCTGGCGCGAAGGAACGCGGCTTCCGGATATTTCAGGCCTGCGCCCGCGCTTCCGCTGGGGCCGCCTTCGCCTTCCGCCGCTCCGCCCAATCCTCCAGCCAGTCGCGGCTCTGCATCTCGATCAGCCGTGAGGCCGTGCGCTCGAATTCGAACACCTCGACGCCGCGCTTGGCCACATAAAGCTCGTGCGGCGGCGCCTCGGCGCTCACCACAAGGCGCGTATGATGGTCGTAGAGCGTGTCGATCAACAGGATGAAGCGCTTTGCCTCGTTGCGCTTGCCTTCACCCAGCGCCGGCACATGGTCGATGAAGACGGTCGAAAACCGGCCGGCGATGGCCAAATAATCGCGCGCGCCGAGTGGCTTTTCGCAGAGATCGGCGAAGGAGAAACGCGCGGCATCGCCGGCGGCGGCCGGCACCGCGACCTTGCGGCCCTTCAGCGTCAGCGACGTCTCGGCTGTCGCCGCCCCGCGCGTCATCGCCTGCCAGGCCTCGTCGAGCGCCTGGTCGGCCGCCGCATCGGCAGGCGTGACATAGACTGGCGTGCGGGCGAGCTTTTCCAGCCTGTAGTCCTTGTCGCTGTCCAGCGACAACACCTGCGTGTGGCGTTCCAATATAGCGATGAACGGCAGGAAAAGCTGGCGGTTCAACCCGTCACGGTAAAGGTTTTGCGGCGCCACGTTCGAGGTGGCGACCAGCACCACCCCATTGGCGAACAGCGCCGAGAACAGTCTGGACAGGATCATGGCGTCGGCGATGTCGGTGACCGAGAACTCGTCGAAGCAAAGCACCCAGGCCTGCTCGGCGAGCGCCTTGGCCACCGGCGGGATCGGATCGTCTTCCCTGGCCGTGCCCTCCTTGCGCGCCTGCCGGTGCTTCTGGATGCGGTCCTGAACGTCGGCCATGAAGTCGTTGAAATGGACACGGCGCTTGCGCCTGACCGGCAAGAGCTCGAAGAACATGTCCATCAGCATGGTCTTGCCGCGGCCGACGCCGCCATGGATGTAGAGGCCCTTGACCGCCTCATGCGTCTCGCGCTTGCGGGCAAAGAGCCAGCCGAGCGCACTGGACTTGTGCGCCAGCCGCTTGGCCGAGATCTCCACGGTCAGCCGGTCGAGCGCGGCGGCGATCCCTTCCTGCGCGGCATCGCGTCCGATCGCGCCGGTTTCCACCAGATGATCGTAGCGTTGCCTGACGGTCGCATGGGTCTGGAGGCCGTCACGCAGATGCATCGGTCACGTCGTTGTTCAAAGCAGGACGCCCAAGAGAGAGCGAGAGGGCGCATGTTGGGATTCGGGTCAGGCCGAGCCGCCATTCGCAAGCCGGCGTCACCTGAATATCAGCATACCCCAGCCTATCTTGTAAGCGAGATCGGTTGTCCGTTGGAAGTCTGGCCGTCGAATTTCGAACCGCCCGACGAATAGAGCCGCGCCAGCGAGCCGCCGTTCTCGTCATAAAGCGTCAGCTGCTTGCCGGCGACGTTCCACGACTTGATGCCATCGATCGGCGCCGGGCAATGCAGCGGTCCGGCGCGGAAGCCGGCGCCGAACTTGGTCTGCGGCGTCGCCACCTTGCAGCTCTGGCCGGAGACGCTGACGTTCCAGACACCGGCGACGCTTGCCGCGTTGAGATCCGCGGCGCCTGCCGGCGCCGCACCATCCGGCGGCAGCGAGGCAACCTGCGTGTTGGCCGGCGCGGTCGGGAATTGCGACGGGTCGGTGGTGCCGGGCGAGGCCGGCGGCGGCAGCTGATTCGAGCTCACCTGGCCGGCAGGCGCCGGCTGCAACGGTGCTGGTTGCTGGTCGTCCATCGACGAGAAGCGTGAGGTTGAGCAGCCGCTCGCAACGAGTGCCGCCAGGGATACGGCCACCAGGCCGCCTTTCGAAAAATTCATTACAACCTCCGTCGGATTCGGCTGGGGGGACGCCGTCCGCGCAATCTCACCTCCACCAAGATGGAGAAGGTGGCGAAATTTCAACCCGATATGGTTAAAATAGGGTTTGCGGAACGAATTGTTGCAAATTTATCGCACTCATCCGGCGAGCGGCGCGCTCGGCACGAACACATATCCGTCCGGTCCAACGATAAAGCACTCGCGCAGACCATGCGGTTTGTCGATCGCGCCGGCCAGCACGATGTGGCCATGGTCCAGCGCCGCCGCCTCGACCGCGTCGGGATCGGCGCCATAAAGGCGCAGTTCGATGCCGGCGCCGCGCGTCTCGGCGCCGGTGATGGAGCCCGTCATCGGATTGTCGAGATAGGAATGGTCGGCATGCAGCATGAACACCGACCCCAGAAGCTCGATCGCGGCGAAATCCTCGTCAGCATAGACGATGCGGGCGCCAAGCACGTCGCGGCAGAAGGCTTCCATCGCCGCCATATCCGATACCAGCAGATTGACGCCGATGCCGCGCGGCAGCGAACGGCCGAAATCCTCGGCTTTCATCCAGGGCGTCTTGGTCCGCTTCATCGCCATGGCGTCTTCCTCCTGATCTGATCCTAGCCGAGACCGCTTCGCCGCCCTTGGCCTTCGGCCGGCAAACGCTTGCGCCAGCCGCGGCGGGGCTTATGTCTAAGAGCAGTTCCAGGAAAAGTGCGCAGTGGTTTTCCCGGGAAAAATGCGTAGCGCTTTCCCCAGGGAGTGCGTGAAAAAAGAGTTCACCCAAACCCGCTGGAGCGCAGACCTTGGCCGCGAGACAGAAAGCCGCCAACCGCTACTACAGCGGCCCGCCCAGCGATCATTTCGACGGCACCCTGTTCTTCAATCCCGGCGGCCGGATGCCCGGCCCCTTCACGGACCTGCTGAAATGGCAGTTCGGCGGCCAACGCGCGAAATGGCCGGCTGCCAGCCCGAGCCCCTTTGCGCAGGCAAAGCCGGTCGCAACGGTTCAAGGCGCCGATCTGACCGTGACCATGGTCGGCCATGCCACCTTGCTGATCCAGACCGCCGGGCTGAACATCCTCACCGATCCGGTCTGGTCGCGACGCACCTCGCCGTTCTCCTTTGTGGGACCCAGACGCGTCAATCCGCCGGGTATCGCTTTTGGCGAGCTGCCGGCGATCGACCTCGTGCTGGTCAGCCACAACCATTACGACCATCTCGACCTTGCAACGCTGAGGCAGTTGAAGGAGACGCACGATCCGCTGGTGGTGACGCCGCTCGGCAACGATGCCATCATCGCCGCCGCCGTGCCCGGCATGCGGCTTTCCGCGCATGACTGGGGCGACAGGGTCGATGCCGGCGAAGGCACCGCCATCCACGTCGAGCCCGCGCATCACTGGTCGGCGCGCGGGGCGCGCGACCGGCGCATGGCATTGTGGGCCGGCTTCGTCATCGAGACGCCGGGCGGAAAGATCTATTTTGCCGGCGATACCGGCTTCCACGATGGCATCAACTACCGGCTGATGGCGGAAAAACATGGCGGGTTCCGCTTCGCCATCCTGCCGATCGGTGCCTACGAGCCACGCTGGTTCATGGCGCCTCAGCACCAGAACCCCGAGGAAGCGGTCCGGGGCATGTTGTTGTGCAACGCCGCCTTCGCCGCCGGCTGCCATTGGGGCACCTTCCAGCTCACCGACGAGCCGTTCGACGAGCCGGTCCGGAAACTGGTCGAAGCGCTGGACGCCGAAGGCCTGCCGCGAGAGCATTTCCGTGCCTTGCGGCCCGGCGAAGTCTGGGAAGTGCCCCGGATTTGATGGCCTCGGGAACCCAAGCTCGACAGCCGCGTTTTTCAACCGGTTTCAATGTGTTCCGCTTGCGAGGCGTTCCCATGCTTAGATGGATCATCATTCTCCTGATCATCGCCGCCGCGGCGAGCCTGCTCGGCATGCCGGCGCTGGCCGGCGCCGCCGCCACCGGCGCGCGTATTCTCATCGGCGTCGTGCTCATCATCTTCCTGTTGATCTTGTTCGGGGTCTTCGCGGTGACGTAAGTCCGGATTCGCCGTGATCCGGCGCCTTCGCCGTGAAAGCGGTCCGGCGTCTTCGCCGTGAAAGCGGTCCGGCGTCTTCGCCGTGAAAGCGGTCCGGCGTCTTCGCCGTGAAAGCGGCTGCGCACTGGTAATTCCTGCCCGTTTCCGCCATATAGCGCCGAACGGACATGGAATTTTCGGAGCAATGGCAGGCACGGCCCCTTTCGCCAAGATGAACGGCATCGGCAACGAGATCATCGTTGCCGACATGCGCGGCCGTGCGGATCGGGTGACGGCCGCGGCTGCCATCGCGCTCAACGCCGACGCGGCGACGCGGTTCGACCAAATCATGGCGATCCATGACGCCAGGACGCCGGGCACCGCCTATTTCGTCGACATCCTGAATTCAGATGGGTCCGGCGCGCAGGCTTGCGGCAACGGCATGCGCTGCGTCGTCCAGGCACTGGCCGCCGAGACCGGCGAGAAGACCTTCACCTTCGAGACCGTGGCCGGCGTCCTCAATGCCCGCGAACATGCCGACGGCTCGATTTCGGTCGACATGGGCACGCCGCGCTTCGGCTGGCGGGATATTCCGCTGGCCGAGGAGTTCCGCGACACCCGCATGATCGAATTGCAGGTCGGCCCGATCGACGCGCCGGTGCTGCATTCGCCCTCCGCCGTCTCGATGGGCAATCCGCACGCCATCTTCTGGGTCGACGCCGACGTCTGGACTTATGAACTCGACCGTTTCGGCCCGCTGCTCGAAAACCATCCGATCTTTCCCGAGCGCGCCAACATAACCATCGCGCAGGTGACCTCGCCCGACAGCATGATCATCCGCACCTGGGAGCGCGGCGCCGGTCTGACCAAGGCTTGCGGCACCGCCTCCTGCGCGGCTGTCGTTGCAGCGGCCCGCACCAGGCGCACCGGCCGCAGCGTCAACCTTTTGACCCCCGGCGGCGGCACGCTGCATGTCGAGTGGCGCGATGACGACCACGTCATTCTGACCGGCGCGGCCGAATGGGAATTTTCCGGCAGCTTCGATCCGTCGACCGGACAATGGGCCCGCGATACCGAAAGCGCGGCCTGATGTCCGCTCTTGCCAAAGGCGTCGACGTGGCGAAGCAGCCCGGCCGCATCGACGTGGTGACCTTCGGCTGCCGCCTCAACACCTACGAGTCCGAAGTGATGCGGCGCGAGGCCGAAACTGCGGGCCTCGCCGCGCTGGCAGGTGGCGCCGTGATCTTCAACACCTGCGCCGTTACTGGCGAAGCGGTGCGCCAGGCCCGGCAGGCGATCCGCAAGGCGCGCCGCGACAACCCGGCCGCGCGCATCATCGTCACCGGCTGCGCCGCGCAGACCGAGCCCGAAAAATTCGCCGCCATGGACGAGGTCGATCTCGTGCTTGGCAATGAGGAGAAGCTCAAGGCGAATTCCTATCGCGCGCTGCCCGATTTCGGCGTCAACGACACCGAGAAGGCGCGAGTCAACGACATCTTCTCGGTGCGCGAGACCGCCGGCCACATGGTCGACGCCATCGAGGGCCGGGCACGTGCCTTCGTGCAGGTGCAGAACGGCTGCGACCATCGCTGCACCTTCTGCATAATCCCCTATGGCCGCGGCAATTCGCGCTCGGTGCCGATGGGCGCCGTGGTCGAGCAGGTCAAGCGGCTGGCGGGCAACGGTTATGCCGAGATCGTGCTGACCGGCGTCGACATGACTTCTTTCGGAGCCGACCTGCCGGGTGCGCCGAAGCTCGGCAAGCTTGTGAAGACCATCCTCAGGCAGGTGCCCGACGTGAGGCGGCTCAGGCTGTCCTCCATCGATTCGATCGAGGCCGACGAGGACTTGCTCGACGCCATCGCCACCGAGCCGCGGCTGATGCCGCATCTGCATCTGTCGCTGCAGTCGGGCGACGACATGATCCTGAAGCGCATGAAGCGCCGGCATCTGCGCGATCAGTCGATCCGCTTTTGCGAGGATGTGCGCAAGCTGCGTCCCGGCATTGTTTTCGGCGCCGACATCATCGCGGGCTTCCCGACCGAGACCGACGCCATGTTCGAGAATTCGCTGGAGATCGTCGAGGAATGCGGCCTGACCCATCTCCACGTCTTTCCGTTTTCGCCGCGCGAAGGCACACCCGCCGCGCGCATGCCGCAGGTTCGCCGCGAGCTGGTCAAGCAGCGCGCCGCCCGGCTGCGCGCCGCCGGCGAAGCGGCCTATGTCAGGCATCTGTCTTCGCTCGCCGGCAGCCGCCAGTCGATCCTGATCGAGCGCGACGGCCTTGGCCGCACCGAAGGGTTCACGCTTGCCGCACTCGGCACCGGCGCGCCGGGAGAGATCGTCGAAGCTGATATAACCGGCCACGATGGCGCTCGGCTGATGGCGACGCCGCTTGCCGCCCACGCCGCCTGAGAACGCAAAAGCATGGCTGGTTTTTTCAAGAAGATATTTTCGTTCGGCAAGAAGGAGGTCGTCGAGGAGCGCATCGACGAGACCGCCCCGCTGCCGCCGATCAAATGGGACCAGCTCGACGCGCTGAAGCCGGCGGCCGAGCAGTCCCTGCCGGAGTTTTTGAAGCGCGAGGAGCCTGCGGCGGAAGCCGCGCCGGCGGCCGCGCCCCGTCCTCCCGTTGAGGAGGAGGTAAGGCCAGCGCCCGCCGAGGAGCCAACACCGGAGCCTGCTCCGACCATTCCGCCCGCGCCGGAGCCGATCGTTCCGTCGACCCCGGAGCCTTTGCCTGAACCCAAGCCCGCGGAAGTTCCAAAGCCTGCTCCGGAAACCCCTGCCGAGCCGCCTGCGCCCGAGGAAATTCCGGCGCGGCCCGCCGTTCCGGAGCCAGCGCCCGAACCGCAGCCGCAAGAGGTGCCCCCGCCCGCGCCATCCGAGCCGGAGATCGTTCCCTCGCGTCCCGAGAGGCAACCGGAACCCGCGCCCGTCGAAGTGCCGACGCCGCCCGTGGAAGTGCCGGCCGAGGTGCCCGCACCGGTCGAGGTGCCACCGGCGGCGCCGGTTGAAGTGCCTCCGTCGGCCGGCGTCGAGCAGGCGGCTTCAGAGGCCGGCGCTGCCCCTCATCCGCCTGCCGGCACCTTCTCCTCGTATGGTGACGAAGAGAAGGAAGAGGTTCTTCCACCGCCAGCGGCCAAAACCGAGCCAGGCATTCCACCAGCGGAAATCGCGCCACCCATCCGCCAGCCGGCGCCAGTCGAAACACAACCGGTCATCGCCGAGATCGCGCCCGAGCCTCAATCGGTTCCGCAACTCGCCCCGGAGGCAAAACCCGCGCCCGGCAAGGTGACGGTTGCCAAGAAGGTGGAGCAGAAGGCCGAGCCGCAGAAGGCGCCCGAGCCGGCGCCGAGGCGATCCTGGTTCCAGCGCATGCGGGACGGGCTTGCCCGGTCCTCGCGCGAGCTGACCGGCAACATTGCCGGCGTCTTCACCAAGCGCAAACTCGACGAGGAGACGCTGCAGGACCTGGAGGACGTGCTGATCCGCGCCGATCTTGGCGTGGAAACGGCGCTGCGCGTCACTGATTCACTGGCCTCCAGCCGCTACGGCAAGGACGTCTCCGATACCGAGGTGCGCGCGGTCATGGCGGCCGAGGTGGAGAAGGTGCTCGCCCCGGTCGCGAAACCGCTCGAGCTCGACCTTTCGCACAAGCCGCATGTCATCCTGGTCGTCGGCGTCAATGGCACCGGCAAGACCACGACGATCGGCAAGCTCGCCGCCAAGCTGACCGATGGCGGCCTGTCGGTGATGCTGGCCGCCGGCGACACGTTTCGCGCCGCCGCCATCGAACAGCTGAAGATCTGGGGCGAACGCACGAAATCGCCCGTCATTGCCTCAAAGCTCGGCGCCGATGCCGCCGGTCTCGCCTACGACGCCTTCGAGAGGGCTAAGGAGGCAGGTTCGGACGTGCTGATCATCGACACCGCCGGCCGGCTGCAGAACAAGACCGAACTGATGGCGGAGCTGGAAAAGATCGTCCGTGTGCTGGGCAAGCTCGATCCGGATGCGCCGCACACGGTGCTGCAGACCGTCGACGCCACCACCGGCCAGAACGCGCTCAACCAGGTTGAGATCTTCCGCAACGTCGCCGGCGTCAACGGCCTGGTGATGACCAAGCTGGACGGCACGGCGCGCGGCGGTATTCTGGTGGCGATCGCGGCAAAGCACAGATTGCCGGTCTATTTCATCGGCGTCGGCGAACAGGTCGACGACCTCGAACCTTTCTCGGCAAGCGAATTCGCCAGGGCGATCGCTGGAGTGGCTTGAACAAGCATGATGCCGGAAGTGAGGCTTCCGGATTGGATCGTGCGTTAGAAGGATACCATGAACCCACCCATTCTCGAACGCGATCCGTCCGACCCGCAGAAAGAGAAGAAGGAAGGCGTCAATCCCGTGCTCAAGCTGGTGCTGGAGCTCGGGCCCTTGATGGTGTTCTTCTTCGCCAATGCGCGCGGCGAGTGGCTGACGCAGAAATTACCCGTTTTGGCTGAATTCGGTGGCCCGATCTTCGTCGCCACCGGCCTGTTCATGGCCGCGACCGCGATCGCGTTGATCGCCTCATGGCTGCTCACCCGAACCTTGCCGATCATGCCTATGGTGTCGGGCGTCGTCGTCTTCATCTTCGGCGCGCTGACGCTCTATCTGCAGGACGACATCTTTATCAAGATGAAGCCGACCATCGTCAACACGCTGTTCGGCGGCGTGCTGCTCGGCGGCTTGTATTTCGGCCGCTCGCTGCTCGGCTATGTCTTCGAGTCCGCCTTCAAACTCGATGCCGAAGGCTGGCGCAAGCTCACCTTCCGCTGGGGCCTGTTCTTCCTGTTTCTGGCCGTCGTCAACGAAGTCGTCTGGCGCAATTTTTCCACCGACGCCTGGGTTACCTTCAAGGTCTGGGGCATCATGCCGATCACGCTTCTGTTCACCTTCAGCCAGATGCCGCTGATCCTGCGCCATTCGCTCGACGACAAGGCCGGCGGGGAAGAGAAAGCCGGCAAATAAGGCAGGAACTAAAGGGGAGAGCCATGGAATTCGTCACCACCCGGGAAGAGCTGCGGACGATCTACAAGACCCCGCGCCCGACCGATGGCTCGATCCGCAAGGAACTGAAGGCGCTCGACGGCCATTGCCGCTCCTTCATCGGCAAGAGCCCGTTCGTGCTGATCGGCTCGTCCGATGGCGAAGGCAATGCCGACGTCACCCCGAAAGGCGACAAGCCCGGCTTCGCCGCCATTCTCGACGAGAAGACCATCGCCATCCCCGACCGGCCCGGCAACAACCGGCTGGATACGCTGGAGAACATCCTGCGCAATCCCTCGGTCGGACTGCTCTTCCTCATCCCGGGCATGAACGAGACGCTGCGCGTCAACGGCGAAGCCCGCATCACCGTGGATGCCACTTTGCGCGAGCGCCTCGCGGTCGACGGCAAGGCGCCGCAAAGTGTCATCGTGGTCGCCGTCAAGGCCGCCTACATGCATTGCGCCAAGGCCTTCATGCGTTCCGATCTATGGAAGCCGGAGAGCTGGTACGACCGCGCGACGCTGCCGACGCTCGGCCAGATCCTGCGCGACCAGTTGGCATTGGCCGATTCGGCCGAGGCGACCGACCGTTGGCTGGACGACGAGTACAAGCAGACGATGTGGTAGGGTTTTCGGCCCACGATTCGCCCGGACCTGTCCATCTTGATCAATCTTCTTGCCATCTCAGGCAGCCTGCGGGCGGCCTCCACCAATTCGGCCCTGGTCGCGGCATTGGAGCTGAACGCGCCCGAGGGCTGTCGCGTCACCGTCTATGACGGACTTGGCCGCCTGCCGATCTTCAACCCCGACGACGAGGGCGAGCGGACGCCGCGCGAAGCCTCCGTGCTGATCGATGCCGTCACCGGCGCCGACGGCATCATCGTCTCCTGCCCCGAATATGCCCATGGCGTGCCGGGCGGGCTGAAGAACGCGCTCGACTGGCTGGTCTCGCGCGACGCCGCCGTGGCCAAGCCGGCCATGCTCGCGCACGCCTCGCCCCGCTCGCTCTATGCCCGCGCGGCTTTGGCCGAGATCATGCGCACCATGTCGTTCGCGCTTTATGACGGCGGACCGGAGCTTGCCCTGCTCGGCAAGAAGCCGCCGGAGGTGGCGAGCATTCTGGCGGAGCCGGCGAACGTGCTGGCCATGCGCGACGCGCTGGCTGCCTTCGCGGATTTCATTCGCTCGCGTTGAGCGACGACCACCAGGAAAGAGAGAGGCTTCGGCCAATTTCTAACGTGCGCAATTGGCGGCGGTCGCCGCGTCTTTGACCTAGCCCTTCGCCCGCAATGTCTCGACATCGGTCTTGCCGACATACCAGTCGCGGGCGCTGACTTCCTCGAAGACCACCCAGATATCGTCATTGCCAAGTCCGGTGGCGTCCATGATCGCCGCCGTGACTTTCCTGGCGATGTCAGCCTTCTTGCCTGCCGGATCGGCGGCGATCACTTCCTTGACGATGCGGATGTTGACGAATGGCATGACGTCCTCCCCTTCATTCCTGATCAGTACGTCTTGGCCCCATTCACCATCAGCCGCACCGAATAAAGCGAGGTGGTGCCGGCGATATAGAGGCAGTTCAGCTTGGCGCCGCCGAACACGCAATTGGCGGTCACCTCCGGCACCTTGACCTTGCCGATCAGCGTGCCGTCCGGATCGTAGCAATGGATGCCGTCGAAGGCGCTGGTCCAGATACGCCCGTCGGCATCGAGCCGAAAGCCGTCGAACAGGCCGGCGGTGCAGTCGGCGAACACCTTGCCGCCCGAAACCTTCTTGCCGTGCTTGCCGACATTGAACACCCGCATATGCGCCGGATTCTGCGCGCCATGCGTGCGGCCGGTGTCGACGACATAGAGCAGGCTTTCATCGAGCGAGAAGGCAAGCCCGTTCGGCCTGACCATATCGGTGATCACGGCTTCGACCTCACCACTGTCGGGATCGACACGGTAGACATGGCAGGCGCCGATCTCGCTCTCGGCCTTGTCACCCTCATAGTCGGTGTCGATGCCGTAGGTCGGGTCGGTGAGCCAGATCGAGCCGTCGGACTTCACCACCGCATCGTTGGGCGAGTTCAGCCTTTTGCCCTTCCATTTGGCGGCGACGGTGGTGACCGAGCCGTCGTGCTCGGTACGGCTGACGCGGCGGCCCGAATGCTCGCAGGTGACCAGCCGGCCCTGCCGGTCGACGGTGTTGCCGTTGGAGTTGCCGGACGGCTGGCGGAACACGCTGACGCTGCCATCGGTTTCGTCAAAGCGCAGCATGCGGTTATTCGGAATGTCCGACCACACGACATAGCGGCCGGCTGCGAACCAGGCCGGCCCTTCCGCCCAGCGGCAGCCGGTGAACAGTTTCTCCACTTGCGCGCTGCCGTTGAACAGGCGCGCGAAACGCGGATCGAGAATTTCGTAATAGTCTGCGGCCGCCATGCATTTCCTCCCGGCATCACGTGACGCCGGATCAAGCCAGCCCGCGACCGATCTGGCAAGACGGGCTATCAGCAATTTGTAAGACAAAACGGACAGGACGTGCCTTAGGACGCCATTAACCGGCTATGCGTTGCGTGCAATGGTGCATTGCAACATCTTCTTTTTGCAATGCACCATTACTATGTCATGTTCCGTATCGATCAAGGGAGGAAGAACCAGCCGCGAGAATGCGGCACAGAAGGAACCTTGCTATGATCTTCAATGACCTCATGACCCGCGCTCGCAGCAGCATCGCCAAGCGCAAGCACTACAACCGCCTCGTCGCCGAAATCGACAGCTTCTCCAGCCGCGATCTGGCCGACATGCGTGCCGACCGCTCGGAAATGCTCTACCAGATCCACAAGCAGATCTACGGCTGAGCTTTTCAGACGGAGGCGGGCACCGCCCCCCTCACCCGGATTGCCAAACCGAATTGCAAAAGCAATTCGGGCAATCCGACCTCTCCCCAAGGGGAGAGGAGCTAACTTGCATCAACGCCCCTGTCTCTTCTCCCCTCGGGGAGAAGGTGGCCGCGTAGCGGCCGGATGAGGGGGCGCCGCTGCATCAACCGGGCGCCGCCAGCGCCTTGTCGATCTGCGGCAGCAGAAGCTCCTTGGCGGACTCCGCCGTCAGCGGGCCGACATGCTTGTAGGCTATTTTGCCATCCTTGCCGATGACGAAGGTTTCCGGCACGCCATAGACGCCCCAATCGATCGCCGTGCGGCCGGCTTCGTCGACGCCGATCGCCTGGAACGGATTGCCGAGGTCGCCGAGGAAGCGGCGGGCGTTTTCCGGCCGGTCCTTGTAATTCAGCGCCGCCATCACGAACCGCTTGTCCTGCGCCAACGCCAGAAGCACCGGGTGCTCTTCCCGGCATGGGGCGCACCACGATGCAAAGACGTTGACCAGCGTGACCTTGCCGGCGAAGGCCTTCGAATCGAGCCCCGGCAGAGTGCTGCCCTCCAAGGGCGGCAGGTTGGTTTGCGGTGCCGGCAGGCCGATCAAGGCCGACGGCACTTCCGAGACATCGCGTCCAGACAAGAGCTGCGACAGGAACAGTCCGGCCAGGCCGAGGAAGACCAGCAACGGCAAGAATACAAACAGGCGGCGACGGGCCGGCGGCGGCGTTTCGGTTTCGCTGCTCACGGCTTTCCCCCGGTCTTGTCGGAACGACGGCGCACGCCAGCCGCCTCCAGTTCGGCGAGTTCGCGCTTGCGCGCCCGCTGGTCGATGAGAATCCAGCCGATCAGTCCGGCCAGCACCACTGCGGTGATGGCATAGGCGGCGGTGACGTAGAGGGCGTGCGGGCTCATGCCGGCCGACTCCTTGGCATGCCGCCCGCCAACCCGGTCCGTTCGCTGCGCTCGATCATGCCTTCACTTAACCTCGCGCCATGGCCCGCGCAATCGGCCGCCACGCCGCAGCCTCTGCCGCTCGTGGCCACCTCAATCCGTGCCATGACGCAATGCAAGCGCCGCGGCCACGGGGCCCAGCACCGCAAGAAACAAGGTCAGCGCGGCAAGAATGAGGAAGGGCTGCAGGAACGGATCCGGATTGGCCGTCGCGCCATAGCTCGCCGAAACGCCGAAGATCAGCACCGGGATGGTCAGCGGCAGCACCAGCACCGAAATCAGGAGCCCGCCACGCGGCAGCGCCACCGCCACCGCCGCACCCACGGCGCCGATGAAGGTGATGGCCGGCGTGCCGACCAGAAGCGTCAGCGCCGTGGCGCCGGTGGCCAACGGCTCCATGTTCATGAACAGGCCGAGCAGGGGTGCGGCGACCACCAGCGGCAAGACGCTGCCCGCCCAGTGCGCCACGCATTTCACCAGCACCGTCAGCGCCAGCATGTGCCGGTCGTTGCCGAGCACCAGCAGATCGAGCGAGCCGTCCTCGCGGTCGGCCTGGAACAGCCGGTCGAGGCCAAGCAGGCAAGCAAGCAGCGCGCCGATCCACAGGATCGCCGGACCGATGCGGGCCAACAGCTTGAGGTCAGGCCCGACGCCGAAGGGGATGGTGGCGATGACGGCCAGGAAGAAGATGACGCCGGTCAGCGCGCCGCCGCCGGCGCGGATCGAGAGGCGGATGTCGCGGAGGAGGAGAGACCACATTACGATGTGGTCCCTTGCTGAGGCTGGCGTTCTGTTGCGCCCTCCTCCCCCATCGCCAACGCCTTCGCCCCCTCCAATCCCAGCGGCAAATGCGTTGCCGCCACGATCATACCGCCATCCGCGCAATGCGCCGTCATCAGTCCCGCGAACCGCTCCTCCGAAGCCCTGTCCAGCCCTGCCGTCGGCTCATCCAGCAACCACAGTGGCCTATGGCTGACCAGAAGTTTCGCGATCGCCGCGCGTCGTCGCTGTCCGGTCGAGAGATAGCCGAACGGCAGATGGCCGATGCCGCCCAGCCCGACTGTTTCCAGCGCCTCCTCGACATCGAGCCGGCCCTCGCCATGGAACTCCCGCCAGAAACGCAAATTCTCCCTCACGCTCAGCGCCGTCTTCATCGCATTCTGATGGCCGAGATAGTGGCAGGCGGAGGCGATCGAGGGGAATTCGTCGCCGCCGCCTTCGAGCAGCGCACGACCTTCGGCTTTCGGCAGCAGCCCGGCGACCACCCTGAGCAAGGTCGATTTGCCCGAACCGTTCGGCCCGGTGACGATCAGCGCCTGCCCGGCCTCCAACGCAAACCCGATGCCGGAGAACACCGCCGCGCCACCGCGCTCGCCGCCCAGATTTTCGGCGATCAGCCGCATCCCGTACCTGTCTCTCGAACGAAGCGGCACGGTCGCTGCCGCATCGCACAAATTTGCTTTGCAACTGTCTAGAACTATTCCAGAAAATTCTCTATATGCGGGTCATCCGTGCCAGCGGTCGGCGCGGGAACAGAATTAGCGCCGAACCAGCGCACGCGCCGCCTTGAACGGCTCGGGTTGCTTGGGAACGGACAGCGGAAATGGCCGTACCCGCACCTTTGCGCGTGATTGCATGCCATCGGCGTCCGTTCCCTTTCAGGCTGAACAGACAAGGACGGATCGCACGTGTCAAAATCCCTCGACAGTTTCAATTGCCGCCGCACGCTGAAAGCGGGCGACGCCGAGTATGCCTATTTCGACCTCGTCGAGGCCGAGAAGAACGGCCTCACCGGCATTGCCCAGCTGCCCTATTCGATGAAGGTGCTGCTGGAAAACCTGCTGCGCAACGAGGATGGTCGCTCCGTCACCAAGGAGAGCATCCAGGCGGTGGCCGGCTGGCTGACCGACAAGGGCACCGCCGGCGTCGAGATCGCCTATCGCCCGGCCCGCGTGCTGATGCAGGATTTCACCGGCGTTCCGGCCGTGGTCGATCTTGCCGCCATGCGCGACGCCATGGCCTCGCTCGGCGGTGATCCGCAGAAGATCAACCCGCTGGTGCCGGTCGACCTCGTCATCGACCATTCCGTCATCGTCGACGAGTTCGGCACGCCGATGGCTTTCGCCCGCAATGTCGAGCTCGAATATGAGCGCAACGAAGAGCGCTATAAGTTCCTGAAATGGGGCCAGCAGGCGTTCCGCAACTTCCGCGTCGTGCCGCCCGGCACCGGCATCTGCCATCAGGTCAACCTCGAATATCTCGGCCAAGTCGTGTGGACCAACACCGAGGACGGCGAAACGACAGCCTATCCCGATACCTGCGTCGGCACCGATTCGCACACAACCATGATCAACGGCCTTGGCGTGCTCGGCTGGGGCGTCGGCGGCATCGAGGCCGAGGCGGCCATGCTCGGCCAGCCGGTTTCCATGCTGCTGCCCGAAGTCATCGGCTTCCGCCTCACCGGCAAGCTCAAGGAGGGCGTAACCGCCACCGACCTCGTGCTCACCGTCACCCAGATGCTGCGCAAGAAGGGCGTCGTCGGCAAGTTCGTCGAGTTCTTCGGCCCAGGTCTGTCCAACATGACGCTTGCCGACCGCGCCACCATCGGCAACATGGCGCCCGAATATGGCGCCACCTGCGGTTTCTTCCCGGTCGATTCGGAAACCATCCGCTATCTCACAATGTCCGGCCGCAGCGAGGACCGCATCGCCCTGGTCGAGGCCTATTCCAAGGCGCAGGGCATGTGGCGCGAGGCCGGCTCCGCCGACCCGGTCTTCACCGATCTGCTCGAACTGGAACTCGACAGCGTCGTGCCGTCGATGGCTGGCCCCAAGCGTCCGGAAGGCCGCGTCGCGCTCGAAGGCATTCCGGCCGGCTTCGCCAAGGCGATGGAGACCGAGTACAAGAAATCAGCCGAAATCTCCAAGCGCTACGCCGTCGAAGGCACCGACCATGACCTTGGCCATGGCGACGTTGTCATCGCCGCCATCACCTCTTGCACCAACACCTCGAACCCGTCAGTGCTGATCGGCGCCGGCTTGCTTGCCCGCAACGCCAACCGCCTCGGCCTGAAGCAGAAGCCGTGGGTAAAAACCTCGTTGGCACCTGGCAGCCAGGTGGTGGCGGAATATCTGGAAAAGTCGGGTCTGCAGAAGGAGCTCGACCAGATCGGCTTCAACCTGGTCGGCTTCGGCTGCACCACCTGCATCGGCAATTCCGGCCCGCTGCCGGCGCCGATCTCCAAGACCATCAACGACAAAGGTTTGATCGCTGCCGCGGTACTCTCCGGCAACCGCAACTTCGAGGGCCGCGTCTCGCCCGACGTGCAGGCGAATTACCTGGCGTCGCCGCCTCTGGTCGTGGCGCACGCGCTGGCCGGCACAGTGACCAAGGACCTGACCACGGAGCCGCTCGGCGACGACAGGAACGGCAATCCGGTCTATCTCAAGGACATCTGGCCGAGCTCGGCCGAGATCCAGGAGTTCATCGAGAAGAACGTCACCCGCGAGCTGTTCGCCCGCAAATATGCCGACGTTTTCAAGGGCGACGAGTACTGGCAGAACGTCAAGGCGCCGGAAGGCCAGACCTATGCCTGGGACAACGATTCGACCTATGTGCAGAACCCGCCCTACTTCGCCGGCATGACATCAGGTTTCGGCAAGATCGGCGACATCAAGGGCGCCCGCGTGCTCGGCCTCTTCGGCGACAAGATCACCACCGACCACATCTCTCCGGCGGGTTCGATCAAGGCTGCCTCGCCGGCCGGCAAATACCTCACCGACCATGGCGTCGGCGTCGCCGACTTCAACCAGTACGGCACCCGGCGCGGCAACCATGAGGTGATGATGCGCGGCACCTTCGCCAACATCCGCATCCGCAACCACATGCTGGGCGAGAACGGCCGCGAGGGCGGCTACACCATCCACTATCCCACGAAGGAAGAGGAATCGATCTACGATGCGGCGATGGAATACAAGAAGGAAGGCGTGCCGCTGGTCATCTTCGCCGGCGTCGAATACGGCAACGGCTCGTCGCGCGACTGGGCGGCCAAGGGCACCAACCTCTTGGGTGTCCGCGCCGTCATCGCCCAGTCCTTCGAACGCATCCATCGCTCGAACCTGGTCGGCATGGGCGTCATCCCCTTCGTCTTCGAGGACGGCACCTCGTGGGCTTCGCTCAACCTCAAGGGCGACGAGATGGTCGAGATCGACGGATTGAGCGCCATCAAGCCGCGCCAGACGATGGTCGCCAAGATCACCTATGGCGACGGCACGGTGAAGAACGTGCCGATCATCTGCCGCATCGATACGCTTGATGAGCTCGACTACTTCAAGAACGGCGGCATCCTGCAATACGTGCTGCGCGATCTGGCAGCGTAGAAAGCAGGGAGTAAGGGAGTAGGAATAAGGATACTAAGCCCGAAACGGGTAACCTACTCCCCTACTCCCCTACTCCCCTACAGTCCTGCAGCGATGAAGGCACGCTTCGTCAAAGCATTGACCGGCCCGGACCAAAGTCCAGGCCCGGTGCGTTCGCAATAGAGATCGGCGGGGGTGAGGAGAACCTGCCACATGGGGATGATGCCGCCGCCGGATCGAACCACACCGTGAAATGCAGTGGCTTCTCCTATTGCGGCCTTACCTCACGATTGCAGCGATAAAATTTCACCGCAACGTGACTTCCCGTTGACTTCCCGTTCTGCCACATATTTCGGCAAAGCAGAACAAAGCCGGCATCACCGGCGGGAATTGGAATGGTCATGGCCTCGCGACGATCATTGTGGCTGGCAGCCTTCGCGCTGGCCTTCTCGGTTTTTGCCGGTGCTGGCCAAGGCAGCGAGCCCGAAACGGTCCAGGCCGAAAAATCCCAGCCCGACCGGCCGCTTGGCGTGGTCGAACTGTTCACCAGCCAGGGCTGCAGTTCCTGCCCTCCGGCGGACGCGTTCTTCGCCGAACTCGCCACCAGGCAAGACCTTGTCACGCTCGCTTATCACGTCGACTACTGGGATTATCTCGGCTGGAAGGACACGCTGAGCCACAAGGAAAACACCGAGCGGCAATATGACTATATGCGCTATTTCAGCAGCCGTTCCGTCTATACGCCGCAGGCCGTCCTGAACGGCCGCATGCATGTCAACGGCGCCAATCGCGCCGAGGTCGACGGCGCGCTTGCCCGCATGGCCCGTGCCGGCGAAGGCATGCGTGTGCCCATCAAGGTCAGCCGCGCCGGCGACCGTGTGATCATCGACACCGGCGATGCCGGCACCGGCCCGAACGACGCCCATGTCGTCATCGTCTATTTCGACGCACCGCAGACGGTCAAGATCGGCCAGGGCGAGAACTCCGGCCGCAAGATGACCTATTGGAACGCGGTCACCGGGATCCAGACCGCCGGCATGTGGCACGGCAAGGCGCAGCGCTACGAATTGCCGCTGAGCGAGATCACCAAGAAGGGCGGCTGCGCCGTGCTTTTGCAATCGGTCGGCAAGGATGGCCTCCCGGGTCCCATCCTGGGTGCGGCTTTCATCCACAAGCCCGGATCTGAGACCTCCATCGATCGAAACCTGTAACGTCACGGGTTCGGCGCAATTCCAGACGCAAACCGTTACACATCGTCTTCGAATGGTTTCAGTGTCCGGTCAGGCGATCGGCAAAGGCCGCAAGGCGTGAGGTACGGCCCAAGCCGTTTGCTTCACGCCGGTCGGCGATGCGATAGAGCTGGTACATGGTGTGCACGCCGAGCCAGCGCAGCGGTTCCGGTTCCCATTTCTTGACCGTGCGGTTGACCCAGGGCAGCCGGGTCAGTTCGGTGTCGTGGCCGAGCACCAGGTCGCGCAAGGTGCGGCCCGACAGGTTGGAACTCGACACGCCGAGCCCGACATAGCCGCCGGCCCAGCCGATGCCGCTCTCACGGTCGAAACCCGAAGTCGTGCACCAGTCGCGCGGCACACCGAGCGTGCCGCACCAGGCATGGTCGAGGCGCACGCCTTTGGTCTGCGGCAACAGCCTGGTCAGCACCTCGTGCAACTGGTCGATGGTTGCCTGCTGGGTCCGGCCGCGCACATCGGTGCGCGAGCCGAAGCGGTATGGCACACCGCGACCACCCATGGCGATGCGGCCTTCGCGCGTGCGCTGAGCGTAGCAATAGGTGTGCGCGGCATCGCCCAGCACCTCGTAACCGTTCCAGCCGATCGCGTCCCAGAGTTCTTGCGGCAGCTTCTCGGTCACCACGATGGCGCTGTTCAGCGGCAGCCAGAGACGCTCGTAGCCGGGAATGCCAGCCGTGAAGCCTTCGGTGGCGCGGATGATCTTTTGCGCCCGCACGATGCCTCTGGTGGTGGTGACCTTGCCCTTCTCGATCGCCAGCACCTGCGTCTGCTCGTAGATCGGCACGCCGAGCCGCGCGACCGCGGCCGCCAAGCCCTGGACCAGCTTGGCCGGCTGTACACGCGCGACGTTGCGCACAACGAAGGCGCCCAGTACCTTGTCAATGGCGATGCGCTGGCGCGCCTCCCGCGCGTCGAGGAAGGCCAGCCGCTCCGGCGGCATTCCCCAGCCCAGCAGCTCCTCGTATTCTGCCTTGGCGCGCTGCAATTGCGCGGCGTTGGTGGCGACGGTGAAGTTGTCGACCCGGCGGATATCGGCATCGATGCCCTCGGCTTCCGTCACCGCGATCACCTCATCCACCGTACCGAACATGGCGCGCTGCATGTCGATCACGGCGCCGCGCGACGATGTTTTTGCGTATTTCTCGCGCGACCAGCTGAAACCGCCCGACAGCCAGCCGCCATTGCGGCCCGAGGCGCCGAAGCCGGAGAACTCCTTTTCGACGATGGCGATGCGCAGCGTAGGCTGCGCCTTCTTCAGATAATAGGCGGTCCACAGGCCGGTGTAGCCGGCGCCGACGACGCAGACATCGGCCTCGATGTCACCGGGCAAGGGCGGCCGATAAGCGGGAACGCCGCCGATATCGGCATACCAGAACGACACGTCGCCATTATGCTTGGCTTGCATTTTTTGAAATCCGTTCCGAAATTCAGGTAAGCGTCAGGTCGGCCTTGTCGTCGTCGGCGAGCAGCTTGACGTCGGCGCCGGCGAACAGCACGTCGACCTCGTCTCCGATGGCAAAACTGTCTGCTTCCAGGGTCGAGCGCACGATGGCTTTGGAGCCGTCGGCCAGATCGACCTCGTATTTGGAGCCGGAGCCGAGATAGATCGCTTCGCCTATGCGCCCCGTGAGCCGGTTGCGGCCATCGCCGCCGGCACCACGGCGGGCAAGCGCCAGCTTTTCGGGCCGCAGCAGCATGACCGGCCTGCCGCCATTGGCGAGACGCTTGGCTGTCGCGACCTTCTGGCCCGCAATGTCGATCGCCGTCTCCCCGCCGGAGGTGGCGGCGGCCCCGCGCAGCACGGTGGAATCGCCGATGAACTTGCCGACGAACAGCGTCGCCGGCTCGTCATACAGCTCGCGCCCGGTGCCGATCTGTTCGATGCGGCCCCGGTTGAACACGGCTATTCGGTCCGACAGAACCAGGGCCTCTTCCTGGTCGTGCGTCACATAGACGAAAGTGGTGCCGAGTTCGCGGTGGATGCGCTTGATTTCGAGCTGCAGCCATTCGCGCAGCTTCTTGTCGAGCGCGCCGAGCGGCTCGTCCATCAACAGCAGCGGCGGATCGAAAACGATGGCGCGCGCCAGCGCCACGCGCTGCTGCTGGCCGCCCGAAAGTTCGCTGGGAAAGCGGTGACCGAAATCCGCCATCTTGACCATGTCGAGCGCTTGGCGCACGCGGCGTTCGCGCTCGGCTCCGGCCACACCGCGCAGCGCGAGCGGATAGGCTACGTTGCAGCTCACAGTCATGTGCGGGAACAGCGCGTAATGCTGGAACACCACGCCGATGTTGCGCCTGTGCGCCGGCACGCCGACCACGCTCTTGCCGCCCACTTCCAGCGCGCCCGAACTGGCCTCGGTGAAACCGGCAACGACATTGAGCGTCGTCGTCTTGCCGGAGCCGCTCGGCCCGAGCAGCGTCATGAACTCGCCGGCCTTGATGTGCAGCGATACGCCGTCCAGCGCCTTGAAGCTGCCATACGCCTTGCTGATCGACTTGAGATCGATCGCCGCGCCCCTGCTCTCTTGCCCCGGGTTCCCCCTGCTCTCTTGCCCCGGATTCATTGGCGTCCTTTCCGCTCACGGCCAAGAAGAAGCATGCCGCTGCCGATCAGGATCGTGGTGGCAAACAACAGGATCGTGCCGACCGCCGCTACCGTGGGGTCGGCGTCGCGCGTGATGGAAGCGAAGATCTGCACCGGCAATGTCCTGAGATAGGGATTGGTGATGAACAGCGACACGACAATCTCGTCGAAGGAGGTGGCGAAGGCGAACAGCAGCCCTGACAGCACGCCGGGCGCAATCAACGGCAGCGTCACCGTGCGGAACGTGGTGAGCGCGTTCGCGCCCAAGCTCGCCGCGGCTGTCTCGAGGCGCCTGTCGAACACTTCGAGATTGGCCGAGACGGCAATCAGCACGAAGGGCAGCGCAAGGATGGTGTGGGCGAGCACGAAGCCGAGCAGCGTGCCGACGAGCCGCGTATCGAGGTAGACCGCGTAGATGCCGATGGCCAGCACCACGCCGGGCACGACCATCGGTGTCAACATCAGCATGCGCAGCAGGTTTGCCGGCCGCGCTTTCATGCGGTCGAGGCCGAAGGCGGCAAGCGTGCCGAGCACCGTTGCCAGCACCGCGACGATCGAGGCGACCTTCAGCGAATTCAGGAAACTGTTCGACCAATCCGGGTTGGTGACAAAATTCTGGTACCACTGCCAGGAGAAGCCCTGCGGCGGAAACGCCAGCGACTTGTTCTCGTTGAACGACATCGGCACCACGACCAGCGTCGGCGCCACCAGCCATATGGCCACCAGCAGGCAGACAAGACCCAGGACGACGCGCGTGAGCGGCTTCATCTCCATCAGCGTCGCTCCGCTTCCCGGTACCGGGATCGCATCACCGGCGCGGCAAGCGCCAGCAGCACGAAGGTCGTGACCAGCAGCACCACGCCCATCGCGCCGCCCCTGCCCCATTGCAGCAGACTGAGCACCTGCGTCTGCACCAGGGTGGACAGCATGGTCGAGCGTGGACCGCCGAGCAGAGCCGGTGTGATGTAGAAGCCGAGCGCCAGGATGAAGACGATGATCGCCCCGGCATAGACGCCCGGCAGCGACAGCGGCAGGTAGATGGTGAAGAAGGCGCGGGACGGTCGGGCGCCAAGACTTTGCGCCGCGCGCATCAGCCTGAGATCGATGCCTTTCATGACCGAATAGAGCGGCAGGATCATGAAGGGCAGAAGAACCTGCGCCATGCCGATGACCACGCCCGTCTGGGTACGGATCAGCCTGACGCCGCCGAGCCCGAGCGACCGCAGGATCGAGTTGATGACGCCCGAATCCTGGAGCAGGATCACCCAGGATAAAGTGCGCACCACGCCGCTCACCCAAAACGGGATCAGCACACACAGCATCAGCGCCAGCCGAACGCGTGGCCCGACCGCGGTCATCAGATAGGCGTAGGGATAGGCCGAGACCACGCACACCAGCGTGACCCACGTCGAAATGACGAAGGTCCGCTGGAGCACGGTGAGATTGATGGGCATGCTGAAGAACCAGATATAGTTCTGCAGGCCCCACTCCGGCTCCGACAGGCTGCGCAGGATGATGGTGAGCAGCGGATAGCCGATCACCGCCAGGAGCAGGACCAGCGCCGGCAGCGCGAGCGCGTACGGCCGCCATGCCCAGCGCCTTTCGGCAGCAGGAATGGTTGGCTTGGACGCGCTCACGGTCTGTGTTCCCGTCAGCCGGTCAGTTGCCGGCCATCAGCGCCGACCACTTCTCCTGCGCCACCGCGAAGTTCGGCACCCAGAACTTGAAATTCTGTTTGTAGCCCTGCTTCTGGCGTTCAGGCGTGTTGGTCAGGTAGGCGGACACGGAAGCGTCGACCTTGGGCTGCGCGTCGTTGTTGATCGGCGTGTAGGAGGTCTTCTCCGCCAATATTTCCTGGGCATGCTTGCCGAGATAGGCATTGAGCAACGCGTAGGATGCATCCGTATCCTTGACGCCGACCGGGATTGTCATCTGGTCCATCACCACCAGCCAGTCCTGCCAGGCGGGTGCATATTTGGCACCGTTCTTGACCGCGGTCATGGCGCGGCCCGTCCACATCATCAGCATGTCGGCCTCGCCGGATTCGGCGAGCTGCTGCGATTCGGCGCCCGTCTTCCAGAAAATGGTGTCGGGGCCGAGCTTGCGGACCACATCGATGGCCTTGTCGATGTCGGCCACCGTCATCGCCTTCGGGTCGCCGCCGGCGACCTTGAACGCCTGTTCCAGCAGGCCGCCGGTCGGGCTGCCGGAGCCGTCGATCCCACGCACGCCGGGGAATTTTTGGGTATCGAAGAAGTCGGCCCAGCTCTTGGGCGGATTATCCCCGTACTTTTCCTTGTTGTACATCAGCACGACACCGTAGTTCATCGCCGGCACCGAGCATTCGCCGACTTGACCTTCCGGGATTTTCGAGACGTCGAGCTTCGTCAGATCGAGCTTCTGGAACAGCTTGCCGCAATAGACATAGGGCGGCAAGTCGTCGGTATCGACGACGTCCCAGGTAACATTGCCGGACTCGACCTGCGCCTGCAGTTTGGCGATCTCCGTCGGGCCGTCATTGAGCAGCTTGACGCCGGATTTGTCGACGAACTCCTTGAGCGCGGCCACCTGGCCGTCCTGGTAGATTCCGCCATAGGATACGAAGGTCAGCGTCTTGCCCTTCAGCGAGCCTTCAGCCACCTCTCCCGCCACCGGCTTGGATTGTGCGAGCGCGGCGGTAGCAGCCATAAGCACGGCGACGCACGCCGCATGTCCAAATCTCAGTCTCATGATCAACTCTCCCATTGCAGAACTCGCATTTGTTTTCATTCACCCGGATGCGAGCGGTTTCCGGGCCTGTATTGATCGAGTTCGAGCGCGCCGGCGGTTGGCGGCGCGATGATCCACAGCACCTCCGCAGGCGTGTCGCCGACATTGACCGTGCGATGCGGCACCGACGTTGCGTATTCGACGCTGTCGCCTTCGCGCATCACATGGCGCTCGTCGGCAAGCGTCAGCTCCACCGTCCCCTTGAGCACCATGAACATTTCGTGTTCGCCGCTATGGACATAGGTCTCGTCCCCGGTCGACCCGCCGACCTCGAAATGTCCGGCATAGACCTCGAACTGGTGGATCGGCCGCCGCGACAGGAGCATCTTGCGGCCTTGCACGCCGACCGGAACGACCGGCCGCTCCTCGCGCCGCAGCACCTTGTGCAGGGGGCGGGCATTGTCCTCGAACAGATCGTTGATGCCGAGGTCGAGAGCGGCGGCGATCTTGAGCAGCGTGCCGGTGTTGGCGCCGCACAGATTGCGCTCGAGCTGGCTGATGAAGCTCGCGGTCGTGCCGGTCATGTCGGCGAGCTGGCGCAGCGAGACGCGCCGCGCCGTGCGCAATGCCTTGATGCGAGGGCCGACGCCGCCGGCCTCTGGCGCGACCGTCCCACCATTCACCTGTTTTGCCGTGGAGTCCGATGCGCGTGGCATTGCCGTCTCCGTTTCACTTAACACCCTATTAAGTGAGGTGGCAAATGGCAAGCACGTCGGCGGAATTGAGTCGATATGGCCGCCTCTGGCTCTACGCCCGAGTTCCATGGGTCGCCTTAGTTGCGTAAAAAAGGTGCAAAAACGAAAAAACCGACGTCAGCTTGCTTCTGACGTCGGTCATTTAGGTTTTGGGATCGTCGCACCTGGCGCTTTTCCATGGAAAAGGCCGAGGTTGGTTCGATCCGACGCAGACCCGTGGGCGGGGGGCTTGGGGTTTACGAGCCGGTGCCGGACCGAACCGTCTCAGGCAACGCCGGTAAATTCGTCGGACATTGGGGCATGAGCGCGGATAAAAAAAGGCAGAAATGTGGCGAAGCATCACCAATTCCAACACGCGTTTCACAAACGTGACTGGACGCGACGGAAACGGCTAGCCGCCGGCTTCGCTTCGCCGGCTCTTGCAATTGGCTTGCGAAGGGGCCAACTTTGGTTGGCAAAGATTCATTTTGAAGGATCGAGGCATGACTGATGACGGCGGCGGGATGGGGGATGGAGACGCATCCGCAATATTGATCCCGCTACACGAGGCGCGACGTGAACGCCTCGACCAGCCGGTCCGCTTCGACCGGCGTGAACTGGACCAGATCCTGAGGCTCTACGGACGCATGGTCGCCGCCAATGAATGGCGCGACTACGCCATCGATCATCTCACCGACCGCGCTGTCTTTTCCGTTTTTCGTCGCGCCAGCGAAGTGCCGCTGTTCCAGATCGTCAAGGATCCGAAACTGGCGCGCAAGCAGGGCGCCTTCGCCGTCATCGCGGCGGGCGGGCGCATCCTCAAACGCGGCCAGGAGCTAGGCCGCGTGCTTGGCGTCTTCGACAGCAAGCTGAAGCTGGTTCAGGTTTGAACCGGGAATTGAGGAATTGGGGAATTGAGGAATTGAGGAATTGAGGAATTGAGGAATTGAGGAATTGAGGAATTGAGGAATTGAGGAATTGAGGAATTGAGGAATTGAGGAATTGAGGAATTGAGGAATTGAGGAATTGAGGAATTGAGGAATAAGACACTCGGCGTCTGACGTAAGCGCCATTTTTCTTTCATTCTTCAGTTCTTCAATTCCTCAATTCCTCAATTCCCCAGTTCCTCAATTCTTCAATTCCCCCTTCCGGAATTTCCGCTCCGGCAACGAATCCGGATCGGGTGGGACCGACGCCCCGCCGTTCAGCGATAGCTGCATGAACACCGTGTCCAGCCAGCGCCCGTGCTTGTAGCCGGAGCCTTCGAGGCGGCCGGAATGGCGAAAGCCGAGCTTCTCGTGCAGCCTGACCGAGGCGCTGTCGGCGTGGCCATCGCCGATCACCGCGACGATCTGGCGAAAGCCTGCCGCCTGCACCGCCGCGACCAGGCTTTGCATCAGCTTGAGGCCGACGCCCTGGCCCTTGGCATCGGGCGCGACATAGACCGAATCCTCGACGATGAAGCGATAGGCCGGGCGCGGCCGGAAGGGGCCGGCATAGGCATAGCCGAGCACGGCGTCGTCCTTCTCGGCCACCAGATAGGGAAAGCCGCCGGCAGCGAGCGTGGCGAATCGCGCGCCCATCTCGGCTCGGCTGGGCGGCTCCAGTTCATAGCTCGCCGTACCGTTGGTGACCGCGTTGGCATAGATTCCGGTGATGATGTCGAGGTCGACCGGGGTTGCCGGCCTGATCACGATATTGTTCATTCTCTATGCAACCCTCTTATGTGCCGTCGACAACAGCAGAGGCCCGCACAAAAGAAAAGGGCGGCCATTGGGCCGCCCTTCCAGGAGTTGATGGTCCAATACCGCTTAGCGGCGGTCGCCCATAAACTGGAGCAGGAACATGAACAGGTTGATGAAGTCGAGGTAGAGCGACAGCGCGCCCATGATGGCCTTGCGGCCGGCGACATCGGATGCGTCGCCCTCGAAATACATCTCCTTGATCTTCTGCGTGTCGTAAGCGGTGAGGCCGGCGAACACCAGAACGCCGATCGCCGAGACGGCGAAGGTCAGCGCCGACGACTGCAGGAAGATGTTGATCACCGACGCGATGATGATGCCGAACACGCCCATGATCAGGAACGAGCCCATCGCCGACAGGTCGCGCTTGGTGGTGTAGCCGAACAGCGACAGCGCGCCGAAAGCGGCGGCGGTGGCGAAAAAGGTCTGCGAGATGCTTGCCGTGGTGTAGACCAGGAAGATCGACGACAGCGACAGGCCGACCAGGCCGGCATAGACCCAGAAGGTCGTCTGCGCGGCGGCGACGCTCATCGCCTGAATCCTGAACGACAGGAAGAACACGGCGGCCAGCGGCGCCAGCATGACAACCCAGCGCAGCGGCGAACCGAAGATGGCATAGCCGAACGAGGTCAGCATCTCGCCGCTCGGCAGCGTCGCGACGGCCGAGGCCGGGTCGGCGGTGGTGGCCAGCATGATGGTGCCGATGGCGGCAAGGCCAGTGATGAGCAAGCCAAGCCCCATCAGATTGTAGACCTTGATCATGTACGCGCGCAGACCCTGGTCGATGTCGGCGCGGACGCCGGGCACCGCCGACGTCTGATAATTGCGAATGGGATCAGCCATTGGAAATCCTCTGTTGCTTCTGCCCCGTCCGGTGTCGGGCCTCTTGCGGACCCAGGCGCCGCTGGCGGGGCTCCAGCATGCCTGCGCCGAAATATGATGGTTATTCGCGTCGAGAACAAGACCGTAACCTGTTGTAACGGTTCGTGACAGGCCAAAATGCCGCCTCGCCGGCCGTTTTAGACGGCATTCTTACAAAGATTTAACCCGGACAGGCGGCGCAGGGCGGCGAATCAGAGGTTTCGCAGCACCGGCGCCGCTTTGTGGCCAAGCACCCGCCAGGTGCCGGCAAGGCCGATGCCGACCGTGATCACCAGCGAAAAGGCAATCGTGGCGACCGCGACTTCCGGCATGAAATGCGACGGCAAGGTCATGATGCGCGCGACGACGAACCAGGCTGCGGCGCTGCCTGCGGCGAGCGCGAAGATCGCGGTGGCGAGCCCGATCAGCATGTATTCCAGCGAGAAGGCCGTTATCAGCGTGGTGCGCGTCGCGCCCAGCGTCTTCAGCACCACCGCGTCGTGGATGCGCGCCCGATTGCCGGCGGCAAGCGCGCCGGCAAGCACCAGGACCGAGGCGATCAGCGCCACGCCGGCCGCCGCCCGGATCGCCGTGCCGAGCTGGCCGACCAACCGGTTGACGATGTCGAGCGCGTCCTTGACCCGGACCGTCGTCACCGCCGGGAAAGCGCGGGTGACGGCATTGAGGACGCGCGCGTCTTCGGCGCTCGAAGCACTCTTTTCGGTGAGCGTCGCGATCCAGCCATGCGGGGCGCCCGCGAATGTGTTGGGCGAGAACACCATGACGAAATTGATGCCCATCGTCTCCCATTCGACCTGGCGGAAATTGGCGATCCGCGCCGTAACGTTGCGGCCGAGCACATTGACGGTGACGGTGTCGCCGAGCTTCAGCCCGATTTCCTTGCCCTCCTTGTCGGAAAACGAAACCAGCGGCTCGCCGGCATAATTGTCCGGCCACCATTTGCCCTCGGTCAGCGTCGCGTTTTCCGGCTGCCTGACATCATAGGTCAGGCCGCGATCTCCCTTCAGCACCCAGGCGCCTTCGGCCGGCACCTTGACCTTGTCGACATCGACGCCGTTGAGCGCCATCACCCGGCCGCGCAGCATCGGCACCTTGGCCAGCGTTCCCTGCGGCGCCTCCTTTGCGATCAGCGATGAGAAGGCATCGACTTCGCTGCCCTGGATGTCGACGAAGAAGAAGTTCGGCGCCCGCTCCGACAGGTTGCCGGAGATCTGGCGCCGTAGATTCCCGTCAATCAGCGCCAGCGTCACCAGGAGAGTCAGTCCAAGCCCCAGCGACAGCACCACCGATGGCGTCAGCGCGCCGGGCCGGTGGATGTTGGCGACGGCGAGCCTGAGCGCGACAAAGCGCACGCGCGGGCTTTTCCTGGCTGCCCATTGCACCAGTCCGCCAACGAGACGCAGCACCAGGAAAGCAAAAATCGTGGCGCCGACGAAGATCGAGGCGATGCGCTGGTCGCCCGAAAACAGGATCGCCAGCGCCGCCAGGAACAGCGCGATGCCGAGCGCGCAAACGACATAGACGGGGCGCGGCAGGCCGCGGCCTTCCAGCCCCATCTCCCGGAACAGCGCGGTCGCCGGCACGTCACGGGCGCGGCCGAGCGGCAGCAGCGCGAAGGCGAGCGTCACCAGCAGGCCGAACAGCGCCGCCATGGCGAGCGCGCCGGGATAGAAGCCGCCTTGCGCCGGCACCGGAATGACGGACTGTAGGGCGGCACTTGCGACAAACGGCATCAGCGCGCCCAGCACCAGGCCGGCGCCGATGCCGAGCAGGGCGATGATCAGGATCTGCACGAGGTAGACGGCAAAGACGAAGCCGCCGGACGCCCCCAGGCTCTTGAAGGTGGCGATGACGCCGCGCTTGCCGTCGAGATAGGCCCGCACCGCATTGGCGACGCCGACGCCGCCGACCACCAGCGCGGTGAGCCCGACCAGCGTCAGGAATTGCGAGAAGCGTTCGATGTTGGAAGAAAGCGCCGGTGCTGCGTTGCTGCGCGTGCGGATCGACCAGCCGGCCTCCGGGAAATCCTTGGTCGCCTGGTCCTGGATGGCCTTGAGCCGCGCCTCGTCGGCACCGGCGGGCAGCCGGACCTTGTAGGCGTTCTCGACCAGGCTGCCCGGCTGGATCAGCCCGGTGGCCGCCAGGCCCTCGGTCGAGATCATCAGCCTTGGCGCGAAGCCGAACCCGTCGGAAACCGCGTCGGGCTCGCTCACCAGCCTGGCGCGCAGTTCGAAGATGGCGGTGCCGAGTTTCAGCCGGTCGCCGATCTTGAGATGCAGCCGTTCGAACAAAAGGTCGGGTGCAGCGGCGCCGAAAACGCCGAACTGCCCGCCGAACAGTTCCTGCTTCGTCAGCGCCGGTTCGGTTTCCAGCGCGCCATAGAGCGGATAGGCCTCGTCGACCGCCTTGGCCTCGACCAGCGCCTGGTCGGAGCCGTCGGCCAGGCGCGCCATCGATCGCATGCCTGCGGTATGCGAAACGACGCCCAGCCCGTCGAGAAAGCCAAGCTCAGCCTGGTTGGCGTCGCGCTGGTTGATCTGGAAGCGAAGGTCGCCGCCGAGCAGCGTCTGGCCCTGATCGGCGACACCGGCGGTAATGGAGCGGGCCACCGAATTGACGC
Source organism: Mesorhizobium sp. Cs1299R1N3 (assembly GCF_037179625.1). Lineage (NCBI taxonomy): Bacteria > Pseudomonadati > Pseudomonadota > Alphaproteobacteria > Hyphomicrobiales > Phyllobacteriaceae > Mesorhizobium > Mesorhizobium sp. Cs1299R1N3. Next base: position 62,783 of record NZ_JAPYKQ010000009.1, on the reverse strand, counting down.
CGCCGATCGCCGCCACGCCGAGCGCGATGCAGGCGAGGAAGATAAGGAAGCCGGACAGGCCGCCACGCATCTCGCGCACAGAGAAGCGGATGGCAAGCTTCAAGGTCCGCGCCAGCGGCATCAGGCGGTGACCTTGACCGGCGCCGGCGCTTCGATCCGCCCGGAGCGCATCGACACCTGGCGCGAGCAGCGCGCCGCGAGCGCCGGATCATGGGTGACCAGCACCAGCGTCATGCCGCGCTCGGCGGCCTTCGCGAACAGAAGATCGGCGACCTGCCGCCCCGTCGCCTGGTCGAGATTGCCGGTCGGCTCGTCGGCGATCAGGATGCGCGGCGACGGTGCCAGCGCCCGGGCGATCGCCACGCGCTGCTGCTCGCCACCCGAGAGTTCACCGGGATAGTGGGTGACGCGGTCACTGAGGCCCACGGCCGCCAGTTCCCGCTCCGCCACCGAAAACGGGTCGGCGTGGCCGGCCAGTTCCAGCGGCACCGCGACATTTTCGAGCGCGGTCATGTTGGGGATGAGGTGGAAGGACTGGAACACGATGCCGATGTTTCGACCACGAAACGAAGCGATCTGATCCTCGGTTTTGCCGTTGAGCAGCTCGCCGGCGATTCGGACCGTACCCGAATCGACGCGTTCCAGCCCCGCCAGCACCATCAGCAATGTCGACTTGCCGGACCCCGACGGACCAACGATGCCCGTCGCCTCGCCGCGCGCCACTTCGAGGCTGACGCCCTTCAGCACATGGACGGACGAGGCCCCTTCGCCGAGTGTCAGGGATACGTCTTTCAGCGCGATGACGGCTTCTGTCAAAATGAAAGCGTCCTATATGGAAGGGGAGGCTCTGCCTGTCGGAAGCCATCGCCGGAAGAATTCTCTGTCATATGGGGCCTGCCGCATGTCTTTCAAACGCCGCTTTGCCGCAGGCCTGATCGTTTTCCTCGCCATTTGCGGCGCCATTTCGTCGGTGCGCGCCGAGCCATTCAAGATCGTCGGCTTCGGTGACAGCCTGATGGCGGGGTTCGGCCTTGGGCCGGGCGAGGGCTTTACCGACAAATTGCAGGCCGCCCTTCGCGCCAGGGGCCATGACGTCGCCGTCGCCGACGCCGGCGTCTCCGGCGATACCTCCAGCGGCGGCCTGGCGCGGCTCGACTGGTCGGTGCCGGACGGGACGCAGCTCGTCATCCTCGAACTCGGCGCCAACGACATGCTGCGCGGCGTTTCACCCGACATCACCCGGAAGAACCTTGACGCGATGCTGGGCAAGCTCAAAGGGCGCAAGATAGCCGTGCTCCTGGCCGGCATGCGCGCCGCGCCCAATCTCGGCGCCGACTACCAGAGCGCCTTCGACGCCGTCTTTCCGGAACTCGCCGCGAAATACGGCGTTACGCTGTATCCGTTCTTTCTCGACGGCGTCGCCGGCCAGTCCAGTTTGCAACTCGGAGACGGCCTGCATCCGAACGCCAGAGGGGTCGATCAGATGGTCGAGCGCATCCTGCCGACGGTGGAGAAGGCCATCGCGGCGGTGCCGGGAGATTCATGATGTCCGATAAAGCCGCTTTCCGTTGGGGAAACGTTTAGCGAAGGCCTGCGACCAACAAACCACTTGCTCCATTTGATTATCGATGATTCGCTAGGGATGACAGTTCGATTCGAGGAAGGGAGGCTCTTCATGCCGCGTCTTTTCACCGCCCTCGAAATTCCGCGTGATGCCGCCCTTTCGCTATCCCTGCTCCGGGGCGGCCTGCCCGGGGCCCGCTGGATCGACGTCGAAAATTACCATCTGACGCTGCGCTTCATCGGCGATGTCGAAGGCCATGTCGCCGACGAGATCGCCAATGCGCTCGACCGCGTGCAGCGCCCGTCCTTCTCGCTGGCACTGTCGGGTGTCGGCGCTTTCGGCCAGAAGAAGCCGCATGCGGTATGGGCGGGCGCTTCCCCCTCGCCCGATCTGGCCGCCCTTCAGGCCGAGATCGAGCGCATCTGCCAACGGCTCGGCATTCCCGCCGATCCGCGCAAGTTCATGCCGCATGTGACGCTGGCGCGCCTGCGCAATTCGAGCCCGCTCGACGTCGCCCAATATCTGTCGGCGCGCGGCAATTTCTCGACGCTGCCGTTCCGCATCGGCCGCTTCGTCCTGATGTCGTCGCGTGATTCGGTCGGCGGCGGCCCCTATATCGTCGAGGAAGCCTGGCCGCTGTCCGGCGTCGATACGCGCGCCGCAAGCCGTGTCGCCAGCGCCTCCGACGCCTCGCGGATCATGCGATAGACCGAAGCGAACGCTTCCCGGTCCTCATAATAGGGATCCGGCACATCGCGCGGCCTTCCCTCGGCGAAGTCCAGGAACAGGTGGATGCGATCGTGCACTGCCGCCGGCGCCAGCGCCTTCAGGTCGCGGACGTTGGGCCGGTCCATGCCGAAGATCAGGTCGAAGCGGTGAAAATCCTCCGGCACGATCTTGCGCGCACGCTGCCGCGAGATGTCGATGCCGTGGCGCGACGCGACGGCAATCGAGCGCGGATCGGGAGCGGAGCCGACCTCCCAGCCGCCGGTCGCGGCCGAATCGAGCACGATATCCCCGCCATATCCGCGCTCCGAAAGCACGGCGCGAAGGACGCCTTCCGCCAGCGGCGATCGACAGATGTTGCCGAGGCAGACGAAAAGAATGGAATTTATGGGCTTCGCTATCATGGATCCGGCGCTATGCTGGCGACTCCAGCGCAATAGCACGGGAGGCGGACATGACGAGAGAGAAACTGGGCAGGGAAGCCGCCGAAGCAGCACTGACGGCGCTTGACGGCTGGACGCTGGCAAAGGACGGCGCCTCGATCGCCCGCACCTTCACCTTCAAGAATTTCTCCGAAGCCTTCGCCTTCATGACCCGTGTCGCGCTGGCCGCCGAGAAGATGGACCATCATCCCGACTGGTCGAATGTCTACAAGACCGTCGACGTGACGTTGAACACGCATGACGCCGGCGGCGTCACGGCGCTCGATATCGAACTCGCCAGGAAGATGAACAGCTATTTCGGCGGCTGAACGCGGACTGGCCATGCTCACGGGCGGGCGCGGCCCCCAAATCGGCGCCCGCATCTTGCAGCCGGGTTCGGCTTTCACCACATTTTGATCCGCGGGCATGCGCCAGTATGGGCATGGGAGCCGGTAGGAGAGATTGATGGCGCAAGAATCCGGTTTTGACTTCTTCGGCTTTGGCGACAGACTGGGCGGCGAGGGCGAAGTGCGCGAAAAGTTCTGGCGCACGGCCAAGAAGGCCGCGCGCCAGATTCCGTTCATGGAAGACGTCGTCGCCGCCTATTACTGCGCCATGGACAAGAAAACGCCGCTGCGCGCCAAGGGTATATTGGTGGCCGCGCTCGGCTATTTCGTCCTGCCGGTCGACCTCATCCCCGACTTCATCTTCGGCCTCGGCTTCACCGACGACATCGCCGTGCTGACCGCCGCGATCACCGCCGTCAGCGCCCATATCACGCCGGCGCACCGGCAGGCCGCCAAGGACGCCATCGCCGACAAGAGCTAAAGTCCCGTCGCCCAAATCCCGCCCCGTCGACTCGGCCCCTGGACAGGAGCGTTCAGCGGCGGGTCAAAAGTCAAACTCTTGCCGTTTTCGTGGCCTCCAAGTCGCCAAAGGGACGCCGTGCCGGCCGCTGACAAGGCGGCGGCGCGGAAATGGCGGCGGTTTCCTGGGGTGAAGGTCCTTTTCTCTTGGGAACTTCACCGTTTGGTAACCCAGATTAAATCAAAATGAAGCGACGGCAGGACGCCACGCGGCCCCGCCTCCGCACCATTTGGAATACGGGAAAAACGATGCGCGGATTGATTGCACTAGTTTCGAGCCTGGTCCTGGCGGCCTCGGCAGCGCCGGCGCTGGCGCAGCAGGCGACCAAGATCGGCCAGCACAATGCCTGGGGCACGTACAGTTACCAGGCGTCGGGCGGCAAGGTCTGCTACCTGCTGACCGTGCCGACCGACAAGCAGCCGCCGACACTCGACCATGGCGACATGTTCTTCTTCGTCAGCCAGCGGCCCGGCCAACAGGTATCCTATGAGCCGCAGTTCATCGCCGGCTACAATTTCCAGGAAGGCTCCAAGGCCACCGTCACCATCGACAAGAAGAGCTTCTCGATGTTCACGCGCGGAAAATCGGCCTGGGTCGAGAACGCCGCCGAGGAACCGGTGCTGATCGCGGCGATGAAGACCGGCACCGACATGAAGGTGTCGGCGAAGTCGGGCCGCGGCAATCCCACGAATTATGTCTTTTCGCTGAAGGGCATCTCGGCGGCGCTGTCCTCGATCGCCAAGTGCAAATAGGCTATCTTCGTTTTTGAACCAAAGGCCGGGCCGCAACCCCGGCCTTTTGCTTTTTCAGCCGTGGCCTGATTCCGGTGCGGCTTCCGCCCGCCGCCGCCGGATCGCTTCGGCGATGAACACCCGCGACAGGGCGTGATAGAGCGGCTCGTGCGAGATCAGGCGTGCCGTGCCGTAACCCAGCATCGAGGCCAGCATCAGGCCGATGACATTGTCGTGATTGCCGGTCATTTCGAGGATAATGACGAAGGCCGTCATTGGCGCCTGCACCACGCCGGCGAAATAGCCGGCCATGCCGAGCAGCGCCGCGACGCCGGCGCCGCTGCCGAACACCAGGCCGAGCGAACTGCCGATGCCCGCTCCCACCGCCAGCGAGGGTGCGAAGATTCCCCCGGGTATCCCTGAAATCATCGACAGCAGCCCGGCCGCGAATTTCTCGGCGAAGAAGAACCAGGGCAGCGGCGTGCCTTCGACCGCGCTGCGCGCCTGCGCGTAGCCGGTGCCGAAGGTCAGCCCGCCCGACGCGATGCCGATCACCGCTACCGCCAGCCCGCAGACCGCCGCCACCAGCAGCGCGCGCCATAGCGGCTGCAGTGCGTTCCAGCGCCGGATACGCCGCGTCGCCTTCAACGCCAGCAACGAGAACAAGGCGCCAAAGCCGCCGCCGATGACGCCGCAGGCGATCACCAGCGGCCAGTCGACGGCAAACGAGATCGTCTCCTTGGACACGCCGAAATAGGTGTAGTTGCCGAGCACGCCGAGCGAGGCGAGGCCGGCCAGGATGACCGCCGTCAGCACCAGCCCGTTGGTGCGCGCCTCATAGGTGCGGCCCATTTCCTCGATGGCAAAGACGATGCCGGCAAGCGGCGTGTTGAAGGCGGCGGCGATGCCGGCGGCCGATCCCGCCAGGATCAGGCCGCGCGCCTGCGCCATGCCGCCCCAGCGCGCCGCCTGCAGCATCAGCGACGCGCCGACCTGCACGGTCGGCCCCTCGCGGCCGATGGAAGCGCCGCAGAACAGGCCGACAAGAGTGAGGGCAATCTTGCCCGCCACCAGCCGGAGCGACAGGATATGGCTGCGGTCGTCGTCGTCGCGCAGATGCCGGGCGGCGATCGCCTGCGGAATGCCGCTGCCTTGCGAGCCCGGAAAGAAGGCGTGCGCCAGCCACGCGCACAGGACAAAGCCGAGCGGGGTGATCGCCAGCGGCAGATAGAAGCGCCAGCCGCCATCATTGCCGATCACCACATGAAACAGCGCCTGTGCCTTGTCGGCCAGCACGGCAAACAACACGCTGATCAGGCCGATCGAGATCGCACCGGCCCAGAACACAAGGCGCGGCTGCCAGACGCGGCGCGAGGCCCACATGGCGCGCGAACGCCGCAGCATGGGATGTCTTCGTGATTGACCGGCCATGTCTGTCCTCGCGGGGAAAACCCAGCCCTAACACAGGCATGACACCGATCAAGCAAGAGTCTGACGATCGGCGGTGTTGGGCGTCCGCTCGCGAGCATGATCCAGAGAGCGCCTCCTTCAATCGAAGTGAAAGCTGCGCGACCCGCCGGCCTCCACGCCGGCGGGCAATCGTTGCGAGATCGTCACATGGCCATTTTTTCACATTCGGCCTGGGCCTTCTTGGTCGATGTGTCGATCATATAGGCTTTGCCCTTGGCGTCGGTCATTATCATCATGCAGTGCTTGATCGGCTTGGCCATCTTCATCATATCGGCGCCCATCTTTGCGTCCGGCATCATGGTGCCCATGTGCCCGTCCGGCATGATCGCCGTCACTTGCCCACCTTTCATCATGGTCATGGTGCCCATCGTGTCCTCGGCGAACGCCTGCGAGGCGCAAAGAGCGGCGAGGCCGGCAATGACGGCGAGCTTGATCGATTTCATTCCGCATACTCCCATTGTGCAGGGGCACAGTTGCCCCGTTCAGGGTTCGCGGATGGCGCGCCGGCCGTTACGCTGACACGAATATGTGATCGATCGCGCACCGGGGGAGCACCACGGCCAGGCGGCGGGACAGGCTGCCCGATCGCCCGCGGCATGACTCTGCCGCCAAGCTGTGCTATGCGCCCCGCTTGAGATCAGGCACGATGGATGAAATCGGCCGTAAACCGCTTATATCAGTGCAACCATGACCCTTTCACTCGACCTCACCGCCGAAGGTGCCCGTGACGCCTTGCGTACCCGCGCCATGCCGGCCGAAAAACCGTCGCTGATTGGCCTGACACGGGCCGAGCTCGCCGAGGCCCTCGTCGCTGCGGGCATCGTGCCTGAGCGTCAGGCAAAGATGCGCGCCCAGCAGCTCTGGCACTGGATGTATGTACGCGGCGTTTCCGACTTCGCCGGCATGTTCAACATCTCCAAGGACCTGCGCGCCGAACTCGACAGGCATTTCACCGTCGCCCGGCCCGAGATTGTAGAGGAGCAGATTTCCGCCGACGGCACACGAAAGTGGCTGTTCCGCTTTCCGCCGCGCGGCGCCGGCCGGCCGGTCGAGATCGAAACCGTCTATATCCCCGAGGAAGGCCGCGGCACGCTCTGCATCTCCTCGCAGGTCGGCTGCACGCTGACCTGCTCGTTCTGCCACACCGGCACGCAGAAGCTGGTGCGCAATTTGACGGCTGAGGAAATCCTCGCCCAGTTGCTCACCGCCCGCGACCGGCTCGGCGACTTCCCTGACCGCGACACGCCGGATGGCGCCATCGTGCCCGCCGAGGGCCGGAAAGTGTCCAACGTCGTCATGATGGGCATGGGCGAGCCGCTCTATAATTTCGAGGCGGTCAAGAAGGCGCTGCTGATCGCCTCCGATGGCGACGGTCTTTCCCTGTCGAAGCGCCGCATCACGCTGTCGACCTCCGGCGTCGTTCCCGAGATTTTCCGCACCGGCGAGGAGATCGGCGTCATGCTGGCGATCTCGCTGCATGCCACCAATGACGATCTGCGCGACTTGCTGGTGCCGATCAACAAGAAGTATCCGCTCAAGGAGCTGATCGCCGCCTGCCGCGCCTACCCCGGCCTCTCCAACGCCAGGCGTATCACCTTCGAATATGTGATGCTGAAGGACGTCAATGATTCCATCGAGGACGCCAAGGGCCTGATCAAGCTGCTCAAGGGCATTCCGGCCAAGATCAACCTGATCCCGTTCAACCCATGGCCTGGCACCAACTACCAGTGCTCGGACTGGGAGACGATCGAGAAGTTCGCCGACTACATCAACAATGCCGGCTACGCCTCGCCGATCCGCACGCCGCGCGGCCGCGACATCCTGGCCGCCTGCGGCCAGCTGAAGTCGGAATCGGAACGCATGCGCAAGGTCGACCGGCTGGCGCTCGAAGCCATGATGATCGCGGGGCACGGCGAGGTGTGAGCTTTTTTCGGCGACTGACGGCCGCCACTCTTGGCTATGTAGCGGCCTCGTTGGCGATGTCCATCATGTACATTTTGACCGAAGATCTTTTATTCTTCTGGCGCAGTGGCATGGTTTTTTTCGATCTATGGGATCGAGCAATGGTGTTGATCTTTGGCGCGTGGGTGGCAGCCATTTACGGTGTACTACCCGCCGCACCGCTTATCGTGCTATCCGAAGTGACCCGGCAGCGAGGATGGACACGTTTCATCGCAGGCGGCGCTCTGGTCGGGGCCTTTATGTTTGCCGAAATGCACATCTATCCGTTGATACAAAATCCGCTTGGCCTCGAAACGTTGGTTGCCCTGGTCATTGCCGGCAGCCTATGCGGGATTGTCTACCGATCGGCCGCCAATCGACTTCTTCCGATCTCCGAATAGCGTACCATGACCCGCCTCCTCGCCCGCTCGAAGCGCTTCGCCATCATAACAGTCGGCTACGTCGCCGCTGTGCTCACCTCCATCCTGGTGCCGGTGCTGCTGATCGTTCTCCTGGCCGGGATCGAGGACGGCAACTGGTCGATCATTTTCACATTCGACTGGCTGGCCTCCTTCCCGCTCGCCGTGTTGACCGTGGCGATCTGCGCTCTGTTGATCGTCGGCCCGGCGATCTTCGTCGCCGAACGGCTGGCGTTGCGAGGTTGGTTCTATTTTGCCGTCACGGGCGCGGTCACATCGATCGTCTTCGGTGTTTTTGTCCCAGGCTCCGCCGGCGGCTTCGTTTTCAATCCGGGCTTCCTCGGTTTTCTGGCCGCGGCCGGCATTGCCGCCGGCTGGGTCTACTGGCTTCTGGCTGGACACAAGTCCGGTCATCTCACGGGCCGTGATCCCCGATGAACCGTCTCGTCGCCTATATCGTGCGCTTCGCCGTCATCCTGTTCGGCTACGCTGTCGCCTCGCTGGCTGCGAGCGCCTTTCTCAACATCCTGTTCCTGGCCTCGCTCGGCTACGCTCCGGCGCAAGCCGATCCGGCGGCGACGGCATCGCTCTATTTTTCAATTCCTTTCGTCGCCCTGTTTGTCGCTTATTTCGGCTTCGCGCCGGCCGCGATCATCATTTTGATTGCCGAAATCCTCGGCCGGCGCGACTGGCTGTTCTACGCGCTGGCGGGCGCGCTGGTGGCGGGAGTTTTCCTCGGCCTGGTCGACAATATCCGCGATTCCGTTTTCGCGGTCACCGAGACCAGCGCGATCATGGCGGTGCTCGGCGGCGGTATGGTCGGCGGCATCTTCTATTGGCTGAGCGCCGGCCGCTGGGCCGGAAGCTGGCGGAAGGACGAGAAAGCTCCTACTTCGCCTGGGCCGTCAGGATCTTGAGCGCGAAGGCCGAGAACACGCCGGCGAAGAGATAGTCGACCACCCGCGTCACGCGTGGGCTGGCCTTCATCGCCGCCGAGAATTTTTCCGCCGCCAGCACCATGGGTGCCGTCACCGGGATCGACAGCACGATGAACATGGAGCCAAGGAAGAACAGCTTCCCGGGCGCGTTCGGATCGTGCGCGGAGACGAATTGCGGCAGGAAGGTCATGAAGAACAGGATGATCTTCGGGTTGAGCAGGTTGACGCCAAGCCCCGCGGCCCAGCTGCGCAGCAGCGAGATCTGCGGGCCCGTCTTCTTCTCCGGCGAAAAGGCCGAGCCCTGGGCGATCGCCTGCCAGGCCAGGAAGACGAGATAGCCGGCGCCAAAGATCTTCAGCACGAAGAAAGCCATCGGCGAGGCGACGATCAGCGCCGAGACGCCGACCACCACCAGCGTGGTGTGGATCAGCGTGCCGCACAGCGCGCCGGCCATCGAGGCAAAGCCGGTGGCTCGCCCCTGGCTCAGCGTGCGCGACACGAACAGCGTCATGTCAGGGCCTGGCGTGATCGCCAGGATCACGGTGGCGATCGCGAACTGGATCAGCGTGGCGGTGTCGGGAATGAAGGACATGGGCAGGCCTTTGGGTTGGGGACGTCAGGCTATAGAGGATGCCGCCCCTTCTTGCCAGCGGCCGGACGGCAAGAGTGCTGATCCAGCCCTGCTCGATCCTGGTGTCACCACCCGCCTGGTGTTCATCTCTTGCGCAGCCTGGAAGCGGCGTGATACCTCGCGCGCCGAGAACTCCTGTCGTGGAACTGCCAAATGTCCAAGATCAAAGACGTCAAGAAGGTCGTGCTCGCTTATTCCGGCGGCCTCGACACATCCATCATCCTGAAATGGCTGCAGACCGAACTCGGCGCCGAAGTCGTCACCTTCACCGCCGATCTCGGCCAGGGCGGCGAGCTGGAGCCGGCGCGCCGCAAGGCCGAGATGATGGGCATCAAGGACATCCGAATTGTCGACGTGCGTGAGGAGTTCGTCTCCGACTTCGTCTTTCCGATGTTCCGCGCCAACACCGTCTATGAAGGCACCTATCTGCTGGGGACCTCGATCGCACGGCCGCTGATTTCCAAGCATCTGGTCGAGATCGCCAGGGAAACCGGCGCCGATGCGATTGCCCATGGCGCCACCGGCAAGGGCAACGACCAGGTTCGCTTCGAGCTTTCCGCCTATGCGCTCAACCCCGACATCAAGGTCATCGCGCCGTGGCGCGACTGGTCGTTCAAGTCGCGCACCGACCTGATGAACTTCGCCGAACAGCACCAGATCCCGGTGCCGAAGGACAAGAAGGGCGACGCACCGTTCTCGGTCGACGCCAACCTCCTGCACTCCTCTTCCGAGGGCAAGGTGCTGGAAGATCCATGGAGCGAGCCGCCGGAATTCGTGCATCAGCGCACCGTGTCGCCGATGGACGCGCCGGATGCCGTCACCGAGATCGAGATCGAGTTCCTGAAGGGCGACCCTGTCGCTCTCAACGGCAAGAAACTGTCGCCGGCGACCATGCTGGCCGCCCTCAACGATCTCGGCCGCGACAATGGCATCGGCCGGCTCGACCTTGTCGAGAACCGTTTCGTCGGCATGAAATCGCGGGGCGTGTATGAGACGCCCGGCGGCGCCATCCTGATCGTGGCCCATCGCGCCATCGAATCGATCACGCTCGACCGCGGTGCCGCGCACCTCAAGGACGAGTTCATGCCGCGCTATGCCGAACTCATCTACAACGGCTTCTGGTTCTCGCCCGAGCGCCTGATGCTGCAGGCGATGATCGACAAGAGCCAGGAAGACGTCGAAGGCACGGTGCGGCTGAAGCTCTACAAGGGCAATGTCATGGTCACCGGTCGCAAGTCTGGGAAGACGCTCTATTCCGACGCGCTGGTCACCTTCGAGGACGACCGTGGCGCCTACGACCAGAAGGACGCCGCCGGCTTCATCCGCCTCAATGCGCTGAGGCTGCGGACATTGGCCGCACGTAACCGTAACAAATAGACGGAATGCGTTGTCCCGGCCGATGCCTGGTGCCGCTGGTCCTTCTGGCGGCCCCGGCCATGGCCGGGGATTTCAACCCTGCCTCGCTCGACCTTGCCGCCCTGATCGAGTGCCGGGCCGACGTGCCCAGCTATAACGGCTTTGCCCTCTGGCTGGCCGGCGAACCCGGCGCCGCGAAGGCGCTGAGCTGGAACGAAGGTCCGTCAGGCAATCCGTTCCTGCGCCAATATGACTTGCCCGCCCCGGTCCATGTCTTCGGGCGCGAGACCGAGACAATCGTCTTTACCGCGACAGGGCCGATGGCCGTGCTTGATGGCATCGCCGCGCCGGACCTCGCCCGCCAGCTCGACGTCCCGGCGACGGTCTCGACGCCGGACAAGTTCCTCGGTGAGAAGGTCGTGGCCGAAAGCACCGAGGAGGCCGGCGGCGTGAGCCTTGCCACGCGCATCACGCTCAACGTCTCGACGGTCGAGTCCCATCCCGGCAAGACGCTGGCCGGCTGCTCCTATGCGCTCGACGTGAAATGAAAACCCGGCGCGAAGGCCGGGTTCTTCGTTCAATGCCGTGCGGTTCGATCAGTCGGCGTCGATCGCGGTGGCGATGCGGGCGATGGCCTGCTGATAGACGCTTGCGGAATTCCAGCCGGCGATCGCGCCCATATTCGACTGCGCGCTGGCGCCAGCCCGCCAGCCGTGACCCTTGAGGAAGTTGGCAGTGGAGGCCAAAGCGGTGGCCTTGTCGCGCAGGTTTCCGCTGCCGACCGCATATTTCAGGACATTTCCGGGCAGGAACTGCGTGTGGCCGATCTCGCCATGCATGGCGCCGACCGACGAGGCGGTCAACGCTCCGCGATCAACCAGCTTCAGGGCCGCGATGGCGTGCGGGTGAAAATAGTCGGGGCGGCGGCAATCATAGGCAAGCGTCAAGATGGCGGAAACCGTGTTCTGGTTGCCCATGGAGGCGCCGAAGCCGGTCTCCATGCCCCAGATAGCGAGCAGCACGCCCGGCGACACGCCGTAGTTCTGGTCGATCTGGTTGAACAGCGCCGCGTTCGACTTCTTCAGCGAACGGCCCTTGGAAATGATCGCGGACCCGCCACGGCGCTTCATGAAATCGTCCACCGAGCCGCTGAACGCCTTGTGGATGGCGCGGTCGGCGGAGATGGTCCTTGTTGCATAGGTCGCGCCGGCCAGAGCAGCCAGGCCCCTCGACCCGACACCTTCGGACTTGGCCTCGGCGGCGAAATCCTGTTTCCAGGCGTCGAAGCCGGCGCCGGTCTTGCCGCAGCTGGCCGCCGCCTGCGCGCCTGTCGCCAGCCCCAGCACCGCCACCACCGCGGCTGCTAAAATCCTACCCTTGGCAAGAAATGCCATGTTGTTCTCCTGGTTGCCTGATTGATTCACGTCCCGATTGCGAATTTGCCAGCGAAACGCGCATTTGTCACCGTCTGTGGCGCGATGCTGGCGAATGCCGGGGAATTTGCCTACGATCAAGTGATTATTGTGGCGAGGCCATGCATGAAAGACGTTGATGCCGGCCATGGACCGCATCGGTGCGCCTGGACCAGCGAAGCGAAATAGTCTCGCCGGACCGCGGAACGCCGGCCGGTGGCTCGCGTTTGGGCACGGGCCGCCATGCATCCTGTGCCCTTCTGATGAATTGAGACCGAGATGAAACTTTTCGACTGCCCGCATTGCGGCCACCGTCTCTATTTCGAGAACGCCCAGTGCCTGAACTGCAGCAGTCTCGTGCTCTATGATCCCGAGCGCGCGCGCTTTGTCCTGTCCGGCGTCGATGGCGCCATCCAGTGCACCAACGCCGACGAATGCGCCTGCAACTGGATGGCTGAGCCGGGGCAGGTTTTCTGCCGTGCCTGCGTGCTGAACCAGCTGATCCCCGACCTCTCGGTCGACGGCAACCGCCGCCGCTGGATTCGCGTCGAGGCGGCGAAGAAGCGCGCCATCTATTCGCTGCTCGCCTTCGGCCTGCCGGTGGCGCCCAAGCAAAGCCCGACGGGCGAGATCGGGCTGGCCTTCGACTTCCTCGCCGATCCGATTGGTGGCGGCCCGGGCGGCGAACGGATTCTCACCGGCCACGACAATGGCCTGATCACGCTCAACGTCGCCGAGGCCGATTCAGCCGAGCGCGAAAAACGTCGCGTCGAGATGGGCGAGAACTACCGCACGCTGCTCGGCCATTTCCGCCACGAGCTCGGCCATTATTACTGGGACCGCCTGATCCGCGACGATCCGCGAGGCCTGGAAGCGTTCCGTGCTTTGTTCGGCGACGAACGCGCCGACTACGAACAGGCGCTGAAGGCCTACTACGCCAATGGCGCCGCGCCCGACTGGCAGCAAGACCACATCTCGGCCTACGCCACCTCGCATCCATGGGAAGACTGGGCCGAGACCTGGGCCCACCACCTGCACATCACCGACACGCTGGAGATGGTCCATGCGTTGAACTTCCCGCTCGGCCGGCTGGAGACGGTGGAGGCGGCCGAACTGCCGCGGGGCGATACCGGTGGCGGGCTGCAGGCAGCGCCCTCGGAGCCTGCAAAGACGCCCGAACCCTTCGACAAGATCCTTGCCCGCTGGCTGGTGCTGTCGGAAGCCTCCAATTCGATCAACCGCTGCATGGGCCTGCCCGACCTCTACCCCTTCGTCATTTCGGACGTGACGGCGCAGAAACTGGCCTTTGTTCACGATCTTGTGACCAGCTTGCCGAAAGACACGGGAAATCGTGAGTTGGCTCGCGCGTTTTAACCGGAACGCATGCGCCGCTGCCCCGTTTTCGCTGGCGAGGGACCACGAAAACGGAGAGAAACCATGAAATCCGTATTGTTTCCCGCAATCGCCGGAGTGTTTACGATGATGTCGGGTGCCGCCCTGGCGGACACCGCCGTGTCGGCGGTCACCGATCTCAACGTGCGCGCTGGCCCGGGCCCGCAATATCCGGTGATCGGCGTGCTGGCCGCCGGCCAGTCGGCGACGCTCAATGGCTGCATCGAAAACAGCAAATGGTGCACGATCGCCGAAGCCGGCGGCCAGGGCTGGGTCTATTCCGACTACGTCACCGCCGATTTCGGCGGCAGCCGCGTGGTGCTGACGCAGCGCCGCTCCGCCGTTGCCGTCGTCTCGCCGCCGGACGACATCGGCAACTATTCCACCGAGTACACCGGAGCGATCGTCGCCGGCGAGCCGATCGACACCGTCGTCCGGCCTCCGGCCGAGGTCAGGACCTATGTCGACACCCATCGCCTCGACCCCGTCTATCTCGAAGGCGAGGTGGTGACCGGCGCAACCCTGCCCGACACCGTCGAGTTGCGCGAAATTCCCGACTACCAGTATCGCTATGTCTACGTGAACGGTCAGCCGACGCTGGTCGATCCGCAGACAAGGCGCATCATGTACGTGGTGCGTTGACAGAGGCAAGAGGTCGCCGAAGCGGCGGCTGACGACACTGGGAAGACCGTGCCGGCACCGGGCGGCGCTTGGGTGCCGCGCGATCCGTTTGCGATATCGATTCCGATTCCCGAGGCCATCGGTTAGATCAAGGACAGCTAGATCAAGCAGCGATGGATTCGGATCGAGGACAAGCGTGACAATCGATGACACTGCCTTCGAGCGCTATCGCAACACGCCGAACGCCAGGACGACTTTGTTGCGCCTATTTCTGGGAACGCTGATCGTCGTCCTGTTCTGGGGCGCCACCACCGCGGCCGTGCTGTTGGGTGGCACGCATGTTTATTTCGCCTGGCAGGTGACGGCTTCGCCATATGGCATGGAGGGTTTTCTCGCCTCGCCCATTGGCATCCTCAGCGCGCTCACCTCCTTCGCCGGGATCTGGATCGGTCTGTGGATCGCCATGCGCTGGGTGCACGGCGAGCCGCTGTCGGCCCTCCTCGGCACCGGCCGCCGCGTATCGCGACCGGACTTCCTCAAGGGGCTGATAGCGGTGCTGATCACCTCGGCTCTGTCCGAAATCCTGCTCTATTTGCTGGCGCCGGGGCTCGCTCGCGGCACGATCAGCCTGTCGTCCTGGCTGCTGTTCGCGATCCCGATCGTCGCGCTCACCTTGCTGCAGACGTCGTCGGAAGAGGTGCTGTTTCGCGGCTATCTGCTGCGCGGCCTCGCCAGCCGCTTCCGCAGCCCTTTCATCTGGGCGCTGCTGCCCGGCCTGCTGTTCACCTCGCTGCACTGGAGCGGCGGTTCGTCGGTCGCCATCAATGCCTGCGTGCTGGTCTCGATCGCCGCTTTCGCGCTGCTTCTGACGCTCATGGTCTATGCCACCGGCAATCTCGGTGCAGCACTTGGCGCCCATCTCGGCAACAATTTGACCGGCTTCCTGCTGATCTCGCATCAGCAGAGCTACAATTCCTTCGCCTTGTTCACCGCCAGGCCGCTCGAAGGACCGGGATGGATGATGTCGGATGCAATTCTCATCGCCCTCATCGGCATCGCCTGCAGCTTGCTGACGATTGCTCTATTGCTGCACCCACGCTCGCCGCTCAGGGTCTCGGTCGAGGTTCCCAACGCCGTGGGTACGGCCTGATCGCGGTCCAGGAAACGGCGCGAAACCGGGGTAGTGCATCAGTTTGAAATTCACTAGCCGTTGGGCGGCTTCCGTCGTCCCGCCATCTGCCGTGCATGATTCATCTGTTGCCCGCGATGTTGATTGCAATGATGGCAGGCGGCGGCGAGGTTACTAACTCGGTCAGCGCCGCCGTCCATTCGAGCTTTCGTGTGTTCCAAGGTTGGGCGGGTTTCACCATCTTTTGTGAATGGACGCTTACAGTAGCAACATCGCCCGTCTTGGCCCGCAGCCAAGCGGTGAAGCAACCTTCGGCCGTACTTACTGTTAAGCGCCATGTCCCCCTGCGAACATACAGTACTCACGGGCGCGCTTGGCTTTCAACTAGCTTTTTTGTATGGGCCGCGCACCGTCGGCTTCTCAGCTTCCTTAGCCTCGATAAGCGCAACGATGTCGGCGATTTCCCAAAGCTTGTCAGTCACGCCAGCGGCCATAGCCGGGGTGACGCGCAGCGTGGCATGGATACGGACGAAATTGTAATACATGAAGTGCAGCGCCACGGCGTTGGCGTGGGCCTGAAACCGGCCTTGCCTTGACTCTTGCGCCGATTTCCTGTCTACAGCCCACCAATTCCGCGACGAGTATCCCTCCGAGCAAGCCGACCAGGACGCTGAAGCCTCTTTGAGGCCAAGTGCTGTAAACAGATCCTGGAGGCCAACACCCGGCAGCGCTGTGCGCCCCCGGGTGCTTTTTGGTTTTGGGCTTTTGCTTGGACTGGCTTTTGCTTGGAGACTGGGCGCGAACGCATTACCTCTCGGGCACCATCCGGGTGCCAGGGAAAAGGAAAACGAATGTTTGAATCGCTGCAGGAGCGCACAAGAGGCGTGGAGGGCCATCGGCCCGACAGGGATCACTATGACTCCAAGGCGCTCTCGCGCGGTGGGTTGATCAATGTTTGAGTCCCTACAAGAGCGCCTTGGCTCCATCCTGAACGGCCTGACCGGCCGCGGCGCGCTTTCCGAGGCTGATGTCTCGGCGGCGTTGCGCGAGGTGCGCCGTGCGCTGCTCGAGGCCGACGTGGCGCTGGAAGTGGTGCGTTCCTTCATCGATAAGGTGCGCGAGAAGGCCGTCGGCGCCGCCGTGCTGAAGTCGATCAAGCCCGGACAGATGGTCGTCAAGATCGTCCATGACGAGCTGGTCGACATGCTGGGCGCCGAGGGCGTCGCCGTCGACCTCAACGCGCCTGCCCCGGTCGTCGTCATGATGGTCGGCCTGCAGGGCTCCGGCAAGACGACCACTTCGGCCAAGATCGCCAAGCGCCTGACCGAGCGGCAGAACAAGAAGGTCCTGATGGCCTCGCTCGACACGCGGCGTCCCGCCGCGCAGGAGCAGTTGCGCCAGCTCGGCGAGCAGGTCAAGGTCGCGACGCTGCCTGTGATAGCAGGCCAGAACCCGGTCGATATCGCCAGGCGCGCCGTGCAGGCGGCCAAGCTCGGCGGCCATGACGTCGTCATCCTCGACACCGCCGGCCGCACCCATATCGACGAGCCGCTGATGGTCGAGATGGCCGACATCAAGAAGGTGTCGTCGCCGCACGAGATCCTGCTGGTCGCCGACTCCCTGACCGGTCAGGACGCCGTCAACCTGGCGAAAAGCTTCGACGAGCGCGTCGGCATCACCGGCCTTGTGCTGACCCGGATGGACGGCGACGGCCGTGGCGGTGCCGCGCTTTCGATGCGCGCCGTCACCGGCAAGCCGATCAAGCTGATCGGCACTGGCGAAAAGATGGACGGGCTGGAGGAATTCCACCCCAAGCGCATCGCCGACCGCATCCTGGGCATGGGCGACATCGTCTCGCTCGTCGAGAAGGCGGCCGAAAACATCGACGCCGAGCAGGCGGCGGCGATGGCCAAGAAGATGCAGTCGGGCAAGTTCGACCTGAACGACCTCGCCCAGCAGCTTCAGCAGATGTCGAAGATGGGCGGCATGGGCGGCATCATGGGCATGATGCCGGGCATGGGCAAGATGAAGGACCAGATGGCCGCCGCCGGCCTCGACGACAAGATGTTCGGCCGCCAGCTCGCCATCATCTCCTCGATGACCAAGGCCGAGCGCGCCAATCCCGATATACTGAAACACTCGCGCAAGAAGCGCATCGCCGCCGGCTCCGGCACCGATGCGGCCGAGATCAACAAGCTCTTGAAGATGCATCGCGGCATGGCCGACATGATGAAGGCGATGGGCGGCAAGGGCAAAGGCGGCGGCCTGATGCGCGGCATGATGGGCGGCCTCGCCTCCAAGATGGGCCTTGGCGGCATGGTGCCCGGGGGCGGCATGGGCGGCATGATGGGCGGCGGCATGCCCGACCTGTCGAAGATGGATCCCAAGCAGCTCGAAGCCTTGCAGAAACAGGCGCAGGCCGCCGGCCTCGGTGGCATGAAGGGCTTGCCCGCCCCAGGCGGCGGCTTGCCCGGCCTGCCTGGCGGCATGAAGCTTCCCGGCCTTGGCGGTGGCGGCGGCCTGCCCGGTCTCGGCAAGAAAAAGTGAGGACGCTATGAACGAAGAAAAGGACATGGCCGACGCCCGCACCATCCTGGCCGGCTACCGCGCCTCGATCGACAACATCGATGCCGCCCTCATCCATATGCTGGCCGAGCGCTTCCGCTGCACCAAGGCGGTCGGCATGCTCAAGGCCGAGCATGGCCTGCCGCCGGCCGACCCGGCGCGCGAGCAGCAGCAGATCGCCCGTCTTCGCCAGCTTGCGAAAGATGCGCATCTCGACCCGGATTTCGCGGAAAAATTCCTCAACTTCGTCGTCCGCGAAGTAATCCGGCACCACGAACAGATCGCCGCTGCCAACGGCGTGACGAAAACCGGCTGACAACCAGCCTGAACAATCAACGAAATCAGAGCTTTTAGGAGAAAAGAAAATGGCACTGAAGATCAGACTGGCCCGTGCGGGCTCGAAGAAGCGTCCTTACTACCACGTCGTCGTCGCCGACGCCCGTTCGCCCCGCGACGGCCGTTTCATCGAGTCGCTCGGCTCGTGGAACCCGCTGCTGCCGAAGGACGGCGAGCGCATCAAGGTCGACGCCGACCGCGTCAAGCATTGGCTGTCGCACGGCGCCCAGCCAACCGACCGCGTGCTGCGCTTCCTCGATGAAGCCGGCCTTGCCAAGCGCGAAGCCCGCTCCAACCCGAAGAAGGCCGAGCCCGGCAAGAAGGCGCAGGAACGCGCCGCCCTGCTGAAGAAGGCCCAGGACGACGCCGCTGCCGCCGTCGCCGCGGCCGCTGCCGCACCGGCCGAAGCGGAAGCCGCCACCGCCGAGTAATCGCTTCCTATTCCTTGCGCAAACAGAACGGCGGGCCTGTGCCCGCCGTTTTGCTGTTTGCAATTGTCACTCACCTGCCCTTTGCTGTTTCCTTGGGAAAGCTTCTGATTTCCGGCTGAGGATCGGATGGACGAACAGGCAGTCGCGGAGGAGATCCTGTCCGGCGTCGTCGCCGGAACCCTGTTGCGATGCATCGATGCCACGACAGGTGTCGTGGTGTTGAGCGGATCGAGCGGCCGCGTCGATGTCGAGCGCGCACGACTGTTTGCCGATGTGGGCGTCTCTGCCCTTGCCCTCCGCTGGTTCGGCGGCGAAGGCCAGGTCCCAGGCATATGCGAAATCCCCCTGGAGACGTTTTTCGCCGCGACCGACCGGCTGGTCGGATTGGGGTGCCGGCGCATCATCTATGTCGGCACATCCAAGGGCGCCGAGGCATCCTTGCTCGCGGCGGCGCATGACCCGCGCATCGATGCCGTGGTCGCGATCAGCCCGACATCGGTGGTCTGGGGAAACATCGGGCCGGGCCGCGACTGCATCAGCTGGCCCGAGCGGTCGTCATGGACCCTGAAGGGGGTTCCATGCCCGTTTGTTCCAACCGACGCGGATTGGAGGGCAAGCTACCTTGATGGCCTTGTGTCCTATCGAGGGCTTTTCGAACACTGCCTGGCAAGATTCAAACAGGAAGCGGACAGGGCCGCCATTCCCGTCGAGGTCATTTCGGCGGAGATCGTGCTGGTCGCGGGCGGCGGCGACGCGCTGTGGCCATCCCTGGATTTCGCTCGATCGATCGTCCGGCGTCGAAAAGACGCCGGAAAGGCCACACGCCTCGTTTCGGCTCCCGACGCCGGCCACCGCATTCTCCTGCCAGGTGAAACCACGCCGCGCTCAAGCTCGCATGCCCATGGCGGCAATGACCGCGCCGATGCGGCTTTGGGGCGGGACCCCTGGCGATACATTCGGGAGCTGCTGTAGCGCGCGCCCTGATAGTGTCTCAAACGAGTTGCAGCCAATTCATCGATCGAAAACGGCGGGTCAAAAGCCCGCCGTTTGCTCTTCATGTTTGGCATGCGGTCGTTCAATAACCGCTTGGGCAGCGATCGACATAGGTATGGCCATTGCGGTCGCGATAGCGGCAACGGCCCGGTTCGCTGGCCCGGCCGATCAGCGCACCGGCCACGGCCCCGACGGCACCGCCGACAACCGCGCCTTGCACCGGATTATTGGCGACTGCCGCGCCAACCGCGGCACCGCCGAGGCCACCGACAGCCGCGCCTTTTTCCGTCTGCGAACAGGCGCCGAGCGCCGTCGTCAGCACCAGAATGGTCAGGATTCTCTTCATTTGTCGTTCCTCTCACATGCGGATCGCCGTCTCGCCGCCAAGTCCCTAACTCTCAGACGGCTAATTTGATCCCAAGAAGAATGAAGATCGCGACGACACCTGGCAGCGATTGGCGCGGAACGGCTACCGGCTGAACGGGATCAGAGCGCGCACTTTGGGATCACGCAGATAGAGGCCGCCCCAAAGAATGATGCCGAGATAGACGCCGAACAGCGTGTGCGAGAACAGCGGATTGCCGATACGCGCATTGGTGGCGATGGCGCCGCCCATATAGGCGGTGAGCAGGATGGCGCCGAGCGCTGAGGTGCGCGGCAGTGCGTAGAGCGCGGTCGAGACCAGGCCGATGATGCCCAGCATGCGCGCGACATTGGCGTCGGCCGGCCAGCCGAGCGGCACCATCGTCTGGGTGACGATATCGAGCGGCGGCAGCTTGATGGCGCCGTCGAAGATCATGAACAGGACGATGAGGCCACTGAGCACGCGGCCGGTCCACAGGGCGCCGGACAAGACAGGCGCGGTTTGAGAAATGCTCATTGGTGGTCCCTCCTGATGGTTAGCCCCGTTTTCAGCGGGGTCGAACCAAGGACGAGCCGTGAGGCGGCGATCCGACACGTGTCTGGATTTGTCTTGGCGCCGATTTCCACCATGCTGCGGACTCTGCCGCCAGCAGAGCTATCGGCATTCGTCCATGGCGGCTATTGAGGAGCGGGCAGTGCACCAGGTGAGACGACAAATGACCGGCGAGACCGATCTGAGGACATTGTTGGCGTCGATGACGCCGGAATTGCTTGATGGCACCTATGTCTTTGCCACGCTGGCGCCGCACGTGCCGCAGCCCGAAGGCCTGGAGCCGGTGATGGTGTTTCGCGAGCGCGAGGGCACGACGCTGATCGTGACCGAGGAAGCCGCCCGGACCACGGGGCTGGAGGCTTCGTTCCGCTGCCGGATGATCACGCTGAACATCCACTCATCGCTCGAAGCCGTCGGCTTCCTCGCCGCCATCACCGCACGCCTCGCCGCCGCCGGCATGGGCGTCAATCCGGTCTCGGGTTTTTACCACGACCATCTGTTTGTGCCGGCCGGGCGGGCGGAGGAGGCGATGGCGGTGCTGCGCGAACTGAGTATGGATAGCGCGAGTTGAAATCGGCGCAGAGCGACTTTGACGGCTAATCTCATGACTCGGCAGCGCCAAGCATGCCCGGCGCTGCCCCTCATCCGCCTGCCGGCACCTTCTCCCCGTAATGACGGGGAGAAGGGAGCTAACGGCCGAAGGCCGAGCCCGCGACGGCGGGCCGCCGGTCGTCCGGCGCCCTCGCGGAGGGCCCGCCGCGGCAGCGGCGATACGGCCCGTGAGCGAAAACTAAGCCGCCTTCTTCTTCGGCTGGATGAGCCCGCGCTCGATCAGGAGTTCGGCGATCTGCACCGCGTTCAACGCCGCGCCCTTGCGCAAATTGTCGGAGACGATCCACATCGACAGGCCGTTGTCGACGGTCGAATCCTCGCGGATGCGCGAGATGAAGGTGGCATCCTCGCCGGCTGATTCCAGCGGCGTGATGTAGCCGCCATCCTCGCGCTTGTCCAAGACCTGGCAGCCAGGCGCTTCACGCAGGATGTCGCGCGCCTCGTCGGCGGTGATCGGCTTCTCGAACTCGATGTTGACCGCTTCCGAATGGCCGATGAACACCGGCACGCGCACGCAGGTCGCCGTCAGCTTGATCTTGGGGTCGAGCATCTTCTTGGTCTCGGCGACCATCTTCCACTCTTCCTTGGTGAAGCCGTCGTCGAGGAAGACATCGATATGCGGGATGACGTTGAAGGCGATGCGTTTGGTGAACTTCTTGACGTCGACCTGGTCGGCGACGAACACCGCGCGGGTCTGGGTAAAGAGCTCGTCCATGCCTTCCTTGCCGGCGCCGGACACAGACTGGTAGGTGGCGACGACGACGCGCTTGATGGTGGCGGCGTCATGCAGCGGCTTCAACGCCACGACGAGCTGCGCCGTCGAGCAGTTCGGGTTGGCGATGATGTTCTTGCGCGTGAACAGCGAGATCGCGTCCGGGTTCACCTCGGGCACGATCAGCGGCACGTCCTGGTCGTAGCGGAAGGCCGATGAATTATCGATGACGACGCAGCCCTGCTTGCCGATCTTCGGCGACCATTCCTTGGAGACATTGCCGCCGGCCGACATGATGCAGATGTCGGTGTCGGAAAAATCATACTGGTCGAGCGGCCTGACCTTCAGCGTGCGGTCGCCGAACGACACTTCCGTGCCCATGCTGCGCCGCGAGGCGAGCGCCACGACTTCGCTGACCGGAAAGCCGCGCTCTTCCAGAATGTTGAGCATTTCCCGGCCCACATTGCCCGTGGCGCCGACGACTGCAACCTTGAAACTCATAGAAATCTCCTGTCCCTCTCCGCTTGGTTCTTGGAGAAAACCCGCCGGCCAAGTGCGGGTTCCGTCCCCCGGGCCGGACCCGGGAGAGGGTGGTTAGGCCAAGGGAATCACACCGTTTTGGTGGTGGTTTTGGCCATGGTTTTGGTCGAACGGTAAGATGCACCAACGCGTCCGGCCCCACTGATGTGGCCGGGGACGTCGAAGGCAAGAAGAGCCATCAAAAGGCCGCGCATCGAGATTGATCCCGTTCGATGCCGGCTTTTACGCGGTTTGCCGCAGGAGTCAATCGGCGGCTCTTTTCCTTCTCCCCTTGTGGGGCCCGAAGGGCGGGCGAGGCCCGTGACTCGCCCAGGGCGGTGGATCGGCGCGCAGCGCCGAGACGGTTGAGGGGTGGGTGACGGAGTGCCGTCGGCGCCAAGCTGGAGCACCCCTCATCCGACCTCGCTTCGCGAGGCCACCTTCGCCCACAACAAGGGGAGAAGGGAAGAAGCGCGGCGGGCTGCACTGTACAATGGCCACCGCAAGAAGTACGAACACCCAAAGATTGTCTGACCGGCACGCGTGCCGGTCCCGGATGTGCTTCGTAAGAGCAATCCCCTGAATTCCGAAAGAATGAGATGTCCAACTTCGATGGTATTGTTCCCGCGCTGGCACAAGCGCTGGAGAAACGCGGTTATTCCGACCTGACACCGGTGCAGAAGGCGGTGCTGGAGCTCGGCCAGGCCGACGCCCTGGTGTCGGCACAGACCGGCTCGGGCAAGACCGTCGCCTTCGGCCTTGCCATGGCGCCGACGCTGCTCGATGGCGCGGAACGTTTCGGCCCGGCAGCGGCGCCGCTGGCACTGGCGGTGGCGCCGACGCGCGAGCTGGCGCTACAGGTGACGCGCGAGCTCGAATGGCTCTACGAGCCGACCGGCGCCACGGTGGCATCCTGCGTCGGCGGCATGGACATGCGCACCGAACGGCGCGCGCTGGAGCGCGGCGCCCATATCGTCGTCGGCACGCCCGGCCGGCTGCGCGACCACATCACCCGCAATTCGCTCGACATGTCGACGCTCAAGGCCGTGGTGCTGGACGAGGCCGACGAGATGCTCGATCTCGGCTTTCGCGAGGACCTCGAATTCATCCTCGATGCCGCACCGGCCGACCGTCGCACGCTGATGTTCTCCGCCACCGTGCCGCGCTCCATCGCCACGCTCGCCCAGGGCTATCAGCGCGACGCCGTGCGCATCTCGGCCGCCGGCGAGGAAAAGCAGCATCTCGACATCGAATACAGGGCGCTGAATGTCGCCCAGGCCGACCGCGAGAACGCCATCATCAACGTGCTGCGTTTCTATGAGGCCAAGAACGCGCTGGTGTTCTGCAACACGCGTGCCGCCGTCAATCATCTCACGGCCCGCTTCAACAACCGCAACTTTTCCGTCGTCGCGCTCTCGGGCGAACTCAGCCAGAACGAGCGCAGCCATGCGCTGCAGGCGATGCGCGACGGCCGCGCGAAAGTCTGCATCGCCACCGACGTGGCGGCGCGCGGCATCGACCTGCCCAACCTCGAGCTGGTGATCCACGCCGACCTGCCGACCAATCCGGAAACGCTGCTGCACCGCAGCGGCCGCACCGGGCGTGCCGGACGCAAGGGCGTCAGCGCGCTGATCGTGCCCAACAGCGCCCGCAGGCGCACCGAGCGGCTGCTGCAAAGCGCCAAGCTGACGGCGACATGGGCGAGCCCGCCCTCGGCCGACGACGTGATGCGGCGCGACGACGAGCGCATCCTTGCCGATCCGGCTTTCGACGAACCGGTGAAGGACGACGAGCGTGCATTCATCGACGCGCTTCTCGCCCGGCATGGAGCCGAACAGGTGGCGGCCGCCTTTGTGCGCCAGTGCCGCGCCAGCCGCTCCGCGCCCGAGGATCTGATGGACGTCGCGCCTTTCACACCTTCGCGCGAAAGACCGGCGGGCGAGAAGTTTGCGCACCGCGACGAGGCGCCCAGCCGCCGCGACGATTTCGGCGACAGCGTCTGGTTCTCGCTGTCGGTCGGACGCCGGCAAAATGCCGAGCCGCGCTGGCTGATCCCGATGTTGTGCCGTGCCGGCAGCATCAGCAAGCGTGAGATCGGCGCCATCAAGATGCAGCCGGAAGAGACGTTCGTGCAGATAGCCGCCGACTGGGCCGAGCGTTTTCTCGCCGCGATCGGCCCCGACCGCAAATTGCAGGGCAACATCGTGGTGAAGCGGCTGGACGGCACGCCTGACCTATCGCGGGCCGGCTACCAGCCGCCCAGCCCGGACAAGAAACCGCATCGCGGCAAGGCGCCGTTCGACCCGAACGCGCCGAAGCTCAAGTTCGAGAAGCGTGCACCGGCTTCGGCCGACCAGCGCCCGGCAGCCGCGCATGAGGCAAAGCCGTGGGCGAAAAAGCCGGGCAAGCCGAAATTCGAAAATACCGGCGCGCCTAAGCACAAGAAGACGAAGAAGCGGCCATCGTAAGACCGACGCGAAAGCCTCGCCGCTGATTTTTGCGTCATTTGCCGCGAAGACGGTAGCTTATGGGCGGCTTGCCCATCGGCTCGGCCCTGTGCCACATCTTGGCAGGGACGTGGCGACAAGGGGTGGGCGATGCGCGGCGAAGTGCTTCACTATGACGAGGACCAGGGCTTCGGCTTCATCACCGGCGCCGACGGCAACCGCTACACCTTCACCCGCGAGAACCTGCGCCGGCAAACCGCGATGCCCAACGGGACGGTGGTGGAGTTCCAGGCGGGCGGCGGCCAGGCGCGAGACGTTTTTTCGATCGCCGGCCAAAACAACGCAAGCCCTGCCGCGAGCCCGACCGTGGCCGCCGGCATAAACGCCGCTCCGGCTCCAGCCGGCACCGCACCCACGGCCCGCGCACCGCAGGCGCGGCATTTCGGCCGATCCAGCGAGAGCGCAACCGCCGAACCCAGTGATCTCTGGGGCTATTTCTGGCGTGGCCTGACGCGGAACTACTTCAACTTCGCCGGCCGCGCCCGCCGCAAGGAATATTGGGGCTACTGCCTGTTCTGGGTGGTCTGCCTGCTCATCATCGGCGGCATCGGCATCTTCACCGATATCGAAATGGGCAATTTCGACACCGACGCCTCCGCGGTGGTGACGGTCGGCCTCTGCGGCACCTTCCTCCTGGCGACGCTCCTGCCCGGCCTCGGCATGACCGTGCGCCGGTTGCACGATATCGGCTTGTCAGGCTGGCTTTATCTGGTGATCCTCATCCCCAGCATCGGCAGCCTGATCATCCTGGTCTTCGCGCTGATCCCGACCCAGGCGCGCGAAAACCAGTGGGGACCGGTGCCGGCTGGCGTCAGCATATGACATAGCGTGCATATTGCAATCATGAACAACCCTGGATAGCATCCGCTCATCGCATCGCAAAAAGGGGGGCACATGCGCGGCACGGTCTATCACTACGACGAGGATCAGGACTTCGGCTACATCAACGGGGTCGACGGCACCCGCTATTTATTTGCACGCAAAGATCTGAACCAGGGGGTGGCGCTCGTCCGGGGCGCTGTCGTCGAGTTCCAGCCAGATGACGGCGCGGCGCATGACGTAGTCGCCGTGAGTTCGCCCTCGCCGTCTTCAGGCGTGGGTCAGCCACCGCGGCGAGGCCTGCCTGCCGAAAAGCGGTCTGCTGGTTCCACAGGACTTTGGGCCTATTTCGGGCGCACGGTGAGCATGAACTATTTCAATTTCAACGGACGCGCCCGCCGCAAGGAATTCTGGGCTTTTTGGCTATGCTTTCTCCTTGTTCAGCTAGCGCTTGTCGGCTTCGGGATCCTTGTCAATCTCGCCGTCAATGGCTTCGGCGCGAATGCGGGCAGCAGCTCGATAGGCTTCTTACCCGCCGCCATCTACACGCTGGCGTTCGGCCTCTCGTGGATTGCGCTGGTCGTGCGACGCCTACATGACGTCGGCCTGAGTGGCTGGTTTGTCTTGGTCTGCTTCATCCCGGTCATCGGCGAAGCTGCCTTGCTGGTCCTCGGACTTATGCCGTCCCAGGTAGGCGAAAACCCCTGGGGACCGGTGCCGGCAGGAGTCAGGGTTAGAAGCGAGTCCCAAAGACTGGAAACGGTTTTCGGCTCGAGCGACATAAAGACATAGGGCTAAACCATCTAGGCGAGCTCTCGCCCAGCAGGACGCTGCGGCCGAAAATTCCGCTTGCAATTTAATCCGCGCACAGATAGTCTGTGCACGGATCTAATAGTCGATCGGACAAGACGGAGCCAAGACGATGTGGACCAATGAATACACCGCGACTTCCCCGCTTCCGGCGCGAGCCATCTGGAACGCGCTCAAGGCCTTGCATGAAGGCCGCCTGACCTATGAGGGGTCCGACACTTTCGTGCTGCACGGGCCGTTCGCCAAGGGCACCCGCGTCTCGGTGACACCGGTCGGACAGGACACGTTCGAATCGACCATCGTCGATCTCGTCGACAATTTGACCTATGCCGATGAAACTTCGTTCGGCGACACCACGCTGCTGTTCCGGCACACGCTGGTGCCCGTCGAAGGCGGCACGCAGGTGACGCACCGGCTTGATATCTCGGGCCTTTCGGCCGCCGAGGTCGGTCCGGAACTCGGGCCGCGGATCAGCGGCGATTTCGACGTCTCGATGGCCAGGCTGTTCGAGCAGGCGGAGGCGTTGGCGAACCGTGGCTGAACTGGACACGCGCTTCAAGGGTGGACCATCGGAGAGCCCCGGATTGCTGCTCTGGCGGACCACGATGCGCTGGCAGCGGATCATGACGGCGGCGCTGGCGCCGCTCGACCTGACACATGTCCAGTTCGTGCTGCTCGCCTCGACGATGTGGCTCGGCCGCAATGGCGAGCCGCCCAACCAGGTGCAGCTCGCCGCCCAGGCCGGCACGGAGGTGAAGATGACCTCGGACGTCGTCGCCCGGCTGGAAATCAAGGGATTGATCGCACGCGAGGCCGACCCACGGGATTCCCGGGCCAAGGTGATCCGCGTCACCGCCGCCGGGGTGGCCGCGGCACAGCAAGCGATCGTCGCCGTCGAGGCCGCCGACGCGGCGTTTTTCGAGCCTGTGGACGAGGCGCAGCTCGTCGGCTTGCTGCGGCAGCTTGCCGGCGAGATCCGCTGAGGCCGAGCCGCCCTGCGGTTTAGGCCAGGAATTTTGCGATAATCGCGTCGCCCATCTCGACGGTGCCAACCTCGGTCATGCCGGGGGAGAAAATATCCTTGGTGCGCAGGCCCTGGTCGAGCACGGCGGCGATTGAAGCTTCGAGCTTGTCGGCTTCATCGACCATGCCGAAGGAATAGCGCAGGCACATGGCGAAGGAGGCGATCATGGCGATCGGGTTGGCGATGCCCTTGCCGGCAATGTCGGGGGCCGAGCCGTGTACCGGCTCGTAGAGCGCCTTGCGCTTCTTGGTCTTCACGTCGGGCGCGCCGAGCGAGGCCGACGGCAGCATGCCGATCGAGCCGGTCAGCATGGCGGCGATGTCGGACAGCATGTCGCCGAACAGATTGTCGGTGACGATGACGTCGAACTGTTTTGGCCAGCGCACCAGCTGCATGCCGCCGGCGTCGGCCAGCATGTGGTCGAGCTTGACGTCGGAATAGCGCGCCTTATGGGTCTGGGTGACGACCTCGTTCCACAGCACGCCAGACTTCATGACGTTGCGCTTTTCCATCGAGGTGACGTGGTTCTTGCGGGTCCGCGCGAGCTCGAAAGCGACGCCCGAAATGCGCTCGATCTCGAACGTGTCGTAGACCTGCGTGTCGATGCCGCGCTTCTGGCCGTTGCCGAGATCGATGATCTGCTTGGGCTCGCCGAAATAGACGCCACCGGTCAGCTCGCGCACGATGAGGATGTCGAGGCCTTCGACCACTTCCTGCTTGAGCGAGGACGAGGCGGCCAGCGCCGGGTAGCAGATTGCCGGGCGCAGATTGGCGAAAAGCTCCATGT
Organism: Mesorhizobium sp. Cs1299R1N3; assembly: GCF_037179625.1. Classification (NCBI taxonomy): domain Bacteria; kingdom Pseudomonadati; phylum Pseudomonadota; class Alphaproteobacteria; order Hyphomicrobiales; family Phyllobacteriaceae; genus Mesorhizobium; species Mesorhizobium sp. Cs1299R1N3. The sequence continues at coordinate 34,133 of NZ_JAPYKQ010000009.1, read as the reverse complement.
CCTTGCGCAGGCGCAGCAAGCCGGCCTCGGGCCGTACCTCGTAAGGCACGGCGTCCCACTTCGGCCCGCCGACGGCGCCGAACAGCACAGCGTCCGCGGCCATCGCCTTTTCCATGTCGGCATCGGAAATCGCCGCGCCGTGCGCATCATAGGCACAGCCGCCGACCAGGCCCTCATCGGTGACGAAGCCGCTGCCGAGCTTTGCGTTCATGGCCGCTATCAGCTTCTTGACCTCGGCCATGGCCTCGGGGCCGATGCCGTCGCCGGGGAGCAGGAAAAGATGCTTCGTTGCCATGGAGAGCCGTCCCAGAAAGAATTTGAACCGCGGCCTTGCTAAACGCCAAGCGGTTGCAGCGCAAGGGGAGGATGAATGCTGGGACGAACGACCTTTCGCCTCGATCCTTCGCGCCCCCCTCTGCCCTGCCGGGCATCTCCCCCTCTAATGGGGAGATTGGCAGCTTCGCCGCCTCGCCTCCTCGTTCGTTGTTGGAGATTGGCGAAAGCCGAGGTGACGTCCATCTCCCCACTTGAGGGGGAGATGGCCGGCAGGCCAGAGGGGGGCGCTGTCCCGCCGGCATCTCAGGGGTCTTCACGCGCGCTGACCCGCAGAGGGACCCTCACCGATGCGAGAGAATGTTGACCAGCCGGCCAAGGGGATCGCGCACATAGAAGCGCCGGACGCCCCAGGGTTCGTCGGCCGGCCCATATTCGATGGCGAAACCGGCGGCCTTCATGGCCTCGAGCGCCGCATCGACATCATCGACCTCGATCGACAGGTCCGGCACCGGCGTACCGGACCCGCCTTGCGCCATGAAACTGACCTGCACCTGCATCGTTTCCTCGGAGCCGTAGGTGACGATCCAGCCCTGATCCATCAGGATGTCGAGCCCAAGCACGTCATGGTAGAAACGGTTCGCCGCCGCCGCGTTCGGTGTCTCGATATTGGCCACGATGCGCCTGACCTTCATCGCGTAGGTCTCCTCAGGCCGTACGCCGCAGCGCCGTCACCTCGATCTCGATCTTCATTTCCGGCTTGTTGAGCTGGCACACGATCATGGTCGCCGCCGGCCTGATGTCGCCGAACGTCTCGCCGAGGATCGGGAAGACCACGTCCACGAAAGCCTGGTCGGTGACGTAGTAATGCGCCCGCACCACATCGGCCATGTCAAAGCCGCCGTCCTTCAGCGCCTTGCCGATCGTCGCCAGGCAGTTGCGCGTCTGCGCCTCGAGCGTCTCCGGCATCGTCATGGTCGCATAATCGTAGCCGGTCGTTCCGGAGACGAAACACCAGTCGCCCTGCACCACCGCACGCGAATAGCCTGCGGTTTTCTCGAAGGGCGAACCGGTGGAGATGAGCTTGCGCATGAAGGACCTCGCGTGGTTGCGGCTACTCTGTGGGGAAAACGCCGATCCGGCCAAGGGCCAATACGAATGGATCGACGGTGCGGGACCTGTGACGTCGATGTGCCAGCTCGTGCGCCAGCTACCATGAGGTGCTCTCCGTGCGGCCCGGCACCGGCTCAGGGGTCTCAACTGCCCACCATGCGTCAGCCGGGTTGGTCGTTGGCCGATTCAGCCGTTTCTCCGGTGAAGACAACCCTTGTGCCTTTGTGCACCTCAAGGGCCAGGTCTTCGGCATCCCAATTGGTCAGTCTGATGCAACCATGCGAAAAGGTCTTCCCGATCTTGCCTGGTTCGGGCGTGCCGTGAATCCCGTAACTTTCAATGGACAGATCGATCCAGACCGATCCGACAGGATTGTTGGGCCCGGCAGCGATGGTGAAGGGCCTTTTGGTTCTTACCCCCTTGAAGGCGAAGTTGGGATCATAGTGATAGGTGGGATTGTGGACCACGCGTGTGACTTGTGCCTCGCCGCTCGGCGCCGGCTTCTCTTCGCTTCCAATCGAGGCGGGGTAGACCGAAACCACTTTGCCGGAATTGTCGAGAACGCGAACTTGGCGCGCGGCCTTGTCGACTTCGACGTTCGCAACGGCTGAGGGCGGATCGCCTCGGGCGATAGCCGGCACCAGCACCTTTGCGCCCGCCCTCCTGAAACTGATGCCCGGGTTGAGCCTTCGCAGCAATTGTTCGCTGATGTGGAAGTGCTCCGCGATCCGTTCCAGCGAACTGCGGTAGCCGAGCCTGCGCAGACGAGCCATTCTTTCCATACTGGCCGGAATGCGCTTGGTAAACGGTCCACGCACGTCCTTGCGCGTCAGCTCGTAATTCACAAGAACCGGGCCTGGTGAGGTTGCGACCAGCTTGTCCCAGGTCTCCCGGTTGAGCTTGCCATCGGCGGGCAGAGCGTTGGCCGCCTGAAATGCCCGAACCGCCTTGGTGAAGTTCTCCGCCTGGTGGCCGTCAATCAGGCCAGGCGAGAACCGCGCGCGGTCCAAAAGGATCTGCGCCTTCAGCGCGGTCGCATCGACGCCCTTCGTTGCGGCGTCGCCGAATTGAGCATCGTTGACGGCGGCTGCGTCCAGCTTTGCCGCCTCCGTGGCGCCAGCTGTGAAGGCCAACAAAACAAACGCCAGAAGAACGAGCCTGACCATCAATGTTACTCCAGGCACTGCCGCGCGAAGCTGCTTCTATGACGCCGCGCGGCCGATCTGGTTCCATTTGGCCGAGCGAATATCGGCGTTGACGCGGATTGGGCAGAAGGCGATCCTCGATCTCCGCGCCGGCGACCGGCGGCACTCAAAGGGAGAACGGCGTATAAACCGCAGTCCTCGGCGCGTCGGCAACAATGGACGGTTGTCGCGCGTAAGCCGGAGGAAATTCGCCTCGCCCTGTTTTCGCCGGAAATGCTCTGGCTAATTCGCCGACCCCAGCGCCTTGTCCAGCGCCTCCTTCACGTCGGCCGGCCATGTCGCCAGCGCCGGCCAGGCGTTCGGCTGGCCATTGTCGCCGCGGCGGGCGAAATAGAGTTGGTGCTTGGCCGGGTCGACGGCCATGAAGCCGTCATTGCCGCCGCAATCATGCGGCACGCAGCCGCTGGCGTAGAAGGCGCCGGACGCGGTCTTTTCCGTGCCGCCGCCGACCAGCAGGCTGGTCGCCATGTCGGGCATGTCCTTGCCGAGCAGTTTTTCGGCTTCCTTGTAGACGGCCTCATTGTGGAAGGCGTCGATGATGTTCTGGTACTTTTCCGGATCAATGTCTTTCCAGTCGGTGCCGGGTTCCGGCATGTAGGTGAGATTGCCCGAAATCGTCAGCCCATCCGTCGGCGACCACTGCAGCGCCGGCTTCTGGTCCCCCGGCAGGAGATACGGCACGAAATAGATGGCGTTGTCGGACACCGCCGAGGGCGGCGCGCCGCACTCGTCCTGCTCGACCGTGGTGCCCTGAATCTCGCCGCCTTCCGGCTTCCAGACGATCACCGTCGCCGGGCCGCATTGATTGCCGCCATCGCCGACATTGAACAGCGCCACCTTGATGCCGCCGACCTCCACGATCTTGTCGAAGAAGACATCATAGTTGCTTGCCAGTTGCTTGCCGTCATAGGCCAGCACCTTTTCGCCGTCCTGCTCCGGCTGCGTGATGGTCAGCTGACCGCCCTCGAACGGGATCGGCGCCTGCTTGTCATCCTCGGCCAGCGCCACGTTGCCCGTGCTTGACGCGCCCTGGTCGGCGGCGCCGGACGCATCGCCGGCCGGCACGAGCACAGTGCCGGTCTGTGCATGCGCGCCCGCGATCGTCAGAAACATCACCGCCGAAGCGCAAACGCCGGCCAGAAGCAAACGTGTCATGACTGTCCCTCCATTCAGCCGCCACGAACCCGACCGCTCGCGGCCGGGCCTACCTGTTCAGGGCTTCAGGCCCAGGGGCGCAGTTCGGCGTTCTTCTTCTCGAACGAGGCGATGGCGCCGGCCTTTTCCATGGTCAGGCCGATATCGTCGAGCCCGTTGAGCAGGCAGTGCCGCTTGAAGTCGTCGAGGTCGAAGGTGACCACGCCGCCGTCCGGACCACGGATTTCCTTGGCTTCGAGATCGACCGACAGAGTGGCGTTGGAGCCGCGCGAGGCGTCGTCCATCAGCTTCTCCAGGTCCTCGGGGCTGACGGTGATCGGCAGCACGCCGTTCTTGAAGCAGTTGTTGTAGAAGATGTCGGCGAACGAGGTCGAGATGACGCAGCGTATGCCGAAATCGAGCAGCGCCCATGGCGCGTGTTCCCGGCTCGAGCCGCAGCCGAAATTGTCGCCGGCGACCAGGATCTGCGCCTTGCGGTAGGCCGGCTTGTTGAGCACGAAATCCGGATTTTCCGAACCGTCGTCATTGTAGCGCATCTCGGCGAACAGGCCGGTGCCAAGCCCGGTGCGCTTGATCGTCTTGAGATAATCCTTCGGGATGATCATGTCGGTGTCGACATTGACGATCGGCATGGGAGCGGCGACGCCGGTGAGCTTGGTGAATTTATCCATGGCTTTGGCCCGTGTTTTTCGTTGCGGGGGATTTGCTGAGGCCCGGTTTACACAAAGCCGCGCGCAAATAAAAGGCAACTGTTTGTGGGTGCCGGCAAGAGGGTGCCGCACAAAAACGGCTTCGAAATCGCCGCCCGATGGTGCAGTCTGGTCCCATGGCAGAAAACTCCCACGTCCTCTACGCGCGCGAACCGACGCTCGGCATTCCCGAATTCCGCCGCGTGCTGGTGGAATCCGGTCTCGGCGAAGTCAGGCCCGTCGATGACGAGGCAAGGCTGAAGGCGATGCTGGAAGGCGCCAACCTGATCGTGACCGCCCGTATCGAGATGGCCCGTCTCGACATGGCCCCTCTCGAAATGGCCCCTCTCGAGATGGAAGCCAAGCCGCTGATTGGCGTTGCCCGCTGCCTGACCGACTTTTCCTGGGTCTGCTACATTTCCGATCTCGCCGTCTCGGCCAAGGCGCAAGGCCTGGGCATCGGCAAGGGGCTGATGGATGAGGTGGCCCGGCAGCTCGGACCGTCGGTCGCCCTCAGCCTGGTCTCGATGCCCGACGCTGTCGGCTTCTACGAACGCATCGGCATGAAGCGTATGCCCGACGCCTTCTGGATCTCCCGCAAGCGCTGATTTCTCTCTGTGACCGCATCCAGGGTCGCCGAAAACCTCGCCCGATTTAGCCGGCAGATGCAGGCAGCGGCCGCTTCTGGTGCCGAGGTCTGGGGCATCTTCGACAACACGGCCGGAGGCAATGCGCTTGGCGATGCACTTAAGGTTGACGCGATGATGGCGTAGACGCTTCTTCCTTCTCCCCTTGTGGGAGAAGGTGGATCGGCGCGCAGCGCCGAGACGGTTGAGGGGTGGGTGACGGATCGCCGTCCTTGCCAAGCTGGAACACCCCTCATCCGGCCGCTTCGCGGCCACCTTCTCCCACAAGGGGAGAAGGGAGAGGCATGCCCGCCCCGCCTCAAATCACATTCAATTCCCGGAACGCCCGCCCTTCGGCAACCCGGCTATACCCAAACGCCGAGCAGTCGATCGTCCGATAGCCGCCGTGCACCAAAAACTCGGCGAGCGCCTTGCCGACCGCCGGCGCCTGCTGCAGGCCGTGGCCGGAGAATCCGTTGGCGAAGAGGAAATTCGTCACCTCGGGGTGCGGGCCGATCACCGCGTTCTGGTCCAGCGTGTTGTAGTCATAGTGCCCGGCCCAGGCGCGCGTCGGCTTGATGGCCTCGAAGGCCGGGATGCGGGTCGCCAGCACCGGCCAGATCACCTCTTCGAACAGGGGCCAGTCGACCTCGAAATCTCCGGCATCGGCGGGGCCGTCGCCCTCTTCCGGCTCGGCGCCGCCGGTGAGGTAGACGGATCCCTCCGGCCTGACATAGATGCCGGAGGGATCGACCAGCAGCGGCATGTCGGCATATTTCTCGCGCGCCTCGAAGACGAAGACGTTGCGCTTGCGCGGCTCGACCGGCAGCGCCAGCCCTGCAAGGGCGGCGACCTTGCCGGCATTCGGCCCGGCGGCATTGATGACGGTGCCGGCCTCCAGCCGATCGCCATTGTCGAGGCTGACGCCGGTGACGCGGTCGCCCTGCCGCTCGATGCCGGAGACCGAAGCGCTGATGAAGTCGATCTTCTTCTCCCGCAACGCCTTGCGGAACAGCATCAGCATCGCATGGGCGTCGAACCAGCCTTCGCCGCTTCGGCCATAGGCGCCGGCGGTTATGCCTTCGGCCGACAGCCAGGGGAAGCGGCGCGTCAACTGGTCGGCGTCCTCGAGCAGGATGTCTGCGCCCTCGGCGACCTGCGCCGCGTGATTGGCCTTCAGGATCGGCAGCCCGGCCTCGCCGGCAAGGATGAGATAGCCACCCTCGCGAAAACCGATATCGGCCTCGGCGCCGAATTCTTCCTTCAGCCGCCGGAACAGTTTCAGCGTGAATTGCGACAGGCGGATATTTTCCGGAATGGAGAATTGCTGGCGGATCGACGCCATGGACAGCGTCGTCGCCGCATGGGCGAATTGCGGGTCGCGCTCGATCAGCGCGATCGAGCCGGAAAACCCTTCCTCGCGCAGATAGTAGGCGACCGAGGACCCGACGATGGCTCCGCCGATGATGACGATGTCGTAGCGCACTTTTTTCTCCGATCCGCCGTCCGTCTTACGCGACCGGCAAAGTGATCTCGAAGCGCGTGCCGCGCTCGGTGTCAACCAGCCGGATCGTACCATCATGCGCTTTCAGGAGGGCCAGCACGATGCCGAGCCCCATGCCGGTGCCGCCGGTAGAGCGGCGCGTGGTGAAGAACGGCTCGAAGATGCGCGCCCGGTTGCTTGGCGAAATGCCGGCGCCGTCGTCGCTGACCAGCACCGTCGCCTTGCCGCCGGTGCTTGCGGCGGTGATCGAAACTTGCGTCGCGCCGTGCCGGGCCGAATTGTCGATGAGATTGCCAAATACGATTGCTCCGTTCTCGGCCGATATGCGCAAGGCCAGGTCGCCGCCGGCCTCGACGCGAACCGGGAGCCTGGTGTCGACGGGAAGCAGCGCCAGCGCCGCACCGACCGAGGTGCTTTCGCCGCTGGGTGCAAGGTTTTCGGCGCGCGCCAGGTCAAGCAGCCGCCGGACCAGCAAATTGAGCCGCCCGGCATCGTTGACGATATTGTTGGAGAAGCGCCGCCGCTCGTCATCGTCCATCGCCGAGCCGGAATCGCGCAGCAGTTCGGCAGCGCCCTGGATCGCCGTCAGCGGCGATTTGAGCTCATGCGAGACGTGGGTGGCGAAGGTCTGGATCGAGTCCGAGCGCGCCTGCAGTTTTTCGGCCATGTCGAGGAAGGCGGCGGACAATTCGGCCATTTCGCGCGTGCCATGATGGTCGAGCGGCCGGATCGCGCCGCGCTCGCCGGCGGCAATGCGCTGGGTGCGGTCGATCAGCGCATAGATCGGCCGGCTGACGGTGCGCAGGAAGACGAGGCCGATGAGCAGCGTGCCGCCGAGGATGGCGATCGCCGCCGCTGTCACCTTGCCGCGTTCGCCATAGAGATGTTTTATGATGTTGTTGGGCGTCCGCGAAACATAGACCACGCCGGCGACCTTGCCGTCGACGGCAACCGGCAGCGCGACGAAGACGCGCACCCTGGTGCCGCGGCTGACCGAATAGAGCGACGGCGGCGGCTGGTTGGGGATGCGCAGCCTGAGCGCACTGGCATAGCGCCCGGCGAGCGCCTCACGCACCTCCTCGACCCCGGCAAGCGACTGCCCGATCTCGTCGCGCCCGGCAATGACGACACCTGTGGGATCAAGCAGCCGGAAGCCGGCCAGCGTGGTTTTCTGCGTCGCGTCGAGAATGCCGGCCAGCCGCGCGCCGATCGCGGCGAAGGCTGGATCGGCCGTGGCGGGCGTCCCCGCCGGCCGGGTCGCAAGCACGTAATCCGAGGCGAGATCGAGCTGCGGCTCGATCGGCCGATAAGGCGAATCGGGATTGGCGCCTCGGCTCGCGCTGCCATTGGCCCCAGGCATCGGCACACCGAGCTTGTCTCCGGAAATGCCGGCGTCGCGCACCTCCTGCGCATAGATGGCCGCGATGGCCGCACCCTGCGCTATCAACTCCGCCTCGGTCTGGCGGATCAACTGGTTTTCGTAGAGGCGGAAGAAGAACAGGCCGACCAGCGGCAAGGCCATCACTAGGATCAGGATGGCGACGACGACCGTGGCGAGGCGCGGCCGCCATTTGCGGCCGCTCCACTTGCCTGAGGTCGTCAGCCGCATCGGCCGAGCCGGAAGCCGACGCCGTGCACCGTCTCGATGGCATCCAGGCATCCGACCGCCGCCAGCTTGGCGCGGATGTTGCGGATATGGCTGTCGACGGTGCGGTCGGCGACATGGATCTTGCCGGCATAGGCACTGGCCATCACCGCGTCGCGATCGAGCACGTGGGTGGGCCGCGCCAGAAACCCTTTCAGGATCGAGAATTCTATTCCGGTCAGGGCAAGCGGCCGACCGTCGAAGCCGGCGCTATGGCTGGCCGGCACTAGCGTGAGCTTGCCATGGGTAAACTGCCTGTCGTCAACCGGTTCGGGCCCTGCCGGGCGGGCGCGCCGCAGGATGACGTTGACGCGGGCGACCAGTTCGCGCGGGCTGAACGGCTTTGTCACATAGTCGTCGCCGCCCATTTCGAGCCCGAGGATGCGGTCGATCTCTTCGTCGCGCGCGGACAGGAACAGCACCGGCAGGTCTGATCGCTGGCGCAGCCGCCGGCAGACCTCCAGCCCGTCCATCTCCGGCATGCCGATGTCGAGCACGACAAGGTCGGGCGTGTGCCGTTCGATCGCCTGCAGGGCGGCGGCGCCATCGGAAACGGCAGCCGTTTTCATGCCGGCCTTTTCCAGCGCGAAGCAGATCACTTCGCGGATATGCGGGTCATCGTCGGCGACGAGGATGTGATGCGGCATCGGTCAGCGGTCCGGCAAGGAAGGTTGCGAAGGCTGAGGAAGCACGAGCGACCCCTTGCTGTCGAGATATCGAAGCAGGCGCCAGTCACGAAAGCTCCAGCCACGCCAGTTCCGCTGGACGCTGCGATACCAGGCTTCGTCGCTGGCCCGCAATCCTTCAAGTTCGCGGACAGCGCCCGCGTCCGGGGTCTTGTTCTGATGGTCGAAGAAGCGATCGAGTGCCGGAAACGCGCCCGGACCGAGCGAGCGCGGATACCAGGCGTCGAGGGGAATGCCCTGGCCGGTCATTTCAACGGAATGGTCGACATTGCAGTTGGCGATCAGCACGGCGAAGTTGATGAAACAGCAGGCATCAAGCGCTCGGGATAACGTCGGAAGATTGGCGGACCGCGGCCATTAATTGGATTTTCCGAGCGCGATGCGGGCGGACAAAGGGGATGACAATTGCGGCGGGCTTGGCACGTGGCGGGTCGACCAGCCACCAGCCTTCGCTGCGCAGCTGATAGGGCAGACGGGGTTTTGCTCGCTTGTGCATGCCGCCTGTCTCGCAGGCTGGCAGGGAAGCGATGCGGCGGATCGGAGGAGGTTTTCCGCTGGCGTGTGCAGTTTTCGTGCAGGGCTGGTGCGCTGCCCGCTATCCTTTCCGGACGTTGGCGCTGCCCAGCCAAGCTCCTTTCCTCTCCCTCCGGAGGGGGGAGAGGTGGCTCGGCGAAGCCGAGACGGAGTGGGGGAACCACCTGGTAACCGCCGCAAACGGCATAGGGCACTAGGCGCAAGCCTCGCATCGCCTTGCGCCCAAAGGGTCGACCCCCGTCGAGCTGCGCTCGACACCTCTCCCTCGATCGACGGGGGAGAGGAAGGGTCCCCTTCCGCGACTGCTGCGGAGGACGGACAGGCAAGGGGCAGCGCAAGCTTTCGCGGTTGGCTCGTGTCAGATACCGGGCGGACGCTTGCCTCGACCAACCACACGCGGCATAGATCGGACATGGAACCCTACCGCCCGCGTCGCTCCGTGCTCTATGTCCCGGCCTCCAACGACAAGGCGCTGGCCAAGATCGCGCAGCTTGCCTGCGACGCCGTCATCATCGATCTGGAGGACGCCGTCGCCCCCGCCGACAAGATCGCCGCGCGCGAAAAACTGGCCGGCATTTTCGCCAACCGCCCTGATGCCGACCACAATGGCCGGCGCTGCGAGATGGTGGTGCGCGTCAATGCGCTGTCCAGCGAATGGGGCACCGACGATCTTGCGGCCGTGGCCAAGGCGGAACCGGACGGCATCCTGCTGCCAAAGGTCGACACACCGCGCGACGTGCTTGAGGTCGGCGATGTGCTGGACGACAATTTTGCTCCCGACAGCATGAAACTATGGGCGATGATCGAGACGCCCAAGGCCATGCTCAACATCGGCGCCATCGCCGAACTCGGCCGTGACCCCGCCTCGCGGCTGGATTGTTTCATTGCCGGAACGAATGACCTGATCAAGGATACCGGCGTGCTGGCAACGCCGGACCGCGCCTATCTCCTGCCATGGCTGATGCAGATGCTGCTGGCGGCGCGCGCCGGCGGCCTCGACATGCTCGACGGGGTGTTCAACGATTTTCGCGGCCCGGACGCGTTTGCGCGCGAATGCGCTCAGGCTGCCGCCATGGGCTTTGACGGCAAGACGCTGATCCATCCATCGCAGATCGAGGCCGCCAACCATGCCTTCGCCCCGTCGGCGCAGGCGCTGGCCGAGGCGCGCGCGGTGAAGGATGCCTTCGCGCTGGCGCAAAACAGCGGCAAGGGCGTCATCGCGCTGAATGGCAGGATGGTCGAGCGGCTGCACCTGGCGCAGGCCGAAAAACTGCTGGCGAAGGCCGCCGCCATCGGCGCATGATATTCGTCGACTTGGGATACATGACAGGAATTGGACGATGAAACTCTACCGCTTTCTCACCGCCCCGGACGACGCCAGCTTCTGCCATAAGGTGACGGCGGCGCTGAACAAGGGCTGGCATCTGTTCGGCTCGCCGACCTACGCCTATGACAAGAAAGCCAAGACCATGCGCTGCGGCCAGGCCGTGGTGAAGGATGTCGACGGGCAGGAATACGGGCCGGATACCAAGCTCAGCGAGTGGTAGTGGAAGGCAAAGAGACCATCAGGCGGCCTCGACAATATCAAGACGCACGGTAAGTCCGGCCAGTGCGGCAAGATTGATCAACGTATCCAGACTGAAATTCGTGATCCTGCCCCGCAGGAGGTCGCTAAGGCGTGGCTGGGTAATCCCGAGCCGGTTGGCTGCTTCGGCCTGGGTAACGTCCCAACTCCGCACCCGCTGTTCGATCGCGATCAGCAAGTTGGAGCGCATAGTCATGTTGGCGGATTCGGCCGGAGTGCCTTCCAGTGCGTCCCACACGTTTTCAAAGCTCTGACGTTCCATCGTCGGATCTCCACTAGATTTGCTTGAACCGCGATGCGGCAAGATCCAAGTCTCGTTTCGCCGTCTGTTGCGTCTTCTTCTGAAAGGCGTGCAGCACATAGACGGCATCGCCTATGCTCGCAACGTAAAGCACCCGGAACGCGCCGTCGTCGTCGCGGACGCGGATTTCCCGCACACCCGGGCCGACCGTCGTCATCGGCTTCCAGTCGCTTGGTTCAAGTCCGAGTTGCACCTTGCGCGCCGCCTCTGGAAAATCCCGGAGCTGGGCAAGAGAATCTCCGAGAAAATCTAAGCGCTTCGTCACTGGCATTGGCAGACTTATATCAAAACTTGTATAATTGCGCAAGACAGTGACCCGCCAGCGACCGATTGATGACTATAGCGGCGGCTCACCGACCCCATGCTGCGACCAGGCCATGGTCGGGGATATCGACGTTCAGGAATACGGGCCGGACACCCAGCTCAGCGAGTGGATAGGGAAAGGCCCTCCCTCCCTTCGTCCTGCTAGGGTAAAGCAAGGAGCAAAGCGAGGCCGCGCAGACCCCTAGGGTGACGAAGGTACGGCCTACTCAGCAGCCTCTTCGATCTTTTCCATATCATCGTCCGACAGGCCGAAATGGTGGCCGATCTCGTGGATCAGCACGTGGGTGACGATGTCGCCCAGCGATTCCTCGTTCTCGGCCCAATAGTCGAGCATGGCGCGGCGATAGAGGGTGATGCGGTTCGGGCCTTCGCCGGTTTGCGGGTTCCAGCGTTCGGCGATGCCGCGCCCCTCGAACAGGCCGAGCAGGTCGAACGGCGTCTCCAGCGACAAATCGTCCATGATCTCGTCGGTCGGGAATTCGGCGATCTGGATGATGATCTCGCCGGTCAGCTTGCGAAATTCCTCCGGCAGATGGGCGTAGGCCTCCAGCGCCAGGAACTCCAGTTCCTCCATCGAGGGCGCAAGTTCGCCATGCCAGGTGCGGGTCTTGTAGATGCGGGCCATGCTTTGTCCTTTGATCCCGGCATATAGGCTTTCGTGCTGGTCCAGGCAAATGGCGCGGCAATTTCTGCCGGCGCTTTTGCCGCTGCCGGGGAATCGCGTCCAGCCATGTATCAGGAGAACTCATGCCGGACCTTCCACCATCGCGCAGCGCCGGCCAGGGCGTCTCATTTGGTGGCCGCGTTAGTCTCGCGGCTAGGAAGCCTCGTTGACGAATACGTTGGCGATTGACGAGGAAACGCCCATCACTTCGTCATTCTGGGGCGGAGCAAGGAGCGCAGCGACGCGGCGCAGACCCCGGAATCCATGCCGGGACTCCGGTGCGCTGCCACGGTGCAGAATTTGCTCCGCTGCACTTCACGGCCAAGGTCGCGGCATGGATCCCAGGGTCTCCGCGACGCCGCTGCGCGGCTGCTTCGCCCAGGGATGACGGCCTCATGGTGACGTGCGGACATGTGAATGTCGGACTCATGTGCCCATACGCGCAGGAATAAATTCCTCATGACTCTGCTTGACTCTTCGGATCGCCTCTGGAATCTATAGGGAACATAACAGGAACAATTGTGAGTGAAAGCTGACCGTCATGGCGATGACCGCCGTGGCGCGGGAGACTGTTTTTTCCCTGCGCCGCCAGATCGCGAAAATAGAGGGAACGCTGCCCGAGCGCCTGCAGGCGCCGGCGGCGGCGACCCTTGATGCCGGCGCCGGTACTGGCAGCGATCTGACGATCGTCCGGCGCGGCCTTGCCGCGGCCTTGCCGGATGCTTTCCTGCCCATCGGCATCGATCGGCTCGATGCCGCGCTCAGGGGCGGCCTGCCGAAAGCCGCCCTGACCGAAATCCATGGCCTGGAAACCCGCGATGCGGGAGCCGTGGCCGGCTTCGCTCTATCGCTCGTCAGCCTGATCCTCAACCGGGCGCAGGGGCTGCCCATCTTATGGATCGGGACATCGGAAATTTTCCACGAGGCCGGCTTTCCCTACGCCAGGGGGCTGCATGGCTGCTTCGGCATCGAGCCCGGGCAATTGCTGTTTTCCGAGGCGCCCAGGCTTGTCGATGCGCTGTGGATCGCCGAGGAGGCCGCCAGGATGACCGCGCTTGCCGCCGTCATCCTGGAAATCCGCGGCAATCCGCAGCGGCTGGACCTGACCGCGACATGCCGCCTGCATGCGCGGGCGCAAGGTGCCGGCCGGCCGGTGTTCCTGCTGCGGCAGGCGGCCGAGCCGGAACCGACGGCGGCGCCTCTTCGTCTGATCGCCGCGTCGGCGCCGGCCGTGCCGCGCGCCACGGTCGCCGGGCCGCTCGCCGGCTCGATCGGCCACCCCGCCTTCACCATCAGCATCGGCAAGAGCCGCACGGCCCTGCCTGGACAATTCACACTGGAGTGGAACCCCGATGAACGCAGATTCGAGGAAAGACGGGGCGACGAAAGACACGGTGGAGGCAGCGAATGGGCAGAGAATCCTGTCCCTGTGGTTTCCCTATCTGGCGACCGAAAGGATCCTGCGGCAGCGTCTGGGGAAATCCTGGCGTTCCCGGCCATCGGATCATCCGCGGCCATCTCACCCACCGCTCGTGATCAGCCACCGCCAGGGCAACGCGCAGCGCATCTCGGCCCTCGACGAGCGGGCTGAGGCGCTGCACCTGAAGCGCGACATGGGGATTGCCGATGCGCGCGCCATGCATCCGTCGATCGACATCGTCGAAGCCGATCCGGAGGCCGACCGGCGCCTGCTCGAGGGCCTTGCCGACTGGTGCGACCGCTACACGCCGCTGGTCGCGCTGGACAGCATTGATGGCCTGTTCCTCGACGTCACCGGCTGCACCCATCTGTTTGGCGGCGAACGCGCCATGCTGGACGAGATCCTGTCGCGCTTCTTCCACCAGGGTTTCGACGTCCGCCCCGGGCTTGCCGGCACGCCCGGGGCGGCCTGGGCGGCGGCACGCTTTTGCGGCGACCGCATCGTTGTATCGGGCGAGGAGGAAGCCTTGCTTGCCCCCTTGCCGCTGGCCGCCCTCCGCATAGCGCCGGAAACCCGGACCAGCCTGGAAAGTGTAGGGCTGCGCACGGCGGGCGCCGTCATGGCCGCGCCGCGCGCGCCGCTCGCCCGCCGCTTCGGCGCTTTGCTGCTCCAGCGCCTCGACCAGGCGCTTGGCCGTCTCGACGAAGCGATCTCGCCGCGCCTTCCCGTCGCGCCGCTTTCGGTCGAACGCCATCTCGCCGAGCCCGTCACGCTGACGGAGGAGATAGAACGGCTGGTGGGCATGCTGGCGACGACCTTGAAGACCGACCTCGAACGCCGCGGCGAAGGCGCCCGGACGCTGGCGCTGCTGCTCTTTCGCGTCGACGGCGCCGTCAGCCGCATCGCGCTCGGCACCTCGCGGCCGATGCGCGAACCCTTGCTGATCCGGAAATTGTTCCATGAGCGGCTGGCCGCGCTCGAGCAGCATATCGATGCCGGCTATGGCTTCGATCTGGTGCGCCTCTCGGTGCTGGCCGTCGCCGCTTTCGACACGCAGCAGACCGATCTGACCGGTGAAGCGGTGGATGATGGCGCCGACATCGCCCTGTTCGCCGACCGTATCCGCGCCCGCCTCGGCGAGGGCGCGGTTCTGCAGCCGGTTCCCGTGGAAAGCCATCTGCCCGAACGCGCCGTCGCCATCGTCCCCTTCAGCGAGGCGCCGCGCCGGACCACGCCGCCGAAGAAGCCGGACAGGATGCAGGCGCCGATGACCATCTTTCCGCCGGAACGGCCGATCCGGTTGTTCCGCGCGCCCGAGCCCATCGATGTGCCGGCCACCGAAATGCCGGAGGGACCGCCGCTGCATTTTCGTTGGCGCCGCGCGCTTTACCGCGTTACCCGTGCCGAAGGTCCGGAGCGCATCGCCGCCGAATGGTGGCGCGAGGCGCCAGGCGATCCGGCGGCATCGACACGCGACTATTTCCGCATCGAGGATGCCGATGGCCGCCGCTACTGGCTCTACCGGCAAGGCCTGTACGGCGGCGTCTCGCAGATCCCGCCGCGCTGGTTCATGCACGGGGTCTTCGCATGAACGCGCTGACCGTCATCCCCTATGCCGAGTTCGGCATCCAGTCGAACTTCTCCTTCCTGCGCGGCGCCTCCAAACCCGAGGAACTGGTGGTCGCGGCCAAGCTCATGGGCTTCTCCGCGATCGGGCTCGCCGACCGCAACAGCGTGGCCGGTGTGGTGCGCGCCTGGCAGCAGGCCAAGGTCGAAAAGCTTGCCTATCACCCCGGCTGCCGGCTGGTTTTTGGTGACGGCACGCCGGACATTCTCGCCTATCCCAGGGACCGCAAGGGCTGGGGGCATCTGTGCCGCATGCTCACCCAGGCCAATCTGCGCGACGAGACCGAAAAGGGCGCCACCCTGCTCCGGCGCGACGACCTGCTCGAATGGGGCGACCGGATGTCGCTGGCGGTCCTGCCCGATCTGGCGGCCGGCGCGCAGGACAGCCTGGTTTTGCTCCGCCAACTCCAGGACCGCTTCGGCAGGGCCCTGCGGCTCGGCGTCTCACCCTGTTATGCCGGCCATGATCGCTTTCGGATCGAGCAGGCGGCGGCGTTTGCCGAGAGTGCCGGCATACCGCTGATGGCGACCAACGATGTGCTCTATCACACGGCCGAACGCCGCCCGCTGCAGGACGTGCTGACCGCGATCCGCCTCAATGTTCCGGTCGCCGAGGTGGGGCTGGAACTGACCGCCAATGCCGAACGCCATTTGAAGCCCCCGCTGGAAATGGCGCGCCTGTTCCGCAGGCACCCGCAAGCGCTGGCGGAGACGCTGCGTTTCGGCGAAGAGCTGACCTTCTCGCTCAGCGACCTCCAGTACAATTATCCCGACGAGCCGACGGAATCGGGCCTCGGCCCGCAGGCGGAGCTGGAAAGGTTGGCAAGGGAGGGAGCGGTCAACCGCTACCCGGCAGGTGTGCCTGAATCCGTGACCAAGCGCATCGAGGAAGAGCTCGCTCTGATCGAGCGCCTCAACTATGCCCGTTACTTCCTGACCGTCTACGACATCGTCAAGTTCGCGCGCGGCAAGGATATTCTCTGCCAGGGGCGTGGGTCGGCCGCCAACTCGGTCGTCTGTTTCTGCATCGGCATCACCGAAGTGGGGCCGGAAAAGATCAATTCGCTTTTCGAGCGCTTCATTTCCGAGGAAAGGAACGAACCGCCGGATATCGACGTCGATTTCGAGCACGAAAAGCGCGAAACTGTCATCCAGTACATCTACGAGAAATACAGCTCCAAGCGTACCGCCCTTGCCGCCGCCGTCATCAGCTATCGCGGCCGTTCGGCGCTGCGCGAAGTATCGAAGGCGATGGGCCTGTCGGAGGATGTCCGGGCGTCCCTTTCCGGCTCGATCTGGGGCTGGTCGACCTCGGAACTCGGCGAGAAGGAGGCGAGGGCCGGCGGGCTCGACCGCGGCGACCCCATATCGCGGCATGTGATGGAGCGCGCCAACGAGATCATGGGTTTTCCCCGCCACCTCTCCCAGCATGTCGGCGGCTTCGTCATCACCAGGGACCGACTCGACGAGATCGTTCCCATCGTCAAGACGGCGATGGACGAGCGCAAGATGGTCGAATGGGACAAGGACGATCTGGACTCGGTGAAGATCCTGAAAGTGGATGTGCTGGCGCTCGGTATGCTGACCTGCCTGCAACGCGCCTTCACCCTGCTAACGGACCATTATCCGAAGGCACGAGATGAATTTGGCCGGCCCTATGTGCTGGCCACTCTCCCGGCGGAGAACCAACGTGTCTACGACATGATCTGCCGTGCCGATACGCTCGGCGTCTTCCAGATCGAATCGCGCGCGCAGATGTCGATGCTGCCGCGTCTCAAGCCACGCGAATTCTACGACCTCGTCATCGAGGTGGCGATCGTACGCCCCGGCCCTATCCAGGGCGACATGGTCCACCCTTATCTGCGTCGCCGGCAAGGCAAGGAAGCGGCCGAGTATCAAAAACCGGAGCTGGAAGCGATCCTCGGCAAGACGCTTGGCGTGCCCCTGTTTCAGGAACAGGCGATGAATATCGCGATCGTCGCCGGCGGTTTCAAACCGGGTGAGGCCGACGAATTGCGCCGCGCCATGGCCACCTTCAAGCGCACCGGCACCATCGGCAATTACCGCCAGCGCATGATCGACGGCATGGTCGGCAAGGGCTACACGAAGGACTTCGCCGAGCGCTGCTTCAAGCAGATCGAGGGTTTTGGCGAATACGGTTTTCCCGAAAGCCATGCCGCCTCCTTCGCGCTGCTCGTCTACGCCTCCTGCTGGTTCAAGACCTTCTATCCCGACGTGTTCTGCGCCGCGATCCTGAACTCGCAGCCTATGGGCTTCTATCAGCCGGCGCAGCTGGTGCGCGACGCCCGCGACCATGGCGTCGACATCCGCGAGGTCGACGTCAATTTCTCCGTCTGGGACTGCACTTTGGAAAAGGCGTCTTTCGACCCGGCCCGCATCCTGCCGCGCCATGCCGACATGCGCGGTGTCATCGAGACAAGCCATGCGCTGCGGCTCGGCTTCAGGCAGGTCAAGGGACTTTCCAAGGAACGCATGGAGGCTTTCGTCGAGCGGCGCGGCGCCGGCTACTCGACCGTCAGGGAGGTCTGGCTGCGCTCCGGCCTCAATGTCGACGAGATCGAGAAGCTGGCGCAGGCCGACGCCTTTCGGTCCATCGGCCTCGACCGCCGCGCGGCACTTTGGGAGGTCCGCGCGCTGGACGGCAAGAGTGCCGCCGAGAAGCTGCCGCTGTTCGACCAGCCGGCGCTCGGCCTGCGCGAGCTGGAACCACAGACGAAGCTGCCGAAAATGCCGCTCGGCGAGCATGTCATCCACGATTACCGCTCGCTCGGCCTGTCGCTGAAGGCGCATCCGGTCGCCTTCCTGCGCGAGCGGCTCGACCGCGCCGGCGTTACCCCCAATGCCAGCCTGCCGTCCGTGCGCGACGGCAGGCGGGTCTCCGTTGCCGGTCTGGTGCTGGTGCGCCAGCGCCCCGGCAAGGGCAACGCGATCTTTCTCACGCTGGAAGACGACAAGGCCGTCGCCAATGTCATCTTCTGGGAAAGAACTTTTACCCGCTTCCGGCCAATCGTCATGGGCGCGCGCTT
The DNA here is from genome assembly GCF_037179625.1 of Mesorhizobium sp. Cs1299R1N3. Classification (NCBI taxonomy): domain Bacteria; kingdom Pseudomonadati; phylum Pseudomonadota; class Alphaproteobacteria; order Hyphomicrobiales; family Phyllobacteriaceae; genus Mesorhizobium; species Mesorhizobium sp. Cs1299R1N3. The sequence continues at coordinate 15,736 of NZ_JAPYKQ010000009.1, read as the reverse complement.
CGTCAAGGTCAGCGGGAAACTTCAGTCGGAATCAGGTGTCGTCCACATCGTCGCCGAGAAGATCGAGGACCTGACGCCCTGGCTGACCGTGCTCTTGGAAAAGGTCAGCCAAGCCGTACCGCCAAATGCCGATCCCTCGGGCAGCACCAGCCAATCCGCAATACCGAAAGTCGGACAGGACCTCGCTATGCTGTCGGAAGAGGCGGAAAGGGTCATGCCCAAGGGGCGCAATTTTCAGTAGGCGCGGGCCGGGCCCCTCACCATCAAACGCTGGCGGGCCAGCGCCGTAGAACGCCAACCTCAATGTCCGGCCACACTCTATGACGATGAACTGCCCGGCCCGCCCAGCTTTGGCGGCGACAGCACATCCTCGGCCGAGATGGTCCGCGCTTCCGAGGGAAGCATGATCGGGATGCCGTCGCGCACGGGATAAGCGAGCTTGGCGACCCGCGAGATCAGCTCGCCACGTTCGGGGTCCCAGGCCAGCGGCCCCTTGGTCAGCGGGCAGGCCAGGAGTTCCAGCAGCTTCGGGTCGACATTGGTTTTCTTTCCATCACGCCCATCCGCCATTGCGTCCCCTTTCCAGCTTCAGGCCTGCATTCACCTCACTGCAGGCTCGAGCCAAAATCCTCATTCTCGCGCGCCAGCGTCATCTCGGTGATGGCAATCAGCGTCTCGGCCCTGGTTTTCAGGTCCGCCGCCTCGAGCAACGCCTGCTTCTCGGCTGGTCCGTAGGGCGCCATCATCGACAGCGCATTGACCAGCATGGCGTTTTCGGCGCGGCTGACGCTTTCCCAGTCGGCTTCCAGATCATTGGCCTGCAGATAGGCGCGAAAGGCCCGCAGCAGCGCCGGCCGGTCGATTTCATCAGCCGCCTGCTCCTCGTCGAGATCGGCGAGGAAGGGCGCCGGTTTGCACTGGCGGAACGGCGTCTTGACCGTCAGCTCGTGGGCGATGCGGAACCGGCACACGCCTTGCAGCGAGATCAGGTAGCGGCCGTCGCCGGTCTCCGAAAAAGCGATGATGCGGCCGATGCAGCCGACATTGCAAAGTTCCGGCTCGCCATCCTCGCGCAACGCGCCATTGAGGCCGGGCTGGATGATGCCGATGACGCGCGAGCCGGCGACCGCCTCGTCCACCATCTGCAGGTAGCGCGGCTCGAAGATGTTGAGCGGCATGCGGCCGCCCGGCAGCAGGAGGGCGCCCTCGAGCGGAAAAAGCGGGATCGTCGGCGGCAAATCCTTGGCGAGCCGGTAATGCGCGTTTCCCGCTTGCACCTCGTTCCTCCCGATCGCTTCCATTGCGAAGCGTCAACCTGCCCTGTCCTATCTGGCGCGCAGGCCCGACGCCACAAGCCCGTGCGACAAAACAACCGATAACCGGCTCAGGAAAACAGCAACGCCGACAATTTGCGGCGCGCCGCAAGCGTCGCCTCGTCGGTCATGCCCCAAGCCTCGAACAGCTGCAGCAACTGCGTCCTGGCGCCATCCTCGTTCCAACTCCGGTCGGCCTTGATGATGGCCAGCAGGTTGTCGGCGGCTGCCGTGCGGTCGCCCTTGGCGTTCTGGATCATGGCCAGATCGAAACGCGCCTGATGGTCGCCGGGGTTTTCGGCCAAGCGCCGTTCGAGCTCGGCCGGATTGCCCAACGCCGCCGCCTGCGCGGCCAGCGCGATCTTGGCACGCAGGGCAGCCAGCGGCGGTGCATCCTTCTTGGCCTCCGGCGCCGTTGCCAGGAGCGCCTCGGCACCCTCTGTGTCGCCGGTTTCGAACAACAGGTCGCCCAGCCCGCCAATCGCCTCGACCGTCTCCGGCGCCTGCGCCAGGATGGCGTCATAGATGTCGGCGGCGGCCTGCATATCGCCGGCGTCGCGGGCTTCTGTTGCCGCGGCCAGGGCCTCGGCCACCGGCGGCGCGCCATTGCCCTTGCCGCCGACCTTGGTGATGAACTCGTTGATCTGGCTCTCGGGGATGGCGCCCATGAAGCCGTCGACCGGCTGGCCGTCCTTGAAGGCAATGACCGCCGGAATCGACTGGATGCCGAGCTGGCCGGCGATCGAGGGATGATCGTCGATGTTCATCTTGACCAGCTTGACCCTGCCGCCGGCGGCCTTGACCGCCTTTTCCAGCTGCGGGGTGAGCTGCTTGCAAGGTCCGCACCATGGCGCCCAGAAATCGACCAGCACCGGCTGGCGGCGCGATTCCTGGATGACGTCGGCGGCGAAGGCGGCGGTCGTCGTGTCCTTGATGACATCGCCGCCGGCAGGGCCCGCGGGCGCATCGCCAAGTGCGGCCTTCGCCGGCGCCGGCGCCGTTCCGCCATACTGCACCGTGGTGGCATACTGGCCGCCAGTGTTTCCGAATGATCCGCCAAACGGATTGTTGTCGCTCATCTCGTCACCCTTTCGGTCGCGCCCCCGGCCCGCGGCTCGGCGCCATGTCTCAATTGGAAATCGGCTTCGCCATCCATGTGGCGATCATGCCGAGACTTTCAAGATAGCAGCATCGTGCCCGGTTGCCTCGACGAATCTGATGAGGTCGGCCGCCGCGATCGATGTCGTCGCCTCGTTGGTCAGTGGATGCGCGTTGATCACGGCATGGTCCATCAAGTCCTTGTCGAGTACCAGCTTGACCCTGTTTTCCCTGTCGTTGATGACACCGAAGACGGTGACCGCGCCCGGCGTGACGCCCAGAAGCTCCATCAGCATCTCCGGCTTGCCGAAGGAAACCCGGCCGGCGGCGCCGATCGACTGGTGGATCTGCTTGAGATCGACGACCGCGTCCTCGCCGACGGTGACCAGGAAGAAATTGTCCTTCTTGTCCTTCAGGAACAGGTTCTTGGTGTGCCCGCCGGCGATTTCCCCACGCAGCGCCTGCGAATCGGCCACCGTATAGAGCGGCGGATGGCGTATCGTCGAAACGGCGATGCCGAGTTCGGCAAGAAAGGCCATCAGTTCAGCTTCGGTCTTCGGCATCGATCGTCTTCTCGTCCGTTTCTTGGCCTTGCCGTTTACGGCCAATGCGGCGACCTACACAAGGCCGTCGCGCAAGGAGCGATGAAATCGGCGCGTCGCGGACGGTTTGCCGGCATCGTTCGAGAGTTGCAAAAAGCCTGCTATTTCCCTGTTGCAATCGCCGCGCTCTTCAGCCATATAGGCCCGGCTTGCGGCCTAGACGCCGTGTGAGCGGGTGTAGCTCAGGGGTAGAGCACAACCTTGCCAAGGTTGGGGTCGAGCGTTCGAATCGCTTCACCCGCTCCAATTTCCTCCCAGGGAATCAAGCATCGAAAAGCCGCGGTTCGCCGCGGCTTTTTCGCTTTCTGGCGGCCAACAGCCTAGGCGGGTCGTCCGAAACCTGCCCATCATCTCCCGGAAAATCACATAAAATTACAGGAGGAACGCTTCCCGCCAGGCCTCGTTAGCCTCCATCAACCGACAGATGGAGAAGACGATGCCAAACATTTCCGTACAAGATATTTCCGGCAAGCGTGTCGCCATTCTGGCAACCAACGGCTTCGAGCAGTCCGAGTTGGAAATCCCCTTGAAGAAACTGCGCGCCGCGGGCGCGCAAGTGGACGTCGTTTCGCTCGAAGGCGGCGAGATCAAGGGCTGGGATCACAAGGATTGGGGCCGGACCGTCCCCGTCGACAAGATTTTGGCCGAAGCACGGGCGGATGACTACGATGCGATCGTCCTGCCTGGCGGCGTCATCAATCCGGACCTGCTGCGGGTCGAGCAGAAGGCTCTGGATTTCATCACATCCTTCTGGTCCGCCAAGAAGGTCGTCGGCGCGATCTGCCATGCGCCCTGGCTTCTCGTCGAGACCGGGATCGCCAAAGGCCGCCGCATCACCTCCTACAAGTCGGTCAAGACCGACGTAGTCAATGCCGGCGGTCTTTGGGAAGACAGCGCGGTCGTGACCGATCAGGGGCTCGTCACCAGCCGCAACCCCGGCGACCTCGATGCATTCTGCGACAAGCTCGCCGAGGAAATCAGGGAAGGCCGGCATGACAGGCGGGCGGCGGCCTAGAGCAATTCCAGGAAAAGTGAGCAATTCCAGGAAACGTGTTTAACGACTTCCGTCCGGAATTGCGTATAAACAAAGAGTTAGAGCGGTCGCCGATCTCAATCGGGCGCTGAACCGCTCTAACGTCTACCGGCGTGTCAGTGTTTGGCACCCGACGTGTCGCCGGCGGCATCCGCACCAGCCTGCTTTCGTCCTGCGGCCAGTTTACCGGACTCGAACTCCTCGACCGCCTTGTCCCAGCAGGCCTTTTCACGGTCGGGCATCAGGCCTTCCCGTTCCCAAAGTTGGTGGGCCCGCTTCCTGATATGCGCGACACGTTCTTCTTGGCTGATCACCATGGCCGTGTTCCTCTGGATTTCCTGAGGAAGCAACCGGACAGCGTCTGAAATGTTCCATCCGGATGTCGTCAAACTCGGCCAAGTCGAACAATTCATCCAGGTCCGCGATTCGATGCGCTTCTTGCCTTCAGGCGCTCTTCGTCCGCTCCACCTTGCGCACCGACGCCTGGTGCACCAGCAAGGTCCAGCTGTTGGTCGAGGCGAGGTGGCAATATCATCAAGCAACCAGCTTGATTGTCCGCACCCGCGGTGCTCCGTTGCCGATTGGGGCATACGGAGACGTTTCATGACGGGTTTTGTCGACCGCCAGCGAGCCACGCATTTGATGCAACGCGCCGGCATGGCGGCGCTGGTGCTCTGCGCGCCCGAGGCCTTCCACTATGCGACCGGCGCGTCGATCGGCCCGGCAGGCCTGTTCCGCCGCGCCGGCGCCGGCTTCGTCGTCATCCCGGCCAGACAGGACCTGCCGATCGGCGTCGTGGTCGCTGACTTCAACGCCGCGCAACTGCGGACCGCCGCGCCCGAGATGGTTGTGTGTTCGCACCCGATCTGGATCGAATCCGCGCCGGTCGGGACAGGATCTTCCGGGCTTGCCCTGGCGGAGCGTATCGAGGCCGGCCTGGCTTCGCTCGACCGCGCGCCGGATTTCTCGCGTCCCGCCACCTTCGATCTCGCTGGCTCCGTGCGCCAGCTGCAAGCCATGCTCATCGATTTCGGGCTGGAGCGCGCCACGCTCGGCCTCGACCTCGACTTCATTCCCGCCGCCGATTTTGCCGCCATCCAGGCGCTGCTGCCGGATTGCCCTGTTGTCGACGGGTCGTCCGTGCTGGACCGGCTGCGCGCCGTCAAGTCGCAGCGCGAGATCGACCTCCTGCGGCAAGGCATCATCTTGTCCGAAGCCGGGCTGGAGCGGCTGCAGGTCGACGCCATGGCCGGCATGCGCCAGGGCGACCTCGTCGCGCTCTACCGGCAAGGCGTCGCCACGGCGGCGGCCGGCTTGTCTCATCCGGTCATCACGGCCGAATATGTGACGCTGGGCGCCCGGGCCAAAGGCGCCGACGCCAGGGCCGTGGCTGGCGATCCGCTGAAATGCGACATGGTCTGCACGGTCGGCGGCTACGCCTCCGACATGTCGCGCAACTTCACCTTCGGCCCGCCCTCGGCGGATCAAGCGGCGCTGCACGCCATTGCCGAGCGCGCCTTCGAGGATGGTCTGGCCGAGCTTGTCCCCGGAAATACGCTCGCCCATGTCCACCGCGTCGCCACCGGAAGCCTGGCGCGGCAAGGCCTGCGCTTCTATCGTCGCGGCCATTTCGGCCACGGCGTCGGCCAGTCGGTCTTTTCCGAACAATGGCCGTTCATCGCCGCCGATAGCGATATCGCGATCGAGGCCGGCATGGTGCTGGCGTTCGAGATCCCGCTCTACATCGACGGCCTCGCCAGCTTCAATCTCGAGGACCAGTTCCTGATCACGCCGGATGGACCGGTAGTGATGAACCGGCTGCCGAGGCGGCTGGAGGTGATTGGATAGGAAGGCAGGGGTTGGCGCGCTTGCGTTGCCCATTGCGAGGCAGCACTCTACGGCGCCCCCCTCTGCCCTGCCGGGCATCTCCCCCCCCTCAAGGGGGAGATTGGCGGTTTCGGCGCCGGCTTCTCTTCTTGCAGCGTCGAAAATTGGCGAAGGCGGTCGTGACAAGCAATCTCCCCCCTTGAGGGGGAGATGTCCGGCAGGACAGAGGGGGGCGCCACGGAACTCGGCGGTGATGCCTGGGCACGCATCGGCTGCAACGGTGCCGGGTGCATGGAACGACAGCGTACAGACATGATAAGAAATCGGGTCGAAAGCGGGCTAAGGAAGATCGACTTCATGACCGGAGCTGCCAGAGAGGCGGGCGCGGCGCCTCTTCCTTCCCCCCTTGTGGGGGAAGGTGGATCGGCGCGACAGCGCCGAGACGGATGAGGGGTGTTCCAGCGGAGTGAGACGCTGGTGTTCCCTGGAGCACCCCTCATCCGACCTCGCTTCGCGAGGCCACCTTCTCCCACAAGGGGAGAAGGGAAGACCGGGCGGCGCACTGTGAAAGGAAGAGGGAAGAAGACAGATGCTCGAAATGTCACCATCCAAACAGGCGGCCGCTTGGCTTGGTTCCTTTTCGCAGGCGCTTGAATTCGGCGACGTATCGGCGGCGGCCAACCTGTTCGTCGACGATTGCTACTGGCGCGACCTGCTGACCTTCACCTGGAACGTCACCACCATGGAAGGCCGCGACGCCATCGCCGATATGCTGAAGTCGACGCTGGCGACGACCAGGCCCGCCGCATGGCAGCTTTCCGGTGAAGCGACCTCGGACGAAGGCACGATCGAGGCCTGGTTCACCTTCGAAACGTCGGTGGCCACGGGACAAGGCATCATGCGCCTGTGTGACGGCCGCTGCCGCACGCTGTTCACGGCGATGACCGACCTGAAAGGGTTCGAGGAGCGCAAGGGCGCGGCGCGGCCGCTCGGCGTGCGCCACAAGGCCGACCCGGAACGCGAAACCTGGTCGGAAGCGCGGGCGCGCGAGACGCGCGAGCTTGGCGCCTCCGAGCAACCCTATTGCCTGGTCATCGGCGGCGGCCAGGGCGGCATCATGCTCGGCGCACGGCTGCGTCAGCTCGGCGTGCCCACCATCGTCATCGAGAAGAACGAACGGCCCGGCGATTCCTGGCGCAACCGCTACCGCACGCTCGTGCTGCACGATCCGGTCTGGTACGATCATCTGCCCTACATTCCGTTCCCCGACAATTGGCCCGTCTTCACGCCCAAGGACAAGATGGGCGACTGGCTGGAAATGTACACGCGCGTCATGGAGCTGAATTACTGGGCCGCCACCAAGTGCCTCAGCGCCAGTTACGACGAGGGCGAGAAGGTCTGGACCGTAGTGGTCGACCGCGCCGGCCAGCGCATCACGCTGAAGCCGAAGCACATCGTCTTCGCCACCGGCGCCTATGGTCCGCCGCGCAAGATCGAGCTGCCCGGCGCGGACCAGTTCAAGGGCGAGCTGCTGCATTCCAGCCAGTATGCCAGCGGTGAGAAATTCCGCGGCAAAAAGGTCGCCGTCATCGGCGCGGCCAGTTCCGGGCACGATGTCTGCGTCGACCTCTGGGAGAGCGGCGCCGACGTCACCATGGTCCAGCGTTCGCCGACCACCGTGGTGAAGTCGGACACGCTGATGCAGGTCGGCTTCGAAATCTTCTCCGAGGATGCGCTGGCGCGCGGCATCACCACGGAAAAGGCCGACATGATCGTCGCCTCGACGCCGTTCGCGCTGGTGCCCAAGGGCCAGCGCGCGCTCTACGACGTCATCCGCGCGCGCGACGCCGCCTTCTACGAGCGTCTCGCCGCGTCCGGCTTCGCGCTGGATTTCGGCGACGACGAGACCGGCCTTTTGATGAAGGCCTACCGCACCGGCTCGGGCTATTACATCGATGTCGGCGCGTCCGACCTCATCATCGACGGCAAGATCGGCATCCGCAGCGGCGTCGCGGTAAAATCGCTGACAGCCAAGGGCATCCTGTTCGAGGACGGCGGCGAGATCGAGGCCGATGCCATCATCGCCTGCACCGGCTACCAGTCGATGAACGAGAACGTGGCCGCTCTCGTCTCGCGCGAGGTCGCCGACAAGGTCGGCCCGTGCTGGGGCCTCGGCTCCGGCGTCAAGGGCGACCCCGGCCCCTGGCAAGGCGAATTGCGCAACATGTGGAAACCGACGGCGCAGGACGCATTGTGGTTCCACGGCGGCAACCTGGCCCTGTCGCGGTTCTATTCGAAATATGTAGCGCTGCAGATCAAGGCGCGGATGGAAGGGATCGAGACGCCGGTGTATGGGGCGGTCAGCAACGCGCCACGGTGAAGCTGCCGATCTCCCCCCGCGTGGGGGAGATGGCCGGCAGGCCAGAGGGGGGCGCTGTCCTGCCAGCCTCTCAATCAATTGCGATAGCGCGCTTCGGGCAGGTTCTTGCCGTCGCAGGATTACGAGGGTTTGCGTTCCGTCGCGCCCCCCTCTGCCCTGCCGGGCATCTCCCCCACGAGGGGGGAGATCGGCTAATCATGCCTATGCCCGAAATGCCGGGCCGCGACCTCGACATGGCTATGCGCGGCATGCGCTTCGAAACGCTCGGTCTCGCTGACATCGTTCGCCGCCTCGTTCGGCCACCAGGTGCCGCCGATGACGATGCCTTCCGACATCAGCCGCTGGTCGGCGACCAGCGAGGCGCCGACCGCGTCGATGAAGGTGAAGCGGCCCGGACGCTGCCGCAGGACGGCGACGTCGCCGGCGGTGCCGACCGCCAGCGTGCCGAGATCGGGCCGCGCGATCGCCTGTGCCGGCGCTTGCGTCGCGGCGCGCAAAACCTCGACCAGCGGCATGCCGAGCGCCATCAGCTTCGACATGCACACCAATATGTCGAAGGCCGGCCCGTCGACGCAGTAGAGATGCACGTCGCTCGAAATGACGTCGGGCGCCAGCCCTTCGGCCAGCATGGCGCGGGCGACGTCGAAATCGAACGAGCCCATGCCGTGGCCGAGATCGAAGATGACGCCGCGCTCGCGCGCCAGCCGCATGTCGGGCCGCACCATGCCGGAGGCGAACACCGGCGCATTGGGGAACGGCCGGAAGCAATGGGTGAGGATGTCGCCCCGGCGCAGGCGCGGCAGCACTTCGGAGCGGCCGGGCGGCGGCTCGTCTATATGCGCCATCAGCGGCAGCCCGGCCTTGTCTGCGGCTTCCAGCGCCAGATCGACCGGCGCGATGCCGCTGGTGCCACCGGCATGCTTGCCGGAGCGCACCTTGACGCCGACGACGACGTCGGCGTGCTCGCGCACCGCCGCCACCACCTCGCGCGGTTCGCAAAGCCGGAGATCGCTGCATTCGCCGACCGACACCGTCTGCGAAAAGCCGAAAATGCCGGCAAAGGAAATGTTGACATAGGCCAGGATGCGCACTTTCGAGCGCTCCATGACATGACGGCGGAAGCCGAGGAAATTGCCCGCACCCGCGCTGCCGGCATCGATGAAGGTGGTGGTTCCGCTTTTTGTGGCGAGCCTGTCGGCATCGACGCCGAGCGAGGTGCCGCCCCAATAGACGTGGCTGTGCAGGTCGACCAGACCGGGCGCGACGATGCAGCCCGTCGCGTCGACCACCTGCGCGGCGCTGGTCACGGGGATATCGGCGTCGACGGCGGCGACACGGCGATTGGCGATGGCGACATCGCGTGGCGCGTCGACGCCGGACGCCGGATCGATCAGCCGTCCACCCTTCAGCAGGAGGTCGAATTGCATGGAGATGCCCTCCGCCTTGTTACTTTGCCTTTCAGGCCGGCCTGTACGCGACGGCCTCGACTTCGATCTTGATGTCGATCATCAGCCGCGATTCGACCGTGGTGCGCGCCGGCGGGTTCTTCGGGAAGTGCCTGGCATAGACCGCGTTGAAGCCGCCGAAGTCGCGCGCGTCCTCCAGCCAGACGGTGGTCTTGACCACGTCGTCCATCGTGCAGCCGGCCAGCGCCAGTGCTGCCTTCACATTGGCGAGCACCTGCTCGGTCTGTTCCGCAATGCCGCCCTTGACCACGATGCCGTCGCCGCCGACCGGAACCTGGCCCGAGACAAAGACGAAGTCGCCGGCCCGCACGGCGGGCGACAGCGGCACGTGGGATGTTCCAAAAGTCTGCTTGGGCAAGGGATGGCCTCCTCCGGTGACATGGCAAGGCACCGAGGCGGCGCCCGCTTCGGGACGAGATTTACCGCGATCGGGGTGATCCCGATAGGGCCCTTGTTGGAAAGCAACATTCCTCGAAATCCGTGTTGCTTTATTACAGAAGCGCTTGCATCGTGCGCGCTGCCGGACGGGCTCGACGCCACGACGGAGAGACGCCCTTGCGAGACCGGAGCCCCGACGATGACCTTCGACAAGAACCCGTTTCCTTCCGGTGACGCCGACCGCCACGCGCTGTGGGAGATGCTGGTGCGGCGCGACATCGACGCCTTCATCGGCCAGGACTGGTCCATGGTCGAGAACGACTTCGTCGCCGAAAGCTTCTTCGGCATGCACGCGCATTTCCTGGCCAACGCCGATGCCTGGCGATTGCAGTTCCCGCGGCTGGAGATCTATCGCGACGAGTGGCTGCGCCAGGCCAAGGAGACGGCGGCGACCAAATTCGCCGAGCCGCTGCGCGAGGCGCTGTTTCGCGTCACCAATCTGCGCGACATCGATGTCGACGGCGACCGCGCGGTGCTGCACAAGAAGTTCGACGGCAGCGTCGCCAAGGCGGATGGCAGCGTCGACCGGCTGAAATGGCAGACGCTGTATTTCTGCCGGAAGGTCGGCGGGAGCTGGAAGATAGCCGGCTTCGTCGGCTACATGCCTTATCCGCTGGGCGGCTAGCCGAGGCGCCGGCTGATTACCGTGCTGGCGCTCAGTAGAGCGTGATTAAAGCCGGCAGCAGTCCGCTTTCCCGGAGATACTCGACGAGTTCGATGATCGGGAAGATGGCGAGGAAATAGAGCCCGTCGAAAAAAGTGCGCTTCAGCGCGCGCGTCGAGAACTGCAGCTCGTCACTGTCGCGGTAGAGCAGCGGGTTCGGCCAGAACCGGGGCGTGGCCTTGATATAGGCGGTATAGGCCGGGCCGAACTTGCCCAGGAGATATTCGGCTTCCTTGCGCGCCGTGACGCGGAAGATCAGGAAGCTGGCAACGCCGAGGACGGCGGCCGCCACCAGCGACCCATAGAGCAGACCGATACCGATCGCACCGACCGTCGAGAAGAAGTAGAGCGGGTTCTGGGTCATCGAGAACGGGCCCGCCGAAACCAGCTCCTCATTCTTCTTGCCGCCGACATAGAGGATGCTCCACAGCCGGCCGGCGACGCAGGCGAGCACCAGGCAGAAGCCGAGGAATTCAAGCGTCTCGTGGCCGTTCGAGCCTTCGCTGAGCGCCGGCTTGGTCAGGAACAGCAGCAGCACCGCCAGCACTGCCGCGACGCGGGTGAAAATCAGCCGCTTGCGCTGGACGAAAGCCTTCGAAACCGGCTTGAGGGAGGCGTAGGTCATTGGTGTTTTCCTGGGGTGCTCTCTACGAGCCCGGCCACTGGGGCACGCCATTGATGGCGGATACAAGGCGGTCAGCGCACCTCGCGGCATTCGTAAAGGCCTTTTGCGCCAGGCAAAGCCATCCTTACGAATTTGTATGCCGCCAGACAGGCTGGAGTGAAGTCGCTTGCCTATTGTCCGGATGCCGGACAGCCGCCGCAACATCGACATCGGGACACCAGCCATGCTCGCGCCCAACACACCCCCCGCCGCACCAAGCCCCAACCGGGTTCCCGACGTCAGCCTCGATTTCTGGCTGATCAAGCTGATGGCGGTGACGATGGGCGAAACGGCGGCCGACTATCTCGCCGTCAACCTCGGTCTCGGGCTGACCGTCACCTCGCTGGTCATGACCGGCGTCCTGATCGTCGCTCTCGTCCTGCAGTTCGCGCGGAAACGCTACGTGCCCTGGGCCTACTGGCTGGCGGTGGTGCTGATCAGCGTCGTCGGCACGCTGGTCACCGACAACCTCGTCGACAATTTCGGCGTGCGCCTGCAGACCACCACGATTGCCTTCTCGGTGGTGCTCGCGGCAACGTTCGCGGTCTGGTACGCGAGCGAGCGGACGCTCTCGATCCACACCATCTTCACCACCCGCCGCGAGATCTTCTACTGGCTGGCGATCCTGTTCACCTTCTCGCTCGGCACCGCCGCCGGCGATCTTGTCGCCGAGAGTTTCGACATGGGCTATCTGGCCACGGGCCTGCTGTTCGGCGGCGTGGTCGCGCTCATCGCGCTCGCCTATTATCTCATCCACCTGAACGCCGTCCTGGCCTTTTGGCTCGCCTATATACTGACGCGTCCGCTGGGTGCCTCCTTCGGCGATTGGCTGTCGCGGCCGGCCGAATATGGCGGTTTGGGTTTCGGCACCATTTTCACCAGCCTGATCTTCCTCGGCTGTATCATCGCCCTGGTCCTCTCCATGACACTGAGGCAAACCGCCGGCGATGCCGACGAGATCCTGCTGGAATCGGACTGAGCAGCCGGCGGGCGCTGCGGCGGCAGCCGGCCTTGCGACCATCCTAGGAACGGACCCGTGCCGGTGATAGCCTGTCCCCGATATCGGCAATCAACCGGAACAGCGATGCGGCTACTTCTCGTCGAGGACGACCACAGGACGGCGGACTACATCGTCAGGGGATTGACCGAGGCCGGCCATGTCTGCGACCTCCTGCGCAACGGGCATGATGGACTTTTCGCCGCGACCAGCGGCGGCTACGACGTGATCGTCGCCGACCGGATGATCCCGGGCCTCGACGGCCTGTCGATGGTCAAGGCTGTCCGCGCCGCGGGCGTGCGCACACCGGCGATCTTCCTCACCTCCGTCGGCGGCATAGACGACCGCGTAGAGGGGCTCGAGGCCGGCGGCGACGACTATCTGGTCAAGCCCTTCGCCTTTTCCGAATTGCTTGCCCGCATCAACGCGCTTGGCCGGCGGCCGGCCGCGCAGGAGCAGAAGACCGTGCTCAGGGTTGCCGATCTCGAGATGGACCTGATCATGCGCCGCGTCGTCAGGCACGGCCAGCCGATCGACCTGCAGCCGAGGGAGTTCAGCCTGCTCGAGGTGCTGATGCGCGGCGAAGGCCGGGTCATCACCCGCACCATGCTTCTGGAACGCGTCTGGGATTTTCATTTCGATCCCAAGACCAGCGTCGTCGAGACCCATATCAGCCGGTTGCGGGCCAAGGTCGACAAGCCGTTCGATACCCAGCTCATCCACACCATCCGCAACACCGGCTACAGCCTGCACGCGCCGCTCTCCCAGTGATCGCGACATCCCGATGACCGCGACTTTCCCATGACCGCGACTTTCCCATGACGGCGACCTGGACCCGCCTGCTGCGCAGCACGCCGTTCCGGCTTGCCCTGACGTTCGCCTTCCTGTTCATGCTGGCCTTCGTGCTGGCGGGCGCCATCGTCTACCAGATGATGAGCGCCGACCTTGCCGAGCAGCTCGACGACACCATCAAGGAAACCTATTCCGTCATCGCCGCGACCTATGCCGACAAGGATCTCAAGGAGCTGGTGGAGACCGTCGAAAGCCACTCCGCGCGCAGCCTGATGAAGGCACAGCTCTTTTCGCTGACCGACGCAACCGGCAACCGTATCGCCGGCAACTTCACCGCCGCTGGGCTTCCCGACGGGTTCTCGATGTTCGGCGCCGAGATGCCTGGCCTGCCGCCGGGCACCGAATACCGCGCCTATTCCGGTTCGTTGGGTGCCAACACTTTGACCATCGCCTTCAGCCTCTCCGAGACGGAGGAGCTGGAGACGATCATGCTGATGAGCTTCGGCTGGGCGACCCTGATCATCACCGGCCTGGCCGTCACCGGCGGCGCCCTGCTCGCCTCGCGCGTCCAGCGCCGTCTCGACGGCATTGCCGCCACGATGGTCGACGTTTCGCATGGCAGGCTCGACACCCGCATCCCGCTGACCGGCAAGGGCGACGACATCGACATCGTCTCCAGCCAGGTCAACGCCGCGCTCGATCGCCTGTCGGCACTGGTCGAAGGCATGAAGCAGGTCAGCGCCGACATCGCGCATGATCTTAAGACGCCGCTCAACCGCCTGCAGATGATCCTGGAGGGCGCCGCCGACAAGGCCGCGCGGCACCAGGACGTCTCCGACGATCTGGCCGACGCGCGCACGGAAGGCCATCAGATCAACGAGACCTTCGACGCGTTGCTGCGAATCGCGCAGATCGAGGCCGGTGCGCGCAAGGCGCGTTTCACCAATCTCGATCTCGGCGAGATCCTGCGGACCATCGCCGAGATCTACACCGACGTGGCCGAGGACGACGGCAAGTCGCTGTCACCGCCGCTTCTGGAGGAGACGACGGGCCGGATCCACGGCGATCGCGAACTGTTGACGCAGATGGTCGCCAATCTGGTGGAGAACACGCTGCGCCATTGCCCGCCCGGCACCTCGATCAAACTGTCGGTGACGCGCCAGGGTGACCGCGTCCTTGCCAGCGTCGCCGACAACGGCCCCGGCATTCCCGCCGGCGAGCGCGAAAAAGTGTTTCAGCGGCTCTACCGGCTGGACCACAGCCGGTCGACGCCGGGCAGCGGTCTCGGCCTCAGCCTAGTCCGGGCCATCGCCGACCTGCACGGCGCGACCATCACGCTCGAGGACTGCCGGCCTGGGCTGGCCGTGGTGGTGAGTTTTCCCTTGGCGACGGATTAACTTCGGAAGTTGGCGAAAGCCGGTGTAACGGCCCATCTCCCGCTTGCGGGGGAGATGACTGGCAAGGCAGAGGGGGTGCTGTCCCGCCGACCTGTCGATCTGTGATCACGTCGATACACCGGCGGTTGTGTGCGTCAAGTTCTGCAAAATTGGGCGGCCATGGTGCTGGTCATGCGGCTTGGCGTAGAGCGAGTTTTTTGTGCTCGCGCAGATCGTCCATATTGATGTATCGGTTGGCCTCCATCCAGTTTTCGTTGGTCTCGACGGCCAATGCCCTGACCAGGCGCAGGCAGCTTTCGGCATTGGGGAAGATGCGCACGACATAGGTGCGCCGGCGGATTTCCTCATTGAGCCGTTCGAGCATGTTGGTGGACTTCAGGTGCTTGTGATGCTGGCGCGGCAGGCGAAAGAAGGTCATCGTGCTCTCGATGGTTTCCTCCGCCCACGTCGTCAGTCGTGGGTAGCGGCCCGACCATTTGGCAAGCCACGCGGCGAGATCGGCCTTGGCCTCGGCGAGATCGCGCCGGTCGTAGAGCCAGCGCAGTTCCTGCAGGCAGTCGTCGCCGTGCTTCCTCGGCAGATGATCGAGCGCGTTCCTGAGGAAGTGGACGTAGCAGCGCTGCCATGCCGCTTCCGGGATGACTTCGCCGATCGCCGCGACCAGGCCGGCATGATCGTCGGACACGACCAGCTCGACGCCCCTGAGGCCGCGCGCCTTCAAGCCGACGAGGAAGTCCCTCCAGGCCGAGCGGCTTTCGCGATTGGCCATCTCCACAGCCAGGATCTGACGCCGGCCGTCCCAGTCGATGCCAACCGCGATCAGCACCGCCTGGCTCATGACGATGCCGGCTTCGCGCACCTTCTCGTAGCGGGCATCGAGAATAAGGTAGGCAAAAGGCTCCTGAAGCGGGCGTTCGGCAAACGCCTTCAGGCTCTCGTCCAGGCGCTTGTTGATGGCCGAGATCGATGAGGCCGAGAAGGCATGACCGCACAGCTCTTCAGTGATCGCCTTGACCTTTCGGGTCGACACGCCCTGCACATACATTTCCGACAGTGTCGCCACCA
>NZ_JAPYKQ010000008.1:0-241756 GCF_037179625.1 Mesorhizobium sp. Cs1299R1N3 | reverse complement strand
GCGAGGACTGGGATTTGTGGCAGCGCGTCGCACGTCAAGGCAAACCTTGGGTGATGGTCGACGAGCCGCTCGCTTTTTATCGGGCAAGCCCCAACTCGCTCACCCGCAATTCGAGGCAGATGCTGGCGGACGCGGAAATCGTTATCGCCCGCGGCTTTTCCGCCGACCCCAGGGTCAAGCATCCAGCGTCGGCGCATGCCAATGGGGCGACCTCGGCGGACGGCCGCACCGCTTCCCAAGCATTGGCGTGGTTCGCGCTGTGGATCGCGGCAGCTGATTGCGGCCGCGGCGGCGGCTCGATCGACCGGCAGATCCTGCTTGCGCTCCCGGCCAGATATGAATGGGCGCGTGAGATCGCCAAGGTGATTTTCGACGGCCTGATGGTGGGAAGCCTATCGGTGCCGGAGCAATTGGCTTCCAGGTGGGAGAGGTTCGGCGGCCCCTTGAGCGGGCTGATCATCGACCTCGGCCAAGTCTGGGGCGATTCCGTGGCGGGTCGCCGCGTACAATATCATCTTGAGCAAATGCTTCTCGACTTCGACGATCTTGCCGCGCCGCGCCCGCTGGCGCTAACGCTCGGCATTCGCGTCGATGCTCGAAATCCGACCTCGACCGAGTTGCCGGAAGGGATCGATCAAATCTACGCCTACCTGATGATCGACGGCAAGATCGCGGCTCTGGTGCAGTTCGGTGCGCTCGGGAGAGTGACGAGGCGTCATTGGATCGAACTGATTCTGGATTTCGTGACTCCTCAGGAGGTCATACGCGGCCTGTCGGGCTACCAGCGCATCGCGTTTCGCCTCTGGAAGGGCGCCGCGCGGCTGGCGGGCCGATCGCCTGCACCGGATCAGCGACAGAACGCTGGAGCCGACAAGCAGGATAAGTTTGCAGCAGAGGCATTGCTGTCGGCGGCGGGACGCCGGTCTGATCCGGGCAGCCACTACGACAGACTGGCGCGGTTGGCAGCGGAAGCCGAAGGGCTGGTGCGTTCGAGTGCCGAGGTGATAGAACCTCTTGCGCCGCCGCGCCGTGTCCGGGCCGAGGTTGGACCCGACAATGATCGCGCGTCGTTCTGGGATCGTCATTTCGCGACTGAGGATCCCTGGAACTACGGTTCGGCCTATGAGCAGGAAAAATACGAGCGGCAGCTCGAAATTCTGCCGGCCGGTCCCATAGGACGGGCGCTCGAACTGGCCTGCGCGGAAGGCCATTTCACGCGGCAACTGGCGCCGCTGGTGGGTCATTTGACCGCAACCGACATTTCCGCCGTAGCCGTCGAACGCGCGCGCGCGCGCTGCTCGGATCAACTGAATGTCGAGTTCGCCGTGCTGGATTTCGCCGCGGATATCCTGCCGGGTGGAATGGACCTGATCATTTGCTCGGAGGTGCTTTATTTCCTGGACGATCCCGCCGAATTGCGGCAACTCGCCTCAAAACTCGTCGCGGCGTTGGCGCCTGGCGGCAGTCTTGTCAGCGCACACGCATTCGTGCTTCGGGACAATTTGGAACGGACGGGCTTCGATTGGGATAACAAATTCGGCGCGCAGGTGATCTCGCGGACGCTGGCAGCGACGGAAGGCCTCGTCCTCGAGCGATCGATCCAGACCGATCTCTACCGCATCGACCGCTTCCGCCGCGTGTCACCTGAGGATGTGGCAACGGAACCGACGATCGACCATGTCCCAATCCGCGCGCCGATCGAAATGGAGGTCGCGCGAAATATCGTCTGGGGCGGGGCGCGGGCGCTGCGCCGCGAGGTCGCGCGCAGCGAGCGGCGGCAACGCATCCCTGTTCTCATGTATCACAGCATCTGCGATGACGGTCCGGCCGCGCTCGCCCGTTATCGGTTGACGTCCGCCGCGTTCGCCGAACAGATGGCATGGCTGCGCGCAAATGGCTTTCACACGATCATTTCCGATCAGCTGGAATGGTTCGTCGCCAACCGTCATCCTTTCGTTGGCCGCCCGGTGCTCATCACCTTCGATGATGGTTTTCAGAACTTTGCCGACCAAACCTGGCCGATCTTGCGAGCCAACGACTTGACCGCGGAGGTGTTCCTGGTGACGGACCTGGTGGGGGAAAGCGCGCAGTGGGATGCCGACTTTGGTCCACCGGCGCCGCTCATGGACGCCGGGACGGTGCGTCGCCTCGCCACCGAAGGTGTATTCTTCGGAAGCCATCTGGCGACGCATCGCGCGATCGATGGTCTTTCGAGCTCCGACCTGGCCGGTGAGCTGTTGCGCTCTCGGATGTTCATCGAACGGTGGACCGGCCGGCCCACGATGGCGTTCGCGGCACCTTTCTCGGTCACCGACCGACGGCTTGGCCGCCTGGCCAAGGAGTGCGGCTATCGGATCGGCTTTGGCGGCGGACATGGGCCGGCGGACCTCGATTGCGATCCGATCGACCTTCCCCGCATCGAGATTCGCGGCGATCGTTCGCTCGACGACTTTGTTGCCATTATAGAGGCCGTCCTTGAATGAACGGCGAACCGGTCAGCGTCATCATCCCCGCGTACAACGCGCAAGATACGATCGACGAGACGCTCCGCAGCGTTCGCTCGCAGTCCTACAAGGCGCTTGAGATTATTGTCGTCGACGATGGCTCGCGCGACCAGACTGTTGCCATCGCCCGGCGTCACATGGAGATCGACCCGCGCGTGCGGCTGATCGAGCAGGCAAACGCCGGGGTAGCCGCTGCCCGCAACAGGGGATGGCAAGCGGCGCGATCTGATATGATCGCATTTGTCGATGCCGACGATCTCTGGGCGCCGACCAAGATCGAGCGGCAGATGGCTGTGTTCGATCGGACGGACGAGAAAGTAGGGCTCGTCTACTGCTGGTATCTGGTGGTCGATGCCCAGGGTGCGGTAACCGATGACCGGCATAGGCCTAACTGGCGGGGCGATGTGCTTGAACGCCTCTTCCACGGCAATTTCGTTGGTAACGGCAGCGCCGCCTTGGTACGCCGACAGGCACTGATAGACGCCGGCGGTTTCGAGAGCGGGCTGCGCGAGGCGGATGCGCAGGGTTGTGAAGATATCCTCTTCTATTGTCGCGTCGCCGAAGGGTACCAGTTCGAAGTCGTCGAAGAGCCGCTGGTCGGGTATCGCTATTTGCCGGGAAATATGTCGAGCGACATGACTCGCATGCTGCGATCCTGGATGCTCGTGGTGGACGAGATGCTCGGCCGCCACCCGGATGCGGCACCGACGCTGCGTGAGGGCCTGCATTTCTATTCGGCCTGGCTCCTGGAGCGAACGTTGCGCCAGAGGCAACCGCGCTATGTGCTCCCGATCCTGTCACTGTTGCTGCGCCACCATCCGGTGATCGCCATGCGGATAATCGCCTTCGATTTGCCGTGGATCGGTACGCATCTGGCCAAGCGTGCCGCGACGCGGCTGGCGCGCGGTCGGGGGCCGATCCGCCCGCAGGTGACCACACGCTTCCCGATCGGGGACCTGAAATGAGCGACGCCAAGGACGCCATACGCCGCGGTGCGGTCCGTGCTTCGTTACGCGATCTTTCACACCTGCTTCGCATCGTTGGAAAGCCGCGCTGGGCGACCCCCGTGCTGCTGGCGCTTGGTTTTCTGTCGTCCTTGGCCGAGACGCTCGGTATCACCCTGATCCTGCTGTTCCTCTATCTGGTGTCCAACCGGATCACGGAGGCAGGAGGTGGCCTTCAAGGTCGAGCACTGGGCCTGGCAGTCGCCTGGTTCGGTAGTCCTACCCGGCTGGCGTTCGCGATCCTGCTGCTCATCCTCGCGCGTGGGGCGCTGGCGCTGGTATATTCGTTGATCAGCTCGAGCATTGGCGAACGGATCAGCGAACGGTCGCGAAATCTCGTCCACCAACAATATCTCAGGGTCGCTTTCGGAACCATCCAGCAGCACGAGCAATCGCAACTCATGGAGGTGCTCGGGACGGAATCGTGGTTGGTCGCGCAGGCTTATGGCGCGGTCACCCGGCTCATCATAAATAGCTGCTCGATCGTCGTGTTCGCTGTCTTCCTGCTCACGATCTCCTGGAAGATCCTGCTGATCGCAGCCCTCGGCTCAATCGCGATCTCCGCGATCCTGCGCATCTTTTCGCGGCCCGCGCGTGACCTGGGCCATCAGGTGAAGAAGATCCACCAATTGCTCGGCGAACACATGCTCATGACGCTCCAGGCATTGCGCACCATCCGCGCCTACGGACAGGAGGAGCTTCATCAGCGCCGCTTCGTGCAATCGTCGGCGGCCGCGCGCAACGCTTCGTTGTCCATGATCCGCCTGTCGTCATGGATCGGGCCAACCACCGAGATCGGCTACCTCGGAATGTTGGGCTCCATCGTTCTGATCTCAGGGTGGTGGCACATCAGCTTCGAGGTGACGCTGGCCGCGGTCGCGCTCCTGTATCGATTGCAACCGCATACCCAGGAGTTTGAAAGCAACCTGCTGTTTCTGGCGCAGATGCAGCCGCAACTGCGCTCTGTGCTGGAGATGATCCAGTCCGAAGACAAGGAATATCCATCGCAGGGAACAATCGCGCTCAGGAATTTGGACGCGAGTATCGTCTTCGAGCGCGTAACCTTTGGATATGATCCAAACGCGCCGGTGCTCACGGACCTGTCGCTCGAGATTCCAGCCGGAGTAACCACGGCACTGATCGGCGCAAGCGGCGCCGGCAAGACCACGATCGTCAATCTCCTCCTGCGGCTGTACGAACCGACCTCCGGAGAGATCAAGATCGACGGTACCCGGCTCCAGGATATCAGGCGGGACGATTGGCTTTCCAAGATCGCGGTGACCGGGCAGGACGTCGACCTGGTCGAGGGCACGGTGACGGAGAACATTCGAATGGCCAAAGCCGATGCGACCGAAGAAGAGATTCTTGCCGCCGCCGGCAGTGCGGGTGTCGCGGCATTCGTCGAGGACCTTCCCGACGGTTACGACACCTGGATCGGACAGGAAGGACTGCGATTTTCCGGTGGCCAGCGGCAGCGCATCGGCCTCGCGCGAGCTGTATTGCGCGATCCGGACTTCCTGATGCTGGATGAGGCGATGAACGCACTCGATACCGCGCTCGAGGACCAGGTGCGGCGTGCGATTGATAGAAAGCTTGGCAACAGGACCATTTTGCTGATCACGCACCGCATCGAAACGGCGCGTGACGCCGCAAACGTCATTTGGATAGAGGACGGCAGAGTGAACAGCCAAGGGCCCGCTTCTCTCGTCGTTCCTCAATATCAACGTCGCCAGCACGAAATCGTATGTGCCTCCGAGGCCGAGGGTAAGTGATCCCTACTTGAGGACGCCGCTTTTTAGATGGTGGCGTAGGGCCAGCCGGCCGTCTGGCGTAGCTATCGGCTGCGATACCAAGCCAATGCCGTCTCGACGATCCTGTCGATTCCAGATTGTTTGGGCACCCAGCCGAGTTCCCGGTGCGCCTTGCCGGCCGCGGCCACGAGCGCTGGCGGGTCACCAGCCCTGCGCGGACCGTAGACCACCGGAACACGCGATCCCGAAGCCCGGTTCACCGCATCGACCAATTCCTTCACCGTCGTTCCGGTTCCGGTTCCGAGATTGTAGACGTCGACACCCTTGTCGCGGAGAAGCTTCTCCCCTGCCAGGACGTGGGCACGCGCGAGATCGGTGACATGGACATAGTCCCGCACCGCGGTTCCATCGCGGGTGTCGAAGTCGGTGCCGTTGACGGTAAAGATCCGGCCCGGCCTGACCGCCGCCTCGATAGCGAGCGGTATGACGTGTGTTTCCGGTTCATGCCGTTCACCGATCTCGCCGTCGGGATCGCATCCGGCCGCGTTGAAATACCGGAGCACGACCGCGTTCAGACCATGGGCGGACGACAGACTGTCCACCATCCGTTCTATGATGAATTTCGACCATCCATAGGGATTGATGGGCGACTGCGGATGCATTTCGTCGATCGGCGAGCGAACCGGTACGCCATAAGACGCGCAAGTGCTGGAAAAGATCAGCTTGTCGACGCCGGCCTTCAGCATTTCCTCGAACAGAACCAGCGAGCCGAAACTGTTGTTTCGGTAATAGAGTTCCGGGCGCTCGACAGACTCGCCCACATAGGCGTAGGCGGCGAAATGCGCCACCACATCGGGCTTGTATTGTCGCAGCGCCGCCGACACGGCCGCGGCGTCGCAAATATCGCCCTCGACGAGCGGCCCCCATTTGACCGCGTCGCGCCAGCCGCGCGAGAGATTGTCATATGCAATGACGGACCAACCGGCTTCGGCGAAAGCCTTGCAACAATGTGATCCGATATAGCCGGCCCCGCCGGTGACCAGGACTGTCTTCATTCGGCGGCCGCGGGCCGCAAATGCCCAGACGAAGCCAAGCCTTCGAAATAGGCGATGGTCTCGGCAAGACCATCGCGCAATGCGGTTTTCGGCCTCCAGTTCAACTCGTGCAAGGCTGTCCCGATATCGGGTTGTCGCTGTTTTGGATCGTCGATCGGCAGCGGCATAAATTCGATAGTCGACCGGCTTCCAGTGAGCTCGATCACAAGATTGGCGAGTTCGAGCATCGTAAATTCGACCGGATTGCCAAGGTTGATCGGACCGGTAACATCGTCAGCCGTCTGCATCATGCGAACCAGACCTACGATGAGATCGTCGACATAACAAAATGAACGTGTCTGCTGGCCCGTGCCGTACACTGTTATCGGCTCGTTCTGCAGTGCTTGCACGATGAAGTTGGAAATGACGCGGCCGTCGTCCGGACGCATCCTAGGGCCGTATGTGTTGAAGATGCGCGCGACTTTGATCCGCAGCCTATGCTGTCGCCAATAGTCGAAAAACAGAGTTTCGGCACATCTTTTGCCTTCGTCGTAGCAGGAACGGGGTCCTATCGGGTTTACCCGGCCCCAATAGTCCTCGGTCTGCGGGTGAATTTCGGGGTCGCCGTAGACTTCCGACGTGGACGCCTGAAGAATTTTTGCGCGAACGCGCTTGGCCAGGCCCAGCATGTTGATTGCCCCGTGGACGCTGGTCTTGGTCGTCTGGACCGGATCGAACTGGTAGTGAACCGGGCTCGCAGGGCAGGCGAGATTGTATATCTCATCAACTTCTACGTAGAGTGGAAACGTGACATCGTGGCGGATGATCTCGAAGGACCTGTTGTCGAGCAAATGCGAGACGTTTCTTCGGCTTCCGGTGAAGAAATTGTCGACACATATAACCTCGTGACCTTCGCCAAGCAGTCGCTCGCACAAGAACGATCCCAGGAAACCCGCGCCTCCAGTGACCAGGATTCGTTTTGCCACCTGCATTTTGGGATCTCCAGGCCGATTTAGGATAATTCAGGAACTAGCCTGACAGTTGGGCGACTTTCCAGCCTACCGCTTTCAATTTACATTACCGACAAGACATGTTCCTAAGTGCGCGCCCAGCGGTGTCTCGGCGTTGCTCGGACCACGCGAAGCGTATGGGTTGGCCAGCCGCCTGCTAACCAGTTGATTTTCCGACGGCTTCCCGCCCTGCGGGTCCACCATCAGCCTTGACTTAAGACGCCCGCGCGGGCCGATGCGGATGCGCTGGGTGCCCCCGGTCGTGGCCGCCAAAACGCCTTTTCAGCTTTCCTTGTTTGAGGTCGCCCGCGCCGGGAGTATTAGTCGCCACGGAATTCGTGAGGAGGAAGAGATGACGCCGAATTTCGACCCGAAGGCGAAGGCCACGACGCTCTATCATGGCGAATTCCGGCCGATGTTCATCGGCGGCATGTGGGTCGCGGCGCAGTCCGGCGAGGAGATGCAGGCGCTGAACCCGGCGACCGGCGAAGTGCTGGCGACGGTGCCGCGTGGCGGAGCTGCCGATGTCGACGCGGCGGTGGCGGCGGCGCGCGCGGCGTTCGAAGGTCCCTGGTCCAAGTTCTCGCCCTACGAGCGGCAATGCGTGCTGCTCAGGATCGCCGACCTGTTCGAGATACATTGGGAGGAGCTCAGCGTCTCCGACACGCTCGACATGGGGCTGCCGATCACGCGCACGCTGGCCAACCGGCGCCGCGTCATCGGCATGCTGCGCTTCTATGGCGGCATGGCGACCGCGCTGCATGGCGAGGCGATCGACAATTCCATTCCCGGCGAGATCGTCACCTTCACAAGGCGCGAGCCGGTCGGCGTCGTCGGCGCGATCATTCCCTGGAATGCGCCGACCGCCGCCTCGATCTGGAAGATCGCGCCGGCGCTCGCCACGGGCTGCACTGTCGTGCTGAAGCCTTCGGAGGATGCATCGCTGACGCCGCTGCTGATCGCCCGGCTGATGCAGGAAGCGGGCGTACCCGACGGCGTCGTCAACATCGTCACCGGAACCGGCGCCGAAGCGGGTGCGCGGCTCGCCGAACACCCCGACGTCAACAAGATCGTCTTCACCGGCTCGACGCTGACAGGCCAAGCGATCGCACGGGCGGGGGTGACCAATCTCAAGCGCGTTTCGCTGGAGTTGGGCGGCAAGTCACCGATCATCGTCTGCCGCGACGCCGATATCGACAAGGCGGTTCCGATCGCGGCGATGGCGGTGTTCGTGCATTCGGGCCAGATCTGCATTGCCGGCTCGCGCCTGTTCGTGGCGCGCGAAATCCATGACGAATTCGTGCGCCGGCTGGCCGAGTTCGCCGGCAGGCTGCGCGTCGGCCACGGCATCGAGGCGGAAACCGAAATCGGACCTCTCATCAATGCCAGGCAAGCCGGCAAGGTGGAAGGCTACATCAAGGCCGGCAGCGACGAAGGCGCCGAACTGGTCGCCGGCGGCTCGCGGCTGACAGGCGAACTCTACGATGGCGGCAACTTCATCGCGCCGACCGTGTTCGGCGCGGTGTCGGACACCATGACCATCGCGCGCGAAGAGATTTTTGGGCCGGTCATTTCGGCGATGCCGTTCGATACGCTCGACGAGGCCGTCACCCGCGCCAACGCAACGCCCTACGGTCTGGCCGCCGGCATCTTCACCAGCCATCTCGGCACCGCGCACAAGCTGGCGCGCCGCATCAAGGCCGGCTCGGTCTGGGTCAACATGTACCATGCCATCGACCCGGCCGTGCCGTTCGGTGGCATGAAGATGTCCGGCCATGGCCGCGAAGGCGGCATCGAGCACCTGCATGAATATCTGGAGACGAAGTCGGTCTGGATCCAGACCGACTAGGTGTCCCGACATTCAGGTGAGGCCGGGCCGCATTGCGTCCGGCCGCAAATCGGCTGGCAACGCCCTGGTCCAGGAACTTCTCGTCATCTGAGGATTTGAATATAAGATGGAATTCAAGCAGAAGGGTGTTTGCGATGACGACCAAACGGTTAGCGATCTGCGTTCTTGCCGTCGCAATGGGCTTCGGCATGTCCTCGGCATTCGCGGGGGCCAAGCACCGTCACTACCAACAAGGCGAACAGGAACGCTATGTTCCGGCCGACGACGATCTCATCGATTTCCTGTTCGGCGGCCCGCGCTATTATGACCAGCAGTTGTTCACGACGGCCGCGGGGGCCTGCTCCTACCACCGGACGGGTCCGGACGGGTTTGCGATAAACAAGATCAACGATCACCACTGCGGGAAATAATCGGCTGCCGGCCATCAGGCCAGCACGTTGCGAAGGTGACACGGTGCCGGCGCCGCTTCTCTTGCGGGTACAGCGCCTAGGAGGCTCGCATCAGCTTGCCGTAGCGCTTGATCAGCCGGTCGCGCTTGAGGCGCGTCAGCCTGTGCGTCCAGAAGAGCCCGTCGAGCTGATCGATCTCATGCTGGTGGCAAACCGCCAGCAGGCCCTCGGCATCCTCGAACCGCTCATTGCCATCCAGATCCTGATAGCGGACACGTATGCGGGCGTGCCGCTCGATGTCCTCGGTGACGCCGGGCATCGAAACGCTGCCTTCCGCGTGACGGATCATCTCGGTGGAGGCCTGGATGACAGATGGATTTACATAGACTCCCGGCTCTGCGGCGGAAGGAAGCTGGATCACGACCAGGCGTTTCAAGATGCCGATATGCGGGCCGGTGATGCCGATCCCGGGTGCCGCATGCATGGTGTCGATGAGGTCGCCGGCCAAACCGTGCAGGTCCCTGTCGAACAGCTCTACAGGCTCCGCGACGGCACGGAGGAGGGGATTGGGGAACTTTATGATCGGTCGAACCGCCACGGACCTCGTCCTATCTGCCATTTATCTTCGCGCGGTGAGACCGTAGGCGACCGGCGAACACAGGCATAGCCTGGCACGGCGCCATCACGGTTCCGCCAGGCCGGCACGGATTTCAGCATCGTGCTCGCCGCGCGCCGGGCTCTTGGCCGATGTCTTTTGTTCCCGTCCGGAAAAGCGCGGCGCGGCAGCCGCCTGAAGCGCGCCGTCCACCGTCTGCCACGTGCCACGCGCGGCCATGTGCGGATGCCGGGCGGCTTCATGGGGGCCAAGCACCGGTCCGACGCAGGCGTCGGACCCTTCGAACAGTTTGACCCATTCGTCGCGGGGTTTCGTGGCAAAGATCGCTGCAAGCCGGTCGCCGAGCGCCGGCCACAGATCGCGATCGAACTGGTTTGCGAATTGCGGATCGGCGGTGAGGCCAAGCCTGTCGAGGAAGAGCGCGTAGAATTTCGGCTCGATGCACTGGACGCTGATGAAGCCGTTATCCGATGTCCGGTAGACGCGGCACCAATGCGGTCCGTCGAGCAGGCTTTGACCGCGCTCGGCTGCGAGCGCGCCGGACTGGCCGAGCGACATCAGCAGGTTCATCATGTGGGCCGAGCCGTCGACGATCGCGGCATCGACGATGGTGCCTTTGCCGCCGGCGCGGACATTCATGATGCCGGCCAGCATGCCGATCACCAGATAGAGCGCGCCGCCGCCTATGTCGCCGACCAGCGTCGGCGGCGCCATGGGCGGTTCTCCCGGCAAGGAGGCGTACCAGAGCGCGCCCGACAGGCCGATATAGTTCATGTCATGCCCTGCGGTGGAGGCCAACGGTCCGTCCTGGCCCCAGCCGGTCATGCGGCCGTAGACCAGGCGCGGGTTGACGGCGAAGCAGGCCTCCGGGCCGAGACCGAGACTTTCCATCACGCCGGGCCGGAACCCCTCGATCAGCCCGTCGGCGGTGGCGATGAGGCGCATCAGCACGGCGACGTCGTCATCATTCTTCAGGTCGAGCGCGATGGAGCGCTTGCCGCGATCGAGCAGCGAGTGCTCAGGCTGACCAGGTACAGCTGGGTGCTTGCGGTGGACGACGATGACATCGGCGCCATGATCGGCGAGCAACATGCCGGCGAAGGGCGCCGGCCCCAGCGCCTCGATCTCGACGATGCGGATTCCCCTGAGCATCCCATCCTCCACGGCGTTGGTGCTTTGTATTGCGAACTTTTGGCACCGAGAGGGCGACGGTGTGTAACCCCGCTCTTTTGCCATTGAAGCACGTGCCGCTCGCATATACTTCACGGCGATGAAGAAAATCGGTTTCCTGTCATTCGGGCACTGGACGCCCTCGTCGCAATCGCAGGTGCGTTCGGCTTCGGACGCGCTGTTGCAATCCATCGATCTCGCGGTCGCGGCCGAGCAGCTCGGCGCGGACGGCGCCTATTTCCGCGTGCATCACTTCGCCCGCCAGCTCGCCTCGCCATTCCCGCTGCTGGCGGCCGTCGGCGCCAGGACCAGCCGCATCGAGATCGGTACGGCGGTCATCGATATGCGCTACGAAAATCCGCTCTACATGGCCGAGGATGCCGGTGCGGCCGACATCATCGCCGGCGGACGCCTGCAGCTCGGCATCAGCCGCGGCTCGCCCGAGCAGGTCATCGATGGCTGGCGTTACTTCGGCTACGTGCCGCAGGAAGGCAAAAGCGACGCCGACATGGCGCGCCATCACGCCGAGGTTTTTCTCGACACGCTGCGTGGCGAAGGCTTCGCCCAGCCCAATCCAAGGCCGATGTTTCCCAATCCGCCCGGCCTGCTCAGGCTCGAGCCGCATTCGGAGGGCTTGCGCGAGCGCATCTGGTGGGGCGCTGCCACCAACGCAACCTCGGAATGGGCGGCGAAGCTCGGCATGAATTTGCAGAGCTCGACGTTGAAATTCGACGAGAGCGGCAAGCCGTTCCATGTCCAGCAGGCCGAGCAGATCCGCATTTATCGCGAGGCCTGGAAGGCGGCCGGGCATGAACGCGAACCGCGCGTTTCGGTGAGCCGCAGCATCTTCGCGCTGGTCGACGATCGCGACCGCGCCTATTTCGGCCGCGGCAATGAGAGCCGCGACCAGATCGGCTTCATCGAGGAAAATACGCGGGCGATCTTCGGCCGCAGCTACGCCGCCGAGCCGGACGTGCTGATCAACGAGCTGGCGCAGGACGAGGCGATCGCCGAGGCCGATACGCTGCTGCTCACGGTTCCCAACCAGCTCGGCGTCGACTACAACGCCCATGTCATCGAGGCGATCCTCACCCATGTCGCGCCGGCGCTCGGCTGGCGCTGACCCATGCGGCGAGCGGTCGCCGGTCTAATGGATCGAGGGAGGTTGCCGCATGTCGAAGAAAGCCCTGATTGCCTGGGGCGGCTGGGAAGGCCACACACCGGAGCGCAGCGCCAACGTCGTGCGCGACATGCTCGAGCGTAACGGGTTCGCGGTCACGCTCGGCCACGGCACGGCGATGTTCGCCGATCCGGACCTTGCTTCGTTCGATCTCATTGTGCCTGTCATCACCATGTCGACGATTGAAAAGGCCGAACTGAAGAACCTGACGCAGGCTGTTCGCCAAGGGAGCGGGCTCGGCGGTTTTCACGGCACGATGGGCGACAGTTTTCGCAATGAGCCGGACTACCAGTTCATGACCGGCGGCCAATGGGTCGCGCATCCCGGCGACATCATCGACTATCGTGTCGTCATCGCCCGGCCGGACGACCCGATCACCAGCGGCGTCAGCGGTTTCGCCTACCGGTCGGAGCAATATTACATGCATGTCGACCCGGGCAACGAGGTGCTGGCGACGACCACCTTCACCGATGCGCATTTCCCCGGGATTGGCGGTGTCGTCATGCCGGTCGTCTGGAAGCGCCGCTATGGCGCCGGCAAGGTCTTTTACAGTTCGCTTGGCCACACGGCGGACGAGTTCGCGGTGCCGGAAATGGCGCTGATTGCCGAGCGCGGTTTGCTGTGGGCCGCGCGCGACTAGCCTACCAGTCGGCAACCCGATCGCCGCCGGTGAACTGCGCGCTTTTGCCGGTGTATTCGAACAGTTCGATCTTCACGCCGTTGGGGTCGCGCAGCCAGGCCTGGTAGGTGTCGTCGCAGGCGAGTTTCCTGGCGGTGACGTCGACGCCCATGGACGCGATGTGCGTGATCGCGGCATCGATGTTCTCGACCTCCAGGCAGAAATGGTTGATCTGGTCCGTCTCGCTGAAACGCGCCCCATCCTTCTGGAAAACCTCGACATGGCTGCGGCCGCCACAATTGAGGTAGAACCCGAAAACCGCTCCGTCGCGCAGGAAGTTGAACTGGATTTTCATGCCCAGGACATCGCGATAGAAGCGCCGCGTCTCTTCGAGGTCATCGGCGAAGATGCAGACATGGGCGAGTTGCTTGACTTTGATCATGGCTGGGTCCCGTGGTCTGGCCGGTTGCGCAGGCGGCCCGTACAGCGCATCATCACTCGATTCCGCCGGTAACCGCATACGCGCCGGCGGTGCGCCCATCCTGCAACCGGACGACAGCCGTCACGATTGAGCCGTAGGAGCCGCGCCAGACGCTGTGGAACCGCTGGTGCTCGGGGGTCGGGACGAGCGTATGCCCGGTGAAGCCTGCACCGCTGCGTTGCATCGCGACGGGCTCTCCGTTGACATGGACGTTGATGCCGGCGTCCCCGGTTTGGAGTTCATCGACAGGCAGGTCAATCGTGACGGTGATCTCATCCTGATCGACCGAATGGATCGTCTCGGCCGCAAGCTTGATGATGAGCGCAGGCGCATTGCCAACGCCGGTTTGGGCGGGACGATGCGAAAACACATCGTCAGCCAGCTCGGGCGTGCGCGGCGGGCGGGTGCGGCGCTGCGTGGTGCGTTCGAAATCGCCGGCCATGCGCAGCAGTCTTTCATCGTCATAGGCCTTGCCGGCGAAGGTCAGGCCGACCGGCATGCCGATGTCGGCCATGGTGCCCATCGGCACGGTGACGGTCGGAATGCCGAAATGGCGCCAGACCAGATTGCCGTTGGCGACCCAGGTGCCGTTGCGCCAGGCAAGATCGGCGGACGCCTCGTTGACGTCGGCGTCCGCCGGTCCGACATCGGCGGCGGCCGGCAGCACCACGGCGTCGAGGCGGTTGGCGTCGAGCCAGTCCTCGAAATCGATGCGCCTTGTCGTCTCCAGCCCCTTGATGCCGTCCTCCAGCGTGGGAATGTCGGCCAACGGCGTGACGCCCGATTTCGCGCGCTCGACATACCGCGCCAAGTCGAAGCCGCCGTCATAACGGTCTGGCAGCGTGCCGGGCGGCTGCGGGAAAATCCTGGGGCCGTCGACCGCGGCGAGATCGGGTAAAGCGGGGTCGGCATTGGCGCGCAGGAAATCGTCCCAGCCCCAGATGCTGAGGTCCCAGAGTTCGCGCTCGGCGAAATCCCGCGGCACCAGTCCGCGCTCGACCATGGTTCGCGCGCCGGGGCGGTCGCGCTCGTAGTTGGAGACGACGGGAAAATCGACCTCGACCACCTCGGCGCCGAGCCGCCGCAGATCCGAAGCCGCCTGTTCCCATAGGGCGAGCACCGAGGCGCGGGTTTCGATCGGCCGGTCGGCCTCGCTGTCGCGGCCGATATACATCCTGGGCACGCCGAGCCGCTTGCCCTTGAGTGACCCTTCCAGCGCCAGATCCGCATAGCGGGGCGGGCGCGTCTCGGAAATCCTGGGCAGCGCGACCCAGGGCTGCGCGCGCCAGAAATCGCCTCGCGTTTCCGTATCGTCGGCGACGATGACGTCGAGCAATTCCAGCATGTCGGGTACGCTGCGCGTGTGCGGCACCACCACGTCCATGGTCGGCACCAAGGGCCAGTTGCCGCGCACCGAGATCACGCCACGCGAGGGCGTGTAGGCGACGAGCGCATTGTTGGTGGCGGGAGCGCGGCCGGACGACCAGGTTTCCTCGCCGAGCCCGAAGGCGCAGAAGCTGGCCGCCGTTGCCGTGCCCGAGCCATTGGAGGAGCCCGACGCGAAGGCGGCGGTCAGATAATCGGCATTGTACGGGCTTTCGGCGCGGCCATAGACGCCGCGCTGCATGCCGCCATTGGCCATGGGCGGCATGTTGGTGAGGCCGATCAGCACCGCGCCGCCGGCACGCAGCCGGGCGATGGTGAAGGCGTCCTCGTTGGCGACGAGATGCTCGAAGGCCGGCGAGCCGGCGGCGACCGTCAGGCCCTTGACCTTGTAGCTGTCCTTGGCGGTGTAGGGGATGCCGTCGAGCGGGCCGAGCAGGGCGCCGGCGTGCCGCCGCTGGTCGGAAGCGGCGGCATCCTCGAACATGGTTGGGTTGAGCACCGGCACGGCGTTCAGCGCGATGCCGTGCCGGTCGAAATGCGCGATGCGCCTGAGATAGGCCGCGACCAGTTCAACGCTGGTGACGAGGCCGTCATCGAGCGCGCGCCGCAGCTGGTCGATCGTTGCTTCGACGAGGTGAAGGCTGGCGTCGGTCATCATTGTTCCCAGGCTGTTGTTTGTTCGCCATGTGTCTGTACGCCATGGATGAGCGAGGCCGCCGGCTTCGGCAAGCGCCAATCGCAATTCGTTGCGGGCCAGGGCTCAGGCGCGTGCCTCGGCATCGCTTCGGCGCCTGACATGGTCGATGAACGCGCGCAGCTTGGGCAAGACCTGGCGCTTCCCCGGGTAGTACAGGAAAAGCCCAGGCAAGATCACGGCAAAGGACCTCAGCACCTCCTGCAACCGGCCGTCGGCGACCGGCAGGCTGGCGAGCGGCTGGGGCACCTGGGCAAGGCCGGCCCCTTGCATCGCCGCGCCCAGAAGCGTCGGATAATCATGCGCGATCAGCGGCCCGGAGACGATGGCCTCGACCGACTTGTTGCCGTCGACAAAGGGCCAGGGCGCGATCGATCCGTTTGACCGGCGCATGCGCAGGCAGGCATGGCTGCGCAGATCCTCGATGCGTTGCGGCACGTTCCGCTGGCGCAGATAATCAGGGCTGCCGACGACCACGAATGGCAGCGGCGGCGTCAAGCGCACCGCGATCATGTCGGCGGCGACAAATTCGCCGGGCCGGATGCCGGCGTCGAAGCCCTCGGCGGCAAGATCGACGAGTTCTCCACTGGCGACGATCTCCAGCTCGATTTCCGGATAGGCCTGGCAGAAGGATGCGATGAGCGGCTCCAGCAGGATCGGCACCACCGACGGCGGTACCGAGAGGCGCAGCAGTCCGGTCGGCCGCTGGCCGAGGTCGCGCGCCACCTCGCTCGCGGCGACCAGTTCCTCGAATGCAGGTCCGGCACGTGACAGAAAGCGCTCCCCGGCTTCGGTCAGGCCGACGCTGCGCGTCGTGCGGGTGAAGAGCGCGGCGCCGATGCGCGCCTCGAGCGTGCGGATCGCCTGGCTCATCGCCGACGGCGTTACCTTGAGCTCGGCCGCCGCCTTGCGGAAATTACGATGCCGGGCGACGCTCAGGAAGGCCTCGACGCCGTCGAGCGCTCCCTGCCTGACTGTGAAGTTCTGCTTCATGGCGCATCGACATTATCGCGGATAGTCG
Source organism: Mesorhizobium sp. Cs1299R1N3 (assembly GCF_037179625.1). Lineage (NCBI taxonomy): Bacteria > Pseudomonadati > Pseudomonadota > Alphaproteobacteria > Hyphomicrobiales > Phyllobacteriaceae > Mesorhizobium > Mesorhizobium sp. Cs1299R1N3. The sequence goes on along the minus strand of NZ_JAPYKQ010000008.1, from coordinate 225,048 downwards.
CGGTTCGAAAGCGCCTCTATCTCTGCGGTAACGACGGAAATCCAGAGGAAACCGCAATGACGGATAATCTCGACGTAGTGCGCGCTCACTACCGCGCCAGCGGCCTGACCGAGCGTCTCAAGACGGCGCTGGCCGCTTTGGGACCAGAGGACCAACGGCTCATGCCGGAGCAGCTGGCGGGGCTCGACCAGTTCCACACCCGTGGGCTCGCGGCGACCGCCGAGCTTGCCGGGTTGGCCGGAATTGGCCCGGAAACGATCGTCCTCGATGTCGGATCGGGGCTCGGTGGGCCGGCCCGCTTCCTGGCGGCGACCCATGGCTGCCGGGTGACGGGCGTAGACCTCAGCGAGCCTTTCGTCGAGGCCGCGCACTATCTGACCGAACGAATGGGGCTGGGCGAACAGGTGACGTTCGAGGGCGCCAGCGCACTGGCGCTTCCCTTCGACGACAGCCATTTCGATGTCGTGTTGCTGCAGCACGTGGCGATGAACATCACCGAGCGCGGACGGCTCTATGACGAGATCAGGCGGGTGCTTAAGCCGGGCGGCAGGTTTGCCACCTACGACGTCGTGTTGAACGGCGGCGATCCGCATTATCCCGTTCCCTGGGCACGAAGTCCGGCGGAGAGTTTCTTGCTCACGGCGGCTGAAACGCTAGCGCGGATCGAGCAGGCAGGCTTTGAAACGCTGGTATGGCAAGACGACACCGAGGCAGCCAAGGCGTGGTTTTCGCAATTGCGGGCGTCCGGACCGCCCCCTTTGCTCAATCTCGGCCTCGTCATGGGGCCGGACTTCGCGGGAGTTGCCGCCAACCTCGGACGCAATCTGGGGGAAGGCCGGCTGGGCATCCTGACCGCCGTCTTCGAAGCCATTCCGGGCAAGGCTTGAAGGAGGCAGGAATGTCACCGGCCATGATCTTCGACATCCATCTCGCTCTGGGCTACGTGCCATGGTTGCTGTGCTTCGGCGCCTATGCCTGGCCCAGGCTCAAGTCGATGGACCGCCTTGAGGCGCAACGTGCCATCGCCACGCTGCACAGCTTCCGCTTCTTCGGGCTTGTCTTCATGCTTCCAGGTGTCGTCGCGCCCAATCTGCCGGCTGGTTTCGCCATCCTTGCGGCCTATGGTGACTTCGCCACCGGCCTGCTGGCCATGCTGGCGCTTCTGACGGCACGCAGACATCAGCTATTCTGGCCGCTCGTCGTCGCCTTCAATCTCGTGGGAACCGTCGACATCGTCGTCGACTATTATCACGGGGTCCAACTCGGCCTTCCCGATCTGGCAGGGGAACTGGGGGCCGCCTACGCGATCCCGATCCTCTATGTGCCGCTTCTGATGATCACGCACATCGCCGCCTTCTATCTGCTGATGCGTCGCCGGCCTGAGGCGGTTCAGGGCTCCCACCCCTGATGAGGAGGGACGGCACCGGCCTCGGTTGCCGCCTGCCTCCTTCATCTTCTCGATGATTTCGGCCATCAGCGGCGGCCCTCGGGAAAAATCGATTCTTTATGCAACCTCTGATGGGCGCGTGCGTTACACGGCTTCCGGGGGAAGTGAGGTTTGCGATTTGGAGCGTTTCGAGATCCTGTACGAGCCGACAGGCACGTTTTCCATTTTCGACAGATACACCGAATTGCCGGTTGCGGTGGAAGGCAGGGCTTTGATCGGGCTCTGTCGGCACGAAGTGCCGCTCGCCCTGCTCGCCGTCATGGAACCCGACGACAGCGGGGTGCCGTCGCTCTCGCTGTTGAGCGGCTGTCGATCATACGAATATCAACGAGACGACTTGCAAGCGTGAATGAATGCTCGCATAAGTTGCGACAAGGCATACAGCATGACAGAAAATGGTGCCGTTATCATAGCATGAAGGGGGAATCATGCCCGATCAGAATGCGCTTATCCGCGCAGCTATCGCACGGCTGCTCTCGGAGAAAACCGGGGTCGCCGTGATTTCGATGAAGGAGAGTATCGAGGAACTGCCGGCGACAGCCCGCAAGGCGCAGACCATTGAAACCCTGCAGGATCTGCTGCTGGAAATGGCAGAGGAGCGTGGAATGATGGTGGAGCTCGATCTTTAGCTCCGAACCCAATCGACATTCTGATCGGGTTCGGGCCCGGTGTGCGTGCCGTTTCGTGCGGCCGAAGGGATTCCTTCAAAACGCAATGTCGTCCGCGCTTCGGATCGGGCGGGAGGATTCAATCGCGGTCGTCTCGACGCTTCCCATGCGATCCATCTTGCGCAGCGCGCCGAAATCAAGGTTGGTCAATTCCTCGATAAGCTTGATCGGACGCTGGAATACGCGCGCCTCGTCCACACTGTAGGGATTGTATCGGGTCGCCTCGAAGATTGGCGAAATGGTCGACGATTGCTCAACGACAAAACCGGTCACCGACACTGTGCCATCCGGCCGTTTGAAAATGCAGATTTTCCAGAACGACCAAGGGATTTGCCACGGTCCGCCTTTCAAGCCTTCCCCATAGAAATTATCGTCCGGCCGCAGGATCGGGCCCGTCATCACGCTTGCTTTCTGTGCGTTCTTGTCCGCGCGGGCGAGTACGAAATCCTCCAGATTGCCCCAGGTTTCGGAGTTGTAGACATGTTCCTGGGGAGCCGCGTTCGTATAGTGGAACGTGTCGTCACCGGCCCGGTCCGCGACAGCCTGCGGTCCCCAGACCGGATCCAGACGACGCACAAGGTGTCCGCGATCGATCTGAATGCCTTTTCCCGGGACCGAGCCGTAAACCTCCGCCAATGTCTGCTGATTGGCCGGAAGCCGTTCGTCCCGGCGCCAGCTCGGTGATTTCGTCGATTTGAGGGTGTTGCCGTCGATGTTGACAGCCGTCCAGATCGCAAGCCTGCGTTCCACATTCATGGCCAGGCTGAAATGCGTGTAATCGAAGACTGTCTTGTCGTTGGTGTTGTTTTTCGCCAACGTCCCCTTGAAACCGCTGCCCGTTTTCGGCAGCGGGACAATGAGGTCCGGGCCAAGGAACTTGGGATCGTAGCCAAGCGAATCCGCGAAGGCCGGGTCGGTGAAGCGGGTTGTCTCAAAAGCCGTGGCTTCAGGCGCATTCGGGATCGTCTCCCACTTGCGGGGTGTGGTGGTTGCCTGGGCTGGGCGCGGCCGGTAGGCCGCATGAGGCTCGTAGGAAAGCATCGCCATGATCTTGGCGGCGTCGGCGCTGAACGGCGCGGCAGCCTGGAGATGCGCCCATATGGCGCTGATGCGGATACCTTCATTGGCGATCCAGTTCTTGGCACTCTCGCCATCGGCCTCGGTCCAGACCTTGCCGTTCTTGTTCAGCGGCTCGCCCTTCTGGTTCCGATCGACGATCGCCTGATGGTGAATTGCCACCAAATCCCACTGGTCATTGAAGACCGGTGCTCCCGATGAGCCCGGTTCGGTATCGGCCGTGTAATGGATGAAGGCAGGGTTGATCCGCGGAAACTTTTTCTCATCGAGCGCGATGATCCGATTTTCACGCACCACCACCTGCTTGGTGCCGCCGCCAGGATGCTGAATGATCGAGACATGCTCGCCCGTGATGCCCTTGCCACTCATCGGGATCAGCGGCAGCACGCCGAAATCCGTTATCGGCGTTCCATCATGGCCCATCGGTGAAATGGCGACGATGGTGAAGTCGAGGTCGACACTCGTATAGAACGCTTCCATCGGGGCGAAGGGAAAGATGCGCCCGCGTCGCTCGACGAAATTCGCGTCGAGTTCGTAGCCGAATTCGGCGAGGCTGCGGCTTGCGGTTTCCCCATCGGGAAGAACATGGTTGTTCGTCACCAAAAGCGCCGCCGTGGCAAGAAAGCCGGTGGCATAGTCTGGCGGTCCGCTTGCCATGCCGAGGGTTTTGACGCGGCAGACGGATTTCGCCGTTTGCAGGCCCCGCTCAAAGAAATTGACGCTGACGATATCGCGCTTGCCGATGAGCCGCTCGAATGCGTTCGGATCGTTGCGGTTGATCAGGTCGAGCCTTACCGCGATGCGCTCCGGCTTGTCGGTGCCAAGTACTTTCGATGGTCCGGCATCGAACGAAGCGCTTTTCCTTTTCTGATCGACGGACTTCTGGCGCTCCATGGCCTCTTTCGCCGCCAGGCTTTTCTCCTGCTCAAGTCTTTGCGCCCGCTCCGCATCGTCAATCCGCACCATGCATGCCCCCTCTGGTGTGGCTCCCCGCAATCCCGCTGGCGGATTTGCCGGTCAAGCCGTTCGGTTCCACTCCCTTGCCGGGCGGCCAACGAGATTTCCGCGTCGCAGTATTCCGCTGAACGTCATATTCCTGGGCGCGGCAGGAAACGACCGGCGCGTCCATGTTACCATAGGAAATAAATCCGCCCAATATTTGGACTCTTCTTGCCAGAAACGCCGGCGCCAGCAGTCCAGGCAATAACCTATCTCTGCAATACGCTTGGCACAAGCTTCGAGTTCGGAAGAGGCAAAGATTGAGTTTTGCGTTCTAATAAGCCGGCGAAATTATGTGGCGAGGAATGTTGCCAATTTCATCGAAAAGACGGCAATGTATAGACATCTTTCGCCCTTCTTTCGTTTGCGCGATTCCCGGATAAAAGCTTTTCTATACTGAATGATCCAGTGCTGATACTGTTAGAGGGATAAGAAGTCCTGACAACGGAGAGGGAGGCTTACGTGGCCGATATCATCTTGAAAGTGTTTGCAAATGCCGACGATGTGCATCTCGTCTGGTCGCATCAGGAGGACATTGAGGGATGTCTGGGATTTGCCATCCAGTGCCGCCGCGGCGCCTCCGCCCCCAACTACCTGTCGAACCGCGTCGGGTTCGAAGACGATACGGAGGTCGACAAGGACGGCAACCGGATCGCCTCGCGTTCCTCGCGGATCTGGCCATTCCAACGCTATGACTGGACAGACCACGCCGCCGACCTTGGCGACGTCATTGCCTATCGTATCGTCGCGAGGGTCAAGGGTGCCGCCGGCGCGCTGGAAGACGGGCCGGCGAGCGAATGGTCCGAAATGCTGACACTTTCCGCCGATTGCGGCGACGGTGCGAGTGTCCACTTCAACCGGGGTTATGTGCTGTCGCAGTTCATGGCGCGTTACATGAAGCGCAAGGGGATCACGCTCAAGGAGTTGAAGGAAACCGCCGTCATCGTCAGCAAGAATGTCGACCGTGAGGCGAGGGCCTTTCTGGGCGGCACATTGCGCGAAACGATGCTGAAGATGATGGCCGAGGTCGCGGCCGATGAGGAGCTGGAGCTGCATGCCGCGCTCTATGAGCTCAGCGACGAGGAGCTGATCGACGGGCTCAGCGCGATCGGCAAACGGGCGAAGATCGTCCTGGCGAATGGAAGCGTCGATGCCGAGGGCGAGGACGAAAACGCGGATGCGCGGGCGCGTCTGCGCGACGCGGATGTTGTCGTGCACGACCGCTTCCTCGCGCCGAAAGCACTGGCCCACAACAAGTTCGTGGTCATTGGGCGCGCCGCGGACGGCAAGTTCGAGCCGGCCAAGATGTGGACCGGGAGCACGAACTGGACACCGACCGGTCTCTGCACGCAGCTCAACAATGGCATCATGCTCGAGCATCCGGTGCTGGCAAAGCGGTATGAAGCGCAGTTCAACCTGCTGGTCGACGCAAAGAATGCGGTTTCCGGCGACCTGCTGCGATCCAACAATTCGCCCGAGCAAGGCATCGCGTTCGGTGGCGGCACCATCGACAGCTGGTTCTCGAGCCTGAGCGATGAAATCGACATCAAGGAACTCGTCAAACTGGTGGAAGGGGCGCAGCATGGGGTCTTCTTCGTGATGTTTCAGCCGGGCAACGAGCCGGTGCGAACATTGCTCAGGCTTCAGAAGGAAAAGAAGCTCTACGTGCGCGGCGTCGCGACCCGATTCACCGGCAAGGGTCTCGAGGAGTTCAAGCTGCTGAAGGCGAAGCCCGAGGATTTTTTCCTCGATGCGGCGCAGGACACCGGGGTTGAGAAATCGGTTGGGCAATGGGCCGTGGAAGGTACGGCTGCCGACTTCCAATCGGCCATAGGTCACGCCATCACGCATTCAAAAGTGCTGGTGATCGATCCATTCAGCGACGATCCCATCGTCGTCACGGGCTCACATAATTTTTCGCACTCGGCGAGTGCCGCCAACGACGAGAACTTCATCGTCATTCGAGGCCACAAGAAGATCGCCATGCATTACGCCATCAACGCCATGCAGACCTACAGCCACTATCGCTGGCGTGCCTATCTCGCGGAGGCGGCCAGGGAGAAGAAGGATCCCTTCCAATATCTGTCGCGTGACCCGGACTGGCAAAAGCGCCGGACCTCCGGCGAGACCAAGCGCATGCTGGCGTTCTGGATGGCAGGCACCTAGTCTAGAGCAATTCCGGGAAAACCGTGAAATGGTTTCCCGGGAAAAGCGCGCGGCGCTTTCCCCGAGGGGATTGCGTCAAGACAAAGCGTTAGAGCCGTTTGCCGTTCCCGGGAGACGGCGAACGGCTCAGCGTGCCGTCGCCGTAGATCATGCGGCCGGCGCGGAAGGTTGCGCGCACACGTGGCACCGGCTGGCGGTCGGCGACGACGAGATCGGCCAGAAGCCCGGCTTCGATGGCGCCTCGATCGGTGAGCCCGAGCGCCGCGGCCGGATTGGCGCTTGTCAGCGCCGCGGCCTTCGCCAGGCCACTGTCGCGCAGTTCCGCCAGGCCGAGCACGGCCGGCAGGATCGAGGCCGGATGATAGTCGCTGGCCAGCATGTCGAGCAGCCCGGCCTCATAGGCCTGGCGGGCGGAAAGATTGCCCGAATAGGATTCTCCACGCAGCGCGTTGGGCGCGCCCATGGCCGTATACATGCCCAGCCGGCGGGCTTCCCGCGCCGCCTCCAACGTCACCGGAAATTCGCTGAGCACGGTTCCCAGGCCGTGGACAAATTCCACCTTTTCCAGAGTGTCGTCATCGTGCGAGGCGAGCACGATGCCGCGGGCGCGGGCAAAGGCCGACAGGCTCTGCAGCGTGCCGAGCACACCGCCATGCCCGTTTCGATCGGCCATGCGCTTGCCGACGACCTCGGACACATCGGCTATCGACATGCCGCGCTCCTTGGCCAGGCGGGCGATATACAATTCGACGTCGCGGTACTGTCCCTGGCCGGGCGTATGATCCATCAGCGAAACCAGGTGCAGCTTGCCGGCATCCATCAGCCTTTTCAGCACGCCGACAGCCGCGGTGAACGTCACCTCGAAACGGGCATGGATGCGGTGATCGACCAGAAGGTCGTCTTTCAGCCCGGTGATGGTCTCGATGATGGAAGATGTGTGTTCTTCCGAGCGCAGCAAGGCCGCGGTGGCGCTGTTGCCGATGAAGGAGAGCGCGGCATAGGCGGTGGTCACGCCGCAGGAGGCCAGCCGCTTGTCGAGTTCGGCGATGCCGATTGCCATCGGCACGTGGACACCGCTGCGCGGCTCCACTTCCCGCTCCACCATGTCGCCATGCATATCGATGAAGCCAGGCAGCAGCAGACGACCGCCGCCGATGAGGTCGGCATTCTCGACAGGTTGGTCGCGGATTTCGGCGATCCGGCCGTCCTCGATCCTGACAGCGCCGTTGGCAATGACACGGTCGCGCAGGACAATCTCGAATTCACTCAGCCACATCTGGTTCTTCGACTGATCCCGGTGGGTCGCGGCCCTGTCTGTCCGTTCAAGCATGGTCGTCTCCGAAAACAGCATTCCACATTTCCTGATCGCCCTCCGGCCAGGCGGTTTCAAGGCGTATCATGCGGATGTTTCAGTTCCGATGATCGGATAGGCTGGCTTCGTGACAGCGTTGTGTAGGACAGGCAGGTCGGCACGTCATGCTGCGCCGTGGATGGAGCCGCAAGATGTGAAGATACGAGACGCACGTTGGTTGCCTCCGTCAGGAATGCGCCTCATGTCGGCCATTGAGGCGAACTTTATCTCGGCCAGGAAGCAGACATTGCGGTGACCGCGCTGGAGGTCGTGGTTGCGCCATGAGCCGACGCTGAGCACCAAGGCTATGGTAAATCTTGATGTTGGCCGGAAGCGGAAGACCGAAAATGTCAACAATGTCTGCCAATGCGCCTACCGTCCGGTGCCAAGCTACGACCGCTGTTGTTCTCGGCGCCGCTTGTCTGCCCGCTTCAACTGATCGCGGACATACTCGGCCGATCGGCGACTGTTGGCGGTCGTGATCTTGTCATTGGCCAAAGACCCCGTTGGCCGATTGCTGGGAGAAGCCATGTTTCAAGGCATTGTCGACTGCGTCGATAACTTGGTCCAAGTTGTCGAGCGCCTCAAAAGTTCTTTCATGGCGCCGGGCGGCCCGCCGGATGCCGACGAACAGTCCGCCGGCCAAGCTAAGCACAAGCGGTATTGTTCCGCCGCGCATGCCGACGCCGCCGTGGTGCGAGCAAGCACCGCGCCTGCCGATTGAGCTGGAATGCGCGCCGTCGCTGCAGGTTGTTTCCCCGCGAAATGGAAGCAAGCAGATCATCAGCACCATGAACTTTGCAGAGCCAACAGCCCAGGGGCTGTTGATGAAGCGGCGATAAATTCTTCTGAGATGGCGAAGCATACGGGCAGTGCATAATTGTTCGAATTCCGATGGCCAAGCCAAAAAGCGCTACCACCCGCGGCTAGGATGGCGCAGCCCCTCAACACGTTGCAAAGCGCCCCTAGATTTTCTGTACTACGCTTCGCGACCAAGGAGCCCTACCAGCTGGAGCGGGACCGCAATAAGGTGCTCCAAGGGATGCGCCTTGCCGGGCTAAGTCCGGCTACCTGCAGCCAAACAGCACCGCCGCGCCAAGCTCGTCATGATAATGCCGCCCCTGTCCAAATCTATGGTATTTTTCCAAGTAGTCGAGCAGGTCGGCCCTGATAAGGATGTCTTCCGGTATCTGCGGTACCACGACGTAGATTTTTCCCGCCTCGTCGAATTCAGGTTCCACCGTCACCCCATCGACGATTTGGTTCAAAACGGCCGTAAGTTCGGCTTTCAAATGAGAACTGGGGCTGCCGACATTAGAAAAGGCCAACCCGTTCGTGAAATCGCCCGCCGTTGGAAAAGGAGTGGCTCCGTCGGCAAGGAATATCGGCAGTTGCTGCTTATAGTCCGCCACCGCGCTTGGGGTTCCGACCCTGAGGTTAGTCTTAGTACTACCACCGCTGTCGCGAAGGTTGATACTTTGGCCGGCAGCTGTGAATATTTGGCGATTTATTGTAATCTTCAGAGGGTTTCCAACCGTACTATCGACCGACAAGATGGTGGCCGGCGTAGGCAGGAGTTTGAGCCACGTCTCGACAATGGCCGCGCCGATTTCCCGCGCTTGTCGACCCTTCCTGAGATTCGCTCTGGGCATCGCATGCTTCTCGACACAGGACCATCTGTGAGCGTATGCGCGTTTCGCAGCTACCGCAAGATAGCTCTCGATGTGGAACGACGCCCAATTCATGTTCTTATAGACAGCGCACTGCCTTTGGGGGCATGCTGTTTCCGTAGACGTAGGAGGCTTGCTGTGGTCGTTCTACAGTTCCGCGCTGTTCTTATCGTGAGCGTCTTGTCATTGGCTGCCACTCAGAGACCGTCATTGGCAGACGAGATGCCTGCAAATGAGATCGCCGCGACATTTGTTGCGCCTTACGGCGACATGCCTACGAACTCGAACAACTCGGCGGATTTTAAAGCAGAAATCCAGAAAACTGACAAAAAGGAAGTGATTTCGGTAGATTTTCCCGAAATAGGTAAAAGCTTTTTAACGTTAAAAATTACGGAAACAAGAGTTAAAGAGCTTGAATCTCAAGGGTTTGAACTTGCCGATCCATTTTCTGTTACCCTCTTTGACGCAGCTAGATGCAAAAATAATCCGAGGATAATCAAAAAGGATACCACCACCACTATCCAGGACGTTCCCGCAAACGTCTGCCGTGTGGTCGGGTCACCGGTGGAAAGCACATACGGCCCCGAGGTGTGGGTGCTAGACAGCGGAGTTGACCCGGTTGCGGTCAGTTCAAATCTTCTGAATGTGGCGACAAAGGTCGACTGTACGCAAGGCAGTTGCGTGATGGGGGCCGTGGATGATGAGCTGGGACACGGAACCATGGTCGCAGGTATCATTGGAGGAAGGACTTTTAAAGATGGATCGTCGCACTACACGGGACTGGCAGGGGTTAGCCCTAAGGTATCTCTGAATATCATTAAAATATTTGGTGATGATGTAACTGTAAGCGTCTGGGACCAACCTGTTAAAGCAATAAGATACGTCTTGGATCACGCCAAAGCTGGTGACGTTGTAAACATAAGCTGGGGAGCTAACTCTCTTGAGAGTGCAAGGGCTGGCGGATACAGCAATGATATAACTTTGTTAGATATGCTATTTCATTTGATGGCGGATCGGAAACTACAAATTGTTGTGGCGGCAGGAAATGCGGAGCGAGCAAATGGCAATGGCGGATGGTCGTGGGCCGAAGGGTTCACGCCGGCAAATTCTGCGCCGTATACTTCGCCGGTCAGTCCTGGGGCGATATATAGTGTTTCTGCGGCTGACAGTAAATATGATTCAATGACTATGAAGTGGTCCGACAAGCTGTGGCAAGGCAGTGCATTCGGCGCTTCGTTTGCAGAACCTGGCGTCGAGGCGCGGTCCTTGTGGCTGTCGGATGATTCAAATAATCCGCAACAGAATGTGTGTTGGGGAACTTCATTCGCTGCACCAATTCTGGCTGGTTTGCTGGTTCGCGGGTCAGTGTCGCCAGGCGACTTTACGGATAGTACCTATCCTGACGCGGACACAGTTGCGTACGTGACTGCGGGCAAGTCGGACGCTACCACACCAAAGCACCCAAAATGCAACTGACCCGAAGGGCAGCCCTGCAAGGGATTCTACTATCCTCCATGCTTCGTCCAATCGCGGCAAGGGCTAGACCGGCGGCATGCGAGCCGAAACTCCTGTTGGTATTTCTCCGGGGTGGACTCGATTGCGTTGCGACGATCCCTCCGTTTGGGGATCCTGAATTGCTAACCCTGCGCGAAGCTCAGGCGCTTGTGAATGAGGAGGGGGCGACCGAAACACTCAAGCTGGACGGATTTTTTGCGCTTCATCCAGCACTGGCGCCGCTTCTGTCCTACTTTAATGCCGGGGAGTTGCTGATCGTCCCAGGGACGGCCATTGCGGGAGTGGAAAGATCTCATGCAGCCTCGGAATTTGCTTTGTTCGGGAGCGACTTTGACGGCCTCACGGGCTGGCCCAGACTGGCCTCGCTCGCCTTAGGGACTGAACCATGGCGGATCGGTCCGGCCGACCGATCCATCGATCTCATATCGGATTTGGCGTGGGGCAATCCGCTGCTGGACTTGGCCCTGCTTTCCCCTGAGCAAGCACAGGTGGGCGGATCGAAATGTGTGGAAGATCCGCTCGCGCAGCGAAGCTTATGCCAAGCGGCCAGGTTCACTTGCGCGGCGACCCGTGCGGCACAGGCGCTGGCAACGGAGGGCGGTCCTCGGATCGCAACGCTCGAATTGCCTGGGTTCGATACGCACATCAGCCAGGGCGTGCGTCTGGCGCGAGCATTGAAGGCCCTGGCAGACGGGCTCGTTTCGTTCGCCGAAGCGTCTGGAACGGCCTGGAACAGAACAGTTGTCTTGGTCGTGACTGAGTTCGGCCGAGCAGTGCCATTCAACGCAGACGGCGGAACCGATCACGGGACGGCCAGCGTCACGTTCCTGATGGGCGGTGCCGTTGCCGGCGGCCGAGTCGGCAATCAGTGGCCTGGGCTGGCACCCAGCCAACTTCGCGGCGGAACCGATCTTGCCGCTACGACCGATCTGCGAGCAATAATCAAGGCCGTATTAATTGAGCATCTTCGCCTTCCCGACCGGGCTGTTGCTAAGGTATTTCCGAGCGCTGCTGAACTGCCAGCGTCAATTGGTTTGTTTCGGGATGCAGGTTGATTGCCGTTAATCGGGCACGTTTGAACTATTCCTTCCATGATCGGCAGATCTCGCCGGATATCCTGCGATTGAGGGATCGTTGCGGCCGTCTTGCGGCGAGTAGCTATGCTCTGCACAAATTGCAGGACCTTGGGACATCGTTCCGCTACATCTACTATGCACCGAGCGGACCCAAGTTGCTGATCCTATTGCGGTTTCGGTGAGCCCGGCGATTATCCGAACCGCTCCATCATGTGACCCAAATTTTGGGCTTGGTGACATTATGGCTCTGTCCACAGGGTAGGTGGTGCGCGAGAGGACCTGCTGGATTACCTGGGGGCGTACCACAAAAACGCGCAGGGTCGGCACTATCATGAAGAGCTTGCGTCCGCGGTCCTTTTCGGCTGCCGATAGCAAACTTCAATTTCAGTTCGGCAGCCCTGCGGCGAGCAGCCCTTTAAGCAGCGTGGCCCGATCCTCCTCCAGGCGATAGGGCTCCTTGGCCACGAATCGACTGCAAGAAAAGCTGGGCGTACCCGCCACCACGCGAGCCGCATACAACTTTGCGTCGCTGTCCCGGCCAAGCGCCGAGCTCGAAGCGGCCATGTAGGCGGTAACCCATGCCGGCATTGTCGATGAACGGCTCAAAGCGACCAGTGCCAACTCGGGCCGGCCCGCAATAAAGTGGACGATGCCGCGAAACGGCCAATACCAGGATGGTTCGTAGAGTGGATCGAGCACCTGCGCCCGCTCGAACCATTGCATGGCGCGATCCGGCTCGCCGCCAAATGTGTAGAGGGTGCCGAGATAAGAGACTTGCTCGGGATCGTTCGGATTGAGGTAGAGGGCCCGTGCGTAGAGTTGCGCAGCGACGTCGAAGTCTCGCAAGTGAAGTAGCACCCAGCCGAGAATGTTGAGGCAAACCGGATCGTTGGCGGACAACGCAACCGCCTTCTTGGCAATTGTATGCGCCTCTTCGAGCAGGGCATCGGAAGATCCCATGTCGCGAAACCATTCCAGCTGCTTGTAGTGAGCCAGCTTGGCATAGGCGCGCCCATAGGTCGGATCGAGGTCGATGGCGCGCTGATACCATTGCCTGGCTTCCGCTTCGGACGCGAGGTCGCCCAGCGGCAGGGCGTTGCCGCGCAGCACGCACTCATAGGCCGCCAGGTTGGCCGGCGGCTTGCGCCGCGCCTTCTCAGCACCCGCTGCCTTGAGGCGCCCGATAACTGTGCCCACGATCTTGCGGACCAGTTCATCCTGCACATCGAATATGTCCTGATCGTCGCTGTCATAATGCTCGGCCCAGACGTCACCGCCGGACGTGGCGTCCACTAGTTCGCACGAAAGGCGGATACGCCTCCCCATCCTCCGGATTCGACCCGCAAGCTCGAAATCGAGCCCGATATCCGAGACCAGCTTCGGCAGTTCCACATCCTTGAGCCGCAACGAGGTATGATATGACGCGACGGAGAGCTGCGTGAACCGCGTCAGCTCGGTGATGACGTCTTCTGTGAACCCTTCGCTGAAATAGGGTTCCACGCCGCCGGTGCTGACAAATGGGCGGACCAGGATCGATGGCGTGTTCGAGCCCGAAGTCTCGGCGCCGTTCCGCAGAGCGGGGCCGTCGGGTCTGTGAATAAGCGAGTAGACCGCTACGGGTCGGGGAATGTTCTTGAGCTGAAACTCGCCGCAATATTCGAACGGCAATTGCAACCCTGCGCGGACCTCCTCATGCACTTTTGCCGAAAGGCAAATGCCTCCGGGGGCGGCGATCTGTTCAAGGCGCGCAGCCACGTTTACACCGTCGCCGAACACGTCTCCGTCCCCGTCGACGATAATATCGCCGAAATTTATGCCCATTCGAAGCAACAGACCGGGCGACGATCGCTCAGGGCTTGCGAGATAGGCCTGAATAGCCACGCCACACCGGACCGCTTCGACCGCGCTGAGGAACTCCGCTACGACGCCGTCGCCGGTGTTCTTTACAACGCGGCCGTCATGCCGATGAACGTAGCCTGGGACCTCGTCGCGCATCAGCGCCCGGACGCGGGTGAACGTGCCTTCCTCGTCTTCCGCCATTTGTTGCGAATAGCCGACCACATCGGCGACCACGATCGCAGCCAGGCGTCGCTTCAGGGTGCCGTTGTTTGCGGTCAATCCATGCTTTGGGGTCATCCATACCTCGGGTCGGACGTCCGAACGTACTTTAGCACATTTGCATGATGCTATCGCGCATGGCAGCGTGTAAACTGCTACACGAGAGCTTCCGACGTACGACAGAGCGAAATCCGTTCTGAAGCGCTCGCAATGCGAAAGATCCGCACATTCGAGGTCTGCGTGGGCTCAAGTCTTCTTTATGGCCCGGTTGTGATCTCGGACCCATTGCTCGGCTGTCCTCTCACTGTGGCGGCCGGCCGCGTTCGCGCCGCCAGGGATGGCGATGAGAGCACTTACTTCGTGTCTGGTTGTGGCAGGACAGCCGAGCAGGCGCTGCAAGGCTGCCTTTATGAGGCGGACGAGACCTACTTCGCCCAGATCATTCCCGAGGCGCGAATTCTCCGGTCGTATGCCAATGCGATCGAGGGGCGGGTCGTCGAGCCGCCCGACGTCCTTCTTTTCAGCGAAGAGCAATATGACCGGCGAGAGGCCGGGAACCGACAGTCCCGCAACATGGTACCGGCCCGCTGGGACAGATCCGCGCCTGAAGACTGGATCCTGAGTGACGACAAGCTCGGTACGGAGCAAGCCTGGGTGCCCGCGGGCCTGTGTTTCCTCGGATATGATCCCGGTGGCGAGGAATCATCTTTGCCGGCTGCCGACTCGAACGGACTTGCGCTGGGCATCAACCCTGAGGACGCTGCGATGAGCGCCCTTCTCGAGCTGATAGAGCGAGATGCGACCTCTATCTGGTGGTACAATCGACTTGTTCTGCCTCGAATCGATCCGAAGTCGAGGGCAAGCGACACCGTATCGTCTTACGAGGATTGGCTTCGGCACCAAGGTCGCGAATTGCGGCTTCTGCGACTTACGTTGGATTTGGCGGTGCCAGTCGTTGCGGCAATCTCCAGCGACAGTTCCGGCCGGTGTCCGGCGATGGGGTTTGCGGCAGGCGCATCGTGGTCAGCGGCTGCCACAAGGGCGGTCGGCGAGCTTGCTCAATGCGAAGCGAACCTTGCTCTGCTCTCCCAACAGGCGCAGCATCAGGGCACGACCCGGTTTACGCCCGGGGCGCGGCAGCTTTATCGCTGGCATCAAGAGACGGATCTTGGGCTGTGTCCATATCTGCAGGGCGGGAATAGCGGGCCTGCTTGCACCGATGAATCGACACTTGACTACGCCTCATGCGTCAAACTCTGCCACGAACGAAACCTGGAGATATTCGCCGTCATCCTGATGCAGGATGAGCAGCGGTCCCTTGTCCGCATTTTCGCTCCGGGCTTACGCTCGACCAAACCAAGGTTTGGTCCGGGCAGGCTCTATTCTGTTCCAGGCGCTCTTGACCTCATGCCTGCGGGCTCAACTCCCATATGCCGAGACTCTTTCCCATTTTAGCGCCGAACCCAAAGCTGCTGCAAAGTCCAATTTGGGACCAACACCGGGGGGCAAGCTCTACCGCTTCCGCTCCCTTAAAGCTGCCATTCCGGTGTCGGCCCCATAACGCCCGTTCATCGCGAATCTCCAAACGCGTTACCATTGTCCCGCCCTATGGTGGGCTGGCACCATCACGAAATCTTATGCCACTCGCTGACCGACGGCAGCCGGGTGGCCCCGGACCGATTGAAGCGCTGGATGTAATGCGCGGCGCTGAAGGCGGTCGGGCGTATCTTGGAGCCGAAGGCCGTCCTGGCCATTAGCGGCGCGCCTTTCAGCGCCGTTGCATTGGCGCCGCCTCGGGTCGAAAATGCCTCCGATGAAAGCAGTTCCCAGGCTCACCACACCAAGGCTCGTGCTGCGGGCGCCGAGCGAGCGGGATCTCCCGGCATGGTTCGCGCGCGCGAGCGATGTCGAATCCGCCTCGCTTGCCGGCGATCCCGTTCCCGAGGACGTAAGCGCGGGCGAGCGATGGTTGGCCCGTTCGCGTCAGCGCTTCGCCGACGGCAAGGCGATCCAGTGGTCCATAGACCGGGCATCGGACGCGATCGGGACGATAACCCTGTCCTTCGCAACCGACGCCAAGGCAGCCGCATTGGGATTTGTGCTGGCGCGTGCGCATTGGGGACAGGGACTGGGCAGCGAGGCCGCGCGCGAAGTCGTTCGCTATGCTTTTGAGACCCTGGCGCTTGACCAGCTGACGGCCGAGGCGGTGACGCACAATTTCGCGTCGCTGCGGATCTTGGCGAAGCTCGGCTTCAAACATGTCGAAAGCTTCATCGACGAGTCCGACGGCGAGCACTGCGAGCGTTTTGCGCTCGACGCAGACATCGGATCGTCACTCTTGGCGAGCCAGGCTTAGAGCCATCCGCTCGCGGCCCGGGCTGACATCGGAGCACTCCAAAGAGCAGCCCATGCTTGTTCAAGTCAATCACAGGTAGTCGCAGCCTTGAGCGCTTCGGCACGGGCCGGTTCGGGCAAATCCGCGATCCGTCGAACGGAAGCATAGAACCTCGGATAATCGCCGGAGCACAGGTCGAACAAGCGAAGAAACGCCGGGACCTGTTCGCCGTAGACAGAAGTCGCGGCGAGCTTTGCGTTGTTGATCGGGGCGTTGAACCAGGCGTCGTATCCCCGGTATCCGGCCCAGCTTCTGTCGCGCATTTGCCGGTAGCGCGTCCGCAACCTGTCGAGCGTGGTTGCCTTGGCCGCCGCCATCTCATCCGGGGTGCGGGAGCTTTCATAGACCCGCCGCAACTCGTCGCGCGTTTTCGACACCAGTCCGAGAAAATCGGCGCTGCGCTTGCGATCGGCTTCGTAGCGGCGCAATCCGGCGCGATCGCCGGCCGTGCGGAGCCATTTTCTTGTGCCGGTGGTCTCGACGGCAACCGCGAAAGCCTCATTGAATGCGGAATCGCCGTTCACATAGAGGCGCTGATGCGCCAGTTCATGAAAGATGAGGCTCGCGAGATAGGTGTCGTCCTGACGCAGCATGGTGCTGAGCAGCGGGTCGCTGGACCAGCCCAGCGTGGAATACGCGGTGATGCCGGTGACATAGACGTCCAGCCCCTGTCCATGAAGTGCGACGGCGCTTTCGGTCGCGGATTTGCGATCGAAGTAACCCCGGTACGGAACGCAGCCGAAAACCGGAAAGCACCATGTTTTTGGCGTGAGCGAGAATTGCGGGGCGGCAAAAACAGCCCAGGTCACGGCATCCCGGTGGATGTCGACATAGCTGTGGTAGCTGCTGTTTTCGGGCAGCGCCAACTCGTCTGTCGCGAACCGCCTTATGGCGCTCGCCGACGTCAATTTGGTTCGCAATGCCTCAGGGGTCGAAGGGGCCTTGATCAGTTTTCCGACGTCTTCGCGCGCGGCCATGATCCGGACATGACCCTCCAGCGATTGCGCGTAGTAGGAAATGCTGGTGCAACCGCTCATGGCGGACGCCACGATCGCCGCTGCAAACAATCGAAAAGCGCGCTTCACTTCTTCCCCACCGCTTCGTCACCTGCCCATGGAGCACATGTCCGGCGGACCGTCCACTGGGCATGCTTGAAGCTGCGGGTCTGCTGCCGGCTCCATATTGGCGGCGGGTAGTGGGTCAGTTTGAAATTTGCTCTGGCGGATCGATAACAGTGACATGCCGTTCCTCGATCCAGATAGAGTGCATGAAGGCAGGTTCTCCAAAAACCTCGCCGACTTCTAATTCAAGAAGTTGCTCCCCTGAAACAATTGTGGTGCTGATAACCTCAAACTTTCGCCCGACACATCCAAGGAAGAGCTCTTTGGTTCGCATCTCGTCGTCGTCCCGAAGATCATCGGGAACACTCTCGACGATCACTAGGGTGCCCGCAGAAATCATAGGGGGTCTCCAGGCTATCACAGGGTCCACAAATCTGACCCGCAGCCTGGCGGCGTGTCTAGGCGCCATCACCAAGTTTGCCCACCCCCTGACTCTTTTCCCGATCCTCAGACGTCTTAGCTACAGTGAAACACTGGAGCAGGGTCAATGAGCCTCAGGGATAAGAAGATCGTGGTCACCGGCGGCAGCCGTGGGCTTGGCCTCGGCTTGGTTGAAGCGCTGGTAGAGCAGGGCGCTGAGGTGACCGTGGTCGCGCGGGGCGCCGAGGCGCTGGATGCGGTCGGTGCACGGCTTGGGGTCGCCACCATTGCCGCCGATGTCACGGACGAGGACGCGGCCTATCGCATTCTTGGCGAGGTCCGCCCAGACATAGTGGTGCTGAACGCCGGTGCAACGCCCCGGATGGGGCGGCTGGATCAGTTGAAATGGGAGGATTTCTCAGTTGCCTGGGAAACCGACGTCAAGGCCGGGCTCTACTGGCTGCAGGCGGCGCTGAACCTGCCGCTCAAGCCGGGCAGCCGGGTGCTGGTGGGGTCGAGCGGTGCCGCCGTCACCGGATCGCAGATGTCGGGCGGCTATGGCGGCTCCAAGCGGATGCTGTGGTTCATGGCCAAATACGCCAATGGCGTGGCGCAGGAGAAGGGCCTCGGCATACGCTTCCAGGCGATCCTGCCGCGGCAGATGATCCTCGGCACCGGGATCGGCGATGCGGGCGCCGGCGCCTATGCCGGCTCGATGGGCATCACGCCGGAACAATTCGTCACCCGCTTCGGCGCGCCGATGCCGCCCCGGGCTTTCGGCGACAGGGTGGTTTCCGTGCTGGAAGACCCGCAATATGCCGAGGGCGTCGTCTTCGGCCTCAGCGGCGACGCGGGCGTGACGATCATGGAGGGCCCTTGAGCGAGGGAAAGCCAGCCGTGGAGCGCGACCGGCAGGAGGGGCTGCTTGCCCTTGCCGCCGCCTTGCGGCCGGAGTTGCACCGCTATTGTTCGCGGCTGATGGGATCGGTCATCGACGGCGAGGATGTGGTGCAGGATACGTTCGCGCGCGCCTTCATTGCCCTTGACGAGTTGCGCGAGGTGCCGCAGCTCAGGCCCTGGCTGTTCCGGATCGCCCACAACCGAGCGCTGGACCTTTTGCGCAGCCGCGCGATCCGCGCCGCCGAGCCCATCGAGGCGGCGCTGGAGATTGCCGACGAGGCCGACCCGGTGGAGATGCTGATGCGCAGGCAAGCCGTGCAAACCGCCGTGTCGCGCTTCGCGGAGCTTCCGGTGCCGCAACGCAGCGTGATTATCCTGAGGGATGTGCTCGACGAGCCGCTGGCCGACATCGCCGCTTTGCTTGGTATCACGGTCGATGCGGTGAAGGCGCATCTGGCGCGCGGCCGCGCCCGGCTTCGGCGGATCAACGCCGAGGCCAATCCGCTCCCCGATGCGCGCATCGCATCCGCGGCAACCGTGCGCTACGTCACTCTGTTCAACCGACGCGACTGGGACGGCTTGCGCGCGCTGCTGGCCGACGATGTGCGGCTCCATCAATCCATGCACCCGCCGCGCGCGGGCGCCGCCGACGTCGGCATGTTCTTCACGATCTACGCCAAGAGCGACGGCTTGTGGCTCAGGCCGGCATGGGTCGAGGGCCGCGAGGTGATCGCGGTGTTCGAAGGCCGGGCCGCCCCGAAGCCGCATCATTTCATGTGGCTGGAATGGCGCGAAGGCCGGATCAGCTTCATTCGCGACTACCGTTATGTCCGCTACGTACTCGATGACGCGGACTTGGTGCTGGCGAGGGAAGCCGGCTCTGGTGGCAATGGACGTCGATAGGCGACAGCAGGTCGCGGGCCGGATCGACTCCTGACCGGGCGGGCGCGGGCCGCCGCATCAAGGCGAGGCGTCATGCTTTACGACGGGATCAAGGACGAGACCTCGCGGTCGGACGGCCGCTCGCTCGTCGCCAGCCCGGTGGCCACGCCGGCGCGGTCGGCGGCGTTGCGGTTCTGGCTCATCTTGCGCTTGCCTTCGAGCCTCACCACCGGCATGCGCAGGCCGACAATTCCGCGAAGCTGCGACTGAATGAAGTCGGGCGGCGCGTCCGACACTGCCCATGGCGCGGCGCGCGCGCCTTCATGCAGGTTCGTCAGCCGGGTGACGACCTCCAGCAGCCTGTCCGCGTCGTCGAAGAACTCGACCGGCCCGTAGGCGTGGACCGCGGCGTAGTTCCAGGTCGGCACGACCTTGCCGGTTTCCTGCTTGGTCGCGTACCAGGCCGGCGTCACATAGGCGTCCGGCCCCATGAAGATGGCAAGTCCGTCGCCAATCGCAGGAACACGCCACTGGGGGTTGGCCCTCGCCAGATGGCCATGGATGACGCCATGCTCGCCCTCGGTCTCGTCGAGAAAAAGGGGCAGGGGGGTGGCGAGCGGCCCGTCCGCCGTGGCGGTGACGAGGTTGGCCAACCGCGCGGCGCGGATTGTCGCCATGAGGCTGTCCTTGTCGTCGTCGCGGAAGGCGGGCGGGGTGTACATTTTGAACTCCTTGCGTTGCAGGGACAGATGGCAGACAATCTGGCCTGTCGGAATAGCCAGTTTTGAAGAGTTTAGATGGTCCAGTTGAGGTGGTCCAGTTGAGTGGGGACGGAGCCGCGCGCCGCATCATCGCGGCGATCAAGGAACAGATCCACAGCGGCGCCTATCAGCCCGGCGACCGTCTGCCGTCGACCCGGGTCTTCGCCGCCGAATGGGGGGCGTCGCGTACGACCGTGACGGCGGCCTACAGCCAGCTCATCGCCGAGGGTTACCTGACCTCGCGGGTCGGGGCGCGTGCCGAAGTGGCGCAGGGGTTGGGGGTCGTGGCTGCGCCGAAGCCCGCCGTGGCGGCCGCGCCCCGGCACCTCTCGGCCTTCGCGCAACGCCTGCTTGCGCTGCCGGCGCCAAATCTCGCGCAACCGGCGCGGGTCGCGGACTTCCGCTATGGCGACCTGTCGGGCGCCGACTTTCCGGTGCTGGCCTGGCGGCGCGCGATGAACAGGGCCAGCCTGCGACGCGGCGCGCGGCTGGCCTATGGCGATCCCCAGGGGTCGGCCGATCTGCGCGCCGCGCTGCAAGGCTATCTCTGGCGGGCGCGCGGCATCAGCTGCACGCCGGACCGGATCGTGATCGTGAACGGCTCGCAGCAGGGCCTCGACCTCTGCGCCCGGCTGCTGCTCGACGCCGGCGACCGCTTCGTCATCGAAAACCCCGGCTACCTGCTTGCCCGTCAGGCCTTCGCGGCGGCGGGCGGTGTCGCCGCGCCCATCGCCGTCGACGGCGACGGGCTGAGGACGGACGCGCTGCCGCCGGCGCGGCTCGCCTATGTGACGCCCTCGCACCAGTTTCCGCTCGGCGGCATCCTGTCGGCGACGCGCCGGCGCGCGCTTCTGGCCTGGGCCGCGCGGGAAGGCGCCTACATCATCGAAGACGACTACGACGGCGAATACCGCTACGACATCGCACCTATTCCGCCGCTGCAGACGCTGGACGCGGACATGGTCATCTATGCCGGCACGCTGTCCAAGACGCTGTCGCCGACGCTGCGGCTCGGTTATCTCGTCGTGCCCGCCGGCCTGCGCCAGGCTTTCAGCGCCGCCAAGCGGTTGACGGACCGGCACTCTCCGCTGCTGGAGCAGGACGCGCTGGCCGACATGCTGGCCAGCGGCGCCTATGAGCGCCACGTGCGCGCCATTCGCAGGAAGAACGCCGAACGAAGGGCGCTGCTGCTGAAGGCGCTTGCGGACAATCTCGGCCCGTCGGTCACCATCGAGGGCGCCGATACCGGGCTGCATCTAGTCATCTGGGTAAACGGCGTCGGCGCCGGGCGCGTTGCGGCGATCGTCACGGCCGCGCGGGCTGCCGGGATCGGCCTCCATCCGGTGTCGCCGCTCTACGATCCGGCCGGACCGCAACCGGCCCTGGCGGGGTTCATCCTCGGCTATGCGGGGCTCCACGCCGAGGCCTTGCGGCAGGGCGTGGCGGTGCTGGCGACGGTGCTGGCCGGGTTGCGCTGAAATCAGCCGAGAAGGTTGCGCGCCGCGCGCATGAAGATCCTCGAGCCGATCGGGATCAGGTCGTCGGGAAAGTCATAATCGGGATTGTGCAGCGCCGGGTGGCGTTCGCCGGCACCGAGGAAGAACATCGCCGACGAGGCGCTGTGGCCGAACAGGCCGAAATCCTCCGAGGCGCGCATCGGCAGGGCTTCCTCGCCATGCGCGACGCTCTCTTCGTCGAGGGCGCGCCGCAGATGCTCGACCGCGTCCGGCGCGTTGACGCTGGCGACGAAGATCTCGTGGTAGTCTGAGCTGGCGGAGAGGCCGTGCCGGCCGGCGATCTCCTTGACCAGCGCCTCGGCGGCGGCGCAGAGGTCGGCCATGCGCTCGTCGCGGCGGGTGCGCAGCGTCGCCCAGACCTCGGCATGGGCCGGCGCAATGCCAAACACGGCTTCGCCCATTCGCGCGTGGGTGACGGTGACCATGGAAAAATCATCATCGGCGAAGGTGGCGCGGCCGAGCGCGGGCAGAGCCGGCATCAGCTCCGAGATCGCCGGCATGGGCGAGGTTCCGGTCTCGGGCATGGAGGAATGCGCGGTCTTGCCCTCCAGCACGATGCGCATGCCGCGCGAGGCGCAGTTGACCACGCCGGGCTTGAGCCTGACCTCGCCGAACGGCACGCCGGGCAGATTGTGCAGCGAGAAGGCGAAATCGGGCGCGATCTCGCCGAAGCGCGGATCGGCGACGACGCCGGCCGCGCCATTGCCGGTTTCCTCCGCCGGCTGGAACATCAGCACGACGCGGCCGCTGGCGGGCCGTTCGCGCCCGAACTGGCGGCCAAGCGAGGCCAGGATCGCGGTGTGTCCGTCATGGCCGCACATATGCGACTTGCCCGGCACTTGCGATGCATGCGGCACGCCGGACAGTTCCTCGATCGGCAGCGCATCGAGCTCGGACCGAAACAGGACGGTTGGTCCGTTTTTGCCGCTGTCGTAGACGGCCGCGACGCCGTGTCCGCCGAGACCGGTCAGCACCTTGTCCGGCCCGGTGTCGGCGAGGAAGGCGACGACCTCTTTCGCCGTCTTCTCCTCCTCGTTCGAGACTTCAGGCTGCCGGTGCAGCTTGCGCCGCCACTCGGTCAGTTCGACAATGTCGCGATTGGTCAGGGTCATGTTTTTTCGCCTCCACTGCGGTCCTGTGCTAGCGATAAACGGCCGTGCCGGCCACGGTCCAAGTTCCGGGCTTTGGCGGGCCAGAAACGTTCGCGCGCGGTCTATTTTACGCGGTTGGGGCAGAGCGCCTTGAACTGCTCGAGCGTATAGTCGTAGCCCGAAGCGCCCGAGCCATCGAGCACCATGTTCTCGTCGACGGCGGTGATCCGGTAATCGGTTGGCACATCGGTGCCCTTGTTGCGGCCCTGGAACAGCATCTTGGCGCCATAGAAGGTGGTGAACTCGCCGGCCTTGCAGTTGGCGGTGATTTCGAAGTGCAGCGGCGCCTTCATTTCCGCGTCGATGCACTCCTCGGTGAAATCGTGGCCATATTCGCGGCAGTAGACGCGGGCGTTCCGCCTGTCGTGTCTGGCCAGGATGCTGGCATGCGTGGAGCCGATGCCCGACTTTTTGACGATGGTAAGCTCCATTCCGACCCGTGAGCCGTAGTCGAGCGTCGCGGCGCCAGCCGGCGCGGCCAGCAGCATGGCGCAAGGCACAGCCAAGAGACGTCGCATGGAAACTCTTCCCCTGGGACAGAGGCCCCTGGGACAGAGGCCCCTGGGACAGAGGATTGACGCGCGGCATCCTCCGGTCAAGCCTTAATGTGGCCCTGCACTTACGCTTCCCTGGGCGAGCTTCAGGTCAGGTGGACCGCATTTTGCCGCACCTGGCCCAATCGCCTCGGCCCGGGAAACGGATGGTCATTATGAGACGATTGTTTATAACGGTCGCTGAAATCGCGATACCAAGGGGAGACGATGCGCTACATACGTCCGCTTTCAATCGAAGACGCCGTGGGCCAACTGGCCGGATCGGCCGGCCCCGCCGCCATCCTTGCCGGGGGCAGTGACCTGCTGGTGAGGATGAAGGGCGGCTTTGTCGAACCCGAACTGATCATAGACATCAAGTCGATCGCCGGCTTGCGCGACATCAGCGAAACCGCCGACGGCTTCAGCATCGGCGCCGCCGTGCCGTGCGCCGTGCTGGGCGAGAACGCCGCGCTCAAGAAGGCCTGGCCAGGCGTCGTCGAGGCGGCGAAGCTGATCGGCTCCAAGCAGGTGCAGGGACGCTGCACCATTGTTGGCAATCTGTGCAACGCCTCGCCGGCGGCCGACAGCGTGCCGGCGCTGGTGGCGGCTGGCGCCAGGGCGGTGGTCGTCGGCCCGTCGGGCAAGCGCACCATTGCCGTCGAGACCGTGCCGACCGCGCCGGGCCGGACCTCGCTCGCCAAGGGCGAGATCATCGAGGCGATCCTGCTCGACAAGCGCGCGCCGCGCTCGGCCGATGCGTATCTCAGGTTCATTCCGCGCACCGAGATGGACATCGCCGTGGTCAGCGCCGGTGTGAACCTGACGCTGGACGCAGCCGGCGTCGTGACGGCGGCCCGCGTGGCGATCGGCGCCGCCGCGCCGACCGTGTTGCTGGTGGAAGAAGGGGCCGAGGCCCTGATCGGCCGCAAGCTCGACGAAGCGGCGCTGGAGCGGCTGGCCAAGGTCTGCGCCGGGGCCTGCCGCCCCATCGACGACAAGCGAGGCACAATCGAATTCAGACGCAAGGTTGCGGGCGTGCTGGCGAGGCGAGCCGCACAGACCGCCTATGCACGCGCAGGAGGCAAATGATGGCTGGTGTAGCTGTTTCAACCACAATCAACGGCGACAGCGTCGAATATCTCTGCCAGCCCGACGAGACGCTGCTCGACGTGCTGCGCGACCGGCTCGGGCTGACCGGCGCCAAGGAAGGCTGCGGCACCGGCGACTGCGGCGCCTGCAGCGTCATCGTCGACGACCGGCTGGTGTGTTCGTGCCTGGTGCTCGGCGCGGAAGCGGAAGGCCGCCGCATCGAGACCGTCGAGGGCATGGCGCATGGCGACACGCTGCACCCGCTGCAGCAGAAGTTCCTGGAACACGCGGCCCTGCAATGCGGCATCTGCACGCCCGGCTTCCTGATCGCGGCCAAGGACCTGCTCGCGAAAAACCCCGACCCGACCGAGGAGGAAATCCGCTTCGGGCTGGCCGGCAATCTCTGCCGCTGCACCGGCTATGACAAGATCGTGCGCGCCGTCCAGGACGCGGCAATCGTCATGAAACAAGCGTAGGAGCGTGACCATGAATTTCGATCCACGGTACTCCAACCGCAATTTCGCTTCCGTCGGCACCCGCCCGATCCGTCCCGACGGCGTCGACAAGGTGACCGGCCGCGCCCGCTACGGCGCCGACTTCAACATGGCCGGCCAGCTGGTCGGCCGCGTGCTGCGCAGCCCGCACGCGCATGCCAAGATCAGGAAGATCGACACTTCGAAGGCGGAAGCGCTTGCCGGCGTGAAGGCGGTGATCACCGCCGCCGACCTGCCCGATCTCACCGATGGCGATGCCGCCATGTACGACATCCTCGACAATTGCATGGCGCGCACCAAGGCGCTCTATGACGGCCATGCGGTGGCCGCCGTGGCGGCGATCGATGCCCACACGGCCAGGCAAGCGCTGAAGCTGATCGAGGTCGACTACGAGGTGCTGCCGCATGTCACCGACGTCGACGAGGCGATGCAGCACCACGCGCCGCTGATCAACGACACGATCTTCACCGAGGGGCTGGAGGAAAAGCCAATCAAGGCGTCCAACGTCACCAAGCGCTCGCAGTTCGGCCATGGCGACGTCCATCAGGGTTTCGGCCACGCCGATTTCATCGTCGAGCGCTCTTTCAAGACCGAGCAGACGCACCAGGGCTATATCGAGCCGCATGCCTGCGTGGCCAATGTCAGCTCCGACGGCACCGCGGACCTGTGGGTCTGCACGCAAGGCCATTTCGTCTATCGCCAGCACTGCGCGCAGCTGCTCGGCATGGAAGCCTCGAAGCTGCGCGTCACCTCCTCGGAGATCGGTGGCGGTTTCGGCGGCAAGACCCATGTCTGGGCCGAGCCGGTGGCGCTTGCTCTGTCGCGCAAGGCCGGACGCCCGGTGAAGCTGGTGATGACCCGCGACGAGGTGTTCCGCGCCTCGGGGCCGACCAGCGCCACCTCGATCGACGTCAAGATCGGCGCCCGCAAGGACGGCACCATCACGGCGGCCGAAGCGACGCTGCGCTACACAAGCGGCCCTTATGCCGGCACCTGGGCCGAGATCGGCGCCATGACGGCGTTCGCCTGCTACAGGCTCGATAACGTCAAGACGGTGGGCTTCGAAGTGCTGGTCAACCGGCCGAAGACCGCCGCCTATCGCGCGCCGTCGGCGCCGATGGCGGCCTTCGCGGTGGAAAGCACCGTCGACGAGCTCGCCAAGGAGCTCGGCATGGATCCGGTCGAGTTCCGCATCAAGAATGCCGCCCAGGAAGGCACGCGCTCGTCCTACGGCCCGGTCTACGGCCCGATCGGCATCGGCCCGACGCTGGAGGCGGTGAAGAACCATGCGCACATGAAGGCGCCGCTCAAGGAGAACCAGGGGCGCGGCATGGCCTGCGGCTTCTGGTTCAATTTCGGCGGCCAGACCTGCACCGACCTGAACATCGGCATGGACGGCTCGGTTTCGCTTGCCGTCGGCACCGTCGATGTCGGCGGCTCCCGCGCCTCGCTGTCGCTGGTGGCGGCGGAGGAGCTCGGCATCGCCTATGAACAGGTCAAGGCCATCGTCGCCGACACGTCGAGCCTCGGCTACAACGACATGACCGACGGCAGCCGGGGCACCTTCTCATCCTCGATGGCGACGATCTCGGCCGCCCGCAACGCGATCAAAATCCTGCGCGAGCGCGCCGCGCAGATGTGGGATATCTCCGTCGACGACGTGGTCTGGGAACAGGGCCACGCGGTCGCCAAGGGCGAGAAGCACGGCAATCTCGGCAAGCTGTCGCTGAAGGAGATCGCGGCGCAGTCCGGCAAGACCGGCGGACCGATCGCCGGCCATAGCGAGCTCGTCGCCGACGGCGCCGGCGTCTCCTTCGCCACCCATATATGCGACGTCGAGGTCGACCCCGAGACGGGTTCGACCAGGGTGATCCGCTACACGGTGGTGCAGGATGCCGGCAAGGCGGTGCACCCGACCTATGTCGAGGGCCAGTACCAGGGCGGCGCAGCGCAAGGCATCGGCTGGGCGCTCAACGAGGAGTACATCTACGGCAAGGACGGCCGGCTGCAGAACGCCGGCTTCCTCGACTACCGCATCCCGGTCTGCTCCGACCTGCCGATGATCGACACGCAGATCCTGGAAATCCCCAACCCCAACCACCCCTATGGCGTGCGCGGTGTCGGCGAAACCTCGATCGTGCCGCCGCTGGCGGCGATCGCCAACGCGGTCTCGAACGCGGCGGGCGTGCGCATGACCCACATCCCGATGTCGCCGCCCCGCATCCTGGCGGCGATCGAGGCGGAACGGGAAGGCTAGAAAGGGGCTCCGGCGCAATGGTCGAAGTCACGCTCTGGGGCGCGCTGGCCACGACCGCCGGAGGCAAGAGCAAGGTCGAGGTCGAGGCCAAGGACATAAGGGAGCTGTTCAGGAAACTGGCTGAACAGTATCCCGGCCTGGAGCCCTGGATCGACCGCGGGATCGCCGTGGCGATCGACGGGACGATTTACCGGGACACGTGGAGTAAGGAGCTGCCGCCGGGGGCGGAGATTTTTCTGCTGCCGCGGCTGGCTGGGGGGTGACTTCACGATCTCGACCGTGTCGACCGTGATTTCGTCCAGGCACCCGGCACCGCGATGCGGTCTAAGATCCCATTAACGGGCTCGCGCTCAAACCTGATCTTGTCGCCCGGCCGGTCAGGCTTTGAATTTGTCGGGAAATTGTTTGGCGATGCCTGCCGTCAGCATGTCAGCGAACTTCAACATGTGAACGTGGCCTTCGTCGTAGGACTTGATGTCCGCCGCCCAATCCTTCTTCAACCGGCCAACGACCTCGCTGGTTGTCAGTTCCAGATGCTTGTGCAGCATTTCTTTCATGTCTTGTTCGGACCAGTTCGGATTGGCCTTGCAGAGAAACATGGCGATGTCGTCAGCATTGTCTGTCCATTTCTTCTGAGCGGCCGCAAGTTTGTCCTTGCTGCCTGATTTGGCCGCTTTGACCACCTCCGTTGCAATCTTGATGTGGTCCTTCAACAGCGTCGCCAGCTTTTGACCTGCCGCATCGCCGTAGTAAGGTTTTACCGCGTCCCCTATGTCATCCTGGTTCTGCAGAAGGCGCTTGGCAATGTCATCTGTATCCGGCCGGCGAGTGCGCTGATAATGTAATTGCGCGTGTAAGTGATGTGATCTTCCCACAGCTTCCGCATTGCTGATTGAACGTTTGCCGCCGATTGCGGTTCGTCAGCGCGAGCCGAGGTGAAGGCTAATGGCCCGACCAACAAGGCTGTGGCTGCGGAGAAGAGTACGAGGCGCCTGTTCATGACCACCTCCCACCGACACGGGGCGGCTACACCGATTCAGATTAACATTAGCGATAGCTAAAAGTTCCGGCTCGAAACGAAAAAGCGGCGCTCGTCTGCCCTTGCCTGCCTGGTGGTTAGTATCGTGGATTGCGCTTTTCGACGCCTCCTGCAGTCGGTCAGGACAAGTGATCCAGTCCCAAGCAGCTGGGCTCGAGTTCGTCCAAGGCTTTCAATTTCGAGATAGCCTTTCTGCTCAGCAGGATGCTGTGATAGGCAAGTGCGATGGACGGGGACGAGCCAGCATTCGATAAGCACAGGTCGGCAATCGGCCTCCTTGATTGCACGATTTCGCTTGCGCGTGGGGTCATGCGGGCGGTCATGCTCGCGCTGCTGCTTGCCGTGGGCATGCAGGACGCCCGGTCCCAGAGTTGTTCAATTTCAAACTCCATCGGGTCGTACGGAACGATAGATATCCTGAACGGTGGCACGATCGATGCGACGTCAACCTTCTCGATCAACTGCACCGGGACAGCCAATCAGACAGTGCGCCTTTGCGTTGAGCTCTCGCCCGGTCAGACGAACGCAGCCGGCAATCGCCGGCTAGCGGCGGGTTCGGAGCGACTTGTTCACGAGCTCTACAGCGATCCCTCCCGAACGACCATTTGGGGGTCTTGGGGTCTGGCCACCACGTCCTATGGTCTCTATCCTGCCGGCACAACTTTCGACCTTGGATTGGGATCAAGCGGAAGCGCCAGCGCCACCCTCACCGCCTATGGCAGGGTGCTCTCCAACCAGACCACGACAGGCCCTGGATCGTTTGCCTGGACCATGAGCACCGCTCCGGCCACCGAATATGACTATAAGACCGCTGCGACCTGCCCGACCGGCACGCGCCAGACCACTTCTAGCGGCTCGTCCTGGACCGCGACGATCAACCCCAACTGCGCCGTCTCGGCCTCCAGTGTCAACTTCGGCTCGGTCGGCGTTCTGGCCTCGAACACTGACGCGACAGGTTCGGTCACCGTGCGCTGTACAAACACGACGCCGTATACCATCGGTTTAAGCGCCGGCACAGGTTCGGGGGCCACCGTGGCCAACCGGAAGATGACGAGCGGCGTCAAGACTGTGATGTATTCGCTCTACAGCGATAGCGCCCGAACCGCCATTTGGGGCAATACGATTGGGACCGACTCCAGTGCCGGTACGGGTACGGGGCTGGACCAGATATACAGCGTCTACGCACGCGCCCCCGCGCAGACGACGCCCGCGCCAGGCACCTACAGCGACACGATCGTCGTGACGGTCACCTACTGAGGGCATAGTTTATCGGCAGACAACAGGAATGATCACCTGCTTGTTGGCTCTGGATCGGTAAGGGAAAGACGCCTGGCACGAGCCTTGAGCGGTCGCCGCCGTGAGGGTATTTCTGCTTGTCAGCCCTGTGACATAGGCGCGTCCGTCGTAGCCGACGAGGGCATCCAGATTCCCGTTGACCTTGATCTGCGATCCCACCGCCAACGGCTGTCCGTTCGGTTTCGACACGACCAGCACCGCGGCATTGACGTTCGTGCGAACACGGAAATCCACCCGGACGCCCGAGCGGTCGGCCGGGGACACGACGGCCTGCGTGGTGGCGACCTCGGCGTCGACAGGCAGATCGGTGGTGCCTATGGCGATCTTGTTCCTTTGATAGGAACGCAGGCCCGACAGCAGCAACCGGCCATGCGCGTCCGTCACGCCGACAGGGCGATTTTCATAGATGACGCCGACATTGGGCACACCTGTCTCGACGACAGCGAAGCTGTCGTCGATCCGATCCGTCAGGAACACCCCAGAGCCCATTGTCGCGATCGCGCCGTCGACCTGCGCAGTCGCCGTGCTGCCGGAGCTGGAATGAATGACGGTGGCATCCGCCTGCCCGTAAGACGAGCGGTAAGACGCCGCCGCCGCGCCTTCGGAGGATTTCTGGCTGAAGCTTGCCCGCCACCCGATGCTGCCGGGTTCCTCGCCGAGCGGCTTGCTCAATTCGGCGAACGCCTCGACGCCGTCCTGACCCGCGGAGACTGCCGATGATGCTATCACGTCGACGCCGATCGGGACGGACAATGCTCCGAACAGGCCGACATGCCGGTGCCCGCAAAGCTCCGCAAAGGCGGTGGCGTTGAAGTAGCCGAAGGGCAGCGTCCGCGAATAGGAGGCGGTGATGATTCTCGAGCTGTCGCCGGTCGCTGATGTGAGGTCGATATAGCTTCCGCCGATGCTGCTGGTGCCGGATAGAGGTACGCCGAACGAAATGCTGTTGACCATCTCATGTGGTCGGTCAACTCGAGCGGATCCATCGGTCACCTCGGGATCGAAATCTAGAAGGCTGAAGAATTCGTGATCGACCCCCGCCTGTTCCCGAAATCGGCCAGTCGCCGACGCGAGATCGTCATAGTGCCCAAACGTCATCTGGGTGCTTGCATTGATGCTGACACGGCCGAGCCTCATTTCATAGGAAGCATAGGCCTGCGCGCCGTTGCCGGTGTCGCCATGGCTGCCGGAAAGGGCGAACGAGACGACGCCAAGCGAGCCGGTGCGCGTTACCACCCCAGCGCCGCCATTCACCACTTGGCTTGAGGCCTCCGCGTGGCCTTCCAGCGTCAACCAGTCCGAGATACCCTTTCGCAGGCTTGCCGACACGACTGGTTGATTGAGCGCATAGGCGTCCGAAGTCGTTCCATAGCCGAAGCGCGGGAGGCCAGCTTCCAGCGAAAAATCCGATAGTCCCGGTCGCAGCAGGTTGGGAGACGTATAGAACGGCACGGTCGTGCGCGTTTCGTGACCCGCCGCATCGCGTAGCACGACACGCGCTTCCCCGCCGCCGGTCGTGACCGGAATGTCGGTGATCTGATATGGGCCGGCGCCTATGTCGTGAGAATAGGCTTTCGCATCGTTGACGTAGACGTCCACCGTGGATGGAACCGCCGCGCTGCCGCCGACGGAGGCAAGTGGCTGGGTAATCAGATCTGTGCGGAGCCCGAAATTGCGACGCAACTGAAGTCCGCCGATGCGGATCGGCCTCGTCCATGCGAACCCGCCGGAGATCGCGTCGCCTGCCCGGTATGTGACCAGTCTTGCCGGGTCCGAATAGCTGAAAGTGGTGTCGAGTCTCAGCGCATCGGCGTGGCCCTCTTGGTCCAGCCGAAGGATCGCCGACTGACCGAGCGTGCCGATTGGTGAGAAGGCTCGCGCGTCCAGGGTCGCGGACACGCCGCTGAAAGTGAAATTTTTCTTGTCGACATCCTGTCGCGACGCGGCGAAGAGATTGTAGTCGAGAACGCCGCCAGTGCCCGTGTCTATGCGAGGCGGGGCTTCGCCATCGGGCCTCGCGTCGTAGCTGATCGTTCCGCGCAGGCTATCATTGATGCTAAGGTAGATGCGTTGCTCGCGTTCGTCGTAGCGATAGGTCAGGCCCTGAACGGTGTCGAGCATGACGGTGGCATCGTCCGGTTTGTCTTGGCCGACAGCCAATCCCAGGGCGCGCAGTTCGTTCTGGCTTGTTTCAAAACGCCTTCCGTCGGGGGATGTGAACGCCGCGATCTGGTTGGTAGAGGCGCCGTTGACGAAGACTTCGAGCTGG
The DNA here is from genome assembly GCF_037179625.1 of Mesorhizobium sp. Cs1299R1N3. Classification (NCBI taxonomy): domain Bacteria; kingdom Pseudomonadati; phylum Pseudomonadota; class Alphaproteobacteria; order Hyphomicrobiales; family Phyllobacteriaceae; genus Mesorhizobium; species Mesorhizobium sp. Cs1299R1N3. The sequence goes on along the minus strand of NZ_JAPYKQ010000008.1, from coordinate 192,957 downwards.
AAATGCCGGATTTCCGCCGCCGCAGCATCGAACTCTGTCAGCGTGCAAAGCAGTATCGAAAATCTCAGGAGGCTCGCTCCTTTCACTGCCCGCTATCAACCGCGGCAACCGCGTTGATTGCGCCATCGTTGCCTTCCGCGGAAACCGACACCGACCCATTAGTAGCGAATTTTCGCCCCTTGACCGGCGCCGTCCACTGCATGGTGGACTGACCGAGAGCATATCCGACTAAGCCATTGCCGAAGGAAATCTTGTGTCCACCAGCATCGCGCAACGAGAGAGCGGAGATGCGCAGACGCTTTTTGCCAAGATTATGGGCGGAAACGAGCACTCGCCCGTTTTGCTTCGATACCGTCCAATCCACGGCCGGCTGCCCTCTTTGCGGTGAACCGAAGAAGACGGGTATGGAGTGGCGCACCAGCAGCTTCACCGTGCCACTTCGCGCGGGGCCTGCGTCCGGCAACTCGTCGACGAGCAGCCGGTAGGCCTCTTCAGCGACCACGGGCTGTTTCGTTACGCGCACGATTCGCACGACATAGTCGACGCCCGGCGCCAGCGTGATCGCGGGCGGCGACGCAACGACATCCTCGGTGGGAGTGAGGGATTCGTCGCCGTTCGACTGCGACCAGCGGAAGACGCGTATCTGGATCGTGCTGGGGGTTGATCCCGCATTGTGCAGCGTGATCGTCGATGCGGCTTGGGGTGCGACGACGTCGACCAGAGCAGGTTGCACCTGAAGCGCATCCGCGCGCGCCGGCCAAGAGCCTAAAAGCAAAGCCGCCGCCAACGCCAACGCCGAACTCGACTTCACCACCATCTCAATTTCTCCTCAGGCTTCGAGCGGCCTCTGCTGGCGACGCAGCAGCCGATCGGATTGCCGATCTGCTCAAAAACGCCCATTTACACGCGATACCCCGACGCAGGGTTCTGTTGCAGGGCTACGATTGCGACTAGTAGGTAACCGTCACTGTCACCGTGTCGGTATAGACCGCCGGAGCTGGTGTCGACTGCGACGGCACCCGTCCATAGACGGTAAAGCTCTGCGCGGCGCCATTGCCGGTCGCCGACACTGAATCTGTGCCAACAGTGTTGCCCCATACTGTGGTCCGGCCGCTGTCGCTGTAGAGCGAATAGTTGATCGTCGAGCCGCCGTTGGTCATCTTGCGGGTGGCGACGGTCGCTCCGGTGCCGGTGCCTGCATTCAGCCCGATATTGTAAGGAGTCGTGTTGGTACACTGGACCTGCAGCGTCGATGCTTGGTCGACATTGGCCGCAATGACACCCGACGATCCGAAGTTTAGCGTCGCCGCGCTGTTGATCGTGCAGGATGCCGTAATGGTCATTTGGACGGACATCGAACTCGTCGTGGTAGTCGCGCGCGCTTCGCTGCTGAAAAGCGCTGGCAAGACCAGGCACGCTGATACTATCCTCCACACAGGTGAGGCTCCTTGAAGATTGGGGGGATTGATGCGGCAGGGCGGTTGTTCGGCACATATATGCCCGCACATGGTTAATTATGGATTACTAATATTCCCTTTGGTGGTGGTATCTCAGTTCGAAATTGCACTTCGGCCTGGCGTTCGGCCTATGCTTTCTGACCCCCGTATATTTCACGCAAAGCATGGGAGGTTCAGCACGTCGATTGCCTGGGAGATCAACGGTTTTCCTCCGCATCATCGTGCTCGCCCAGCACTTCCCCATGCGCCCCCAGCTTTCGGACGATCCAGATCGGATCGACCAGATGGTCGCGCTCGGGGTTGGCGGGGTGGATGAGGATGCCCCCGATGGTTCAGCATCAGCCGGGGACCAGCGTGGCGGAGGCCAAGGAGACCGGTACCTGGCTTGCCCGTGCGGCTGGTCTATCGTGCCAATTTGCCCAAGCGTGCGCTGAACGTTCCCCGAGCGCAGCCATTCGGCGCTCGGTTTGCCCCGACGCCGAACCGAAAACCATTTCGCGCTCCTACGCTCCCACCTTTGCCCGCTCATACACCAGCGCCGCCACCGCCAGATCCCCCACCGCCAGCCCTCGAAAAACAAACGCCGTCGTTTCGCCCGGCCCCTCCCGTCCCGCAAAATCGCCGCAGACCAGGCCTGTCAGGTCGCCGGCGACCATCGTGGGGTCGATCATGGGGTTGGGCATTTTCGCTTCCTGCTCCAGGTCATCGACGATGATGCGGTCGAAGCGGCGCATCGTGCCGGGCAGCCAGGGCAGGGCCTGGTCGGTCATCACGGTGAAGCTTCCCGGCTTCAGCCAGTTCGCGTCGAGGAAGGGCGCGGGCCTGGGCACCAGGGTCACCGTCGTCACCACCATGTCGGCGCCTTCGATCGCGGCCCTTGCCGTGTCGCATGGGATTGCTTGCAGGCCTCGCGAGCGGGCTATCTGGCAAAGCGCGTCGCGATTGGCCGCGCCGCGACCGAAGGCGCGGATTTCGCGCAAGGGGAAGAGGTCGGCGAACGCTTCGAGGTGGCCGCGCGCCTGCACGCCGCAGCCGATGAAGGCGAGGGACGACGCGTCGCCGCTGGCCATGCGCCTGGCGGCGACGGCGCTCAAGGCGGCCGTGCGTTTCTCCGTCACCCAATTGCCGTCGACCAGGGCAAGCGGCAGGCCTGTTTCGGCGTCGAGCAGCGTGATCAGCGAATTCAGCGTGGGCATGCCGCGCCCGGCGTTGCGCGGATTGACGACCAGCGATTTCGTGGCCAGCACCGGCGGCGTGGACGCAACGCCCAGCGTCGCCATGATGTAGCGGTCGTCGCCCGGCAGCACGACCGCCTTCGGCGCGCACCAGACCTCGCCGCGCCTCTGGCCGACGATCTGGCGTTCGATCTCGTCGACCATGTCGGCCGTGGAAATCGACAGGCGGTCGAGCAGCGCCGATGACAGATAGGGCAAGGTTTCGGCGGCCAAGGGTTTCATCCTGTCATTCCCCCAAAGGGATCATCAAACCCCGCGAGAGGGCCAGCGGCCCCCTCATCGCGGGCCCCTCACGCCCCCAGCGTCGGCTCCGTATTCACCTCCAGCGCCTCTTCCGCCTCATGCTCCTCGCCCAGCACCTCGCCATGCACCTCCAGCGGGCGGCCGATCCAGATCGGGTCGACCAGGTGGTCGCGCTTGGGGTTGGTGGTGTTGGGGTGGATGAGGATGCTGAGGCCCCGGTGGTTCAGCATCAGCCAGGGCACCAGCGTCGCGAAAATTTCGGGTGCGAAGGAGACCTGGTACATGGCCTGCCCGTGCGGGCCGACCGGTCCGTCGTGCCAATTGCCCAGGCGCACGCGGAAACGTTCTCCGATGCGCTGGCGCAGCCATTCGGCATGCTGCCGCTCGGCCTGCCCGTCATAGTAGATATGGGCGTGGTAGCTGGCGATCTCGGCCAGTTGTCTTGGATTGGGGGGCCTCGGCTGCCCGGCCGGCGTTGAACTGGCTTTGCTCATCTCGGTTCTTCCCCTGGCGTCGCGTCCGGCGGAACTTTAGCCGAAGCGCGGGTATCTTGTCTGTAGCCGGGGCGGCGTGCGCCGAGATCAGCGACAAACAGGCTGTGGGCGCCGCGCAATGGTCGGCTATTCGAACGAATTTCTTTGCAAGCCGTTAATTCGGCCATGCGTCAATAAGCATCTGCTAATTATCCGATGGCGTGGGGTACGCAATGACCAAGAATCTTGGCAATGGACGCTATGTGCCGCCCAGGGACACAAGCGTCTCCTTCCTCGGCAAGATCGCGCCGGCGCTGTTCCCGCTCGTCGTGGCGGCGCTGGGCTATGCGATCGGGCGGCAGTTCTTCGGCCTGTAGAGCAATTCCAGGAAAAGTGCGTAGCGGTTTTCCCCGGGAAAAGCGCATAGCGCTTTCCCTAGGGAATTGCGTATTCGAAAGCGCATCAAGCGCCGGTCTCGGTTGCCGCCTCCTCGGCCTCGGCCCGCCTGACGCGGTCGCTGGCCAGAAGCACGACCGGGCAGGCGACGGCGGCCAGCACGGCGGTCGCCGTGTCGCCGAAGAACAGCTCTTCGCCTGGCCGCTGCGTGACGCCCATCACCACCATGGCGGCGCCCTTGCCCGCCTCCCTGGCGATCGCCCTGTCGGGCGTGGCACGCGTCCGGATCGCGGTCTCGACGGCGACGCCATAGCGGTCGGCGAGATCGGCGACATCCTTGAGCACGGCCTCCTCGCGGCGGTGCGAAACCGAGCTTGGCGGGCTGCCCTTGCGGGCCTGCGAGACATAGAGGGCTTTCACGCGGGCCCGGTGCGGCCGGGCCAAGGCGAGCGCGAAATCGGCCGCGCGGCGCGCGACTTCGGTGCCGTTGACGGGAACCAGAATGGTCGCGCCGGCGCGCAGCAACGGCATCTTGCCGCTGGATTTGGCGCCATTCAGCACCAGGCAGAGCGGGCGGTCGAAGCCGCTGGTGATATCCTTCAGGGTACCGCTGAAGGTGCCCTTGTCGGTCATCGCGTTGTCCAGCCCGACCAGCAGAAGGCCGTAGCCCTTGCGCGCTTCGGCGGCGATCGTTTCGGTGGTGGCCTCAAGCTCGGTGCGGGCCGTGAGGTGGACCTTGTCGACCGGCGTATCCTCGGCCTTGCGGACAGCCCTGGCGCTTCTGGCCGCCCCTTTCTTGACCTGCTGCGAGGCCCGCTCGGGGCCTTTGTCGCGGGCAGGGCCGGGCAGTTCCCCGCCCTCCAGGTGGAGCAGCGTGGTCGGCATGCCGCTACCGCCGCCGACGAGGCCGGCGAGATAGGCGGTGAACTTGCCGACCGGGCTGTCGTCGACGAGCAGCAGCAACCGCTCCAGCTTGGAGACGAAGCCGCGCTCGTCGAGCAGTTCGCGGTCGACGCGCTGCTTTTCCGCATCGCCGACCGGCAACCGGCCGAGCGCCCAGCGCAGCATTGGCGGCATGGCCAGCGTGGTGATGACGGCCATGGTGACGATCATCGTGAACAGATTGTGGGAGAGGATGTTCATCGACAGGCCGATCGAGGCGACGATGACCTCGGTCGAGCCGCGCGCGTTCATGGCGCTGCCGATGGCGGTGGCCTCCTTCAGCGACATGCCGGACAGCCGGCCGCCGAGGAAGGCGCCCGAGAATTTGCCGATGCTGGCGATCAGCACCAGCGCCAGCGTCAGCAGCGCCAGCGTCGGGTCGGCAAGCACGGTGAGGTCGGCGGACAGGCCGGCCATGCCGAAGAACACCGGCATGAACAGCGCCGTGATGACGCCGCGCAACTGGCCCTCGATGTGGTTGGACAGGATCGGCGATTCCCCCACCAATATGCCGGCGACGAAGGCGCCGAGCACGGTGTGGACGCCGATCAGGTTGGTGATCAGCGCCATCACGCCCATGATGATGAGGATGACCGATATGACGGCGTATTCGCTGCGGAACGAGTCATTGCTCCAGCGGATCAGCGCGAACACCGCGCGGCGGCCGATGGTGAAGGAAAACACCATGAACAGCGCCACTTCGGCCACCGTGGTGATGAGCGGCACCACTTGCAGGCTGCCATTGGTGGCGATGCCGAAGGTGACGGCGATGATCAGCCAGCCGATCGTGTCCTCGATGATCGCCGAGGAGATGATGATCTGGCCGAGGTTGCGGCGCATGAAGTTCATCTCGCGCACCACCATGGCGACGATCTTGACCGAGGAGATCGACAGCGCGGTGCCGAGGAACAGCCCGGCGACGACGCGCTCAGTCGGCTCGGGCAACAGCGAGCCCGGCAGCACCTGCGCCAGCGCGAAGCCGCAGGCAAAGGGCACGACGACGCCGGTGATCGAGATCGAAAAACAGGCCGCGCCCACCCGCCGTACGAGGCGCAGATCCGTCTCCATGCCGGTCAGCAGGAGGAGGAGCAGAATGCCGAGCTGCGAGACGGCATCGATCATGCTTTTCTGCGCGGGATCGGTGGAAAAGACCAGGTGCTGCGCGTCGGGCCAGAGCCAGCCGAACAGCGACGGCCCAAGCAGGATGCCGCCGATCAGCTGGCCCATGATCGCCGGCTGGCGATAGCGCTGGAAGACTTCGCCCAGCCCACGGCCGACCAGAAGCAGGAGCACGATCTCGGCGACGAACAGCCCTTCGGCCGAACCGCCCATGCCAGAGGCGTGACCGGCCGGCTGCGCAGCCAGCGCGTGGCTTGCCGGTGCCAGAAGGAGAATGGCCAGCGAAAAGGCGACCGCGGCGCCGTGCGACCTCGTTGCCGTTGGGTGGATCATGGGTCCCTTCAAGACGCCGCCGCGGACTGACCATAACAACGCGCGGCTGACCTTTGCGTTGCAGCCATCCGTCGCAGAAATCGGGCGTCAGATATCGGGCTCAGACGTGGACATCGCCGAAGGAGAGCTCGCCGTCATCGCCCGGCGTCAGGAAGGCGGCGGCCACCAGGCCGGCATAGAGGAAGGCAACCACGGCGACGATGGCCGCGCCTGGAACGGGACCGAGCGCCGCCGCGCCGACGGCCTCGCGCAATGTGCCGGCAAAGCCGACCGGCGCGCCCTGGTTGATCAGGCTCGGGGTCGACAGTTTGAGGATCCAGGCGAGCAGTAGGATCAGCATCATGTGCAGGTAGTTGCGGCGCAAACGGCGTGCCAGCGCCACGCGCTGCGAGACCAGGAATTTCGGCGTGCGCAGGCTCTCGCCGAGGATCAGCAGCCAGTCGGAGGCGAAGTCCGGCTGCGGCGAGAAGATCTGCGCGAAATAATGGCGCTCGAACTGGCGTACGCGGGCGCGGTAGACATCGAAGAAGCGGTAGCGGCGCGCCTCGATCCACAACAAGAGCAGCACCAGCAGCATGGCGAACAGCAGCACGCCGTGATGGGCGCTGGCCGTCGACAGCGACACCGACAGCATCGCCGCGACAACGGTGATCGCCCAGTTGCTGGTGCGGTCCAGGCGGTCGCGCCAGCCGGCCATGCGGGCGATCTCGGCGCGATGGAAATGGGACATCACGGTGACCAGTTCGCTTGGCAAAAGCGTCCTGCCGACGGGCGTTGCCGGCGCATCGTTCATGACTTCCTCCCAACCTGATGCAACGTTCCGGGAGCGATGTCGTTCCATTGCGACCCCGCCGGCGACAAATGGGACGGGTGGTCGCGTTCTCCCTGTGTTTCCCGCGCGTATGTCACCTTCGGACGTCGCGGCGGGGCGGAACTCATTCAGGCGCCGGCGGGCCCCTCTGTCCTGCCGGACATCTCCCCCGCTTGGGGGGAGATTGGCAGCGTCGGCAGCCTCTTGAGTATCTGCCTCCGCTGGGCAACATAGCGGCCATGGCCGAGGCACGAAAATGAACAAGCCGATTTCCGCCGCACCGCGCAAACCCGCGCTCCGCAAACCGCCGATGGCGCTGACCGAGGCGCTGGTGGCGCGCACCTTGCGCGCGGTCGAGGATGCCGGGCCGACGCCAGGCATGGTCTATATGACTGACCTGGATTATGCGCGGTTTCGCGACGAGATTCTGGCCTCGGCGCCGGCCGGGCCGCTGAAGCTGTTCGCCTATGGCTCGCTATTGTGGAAGCCGGCGGGGGAGGTGCGGGGTGGCGAACGGGCGGTGGCTCGGGGGTGGCACCGGTCGTTCTGCTTCACCGTGCAGCGCTTTCGCGGCACGCTCGATCGGCCCGGCCTGATGATGGCGCTCGACCGTGGCGGCCAGTGCCAGGGCATGGTATTCGAGATCGCCGAACCGGTGGCCGAAAATCTGGAAGCGCTGCTGCGCCGCGAAATGACCATCCTGCCCGCCGTCAACGTGCCGCGCTGGCTGCGGGTCAGCACCGAAGGCGGGACGGGCCAGGCGCTCGGCTTCGTCGTCGATCCCGCCAATCCGCGCTACGCCGGCAAGCTCGACAAGCCCGCGGTCGCGGCGACGCTGGCCAGAGCCGTCGGCCACTGGGGCTCGGGCGCGCAATATCTGTTCGAGACGATCCGCCACCTCGACGCCTGCGGCATCCGTGACCGCAATCTGTGGCAGTTGCAGGAACTGGTGGCGCAGGAGATCGGGCGGAGCCATACCCGCTGAAAAACCGAGCCGGCGCCGCGCGAATGCGCCTGCGTGAACAGGAAATGGCTGACGACCGCCGAAGGGCGGGGGGGCGGGGTATCGACGGTCGCCTGAGCGGAAGGGGCCATGGATTGAGCAAACTACGTTGCGGCAGGCCCTTACCTATAATAGCTGATTTGGCCAAGATGAACAGTCTGTTCGTCCGGTTGGGACGAAGCCGCTGTCAACGGGTGAAGGCGATCGCGTCCAGGGGTGAAGGCGATCGCGTCCAGCGCCGAAGGACTATGTTGGCTTTGCCGTCCATCTCACCGATATTCCTGTCGCTCCATGTTCCGGCTTGACATACATATCCCGGCGGTTATACGTAAACCAATAGCCAACGGGTTATTGATTGCACATGACCGATGCTCACGATGCGCTCTTCAGGACGCTCGCCGACCCGACGCGGCGCGCCATCTTCGAACGATTATGCCGCCAGGGAGAGCAGACCGTGGGCGCTCTGACAATCCAGTCCGGCGTCTCGCAGCCGGCGGTGTCGAAGCATCTCGGCTTGCTGAAGCAGGCCGGGCTGGTGCGCGACAGGCATGAGGGCCGTCAGACGCATTACAGCGCGCAGCTTGCCGCGCTGGCGCCGCTGATGGACTGGACACGCCATATGGCGGGGTTCTGGGAAAGCCGGTTCGACGACCTCGAGGATTTGCTCAAGAGGATGGACCAGTGAACGATAGTGCCCAGGAGACCCGCACTGTCGTCGTCGAGCGGGAAATCTCCCATCCACCCGAAAAACTCTGGCGCGCGCTGACGCAACCGCATCTGATCGAGGAGTGGCTGATGAAGAACGATTTCAATCCGGTCGTGGGCCATCGCTTCAACATCAGCGCCGACTGGGGCGGCGTGCTGGACTGCGAGGTGCTTGCCGTCGAGCCGCACAAGACGCTGTCCTACACCTGGAACCTGGCGCACCAGGATCCGGCCTTCGATCTCAGGAGCGTGGTGACTTTCACGCTCACCCCGACGCCGACGGGAACCCATCTGCGCATGGAGCAGGCCGGTTTCCGGCCCGACCAGAGGCGGGCCTATGGCGGCGCCAAGGTGGGGTGGCCGCAATTCCTGGAGAAGCTGGAAGAGCTTCTGGCGCGGACGGACTGAAGTCTCCGGCCAGGCCGAAAGCCACACAGCACTATTAAAGGGCGGTTCTCCGCCAGCAAAACCCATGGAGAAAAAGCGATGAAACTCAAACTGACCAGCATCTATGTCGACGATCAGGAAAAGGCGCTTGCCTTCTATACCGATGTGCTGGGCTTCACCAAGAAAGCCGATTTCAGCAACGGGCCGTTCCGCTGGCTGACGGTCGTCTCGGCCGAAGAGCCCGACGGGACCGAATTGCAGCTGGCGCTGAACGACAATCCGGCAGCCAAGGCCTACCAGCAGGCGATCTTCAAGCAGGGCCAGCCGGCGCTGATGCTGTTCACCGACGACATCAAGGCCGACCACGAGCGCATCAAGGCGAATGGCGGTGCCTTCGCCATGGCGCCGATCGCAGTGACCGGCTCGACCATCGCGCAGGTGAATGATGGCTGCGGCAATCTCGTCCAGATCACGGAGCTGGCGCGCTGGTGAGGGGCGCCGGTTTTCAACGCATGCAAGAGGAGGTAGCATTGGACTGGAGCAAATGGATCAGGCAGACGCATCGCTGGCTGTCGATCATCTTTACGGCAACCGTCGCCGCGAACTTTATCACCATGGCGTTCGGGCAGCCGCCCGCCTGGGTGGTTTATTCGCCACTCCTGCCGCTCTTTCTTTTGCTGTTCAGCGGCCTCTATATGTTCGTGCTGCCCTATGTTTCCAGGGGACGCAGCGTGCAGCGGGCCAACGGATAGGAAGGGAGCGGCATGGCCAAGATCGAGCAGAAATCGACCAGGCCCGCCAAGGCTGAGCCGAAGCTGCTTTCCGGCGGCAACCCGCAGATCGCCAAAGGCTATGGCGATGCCCCGGTGCAGGCCTATATCGCGGCCATGCCGGGCTGGAAGCGCGAGGTCGGCCAACGCCTCGACGCGCTCATCGAGCGCGCCTTGCCCGGTGTCCACAAGGCGGTCAAATGGAACTCGCCCTTCTACGGCGTCGAAGGCGAGGGCTGGTTCCTCAACATCCATTGCTTCGCCAAATACATCAAGGTGGCTTTCTTTCGCGGCCAGTCGCTGGACCCGGTGCCGCCGGTCGCGTCCAAGAGCAGGGATACGCGCTATTTCCACATCCACGAGGACGAGGCCTTCGACGAGGCGCAGTTCAGCGCCTGGGTGAAGCAGGCCAGCCAATTGCCTGGCGAGCGCATGTGAGCGCGCTATTTCCAGCGTTTGAAGGAGAAACGGCATGACGACCACCGGACTGCAGGACAGCAAATCTCCCTCCGAGCTGATCGACGGCAGGATCAAGGAACTCGGCGACTGGCGCGGCGAGATGCTGGGGCGGCTGCGCGCGCTGATCCATCAAGCCGATCCCGACGTGGTCGAGACGTGGAAATGGCGCGGCGTGCCGGTGTGGGAGGATGCCGGCATGATCTGCACGGGCGAGACCTACAAGGCCGTCGTCAAGCTGACCTTCGCCAAAGGGGCCGCGCTGCCCGATCCCGCACGCCTGTTCAACTCCAGCCTCGAAGGCAATACGCGCCGCGCCATCGATTTCCAGAAGGGCGAAGAGATCGACGAGGAGGCCTTCAAGGCGCTGGTGCGCGCCGCCGTGGCGTTGAATAAGTCGAAGGCGCGAAGGTAACCGCGTCTGTCGACAAAGGCCGCCGTCGGCGCTGCCCCTCACTGTCCTGCCGGACCTCTCTCCCCGTAAACGGGGCGAGAGGGGCTGGCCGCAACGCTGGCGCGCGGTGATCCTCTACGTCGTCGTCCAGCGCATCGGCTTCGGCATGTTCCTGTTCGAGCGGCCAAGGCGTCCGCGGTCAGCCGTCCCGCAGCCAGACCAGCATCTCGCCGGGCTCGCGGTTGTCCCAGGCGAAATAGGGGATGGCGGTCAGCCGCGTCTCGACCTTGGCCGGCGGTTCGGAACGATAGAGCCCGTCCCGCCAGCCGTCGCCGGCATCGGCTTGCGCCGTGGCTGAAAGCGTCACCACGCCGCCGAGCAGGTCCGGCTCGTCATGCGCCTCGATGCCAGCCGTGCGCGGCAGGGTCAGGCGATGCAGGCTGGTGTCATTGTCGGTCGCCTCGACGCAGTAGATCAGCGGCCCGCGCGACAGCGCGACGCGGCCGGCATCCTGCCGCACCTCGGGATTGGCGTAGAGCCGCTCGATCGGCATTTCGAGATCGAGCCGGACACGGTCGCCCTTTGCCCAGAGCCTCCGGATCGCGGCGTAGCCGTCGCTGGTCAGTTCCTCGAGGTCGACCGCCTCGCCGTTGATCTCGAGCCTGGCACCGGAACTCCAGCCCGGCACTCGCAAATGCAGCGTGAACGCCACCGGCGCCTGCGGCTCGACCGTGATCTCGACCGCGCCGTCCCAGGGATAGCGGCTCGCTTGCGCCAGCGTGACCGGCACGCCCGATATGTCGAAGCGGGCGGCGGAGTCGCCGTAGAGGTGCACGGCAAGGGCGTCGTCCGCCAGGCTGTAGAAATAGCTGCCGATGGAGGCGACCATGCGCCCGACATTGGGCGGGCAGCAGGGGCAGCGGTGCCATTTCCATCTGTTGTGCTTGCCCCGGCTTTCCAGCGGGTTCTCGTAGAAGAACAGCGAGCCGTCGAGCGACAAGCCCGAGATGGAACCATTGTAGAGCGCGCGCTCCATCATGTCGGCGTAGCGGGCGTTCGGCCCCATGCCGAGCATGCGGCTCGCCCAGAACACCAGCCCGACCGAGGCGCAGGTCTCGGCATAGGCGGTTTCGTTGGGCAGGTCGTAGTCGCTGGTGAAACCCTCATTGTGCGCCGACGGACCGAGCCCGCCGGTGATGTAGAGGTTCTTGGTGGTGAGGTCGTCCCACAGCCGGTCGAGCGCCACCCGCAGCGTGTCGTCGCCATATTCGGTGGCGATATCAGCCATGCCCGAATAGAGATACATGGCCCGCACCGCATGGCCGACGACCTTGTCCTGCTCGCGCACCGGAATGTGCGACTGGCTGTATTCGTAGGTCTTGAAATGATAGGCCTTCGGGTCGGTGCCGCGGGCGCGCGCCTCCTCGTCGAAATAATGCGGCTGCTGCCCACGCTGGTCGATGAAGTACTTGGCCAGCTCCATGTACTGTTGTTCGCCCGTGACCCGCGCCAGCTTGACCAGCGCCAGCTCGATCTCCTCATGGCCGCAATAGCCCTTTTTCTTGCCGGGCTCGGGGCCGAGCACCGAGGCGATGTGGTCGGCGTAGCGGCACATGATGTCGAGCAGCTTTCGCTTGCCCGTCGCCTGGTAGTAGGCGACCGCACCCTCGATCAGGTGGCCGGCACAATACAGCTCGTGGCAATCGCGCAGATTGGTCCAGCGCTTGCCGGGCTGGATGCGCTGATACCAGCTGGAGAGATAGCCGTCCTCCTGCTGCAGCCTGCCGTACATGTCGATGACGGCGTCGATCTTGTTCTCCAGTTCGGGGTTCTTGCGCCGGTAGAGGCAATAGGCCGCGGTCTCGATCGTCTTGCCGAGATCGGAATCCCAGAACATCTGCGTGGTCACCGTCGAACCGGTGAAGCCGGGGGAGGCCGCCTCGTCGGGAGACGGCGAGTGGAAGGGGATGACAATTCCGGGCGAGGGGCGGTCGGGGTCGATCTGCTCCAGCATGCGCGCCTCCACGCAGCGGTCGTAGAGGATGTCGGCTGTGCGCGTGGCGACCGCCTCGGCGCGGTCGCCCCAGAAGCCGCGCACGTCCACCTGCGGCACCGGAAGCGGTCGGAAGGCGAGCTTCGGCTTGCCCGTTCTAGCCGTTCTTGCGGTTTGCGATCCGGTCATGAACTCACTCCAATTCGGTCTGTTATTTGACGGCCCCGGCCATCAGGCCGCGGATGTAGAAGCGCTGCAAAGCGAGGAACAGGATCAGGCACGGCACCATCATCACGGTGACGCCCGCCTGCACGGCGCCCCAGTCGATGGCGCCAAAGCGGCCCGATTGAAGCGCGGTCATCATCACCGGCAGCGTGAATTTGGACTGGTCGGTCATCAGCACCAGGGCGGCGAGGAATTCGTTCCAGGCGCCGAGGAAGGCGAACAGCGCGATGGTGACGACGCCCGGCCAGACCAGCGGCAGCATCACCTTTATGAGCATGGTGGCGTTGCCGGCGCCGTCCATGCGCGCGGCCTCCTCGATCTCGCGCGGCACCGCGTCGAAGGCGTTGCGCATCATGAAGATCGAGAACGGCAGCTGCAGCGTCACATAGACGCCGACCAGCCCGGTCAGCGTGTTGTGCAGGCCAAGCTTGGTCAGCACCAGGAAGATCGGCGTCAGGATCGACTGGAACGGGATCATGATCGTCGACAGGATGAGGACGAAGAACAGATCCTTCAGGGGAAACCGAAACCGCGAAAAACCGTAGCCGGCGAGCACGCTGACGATGACCGACAATATGACGGTCATCACCGAGACATAGATGCTGTTCTGCGCCGAGGCCCACAGCCCGTCGCCGAAGCTGTTCAACGTGGCGTAGTTTTCCAGCGAGAAGCCGGACGTCGGCCAGGGCGGCAGCGGCGGCAGGCGGGCCTCCTGCGCCGGCTTGAAGGCCGACAGCACCGTCCACACGATCGGCGCCACGAACAGCACCGAGGCGACGATGCCGGTGGAGTGCCTGGCCAAGTGCGCGGCGAGCTTGCCTCTGCCTGACATCGCCTGCGCCATCAGTCGAGCCCCTCGGGCTTGCGCAGCAACCAGAGCTGGACGAGGCTGAGCGCCACCAGGATGACCAGCAGCACCATGGAAAGTGCGGCGCCATAGCCGAGCTTGAACGAGACGAAGGACTGGTTGAAGATCCAGTAGACCGCCGTCAGCGTCTGGTTGCGCGGGCCGCCGCGCAGGATGATGTAGAACTGGTCGAAGGCAAGGATCGAGCCGGCCACCGACAGGATGAGCGCCAGCGCCAGCGTGCGGCGCATCAGCGGCAGGGTTATCGCCCGGAACCGCGCAAACGGTCCGGCGCCGTCGATAACGGCTGCCTCCTGCAGGTCCTGCGGGATCGATTGCAGGCCGGTCATCAGGATGATCATGGTGAAGCCGGCGACCTTCCACACCACCATGGCGATGATCGACCAGAAGGCCGGTTGGAAGGTGGCGAGCAGGTTGAATTTTCTGTCGATCAAGCCGAGGTCGTAGGCGGCGGGGCTGAACAGGCCGGAATCGACGTTGAGGAGCCATGACCAGAGCAGGCTCGCCGAGGCAAAGCCGACCACCGCCGGCATGAAGAACATGGTGCGATAGAGGTTGGTGAACGGGCGCGGCCGCTCGATGAAGATCGCCAGCGGAAAGGCGACGGCGAAGATCGCGATGGTGACGACCAGCGTGTAGTAGCCGGTGAATCTCAGCGCGTTCCAGAACCTCGTGTCGCGCAGGATCGCCCAGTAATTGCCGAGGCCGATGAAGGAGTGCTCGCCCATCAGCGGCCAGTTGTGCAGCGACATCCAGGCCGTCATGCCAAGCGGGATGACGAAGAACAGCATGACCAGCGCCACCGCCGGCGCGACATAGAGCAGGCCGATCCATTGCCGGCGCCCGGCACCAACGAGTTTTCGGACGCGGGGCGGGGCGGTGGTTGTGGTGATGGCGGTCATGGCGGAGCTCCCCCTTCTCCCCCTGTGGGGTGAGCGGCCGGTTCGCCGAAGGCGAATTCATCGTGCCGGTGGCACGATGAAAGGCCAGCGAACGCCGGGACGCTGCGAAGCAGCGGGGACCCGGCAGGGTGGATCGGCCACCCCCCGGCCCTTCGCAGGCTCAGGGCGTTCGAAGCTCGAAAAGCCAAGCAGTTGGCTTTTCGTCCGCTGCGCGGACCGCTTCTCACCCCACAAGGGGAGAAGGGGGAGCGAGCCTTGCCACGCACCGAATTCGTGATAAAAGTGAGGTTTCTCAACGCGATAGCCTGCTATTTGAATGGAACAATTTCCGGCCGCCCGCCCAGGGAGACAGGCGGGCGGCCGGCAGGCGTCCGCTTACTTCTGCGGCGCCTGGTCGATGATCGACTGCATGGTCTCCTGGGCGTTGGCGATCGCGCCGTCGACGTCGTCACCGAAGAAGACCTCGTTGATCATCTGCGTCCACGGGCCGTTGGCGGAGTTGATCAGGTCGTTGAACACCACCGAATAGGGCGTCTTGCCCTTGGCCATCGCCTCGGCGGCGATCTGGTAGCGCGGATCGAGATCCTTGAGCGCGTCCTTGGCGATGTCGCCGCGCACTGGCAGGCTGCCGTATTTGGCGAGGATCGTCTGGCCTTCGAGCGAATAGGCGAAGTCCAGGAACTCTTTCACCACGGCGAGTTTCTTGGTGCCCTTGGTGACGACGAAATTGTCGCCGCCGGCAAAGGACGACCAGTTGCCATCCTTGCCCGGCAGGAAGGTGACGCCGTAGTCGACATTGGGATACTGCGTGTTGAGCGCGCCGATGGCGAAGGCGCCGGACGGCGAGATGCCGATATTGCCGGCGGCGAAGGCGGCAAAGAAATTGGCGCCGGTGTCGGTCTGCGCGCCCGCCGGCACCAGGTCCTTCTTGACCATGGAGCGGTAGAGATCGATGGCGCCACGCAGCTGCGGGCTGTCCAGCGTCGCCTTCGAGCCGTCCTCCGACAGGATGTCGCCGCCCGAGGCCCAGATCAGCGGCGTGAAGGTGAAGATGTTGCAGCCGCCGCAATTGCCGGAGAAATAGAAGCCCTTGATGTTGCCGCCAAGCGCATTGACCTTCTCGGCGTCGGCTTCGATCTCGGCCCAGTTGGCGGGACCTTTCTCGGGGTCGAGGCCTGCCTGCTTGAACAGCTTCTTGTTCCAGATCAGCACCGAGGCGTCGGCCGAGAAGGGCAAGCCGTAAATATGGTCCTTGTAAGTGCCGGTCTTCACATGCGCCGGCGACAGGCTGGCGAAATAGGGCAGGGACTTCGCCCAGTCGGTGATGTCCTCCAGCTGGCCGGCGGCGGCGAAGGAGGGCGTGTAGATCAGGTCGAGCGACAGCGCGTCGGGCGCCGTGCCACCGGCGGCGGCCGCGCCATATTTCGGGATGATCTCGGCATTGGGGATGATGTCGAGCTTGACCTGGTCCTTGTTCGCCTTGTTGAAGGCGTCGACGATCTTCGGCATGAAATTCGAGCCGTCGGCGCGTACCCAGATGTTGGCGGTCTCGGCGGCGGCAAATTGCAGGCCGCAGCCCAGAACGGCGGCCGTCAGGCCCAGTTTGGCAATCAAAGTCCTCATGTTCTCCTCCTCCACATTTGGCCGCGATGCGCGGCTTGCCGCCGATTGCGGCGCTTCGTTCTTCAGCCGTCTTTCTCACCATCCGGCAGGCGGCCGCAGGACTGCCGCACCACCAGCCGGCACGGCAGTTTTCGAATGCCCGGCGTGGCGGGTTTGCCGCCGACCAGGGAAAGCAGGGTCAGCCCGGCCTCGCGGCCCAGTGCTGCCAGGTTCATGTCGACCGAGGTCAGCGGCGGGCGGGTCGCCTCGGCCACGATCTCCCAGTTGTCGAAGCCGATGACGCCGACATCATTAGGCACGCCGAGGCCTCGTTCGCGCAGAGCATCGATGACGCCGCGCGCGATCTGATCGTTGCCACAGAAGACGGCGTCCGGCTTTTTTCCTCCGCCGTCGAAGAGCCGCGCCACCGCCTCATGCCCCCAGGCTTCCGACCAGGAGCCGAGCAGCGGCTCGATCACCGGGAGGCCGTTTTCCGTCAGCACGGCGCGGTAAGCCTGCGCCCGTTCGTGCACCACGGCAAAGCTCGCCGGTCCGCTGACATGGGCGATGCGCTTGCGGCCAAGCCGGCAGAAATGCTCGATCGCCAGCCGCGCCCCGTCGCCATCGTCGGAGACGAAGGCGACGGCGTCGGGATCGGGCTGGGTGAAGGCGTAGATCACCGGGACGCGCAGATTGGCGAGATCGACCGGCAAATGGCGGTCGATGCGTTTGCCGGTGGCGATGATGCCGTCGACGCGCTTGTCGAGCATGGCCTCGACATGGATCTGGCCGAGGCGCGGATCCTCCTCGACATTGCACAGGAACACCGAAACGCCGGCATCGACCAGCGCGTCCGATATGCCCGACATCAGCGGCAGCGAGAAACGGCCATAGGTATCGTTGGTGAGCAGGCCGACGGTGAAGGAGCGGCGTCTGAGCAGGCTCTGCGCCAGGCTGTTGGGACGAAAACCCAGGCTGCGCGCCGTCTCACGGATGCGCTCGCGGGTCTCGGCCGTCATGCGCCCCTGGTCATTGAGCGCCTTGGAGGCGGTGGCGACGCTGACGCCGGCCTGCGCGGCCACGTCACGCAAGGTGACGGGCTTGGGAAAGACCGGAACTGGCGGGGCGTCCGATGCCATCGCGGCAAGAATCCTTAGTTGGGAAAAGGTTTTCCCTTACCGGCCGGAATAAGGCCCGGCCAATGGCCGAGCCCGATCAGAATATCTGGAAAAACCTTTTCTCAATTCAAGGCTAGGCCAGATCGAAGGACTGATCAAGGGGAAAAGTTGCAGTCGCTCGCGAGATCGGATTTCGCGACGGGTGCCGTCAATCGAAGCGGGGACCACTGTTGGCCGCGTGCGCCAGCTGAAAGGATCCGACATCTCCCGGACCGATCGGCAGGTGGCGCCGATTTGGTATGCAAGGAGTTCGCGAAAGGGTGCTATGGAGGGGCCGGGCATCCCTTTGCCGGGGAACCCATCTCGCGACATTCGAGGTCAGTTTCGTGCGTAAACCGTCGCTCTTGCCCGTCTTTGGAAAACTTGGCGCCAAGGCACCGGTTGCCGTCATTCCTGTGCCGGTCCGGCCGGCAGGTCTTGCGGCGCGATTGCGGCAGACCCTGGCCTCGCATGGCGCCACGGCGTTGCAATTGTCGGTCGTCGTCTGGACGGTCGCTATCCTCGGCGCC
Organism: Mesorhizobium sp. Cs1299R1N3; assembly: GCF_037179625.1. Classification (NCBI taxonomy): domain Bacteria; kingdom Pseudomonadati; phylum Pseudomonadota; class Alphaproteobacteria; order Hyphomicrobiales; family Phyllobacteriaceae; genus Mesorhizobium; species Mesorhizobium sp. Cs1299R1N3. Next base: position 174,956 of record NZ_JAPYKQ010000008.1, on the reverse strand, counting down.
GCATTTCTCTTCGCGCGAGGCTAGCCGCATGGCCGACCGTTATACACTGCGCATGGACTTGCCCCAAAGCTGGGCCATCATCGATGTCTTTACCGGCCAGCCCGCGGTGGTCAGGCAAAGGGTGATGGTCGGCATGAGCCCGCAGGATGCCAACGCGCTGGTCGATCAGATGAATATCCGCGACGTCAAGCGCCGGGAGAGGGCCGAACGTAAGTCCTGATCTGTCCAACGTTTGCCGAGGGCGGCACTTGGCGCGGACAAGATCCCGCCGCACCGCAAATCAGAGGATTCCCGTGAGAGCCAGCCTGAAGCAGAAGATACTGGAGGTCTGTGACCGCAGGATTTCCGAGAAAGGGCCCAGCGTCGGCGTGTCGTTCTATGCGTTCTTCGCCAACAGGAACGACGACCCCGAGTTGCTGATGGAAGTCGCCGAATGGTGGATCAGAACCCACCGCCTCGACCATTTTGAAAAGGCTGCGAAGATACGCACGATGGTCGCGGACCTCGGCTGATCAGCTGAAATCGGCGGCCGTCAGCGCATACAGGCTCTTGTGGGTGCGGCCGTAGGCCTTGGCGGCGACATCGTGGATAGTGGAACTCGACCTGTCGAAGGCGGCAAGATAGCCGGCCTCGTCGGCGGCGGTGTCCGGCTGTATCCTGGTCATGGCGTCGGCGGCCACGGAGAAGGAAATCTGGAGCATGCCGTCATGGCCGACGAAACGAATGCGTTGGCCGGCCACATCATAGCTGCGGCTGCGATTGGGAAAGGTCAGGCTCATGTCTTGACCCCCGTTGTGGCAGCCTTCTTGGCCACCCGTTTCGTCTTAGGCGTCGGATTCAGCGCTTCCGCCACGCGGTCGGCCTCTTCCTTGGCCAGCCGCAACTCCCTCAGCCTTGCCGTCTTGATCTCCCTGGCTTTCGCCTCGGACATGTATTCGGCGGTTGCCTTGTTGCGCTCCGCGTTCTTCTTCTGCTTGTCGACAAAGCGGGCTTCAGCTTTTTCCATGATCGTCTGATTGCCGTCGGCCATCGAAGTCTCCTTTGCGCATGAAATCGTGAAAACGAACTTGTCAGATAAATAGGCGCTCGACCGGCAAAATTCAACTTTTTGAAATATTTGGCTGATTTCGGATATCAGGAAACCGGGTGCGAAAATAATACTTCCAATATCTAATTCCGTCCCACGATAAATTTTGGCACTCCTATCTATCGAGTGCCAAACCGCCTATAAAGGGGGCGCGGCCGCCTATGCCGGCCCCAGAAAGAAGTCCTCATGAAGTTCCGTCCACTCCACGACCGCGTCGCCATCCGGCGCGCCGAAGGCGATACCAAATCCAAGGGCGGCATCATCATTCCCGACAATGCCAAGGAAAAGCCGCAGGAAGGCGAAGTCATTGCCGTCGGTCCGGGGGCCCGCGACGAAAAGGGCGCGCTCGTTCCGCTCGACGTCAAGGCCGGCGACTTGATCCTGTTCGGCAAATGGTCGGGGACCGAGGTCAAGATCGACGGCGAAGACCTGCTGATCATGAAGGAAGCCGACATTATGGGCGTCATCGAAAAGGCTGTCGAAGCCAAGAAGGCCGCCTGACTGGAGCGCCGCGCGTTCGGCGCGGCGACTGGCCCCCCTCAAACTCGAACGGAAAAATCATGCCTGCCAAGGAAATCAAATTCTCCACCGATGCGCGTGACCGCATGCTGCGCGGCGTCGAAATCCTCACCGATGCGGTGAAGGTGACGCTGGGCCCCAAGGGCCGCAACGTCATCATCGACAAGGCTTATGGCGCCCCGCGCATAACCAAGGATGGCGTCACCGTCGCCAAGGAAATCGAGCTTGCCGACAAGTTCGAGAACATGGGCGCGCAGATGGTGCGCGAAGTGGCCTCGAAGACCAACGACCTCGCCGGTGACGGCACCACGACAGCCACGCTGCTGGCCGCTTCGATCCTGCGCGAAGGCGCCAAGCTGGTCGCCGCCGGCATGAACCCGATGGATTTGAAACGCGGCATCGACCAGGCCGTCGCCGCCGTCGTCGGGGAAATCAAGGCGAAGGCCAAGAAGGTCAAGTCGTCGGCCGAGATCGCGCAGGTCGGCACCATTGCCGCCAATGGCGACGTCAGCGTCGGCGAAATGATCGCCAAGGCGATGAACAAGGTCGGCAATGACGGCGTCATCACCGTCGAGGAAGCCAAGACCGCCGAAACCGAACTCGACGTCGTGGAAGGCATGCAATTCGACCGCGGCTATCTCAGCCCCTACTTCGTCACCAATGCCGACAAGATGCGCGCCGAGCTTGAGGACCCCTACATCCTCATTCACGAGAAAAAACTCGGCAATCTGCAGGCGATGCTGCCCATCCTCGAAGCGGTGGTGCAGGGCGGCAGGCCGCTGCTGATCATTTCCGAGGACGTCGAAGGCGAGGCCCTCGCCACCCTGGTCGTGAACAAGCTGCGCGGCGGCCTCAAGGTCGTGGCCGTCAAGGCGCCGGGGTTCGGCGACCGTCGCAAGGCGATGCTGGAAGACATCGCGGTGCTCACATCGGGCCAGATGATTTCCGAGGATCTCGGCATCAAGCTTGAAAACGTCACCATCGAGATGCTCGGCCGCGCCAAGCGCGTGCTGGTCGAGAAGGACACCACCACGATCATCGACGGCGCCGGCACCAAGGCGACCATCCAGGCGCGAGTCGCCCAGATCAAGGGCCAGATCGAGGAGACGACCTCGGACTACGACAAGGAAAAGCTGCAGGAGCGGCTGGCAAAGCTGTCAGGCGGTGTTGCCGTCATCCGCGTCGGCGGCGCCACCGAATCGGAAGTGAAGGAAAAGAAAGACCGTATCGACGACGCGCTGAACGCCACGCGCGCAGCCGTGGAAGAAGGCATCGTTCCAGGCGGCGGCGTAGCCCTGCTTCGTGCCCGTTCGGCGCTATCGGGCCTGAACGGCGCCAACGCCGATGTCACCGCCGGCATCTCCATCGTGCTTCGCGCGCTTGAGGCGCCGATTCGCCAGATCGCCGAGAATTCCGGCGTCGAGGGCTCGATCGTTGTCGGCAAGCTCGCCGACAGCAAGGACCACGATCAGGGCTTCGACGCCCAGAAAGAGGTCTATGTCGACATGATCAAGGCCGGGATCGTCGACCCGGCGAAGGTGGTGCGCACGGCATTGCAGGACGCCGGCTCGATCGCGGCCTTGCTGATCACCGCCGAAGCTATGATCACCGACGTCCCGCCGAAGGATGCGGCACCGGCGGGCGGCGGCGGCTACTAAGATCCAGCCCGGACTGCGAAAGGTGGTTCATGGAGGCCACCTTTTCAGGCCTGACCTGTGAAATTCGATATCACCGCCGGGGATTTTCTCCCGGCGCACGGGCCTCTAGCCAGGAGATCGATCCATGATCGTGTTCACGCAGAAGCCAGAGACGGCCGTCACGACCGAAACGACCGAGGAAAGCCGTTTCGACCGCATCCGCAGGATTGCCGCCGACAAGCACAAGAAGTCCGATCCGGATACGGCGGCGCCACCAAAGGCCGAACCCAAACGCCCGATGTAAGGCCGCGCCGCTACTGGCCGTTCAACCTCAGACCACATGTCAACGGCGCGAGCTTGATGCCGTTGGCCGAGCATGGTCCAGCCAGACAACTTCCCGTCGGCAGTATCGGAGTGTCCGGTATTGTCATTATATTAGCTTAAGCGCATATTTGTCCGGCAGCGAGCCCTTGGCCGCCAACGCGTCCCGGGGGCGCCTGCGATTGTTCCGAAAAATAAATCACTCCGTGCCGCTCGAATTATGGAGCAGCACGAGACAATGACATTTGGAGGAAATACCCATGAAAGTGATTATCTTGGCAAACTATGCGCCTCATGCCGCCAAAGGATTGATGCAAGGCTCGGACAGGCAGGCTGCGGTCAAGGCGCTTTTTGAAAGCGTTGGCGGCAAGGTGAGCAGCGTGATGTTCACGCGCGGCATCTATGACGTCGTTGTCAATGGCGAGGTGCCGGACCAGTCAGCGGGGATTGGCATGTCCCTTGCGGTGCGAGCGAGCGGCTCGCTGACCGAGATGGTTGTACTGGAAGAACTCGATATGAAGGCAGTGCTCGCGGCCGCCAAAAAGGCTGCGGACGCGTACAAACCCGCCGGCTGACGAACTTGCCTCCTGGATCAAGGCAGCACGGTTCGATGGACGTGCCGTGCTGCCGAGTGTCCGACAGGGCATCTTCTTCCGACTTTCGCGGCGACTGGAATTCAAGCTAGTATCGTCGGGTGGTCGTTTGGTGCAGAGAGCTTGCGGAAACGGAACCGCGCTTCTCAGTTCGGAGACAAGTCATGTTTGCGGCCCAGGCCATCGATACCTCAGACAAGGTCGCTTTCTATCGTGACCTCGCCAAGCAATTGAAGGCGCTGCTCGAGGGGGAGCACGACTCGATCGCCAACGCCGCCAACACCTCGGCGCTGATCTTCCAGATGGTGCCCGACCTCAACTGGGCCGGCTTCTACTTCCTGGCATCGGACGTGGAAATGGTGCTGGGCCCCTTCCAGGGCAAGCCGGCCTGCGTGCGCATCGCGGTGGGCAAGGGCGTATGCGGAACGGCGGTCGAACTCGGCACCTCGATGCTGATCAAGGACGTGCATGATTTCCCCGGCCACATCGCCTGCGACGCCGCCTCGCGCTCCGAGATGGTGGTGCTCCTGGAAGACGACGAGGGCGTCTTCGGCGTGCTCGACCTCGACAGCCCGACGCCCGGCCGTTTCGACAGTGCCGACCAGGCCGGCATCGAGGCGCTGGCGGCGATCTATGTCGCGGCGAGTTCGTTTGTGGATTGAATCCGGCTCACAAACAGAGGCAGCTAAGGCCCACTAAGCCCTTGTTTTGACAGATGCCTTGTGCCCGTGTGCCCTCACGCGTAGGGACGGGAGTCTCAGACCAATTTCACCAGCATCAGGCTGAAGCAGCCGATGAACAGGAAGGCGCAGAAGGCGAGCGCCAGCGGGCGCAGGCCGCGCGAGCGCAGCTGCGAAATGTCGGCCTGCAGGCCCATGGCGGCGAGCCCCATGGTCAGCATGATGGTGGTGGCGAGCGCCATCGCCTGCTTCACTTCGGCCGGTATCGCGACAAGGCTGTTCAGCGCCACGACGGCGACAAAGGCCGCGACGAACCATGGCATGGGCGGTCGAGCCGCCGACTGGTCGCTGCTCCCGCGGCGCGCCATCAGGCCGAGCGCGACGACCATCGGCGCCAGCATGGCGACGCGGGTGAGCTTGGCCACGGTGGCAATCTCGCCGGACTGGGTGCCGTTCTGGAAGCCGGCGCCGATGACTTGGGCCACCTCATGGATCGAGGCGCCCGCCCACAGGCCGAAAGCGTGCTGGTCGAGGCCGAGCAGCGGCGCCAGCAGCGGGAAGCCGAGCATGGCGACGGTGCCGAACAAGGTAATCGAGGCGACCGCGTAGGTGACGTCCTCGTCGCGCGCGTCGGTGACGATGTTGGTGGCGACAATCGCCGAGGCGCCGCAGATCGAGGTGCCGGCGGCGATCAGCTGCGCCAGCCTGGCGTCGACGCCGATCAGCCGGCCGAGCGTGATGGTGAAGAGGAAGGTGGCGCCAAGGGTCAGCGCCACGATGCCGACGCCGCCGGCGCCGATCGAGACGACCTGGCCGAGCGTCAGCTGGAAACCGAGCAGCACGATGGCGAAGCGCAAAAGGCGCTTTTGCGAGAAGGCAATGCCGGCCTTGGCGTGCACCGGTGTGCCGAGCACGTTGGAATAGATCATGCCGGCGACGACGGCCAGGATCATCGGGCTGAACAGGGCGAAGCCGGAGACATTGCGGGCCGAGAAGGCGACGGCGGTGATCATCGCCACCAGCACGATGCCGGGGATGATGCCGTTCCAAAGGGAATCGAGGCGCTTGCGGCCCTGCGCCAGATCCTCGGAAATCGTGCTTTTCGGAATATCGTTCGCGACGCGGGTCAGGAAAGGCAATGCAATTCTCCAGGCGAGTGCAGCGGAGAAATGCCATTTCAGGATCAATCATTCCAACGAATTATTTTCGTTAGAATGATCGGGTTTTCCGAACGATTGCCAGTCTGGGAAAGTCGGGCACCGAACTGAGAGGGTGCAATACGTCGGGCTACAACAACTCCTGCCACCGCCGTGCCCCATGGACAACACGCACGATCTCCGCCCCGTCGTCTGTCTGGCGATAGAGGATCAAGTAATTTCCGGCCGGGAACGTGCGCAAGCCTGCTCGCACTTCCGGTCGGGCAACGCCCATGCCCGGCATGTCGGCGATGCGTTGGCAATGGGCGTGGATTTCATCATACCAATGCAACGCCGCCGAGGGACTGTCCTCGGCTATATAAAGTGCGATGGCTTCGATATCCGCTTCGGCCTCCGGCCGTAGGCGCAGCGTCATCGTGACGTGCGCTCGGCGATCCTCGCCTCGAGCTTGCTTTTGATGCGGGCGAAGGCATCCCGTCCGTCTACGGCGTTCCCGCTTGCCATGCCTTCGTCCCAAAGCCGGCCCAACTCATCGATGGCATGGTCGCGTTGCGTCCGACGAAACTTCCACTCGCGCAAGGCCTCGCGCATAACTTCGCTCGCCGACGCGTATTCGCCCGCCGCGACGACCTCGCGCATCATGGTTGCCATTTCAGGCGTTAGGGCAACGCTCACTTTCTCGACATTGGCCATCCGCATGTTCTCCTTACGTACGCAAAGTAGGCAAGTTTACTACCTGACGCAAGGGCGATAGCCCGCCTTGGACGCCCCGCTCAAGGCCTTCGCGGATTTCATTCGCGCAGCGGCGACTGCGTCAGAGCTGCGCTTCGATCGCCGCCTTGTCGATCACCGACCAGACGTTCCTGATCCTGTCGTTCAGGAATTCATAGAAGACGTTCTCGCTGAAGGAGACTTTCCTGCCGTTGATGGGCAGGCCGAGGAAAGTTCCCTTGGGCGTGCAGTTGAACTGGAGGCGGCTGGCTATGAAAGGCGGGTCGGAGATCAACAGCTGGACGTCGAAATAGAGGTCCGGGATTTCGCGAAAATCCCGCTCCAGCATGTCGCGGTAGCCTGACAGTCCAACCCGGTCGCCATTGTAATGCACCTCGTCATGAACGAAGCGATGCAGCCTTTGCCAATCCTGGTTGTTGAGACAGTCGAGATAGCCTCGATAGAGATCGGTTTCGCTCACGGCGATGGCTCCATTGCTAGAACGCCCGATCGGGAAGATAGAACGGCCACGGATACAATCCAGCGCTTTACCCGCGAAGGCATCGACCCGGGAAGGCCGGCGACGCCTGGCGGCGGCTGGCCCAACGACCGGGCCAGACGGTGCCTTGACGCATCACGGTTGCTGCTCCAGCTTGCCGCCATGTTCGTTCTCGCGCCCGCCGACACCAAGCGACGCCGCCCCCGCACCGTGCGGAAGGGCACGCTGATTGCGCGACGAGGAAGACCGGCTTTATAGATCCGCTTCCTTTCCCACAGCCCGCCCGCGAAAAACGCCGGCGGGCTTTTTCATGCCTGGAGCCTTGTGATGATTGTCAATTCTTCCATCCGGTTTCGCCCGGCCGAGCCTGCCGACGCCGCCGCTATCCGCGACATCGTGCGCGCCGCCTATGCCAGATGGGTGCCGGTGATCGGCCGCGAGCCGCTGCCGATGCGTGCCGATTACGACAGGGCCGTCGCCGAGCATTCGTTCGATCTCGCCGTCGCGGAGGACCGCATCGTCGGCATGATCGAGACCATGCTGGCCGACGATCACCTGTGGATCGAGAATGTCTGCGTCGCGCCGGAGGCGCAGGGCAGGGGCATCGGCCGGCTGCTGCTGGAGCGTGCGGAAACCAAGGCGCGCGAGGCAGGACGCCCGGAGCTCCGCTTGTTGACCAACGGCGCCTTCGAAGCCAATGTGTCGCTCTATCGCAAGTTTGGCTATACGATCGATCGGGAGGAGCCGTTCATGAACGGAACGACGGTCTATATGAGCAAGCGGCCAGTTGGATGCCCGCCAATCGGAGCGTGAGGATGACTGCCAGGATCAAGCTTAAGCAACTCACTGGCCTTTATGCGATCTCGCGGCTTCAAACCGATGACGGCATTCCTGCCTGGGCGGACGGACCGGGCTTCGTCAGCATCACCAGAACCGATGACGAACTCTCGATTACCTGCCTCCAGGATCGCGTGCCGGATGCCGTCAAGCATGATCGCGACTGGGTCGCCTTCAAATTGCAGGGGCCCTTTGCGTTCGACGAAACCGGCATTGTGCTGTCGGTCATAAAGCCGCTGTCGGAAAACGGTCTGGGCATCTTCCTGGTATCGACCTTCGATGGCGACCACCTGCTGGTGAAAGCGGCGGACGAGCCCGCGGCGAGAGGCTTTCTGCGCGAAGCCGGGCATACGCTGCTATAGTCCGCTCATCGTCGGCGTTGATCAACGATTGGCGCACTGGCTCAACCACTGGCGCGCTGGCTCAACCGCTTCGGGGGTTGCGTTTGACAACGCCGTTCGCGCTTCGTTATTTCGCGCCCGATATGACGGCCTGACCGGCCATGCGGCACACCCCAGGAGAAACCCATGTCACACAATCTGCAGTTCTATATCGATGGCGCATGGGTCGATCCTGTCGTGCCCAACACGCTCGACGTCGTCGATCCGTCGAATGAGGATGTCTTCGCGCAGATATCGCTCGGCTCCAAGGCCGATGTCGACAAGGCGGTGGCCGCTGCCAAGCGTGCCTTCGATACTTATGGCTTCACCTCGGTCGAGGAGCGCCTCGACGTCCTCAACCGCGTCATCGAGGTTTACAAGAAGCGCAGCACGGACCTGGCGCTGGCCGTGTCGCGCGAGATGGGCGCGCCGCGCCAGATGGCGCTCGACAGCCAGGTCGGCATTGGCCTGGCGCATCTGACCAAGATGGCCGAGACACTGAAGAGCTTCCAGTTCCGCCACGTCAAGGGCAACCACCTCGTGGTCAAGGAGCCGATCGGCGTCGTCGGCCTGATCACGCCGTGGAACTGGCCGCTGAACCAGATCACCTGCAAGGTGGGTCCGGCGCTTGCAGCAGGCTGCACCATGGTGCTGAAGCCGTCTGAAATCGCGCCGCTCGATGCCATCATCTTCGCCGAGATCATCGACGAGGCCGGCGTGCCGCAGGGCGTGTTCAACCTCGTCAACGGCGATGGCCCTGGCGTCGGCCAGGCGCTGTCCAGCCACCCCGATATCGACATGATGTCGTTCACCGGTTCGACGCGGGCTGGCATATTGGTGGCCAAGGCAGCGGCCGACACGGTCAAGCGCGTGCATCAGGAGCTTGGCGGCAAGTCGGCCAACATCCTGTTCCCGGATGTCGATCTCGCCACCGCCGTCAGCAAGGGCGTCGCCGGCTGTTTCAGCAACAGCGGCCAGTCCTGCAACGCGCCGACGCGCATGTTCGTGCCGCGCGACCGCCACGACGAGGCCGCAGGATACGCTAAGATCGCGGCTGAAAAGTTCACCGTCGGCCCGGCCGATGGCGCCAACACCAAGCTCGGGCCCGTCGTCAGCCAGGTCCAGTTCGACAAGATCCAGGACCTGATCCAGAGCGGCATCGACGAGGGTGCGACGCTGGTCGCGGGCGGCCCCGGCCGCCCTGCCGAACTCAACCGCGGCTACTATGTCAGGCCGACCGTTTTCGCCGACGTCACCCACGACATGCGCATCGCGCGCGAAGAGGTTTTTGGGCCGGTGCTGGCGATCCTGCCCTACGACACGGTCGAACAGGCAGTCGAACAGGCCAACGACACCGTCTATGGCCTTGCCTCCTACATCCAGGCCAAGGACCTGCAGAAGGCGCGTGACGTGGCCGCGCGCATGCGCTCGGGCAATGTCTACATCAACTATCCCCAATGGGACGCCGGCCTGCCCTTCGGCGGCTACAAGCAGTCCGGTAACGGCCGCGAGTACGCCGAATACGGGCTCGAGGATTTCCTAGAGATCAAGGGCATCGCGGGGTATGAGGCGGCGGAGTAAGGCTCCGCGCCAGATTTTCCTCGCCCCCGCAAAGCTGGGGAGAGGTGGCCGCGAAGCGGTCGGAGGGGGCTGCGGCGTTGGCGGGCTCGCGCTGAATTCTTTCGAGGCCGGCGCTGCCCCCGCTCCGTCTCGGCTTCGCCGAGCCACCTCTCCCCCATTCCATGGGGGGAGGAACCCAAGTTCTGGTGGGCTTATCCTTGCCAATTGGCAGATACATGCTATATATCTGCCATTAGCGAGGTCCAGACATGCAGCTTCAGTCCATCGTCACTACACCGGCCACGGTCGGCAGCGCCATTTCGGATGAGGAGGCGGGCGCCTTGGCGCGGACCACGGTCAATCTGTTCAAGGCCTGGAATCTCAGCGACTTCGAGGCCTGCGTGCTGCTTGGCGGCATCTCGGCGCGCACCTGGGCGCGGTGGAAGGAGGGCGGCATCGGCCGGATCGACCGCGACCTGCGCACCCGCATGGCCCATCTGATGGGCATCCACAAGGGGCTGCGCTATCTCTTCACCGAGCCGGCGCGCGGCTATGCCTGGATCCGCAAGCCCAATACCACTTTCGGCGGGCAATCCGCGCTCGACCTGATGCTGCGCGGCGACATTTCCGATCTCGCGGCAATGCGTGAATGGCTCGACGCGGAGCGTGGTGCATGGTGAGTGGACTTGCGGTCCGGCGCCGCATCCACTGGCCCCAGACCTATCGCATCATCCGCTCCATCCATCCGCCGATCGACCTGTTCGAGGACATCGCGGACCCGCCCGACTGGGAGGCGCTGGCCGCCGTCGAGGAGAAGACCAATCCGCGCATCCGGCTCGAGCTCGGCGATCTCGGCAAGGTGCCGGCCGCAAGGCGTGTTTCGGGCCCCGGCGCCAGTTTCGTCATGGCGCCTTTCGTGCATTGCTCGACCTTACGGCCCGGCCGCTTCTCGGATGGCAGCTACGGTATCTATTATGCCGGCGACAGCGAGGACGTGGCGCTGGCCGAAACCATCCACCATCACCAGAAATTCATGCGCGCCACCAATGAGGCGCCCGGCTGGACGGCCGATTTCCGCGTGCTGATCGGCAGCGTCGACCGCGACCTCGACGACGTCAACGCCGTGCCCGGCGTGCTCGACCCGGACGACTACGCCGCGTCGCAGGCGGAAGGGCGGGCGCTGCGGGCCGCCGGCAGCGACGGGCTGGTGTGGAACAGCGTGCGCATGGCGGAAGGAGAGTGCATCGGCATCTTCTGGCCCGACATCATCGATGTCCCGGTCCAGGGCCGCCACTACAGTTATCACTGGGACGGCGCCCGCGTCGACTTCGTGCGCCAGCACGACACGGGCAAGGTGCTGGAGGTGGTGTAAATGCGGGTTGCATTTTGCAAGAGGACCAACGCGCAGGCTGTCGCCGATGTGCTGGCCTTGTTTTGACTGCCAGCTGTGACTCGAATTTAAGCAATTCCTAATTTGCAAGGAATTCTTGGCTTAGATCAGTCGTGCGGTTACCGCAAAAAGCGGTCGTTGCTGACCCTGTAAACTTCGAACAATTGGATTGCTGTGACGTTAACTCACCCTGTTGCATGATAGTTCTTGTAAAAGGGAGCGAGAGCAATATGACATCTCTGAAAAGCAGGGCGAGGATGGCGACTTTTGCCATATCCTGGCTAGTACTGGCGGCTCAATCGAGCGTCGCATCGGCAGGGCAGCCATGGCTGGAAAAGCTCAACGAGGCGGATCGGCAAAAGTTCACGGAGCTGATTAGCGCGGTCGATGGCTGGACAGCTGACACCGACGAGAAGATCAGAGCTGAAGCTCGGGCCTTCGTCGATGCACATCCAGATTTCGTCCCTGCGCGGGTCGAGGCGACCCGCGCCCTTTGGCTGAGCGTTGGCGCCAGGATGGGAATGGCCCACTCCAGCAAGTCCTTCTTCGTCATGTTCGAGGCACTGGAGGGCCTCGATCCCTCCTATCCTCCGGCCTACGTCTATGGGGCTCTAACATACATTTATTCGGGCTATCCGGCCGGAGCGCGCAAGCAACTCGAGAAAGCGCAGGCCTTGGACGCCGCGAACCCCTGGGTCGACATCACCTGGTCACAGATGTTCGAAAAATTGGGCCACCGCAAGGAGGCGCTGACATGGGCAAGGACGGCGCTGCCCAAGACAGCCGGAAATGCCAAGGCGATGGCTGCAGCCATTGTGGCGGTGGCGGACCTGCAGGGGATCCCCGACCACGATGCGGCGGTCGCCCTGGCCGATCAGGTATACGCACTCGAACCGGATATGGACAAGCTCGCCAAGGTCATCGATGGAGGCGTGAGCGGCTATTCCTATCAACCGGGTCTGCTGGATGCATTGAGTCAGGTCATTCAGCGCGCTGAAGCCAAGCAACCTCCTTCAAACGCGCTTTTGTACCAGGCCGCGCGCCTCAATCTGGCACTCGGCTATTTATACAGCGAAGGCATCATGCCCCGGTACCGGCCGGACTATGCCGCGGCCGCGATCGTGCTCCTCGATAAGATCAGGGATGACCCGCAACAGGCCGTTCCGGTCTGGGAGCTTCGATTTGATCTAGCCCTTAGTCTCGGTAACATCGAGGCCATGTCGCAGCTTCTGGATGAGGCCGGTCTTAAAGGCTATGACGCCAATCGGATCGGCCATCGCGAGGCTGAAATGATGTATGCACAAGGCCGGTACGCCGACGTAATGAACCTATACCGGGAGCGCAAATTTGTTGACGACTATATACTTGGGCAAACCTATGAGCTGGCAGGCGACCGTACTGTGGCCGATCGAATTTACCTTCGCGAGTTGGAGAGCGATGCGACCTCCGGGCCCAGGAACGCCACATATGCACGGCTGAGACTTTTTAGGTTCCGCGACATCGACGGCGCGATCAAATATGGGGAGAAAGCCTATTCGCTTTCGCCATCCTCCTGGAACCGTTCGTTGTTGACGATCGCGTGGTTGGCCAGGTCCTCCGACTATCTTAAGGCCAATAGGCCCGGAGAGGCCAAAGAGGCGTTTGCGCGTGCTCGCGGAATCGGCATAGACCGCGATACAATTCAAGCTTTCTGCAGCAATCTATGCAGTGACATAAGCCTCCCCCTGATGGAATTTCACTAGCCGTAGCGGCTCGCGATGCGCGACTGCCCCCCGCGATCTCACCGAATACGCTGCGGGCGCTCGCTGCCCATGCTCGCCATGGGCGAGGCGCCGTAAAAACGGTTCACACCAGCGCCGCCGCCAGCAGTTTCGCCTGCGGCGTCAGCGCTTCGAAGCTGCGGGCGCAGAGATTGAGCTGGCGCGTGGCCCAGTCGTCGGTGAGCCGCAGGCTGCGCAGCGTGCGGGCGGAGCGGCGCGCGGCACTTTCGGGCACGATGGCGATGCCGGCGCCTTGGGAGACCAGCCGGCAGACATCGTCGAGGCCTGGCACGCGGATGCGAAAATGGAGATGGCCGCCGAGCCGGGCGGCCTGGCGGGCTATGTGCTCCTGCAAGGGATGGCCGGCGCTCAAGCCGACGAAGGGCTCGCCGAGAATGTCGGCAAGGGCGGCATGATGGCCTTCTATGCCGGGCTGGGTCCGCGCGATGATGACCACGAGCCGGTCGATCAAGAACGGCTTCTGCTCGAGATGAGAAAGGCCGGCCCAGCTGGCGGCGATGCCGAGATCGGCCGCACCGTTCGCCACCGCCTCGGCGATCTCATGGCTGGGGCGTTCGTCGAGGTCGACGTCGATCCCGGGATGCGCGGCAAGGAAGGCCGGCAGTGTGTCGCGCAGCAGCTCACTGGTCGCCGCCGTATTGGCCATCAGCCGCACGCGGGCGCGCAGGCCGGTGGCATAGGCGCCGAGGTCGCCGGCCATGGCCTCGATCTGGTTCTGCACCGCGCGCGCATGGTGGAGCAGCGCCTGTCCGGCCGCCGTCGGTACCACGCCGCGCCGCCGCCGCTCCAGAAGCGGCGCGCCCAGGCTTTCCTCCATGCCCTTGATGCGCGCGCTGGCCGAGGCGAGGGCGAGGCCGGCGAGTTCGGCGCCATGCGTGATGCTGCCGCGTTCGGCCACCAGCAGGAACAGCCGGAGATCGGTGAGGTCGAAGCGCATTTTTCGCTCCCGCAATCGTATCGTGCCGGATCAGCCTTCGTTCAGGCCGAAGGCTGGCAGCGCAACTTCCACATTGTGGGCGGCCTGCATGTCAGTCAAATCATTTGCGATGGAGATGGGTGATGCGTGAAAAAACATCAGGCCGGCAAGGGCTCGGGATTCTTGAAAGCGCGGCGATCGTGCTGGCGCTCGCGGTGGCCTCGCTTGCCGTGGCGCAAGCGCAGCCTGGCGCGCGGGGATGCGCGGTGACGACGGCTTCCGTCAGCCGCGATGCCGTGCCGGCAAAGCCGGAAGCCGAGGCGAGGGACATGCTGTTGCATGACTGAAGGAACCGGCGTGCCCAAAGTCCATCCATGCTGAGCGGGGCCATAGCCTTCATCGGCGCCGTTTTCCTCGCTGCCGGCCTCGTCAAGGGCGTCGTCGGCATGGGGTTGCCGACCGTGGCGATGGGCCTGCTGGCGGTGATCATGCCGCCGGCGCAGGCCGCCGCCCTGCTGTTGATTCCGTCGCTGGTCACCAATCTCTGGCAGTTGTTCACCGGTCCGTCCTTCGGCGGCTTGTGCAAACGCCTGTGGACGATGATGGCCGGCGTCGTCATTGGAACCGTGACCGGCGCCGGCCTGCTGACCGGCGCGCACACGATGATGGCCTCGGCCGGGCTTGGCGCCGCGCTGGTGCTCTATGCGCTTGCCGGTCTGGCCAAGGCCGGCTTCACCACGCCGGCGCGCCACGAAGCCTGGATATCGCCGCTGGTCGGTGTGGCGACCGGATTGGTCACCGGTGCCACCGGCGTCTTCGTCATTCCGGCGGTGCCTTACCTGCAATCGCTGCGGCTGGAGAAAGAGGACCTCATCCAGGCGCTCGGCCTGTCCTTCACCGTATCGACCGTGGCCCTTGGCCTCGGACTATTCACGACCGGCGCGCTGGTATCGCCGTCGGCGCAACTGGTGGGGTCGGTCCTGGCATTGGCGCCGGCGCTGGCCGGCATGTTCATCGGCCAGGCGCTGCGGCAGCGAATGAGCGTCGAGACTTTTCGCACGGTGTTCTTCGCCGGCTTGCTGGCGCTCGGAATTTATCTCGCGCTGGAGGTGCCGCGGGGCTAAAAAGGGCCGGGCCGTGGAACCGAATGTTTCGACCAGGCCCCAGCACGCGCCAGGATCAGGCCGTGGGCTTGCGTGCCTGCATGACGATCAGCCATACCGCCGAGACGAGAAAATAGAAGGCGCCGAACGCGGCATAGGGGGCGATGTCGGTTATGCCGGGTGTTGCGGCGCCGATTGCCTGTTTGATGAAGAAGCCGCCGGCAAGCGCTGACTGCGCACCGCTCAGCACCATCGCCCATTGGGCGCCTGCCCGCCAACGGCGCACGCCGGTCGCAAGCTGGAACAGGCCGGAGAGAATGGCCCACGCCCCGAACACCGCCAGGACCGCGTGCGGGCCCTGTCCAAGGGCGATTAGGACCGCGATGGCCGTGATCGTGCTGACCGCCGCGTTGAGCGCCTGGCTGGGATTGGCCTTCAGGCCGCCGCTGCGCCGCGCATCCAGACTATTGGCGATCGCGTCCCAGGCGGGGTAGGCGACCAGAAGCAGCGCCGCGACCGGCGGCGCGCCTTTGCCAAGGGTAAAGGCGGCCGCTACCCAGGCGACCGAAAAGCCGGCCCGCAGGAAATAATATGACTTCAGCCATTGCGATGCGGCGTCGGGCGCCTGGAGGGTTTGAGTGCTCATTGGAACGTTCCTGTCTTGTTGGTTGGAATGGCCCGAGGGCGGCGAGTCGACCCGCTTGATCGACTGGGGATCATGTCCTCAGGTTGGATGATTGGAACAGCTCATGCTCGCGGCTTTGCTTGCGGGAATGGCTTTAATCCAGGGCAAAAACAGCGCATAATCAGCACGAAATGCGCTATGATCGTAAGGAATGTAGGGGAACCGGCTGACCGCATCCATGATGGAATCGCCTGAAAATTTGACCATTCTTCCGGATGGAGCATCCCACGTTACCGGCGATCTCCTGTCGCACGTACTGGCGCAGATCAGGCTTACCGGGGACCAGGTTTTCTCGCGCACGCTGGCAAAGGCGGAACAATTCGATCTCGACGAAGGGCAAGCCCATATCGTCGTGGTGACAGCCGGCGCGCTGCGCATGGAGAGCGAGGATCAGGCCCCTGTCGTTATCGACGCCGGCGACCTCGTGCTCCTGCCTCGCGGTCCCGGTGGGTTGCGGCTGGTGGCGTCGCATCCGCACGTGGCGATCGTCGCCTGCCGCTTCTGGTTCGATCCGGACAGTCTTCGGGGGATGATCTTTGCCTTGCCGCGATACATCCATATCGGGCGTGCCCAGGGGGCAGGGTGGATCGACGGAATGCTGCCCTTCCTGATGATCGAAACCAGCGACGCCCAGCCCGGCGCGGCCTTGATGATTTCCCGCATCATCGATCTCATGGTCATCCGCACCTTGCGCAGTTGGGTCCATGAAGGACACGCCACGGGCTGGCTCGGCGGGCTTTCGGATACCCGCATCGCCCGTTCCCTGAAAGCCATCCACGAAAGGCCGCTGCAGCGGTGGAGCATCAATGAACTGGCCGACAAGGCCGGCATGTCCCGTTCCAGCTTCTGCGAGCGCTTCGCGGCTCTCGTCGGGCGCTCGCCGCTGCGCTACCAGAATGAATGGCGCCTGGGCCTGGCCCGGGACCTGCTGGCCAGGCGAGACGCGCGCGTGGGCGAGATCGGCTTGCGCATCGGCTACGAGTCCGAGGCCGCCTTCAGCCGCGCCTACAAACAGCTTTTCGGGCATCCGCCACGGGTTGAATATGCCCTGGCGAATGAACCCGCGAAGCAGTCCTGACCGACGGCGCCATTTTGAAGATATCGAGTTGCGGCCGCTACCGCACCACGAGCACCGGGATCTCGGTGTAGGACAGCACCTCCGCCGTCTGGCTGCCCAGAAGCAGCCTGCCCAGCCCGCGGCGGCCATGCGAGGCCATGACGATCAGGTCGCAACCTTGCGCCTTGGACAGGTCCAGGATCGCTTCGGCGGGTCGGTTGTCCTCGACATGGACCAGCTTGGCGGACACGCCGGCGGCGTCGGCCGATGTCTTGCACCTGTCGAGCACTTCCTTGCCGTAGCGGCGCGCTTCTTCCTGGTAGACGGCCAGCTCATCGCCGGCGACGTAGCCGGCCATGGAGCCGCCCCAGGCGAAGATCGGGAATTGTTCCGAGACGGTGATGAAGGTGACGGCGGCGCCGATGCCCTTGGCCAGCGTGAGGCCATGGGCAACGCCCTTGTCGGCCAGTTCCGAGCCGTCGGTGGCGATGAGCAGATGTTTGTACATGATGATCCGACCTGTGATGCCTGATGACTATCCAACAGAGATAGTTATGCCCCCGCGCTCATTCATTGAGCCAATGCGGCGGGGATCAGGGCCAGAGATGTGGCCCAATATCGGTGCTTGTTGTCGGGAGCGGCCGACCGTTGGCCTCGGCGCCGCCCCTCAGCGCCAATCTATCGAGAAGAGGCATGGCACAATTTCGCCGGCCGGATTCCCCTTTGCCACATCGTCCTCTAAGGTGCCGCCGACATCGAAGGGCATCCCATGAGCAACGCGTTTCCGCAGATCCATCTGGTCCGGCATGGCGAGACGGCATGGAGCCTTTCGGGGCAGCATACCGGGCGCACCGACACGCCGCTGACGCCGGCCGGCGAGGCGGCCGCGCGCGGCGTCGCGGAGCGGCTCAAAGGCCTGTCGTTTTCCCAGGTGTGGTCGAGCCCTTCGCAGCGCGCCTACAACACCAGCGCGCTTGCCGGCTTTGGCGCGACAAGCGTCAAGGCGGACGACCTGCAGGAGTGGGATTACGGTGCCTATGAAGGGCGCACCACGAAAGAGATCCTGGCCGAGCGGCCGGGCTGGAACGTGTTTCGCGATGGCTGCCCGCAAGGCGAGATGGCGGCCGATGTCGGTGCCCGTGCCGACAGGATCATCGAGCGCCTGCGCAGGGCCAACGCCGACATACTGATCTTTTCCAGCGCGCATTTCCTGCGCGTGCTTGCCGCCCGCTGGCTCGGCCTGCCGCCGGAAGGCGGCGCGCTGTTCGTGCTCGACACGGCCAGCATCAGCGTGCTCGGCTACGAGCATGACCTCGGAGAGCCGGTCGTGCGCAAGTGGAACCTGAGATAGGAGAGCAACGGCGCCCGCACAGCGCGGAAGCCTTTCACTTCGTCATCCACGGGCGGAGCAAGGAGCGTAGCGACGCGGCGCAGACCCGAGGATGCATGCCGCGACCTCAAGGTGTCGCCACGGTGCCTATCCTGCTCAGCTGCATTCCTCGATTGCTGTCACGGCATGGATACCAGGGTCTCCGCCACGCCGCTTCGCGGCTGCTTCGCACTGGTATGACGAAGTTGGGGAACCTACCTCTCGAACTTCCTGATTGCCTCGGCGGTGACGGGCTGGAAGAAATTCACCAGATTGCCGTCGGGGTCGCGGAACAGCAGCGAGCGGTTGCCCCAGGGCATGGTGGTGGGCTGCTGCACGGTCGTGTTCTTGATGAAGTCCGACAGCCGGGCGAATTCGGCATCGACGTCGCCGACGCGGAATTCGAGGATGGCCGTGTGGTTGTCGGCGGGACGGGCGATGTCGCCGCCGAACAGCATCAAGGTGCGCGTGCTGCCGATCGCCAGCGTGCAGGCCGGCGTCGCCAGTTCGGCGAAGTCTTCCGTGTACACCGTAACCGGCATGCCGGTGATCTCACCGTAGAAGCGCACGAGGCGCTGGACATCTGATGTGATGATGCGGACAGAGACGAAATTCATCGCATTGGCTCCTTGATCTCGAAGCCGCGACCGGCTCCCGACCGATCCATAGACCAGGTCTCCTGCCAGCTTTCTGTCAGGAGATGGGTTGCGATGGCCGCGCTTGCGGTTCGGACCAGACCGGCGGCAGGCCGAAGGCTGCGAACAAATCGGGCCCGAGCGGGCCGACATAGACCGTCAGCGCGGTGATCTGGCCGTCGGCCGGCTCGATGACGTGCAGCGATTGCGCGCGCCATTCCGGTTCGTGAAGCCGCCGCGCATAGATCGCCACGGCGGGCTGGCCATTGGCCCTTGTCGCCACCGCGCGGTAGCCGGCGAAATTGTTCCACACGGTGTCGAAGAAACCGTGGATCGCCTGGCGGCCCTGGTACCAGTCGTGCCAGGGCGGCATGTGGTAGGTGGCATCCTCGCGCAGGAGTTCGACGAAACCGTCGAGATTGGCGGCATCCCAGGTCCTGATATAGCGTTCGAGCAGCAGGTCCTCGTCGGCGCTCGGCCGCGCGCGCTGCAGTGGCCGCCCCTTGGGAAAGCGTTCGCCGAGTGTGGCGCGCGCCCGCTGCAGTGCGCTGTTGATGGACGCCGTAGAGCCGCCCAGCAATTGCGCCGTTTCCAGCGCCGACCAGCCGAGCACGTCGCAAAGGAGGAGCGCGGCGCGCTGCCTGGGCGGCAGAAGCTGGATCGCCGCGACGAAGGCAAGTCGGACGGCCTCGCGGGTTTCGTAACGCGCTTCGGGGCCGGGTTCGCCGTCGGCGAGATCCGGCAGCTCGGCGTCGGGGTAGGGCTCCAGCCAGGTCAGTTCGGCGGCTGGGCCAGCAGCGGCGCGGCCTTCGGTCGGCGGCCGTGCCGGCTCTTCGAGAATGCGGCGCGTCGACGACCTTGCCTTGATCGCGTTGAGGCAGCTGTTGGTGGCAATGGCGTAGAGCCAGCCACGCGGCGAGCCGTGGCCGTCGAATTGCGCGCGGCCGCGCCATGCTTTCAGGAAAGTGTCCTGGACGAGGTCGTCGGCCTCGTGGAGCGAGCCCATCATGCGGTAGCAGTGCAGCTTGAGTTCGCGGCGGTGGGTGATGGTCAGACGCTCGAAGGCGGGCCGGTCGAGGACCGGCCGGCCCGATGGCCCGGCAGGAGCGTCTGTCATTTCGAGCTCGCCATGATGATTTCGGGCCATCCTGCGCGCCTCACGCCGCCGCCGCAAGGCCGCTGCCGCTCACCGTGAAGGCGGTGCCCTGCATCTTGCCGGCAGCGAGCGCGACCACGGCGCTGGCGACATCGGCGGGCGTCTGCACATCGGTCATGCTGGCCAGGAAATCCGCCGGGCTGATGCCGAGATAGGCCGAAACGCCCGATATGCCGCGCTGGCCGACGCCGGTGCCGGCCATGATGCGCATCGGCGCCAGCGCCATGAAACGCAGGCCAAGGCCAAGCCGGTCGGCTTCCTTCTGGCTATGGGCGGCAAGGAACATCTGCATGCGCTTGGCGCCGGAATAGCCGCCGGAGTTCGGCGGGCCGCCGCTGAATGCAGCGCCGCTGGAGATCAGCACCACGCGGCTGCCGGGCTTCAGCCGGCCGCGCAGCGCCGCCCGGCAGAATAGGAAAGACGCCTTGACGTCCATTTCCCAATTGGTCGAGAACTCGTCCCAGCTCTGGTCCTGAATCAGTGCCGACGGGGCGAAGGCACCGGCGCAGATCACCAGCACGTCCGGTTCGAGCGCCGCGAACACTGCCTCTGGCGCGGCCTCCCGCGTGGCATCCGCCGCCAGCGTCCTTACGCCCGACGCCTCCCAGGAAAGTTCCTTCAAAGCGTCCGCGCCCCGGGCGACGGCGAGCACGGTTGCTCCCTCGCTCAGCGCGGCTTCCACGATGGAGCGGCCGACGCCCCGGCTGCCTCCGACGACGACGACATTTTGACCTTGCAACGATCCCATGGATCACCTCGCCTTCCGGCCCGGAGGATTCCGGCGCCTAATGATCAGGACAGCGGAGGCGGGTGGAAATCATCGGTGGTGACGAGAATTTTTTAAGGCATCGTCCGGTCGTCACTCGTCGAAAAAGCCAGCAACGCGAAGGAACGCTCACTCCGCCAGCAATGCCAGCTCCTCCGCCGTCAAATGCCGCGCCGTGCCCTTGGCGAGGTCGCCGAGCGGCAGGCTGCCGATGGCGATGCGGATGAGGCGCTTGACCTCGATGCCGTGGGCGGCAAGCAGGCGGCGGATGTGACGGTTCTTGCCTTCGTCGAGCACGATCTCCAGCCAGGCGGTTCGGCCGCCGCTGCGCAAAAGCTCGATCGCGTTGGCGGTCAGGGTCTCGCCGTCGACGGTGACGCCAGTGCGCAACCTGTCCAGCGTCGTTTCATCCGGCACCGTGGCGACCTGCACGTGATAGGTCTTGGGCAGATGCGAGACCGGATCCATCAGCCGGTTGGCGAAGCGTGTGTCGTTGGTCATCAGCAGCAGGCCTTCGCTCGCCTTGTCGAGGCGGCCGACCGGCGAGACATAAGGCAGATCGAGCCCTTCGAGACAGGCATAGACGGTGTCGCGCTCGAGCGGATCATCGCGGGTGGTGACGAACCCGCGCGGCTTGTTGAGCATGACATAGACCTTGCGCTCGGCAACGACCGCTTCGCCATCGACAACGATGCGGTCGCGGTTCATGTCGACGCGCAACGCCGCATCGCGCACCACCTTGCCGCCGACGCGCACGCGGCCCGCCGCGATCAGCACCTGCGCCTGCGCGCGCGAACACAGGCCGAGTTTTGACAGCGCCCTGACCAGGCTGACGCCCGGGGACTTGGCGAAGAACGCCTTGCTGGTGGATGGCCTGCCGGCGGGCCGTGTTGGTCTTGCTGCCATGCTGTTTCGCATCGGTCCGTTTCATCGGACAGATGCCACGGGTGGCACGCGCCTCGCAAGCTGCGCGCGGCCGGTCTATTCCTAGCGCAGGAATAAGCGCTTCAGGCGGATGGCTCGGCCATCACGATGAAATTGCCGCAGGTGCGTCAAAGAAGGCTGATGTCACCGGGCCCGTGCGTTCCG
Organism: Mesorhizobium sp. Cs1299R1N3; assembly: GCF_037179625.1. NCBI lineage: Bacteria > Pseudomonadati > Pseudomonadota > Alphaproteobacteria > Hyphomicrobiales > Phyllobacteriaceae > Mesorhizobium > Mesorhizobium sp. Cs1299R1N3. Next base: position 153,028 of record NZ_JAPYKQ010000008.1, on the reverse strand, counting down.
GAGGCCTGAGAAATTTCACGCTGCGCCCGGTGAGCCGGTCGAACTCTGCGTGGATGTCGCTGACAGTGATGAGCGCCGCCGGGAAACGGGCGTCGTAAAGCGCTCGCTGCGCGGCACGTGCCGGCGGGGCGCTGTTGGGTTCGAGCACAAGTTCCGTGCCGGCATCGTCGGGCGCCACGACCGTCAACCAGCGGATCGGACCGCTGTCGTCATCATGCCTTTTCACAAAACCCATGACCGAGGTGTAGAAGGCCAGCGCCTTGTCCTGGTCGTCAACCTTGATGAGGATATGGCGAAGCAGCATGGTTGTTCTCCTTTCATTCGCCCGGTGTTGGCGTCCGTGCCAAATCCTAACTGTTGAAGAACGCCGTCAGAACCGGCACGTGGGCGGCGGGTTTCAGCATGTGGTTTTGGCCGGGCAGCATCCGGTAGCTTGCATTGGGCAGTGCTTCGGCCAGCGCCCTGTTGCCGTGCCGCATCCATGGCGGGCTTTTGCCGCCATCCGTCACCAGCACCGGCACGCGCAGCGATGCCCAGCGGTCGGCGCCGAGCGGCTTGCCAAGCTGGTCGTCGGCGACGATGGCGCCGTCATGCGGCAGGGTGTGCGCGACGGCCTTGAGCCGTCGCCAGATCGGCGTGAGCTTCATGAGAACAATGAGCAGGCGGGGCATGCCCACCGATTTGAGGAAGACGGCTATGGCGTCGCCGCGCCGGCCTTGCGCGACGGCATCCCTGATGGCTGCCCAGTCGGCCTGCGTTGTCTCGCGGCTGTCGTCGACGATGAGTGGCGCCTCGTAGAGCGCGAGCTTGCTGATGCCGGGCAGGCGGGTTGCCGCCATGAGCGCCAGCATGGCGCCCGACGACATGCCCCAGATATAGGCCTCCCCGCCGGCGGCCCGCAGCACCGCCCCGATGTCGTCGACCTCGCGCTCGACCACGTAGGGCGCGGTGTCACCGCTGTCGCCACGGCCGCGCCGGTCATAGCGGAACACGGTGAAGTTGTCCGCGAGCGCCTTGGCCAGCGGACTGCTCGGTCCCATCGTGCGCGAGCACAGTGCGCCGTCGACCAGGATGAGCGGGTGGCCGTGGCCCCGGCGCTCGCAGGCGATTGGCGTTCCATCCCGCGACAGCACGGTTTGCGTGGAAGGTTTCGCGTTCTCACCTTGCATGGTTGGCATCTCGATCGATCAGGTGCTCCAGGCGGTCGAAGCTCTGCATCCAGCCGCCGCGCATGCCCAGCGCCAGCAGGCGCTCGCGGTCGGCGGCACTCGCCAGCGTCACCTCGAAATGGACATGGGTTCGCGTGCCATCGGGCGTAAAGGTCACGGTATGGCGGCTCTGGCCCGGCGGATTGCCGGCCCATTCGCGGATTTCCGGATCCGGTTCGTCGCGGTAGCTCAGCCTGACGTTCTCGACGACTTCGAGATAGCTGCCCTGGTTGCGGTAGAGCGCGCCGCTGGCGGTCAGCATGTCGACGCGCCAACGGCCGCCGACGCGCACGTCGAGCACGCAATGGGGAATGGTGCAGCCCTTGACGCCCCACCACTGCGCCACCAGCCTGGGATCGGTCCATTAGCCGAAAGACGCGTGCCACCGGAGCCTCGAACACCCGTTCGATGGCGAAGCTGCGATCGACGGTATCTCGCACCCGATCGCTCATGGCGTCTTTTCCGCATCGCGCCGCAGCAGGTCCTCCATGCGGTCGAAGCGGCCCTCCCAGAGTTTTCGGTAATCGTCGAGCCAGCGGTCGACGTCGCGCAGCGGCTTCAGCTCGATGCGGCTCAGATGTTTCTGCGCCGCACGGCTGCGGGTAACGAGGCCGGCCTGCTCAAGCACGCCGATATGCTTGGACACGGCGCGCACGGTTAGCGCGAAGGGTTGCGCCAGTTCCGCGACCGAGGCTTCCCCATCGAGCAGCCGGGCAAGGATGGCGCGCCGCGTGGGATCGGCGAGCGCGGCGAATGTATGGTCAAGAGAGAATTCAACGGTCATTACGGAACCATTTAGTTCTAGAACTAAATGGTTCTATAAATGATTTGAACTGACGCGTCAACAAGCTTGGGAAGCCCGCGAGGTGGAAGCGCCTGCCGGGAGGACGGTTCCGCCCGGCAGCCTCTGGAAGTCTCAGGCGGCTGCCTTCTCCGCCGCGATGCCGTTCAAGACCTGGATCACATCTGCCGGCAGCCTCAGCTCGGCTGCCGCCAGGTTCTCCCTGAGATGCCCGACCGACGAGGTGCCGGGGATGAGCAGGATATTGGGGGAGCGCTGCAACAGCCAGGCGAGCGCCACCTGCATGGGTGTCGCGCCAAGTTTTTGCGCGACATTGGCAAGCGTGCTCGACTGCAGCGGCGTGAAACCGCCGAGCGGGAAGAACGGCACATAGGCGATGCCGTCGGCGGCAAGCTCGTCGATCAGCGCGTCATCCTGGCGATGCGCGATGTTGTATTGGTTCTGCACGCAGACGATGTCGACCATGCCGCGCCCCTGCGCGATCTGTTTGCGGGTGACATTGCTCAGGCCGATATGGCGCACCAGGCCCTGGCGCTGCAGTTCGGCGAGCGTGTCGAGCTGCGGCTCGAGCGAGCCTTCGGCGGGTCCGTGTATCCCATGCATGGAGCGCAGGTTGACGACCTCGATCACATCCAGCCCGAGATTGCGCAGATTGTCGTGCACGGCCTGCGTCAGCTCCTGCGGTGACATTGCGGGGATCCACGATGCATCCGCGCCGCGCCGCGCACTGATCTTGGTGACGATGGTGAGGTTGGTGGGGTAGGGGTGCAGCGCCTCGCGGATGATCTGGTTGGTGACGTGGGGGCCGTAGAAATCGCTGGTGTCGATATGGTCGACGCCGCTGGCAACGGCCTCGCGCAGCACGGCGAGTGCGGCGTCGCGGTCCTTTGGCGGGCCGAAGACGCCCGGTCCGGCCAGTTGCATGGCGCCGTAGCCGAGGCGCTTCACGGTGCGGTCGCCGAGTTTGAAAGTTCCGGCCTTGCTGATGTCGGTCATGGTGTCATCTCCTTTGGGTCAGCCAGATATAGACAACGCGCACCTGAACGATAATGTGGTGCAATCGGCACGACCCGTGCGGAAAGGCGAACAATGGCAGCGGATCTGGGCGACCTCCAGGCGTTCATGGCGGTGGCGCGCGCCGGCGGCTTCCGCGAGGCAGCCCGGGTGGGTGGCGTCAGTGCCTCCAGCCTCAGCGAGACGGTGCGGCGGCTGGAGAGCGGGCTCGGCGTGCGGCTCCTCAACCGCACCACCCGCAGCGTCGCGCCGACCGAAGCCGGCGCGCGCCTGCTCGAGCGGCTCGGCCCCGCGCTCGGCGAAGTCGATGCTGCCCTCGACGTGGTCAACGGCTTTCGCGGCCGCCCGGCCGGCACGCTGCGGCTCAACGTGCCGGTCGTCGCGGCGAAACTGGTGCTGCCGCGCCTTTTGCCGCCCTTCCTCGCCGCCTATCCCGACATCCGGCTGGAAGTGACCGCCGAGGACAGTTTCGTCGACATACTGGCGAGCGGTTGCGACGCCGGCATCCGCTATGGCGAGCGGCTGGAGCAGGACATGATCGCCGTGCCGATCGGCCCGCGCCGGCAGCGCTTCGCCACCGCCGCCGCTACGGCCTATCTCGACCGGCACGGCCGGCCCGGCCATCCACGCGACCTGCTCGATCATGCCTGCCTGCGCGGTCGCTTCGCCAGCGGCTTCACGCCGCCCTGGGAGTTCGAACGCGACGGTGAGGTGGTGAGCGTCGACCCAACCGGCCCGCTGCTGGTCAGCACCGGTACGGCAATGGCGCTTGCGCTCGAGGTGGCGGTCGCCGGCGGCGGCATCGTCTCGCTGTTCGAGGACTGGCTGCGCCCCTATTTCGACGACGGCCGGCTGGAGCCGGTGCTGGAGCCCTGGTGGCAGGAATTTTCAGGCCCGTTCCTCTACTATCCCGGCCGCCGCCTGACGCCAGCGCCGCTGCGCGCGTTCATCGATTTTGTCGGTGGGATGCGCTGGGGGTGATCCCGGACCGACATCGTGCCGCGAGTTGCGCCAAGGCCAAATCCCCCGATGTAACACTTTGTTGTCATTGAGGGCCTATCAGGGAGGCGGTACGGCGAAAGCCCGATAAGGGAAAGGCGCGCAATGGGTTCGCCCTGGTCCGAATTGCTGGCCAATCTCGCGGTCGTGGCGATGTTCGTTTCGGTCTGGATCCACACGCATGTGTGGCTGGATCGCTGGCCGGCCGCCGCGAAGGCAGCGACCTTCGGCGTGCTGATGGGCGCCGGCGCCATCGTCCTGATGCTGACGCCCATGCAGTTGCAGCCGGGCGTGCTCGCCGATCTCAGGGCGACGATGATTGCCGTTGCCGGCTTCTTCGGCGGTCCTGTCGCCGGCATCGTCGCCGGGGTCATGGCCGGTGCCTTCCGGACGTTCGAGGGCGGCATCGGCGCCTTCGCCGGCGCGGTGGGGATCGCGGCCGCCATGCTGGTCGGTGTCGCCGGAAACCTTGCCCTGAAGGGCCGCCACGCCACCATACTCGACATCATGATCCTTGGCGCGGCCGCGGCGGCGGCGTCACTGCTTGGCCTCAGCGTCCTGCCGCGGGATGTCCTGCAAGTGGTTCTGCCTGATGTGGCGCTGCCTTCCTCCCTGCTCATCTTTGTCTCGGTGGTGCTGTCGGGGCTGACGTTCTACCAGGAGCGGCGTCGCCTCGAAGCGCTGCAGTCCCGGCGCATCTACAAGGCCGTGGTGGAGACGCTGCCCGATTGCCTCAATGTCAAGGATCTCGACGGGCGGTTCATCGCGGCCAACCCGGCAACGGCCGAATTGCTGCATGCGCCCGACGCCAAGGCACTGATCGGCAAGACGGACTTCGACTTCTTTCCGCATGAGACGGCCAAAGGCTTCCGCGAGGACGAGCTTGTCGTGCTGGCGTCGGGCGCCTCGTCCACCATCGAACAGCGCCTTCACCGCGAGGACGGCACCGACGGCTGGCTGGCGACCTTGAAAGCTCCGTTCCGCGACAGGACCGGGGCGGTCGTCGGCCTGATCACGCACAATCGCGACATCACAGCGCGCAAGCAGCTCGAGACCGAGCTGGCGGAAAGCCAGGCAAGGCTCGGAGACGCCTTGACGCACATGGCCGACGGCCTGGTGATGTTCGACCTGGACGGCAAGATGGTGCTGTGCAACGCCCGGTACCGCGCCATGTTTCCGAAGACGGCCGACATAAGAGTGCCGGGTGCCGACTACCGCGACATCCTGCGCGCTTCGGCGGCGCGCGGCGAAGGCATCACGCCGCCGGACGCTGTCGAGGACTGGATCGCCGGCATCATGGCCTCGCAGAAGCTTATCAGTCACCGTCAGGTCCGGCTTGCCGACGGGCGCTGGCTCGATGTGCGCACCCGGCCGACCGGCGATGGCGGAAGCCTCAGCATGTTTTCCGACATCACCGAGGCCAAGCAGGTCGAGGCCGAACTGATGGCCGCCAATGAGAAGCTGAACCTCCTGGCGCACCGCGACGGCCTGACCGAACTGTTGACGCGGCGCGCCTTCGACGAAGCGCTGGCGCACGAATTCGCCCGCGCCAGTCGCAACGCAATGCCGCTCAGCCTGCTCATCATCGACGTCGACTGGTTCAAGCGGTTCAACGACCATTACGGCCATCCGGCGGGCGATGAGTGCCTGCGCGTCATCAGCCGCTGCATCGGGGCGGCAGCCCGCCGGCCGGCGGACGCCGCCGCCCGCTATGGCGGCGAGGAGTTCGCGCTCATCCTGCCCGAGACCGACGCGCGAGGGGCCTTCGTCATCGCCGAAAACCTCAGGAGCAAGGTGCGCGACCTCGCTCTTGGGCATGCCGGCAGCGAAAAAGGCATCGTCACCGTCAGCATCGGAGTCAGCACCCTCGAGGCCGCCGCCGCCATCGAGATCGCCGATCTTCTGAGCCGCGCCGACGAGGCGCTCTACGGCGCCAAGGCCGCGGGGCGGGACCGGGTGCATGGCTGGCGTCCGCACCTCAGCGGCCAACGCTCGACCGGCTCGCGGCGCAAGACATGAGTCCTGCCAGTTCCAGGGCGGACTGCCATTGGATCGAGGCTGAGCTGGGGATTGCCTGAACGAGGATCCGGGCGGGCACCTCTCTCAGGGGCGTGTAAGCTTCAACCGGTGTGAACTGTATCCGCGCTGGCGGGATCGAGCTTCACAAGACGAGCCTTCGCCTCGCCGACGCGTTGTTGCGCGGATCGTATCCTGTCACAAAGCCTCAGATTGATACCAACGCCACAGTCCTCGTCCAGCATCGCGTTTGCACGTTCGAGGGCGAGTTCCGCTCGGTTAAGTCGCTGCCTCGCCCTGGCCAGTTCCAAGGTCAGAAGTTCCATTACTGCTGTTTCCGTGGTTACGGTCCCTTCAGGTGGGAAACCGTTGCCGGTCGTTTTGGTTCCGGCTGTTCGCGCGCAGCCGCATTCGCTGCCGCGCGCGCCCAGGATGGCCGTTAGGACGGCCTTGGATGGGCAAGGCTGGTGTCGAAAGTGTCCGGCAGGACAGGTGTGCCATTGGGAGCAGTCGAGGCTGTCGTCATCCTGTCAACCGCCGGGATGATGACCATGCGGGCATGCTGCTCCGGCCACAACGGCTTTCCGAAAAGGAAGAACGTGCTGGCGAGAAAACAGACCAGCAAGAGGACGGCCAAGGTATTGGCGATGATCTCACCAAGCTGCATTATCTCTCCTCCAAATCACGCACCTGCAATGGGCAACGAGCACCAGCGGACTATGTTCAACGTGTGGGACCAATGCGCCTGATACTTCGGACTTCAGTCCGAGTTGCGGGTCGAACGATAAAGGCACAACCTGCCTGCGCACCGGCCGAGCCTCCGCCAATGGTGGTAGCCGGAGCATGGCCCGGCCTGCTCGCAACGTACCGAGCCCTCCGCCAAGGCAGGCCGGGCTGCGTCTCCTGAAGCGTCATGAACGGACCGCGATTTCCGCGGGCAGCGGCGAGCGTTGATTCCCCGGCAACGGTTAGCCCGATCCGCGGGGTGACGGAAAGCACGCCGAGATCCGTTAGACAGGGATTGTATGGACGCATCCGCTGTCCCATCGCCTCAACTCGGCGCCATGATTGCCGGTGAAAAACGACAAGGGCTGCTACGAGGGCTGCTACCAGCTTGAGGTAAAGCTGACGAGCAGGACGGCGATCAAGGCCGATAACGGGACCGCCATCAACAGCGCCGCCTCCATAAGTCGGCTTTCCTTGTCGCTGAACATCAGAATCTCCTCACATCTCGGCCCGAAACCAGGGAATTCAGGGTTCGCCCACCGCATGGAAGCAGTGGCCGAACCCTATTGGCGCAGGAAGGGACGTAGCTGCGCCAATTCGAAAAAACACGCGCGGTCGCAGTCCGACTTTCGCCGGCTACCTGCCGGTGACCTTGCAGCGAACAACGAGCGTGAAAGACGGCCGTTCCCGGCGGCGGCTCCGGCAGGACCATTGCGTTTTAAGATGGGACCTAAGTCTGGGGCAGGCCGGACCGAAGCCCGATCCTGGAACATTCAATCCCGCCTGAAGTTCGATCGGCAGCGCGGTGACAATGTTGTAGCTGTGCAGGTTTCAGATGGAGGAATTCATGAAAAAGAATCTTGCCGCCCTAGCCGCGGTTCTGTTGCTCGCAGGCGTCGGCGCGGCCGCCGCCGAGGACGTCGTCATCCAGCCCGAGCAGGAAACAGTGATCAAGGAATATGTGAAGAAGCAGCCGCTGGCTTCGGTCAAGGTTCCCGGCGTGGAACTCAATATCGGCACGGCCTTGCCAGATACCGTTGAACTCCACGAAGTTCCCAACGTCAAATATCGCTACACCGTGATCGACAACCGGACGGTGATCGTGGACCCAGGCACCCACAAGATCATCAAGATCATCGAGTAGCCGCGCCTGGCCCGCCGCCAGGCTGGTGGCGGGCCAATTGCGCAAAGTGCGTTGCCCGAGCAATCATAATTTGCGCGGGTCGATGCTCTTTGTGACCGGCCCGCAAGGGCTGCGGCTTCGCCAATGGTCATCAGCTCGATCTCGCCATCGAGCGTCGATCTTGACCTCGGGATCATCGCTGCTCACCTGCCGCCACTCCGCGCGTGGCACCCTCCTGTGGGTAGTGTCTCAGTTTGAAATTTAGTCGTTGAACACCCCCGCCGAATGAGGCGTTCTCGCATCTGCTGGATATCCGCTTCGTCAAGCCGCCCGATCGTCACTTTGGCTTCGCGGAGCCTTTAGGTCCGGTGGGCATTAGCAACTAGCCAGCAAACCTTCTACTGCCCAACTATGGACGCCGCCGGCCGCGCTGAGGTTATCGGATCGGCGTGACGAAGGACGATCCTCCACGCGCCATCCTCCTGCCGGAAGATGGTGGTGGCCCGAAGAGAAATCGGCACCAGTTTGTCGGCGCCGCCGACCTTGGATTGAAGCCGCTCGATTTCGATGATGTAGCCCAGGTCCGCCGTCGCGTACTCGGCGATTCGCTCAAAGCCGACGACCTGGCCGTCTCGGTAGTTGGTGGCAGCCCGATCCATGGTCTCAGCAGCTTTTATCCAACCCCTGGCCGGTGGACCGAACGGATTGGCGATGATCACGTCATCCCGTCGCGAGTAGAGGTTTTTCAGAGGCTCAGGGTCGCCCTTCACGAAAGCACCCAAAGCCAAATGATCTTGCTCGATAAATTTCGTCAGGTCGGAAGCTAACATCTTACCGTCCTCGTCTGATCTGAACAGAGAACTCTACACCAAAATCCTCTGCTATCGAATACCCTCGATCTGTCTCACGAGACATGACGCCAGACCCCAAGCGTGGTTCCAAGCATACCGGAAGCGAGCCGGCCGCGCGAAGGTCTGTCAATCCGCCCAATAGGGGTCGACCTTGCAGATCCTGAAGGCGGTATGCGAACGGCTCTGAGCGGGGTAGGTGTCACCGCGACGGGTCCGCCTCTTGCTCCTGGCGGCGCCGGGCCAGCGCGCGAATTCGGTCGGCGACCTTGCCGTCCACGGGGTTGTAGACGGTCAGGCTCAAATCCGGCCGGCCGTCGACCGCGAAGGCCGAATATTCGAGTTCGATGTCGCCGAGTTCGGGATGCTTCAGGCGCTTTGTCCCGTCGCCATGGCTGAGCACGTCGTTTTCCCGCCACAGGGCGGCAAACTCGGGACTGGCGCTGCAAAGCTCGTCCACGAGCTGGGCGACCTCGGACACCGCGCCGGCGTGCCGCGTCGGCCCGGAACGCGCCGACCACGAAGCGGGCGAGGTTCTCCCAATCGTGCTGCTTGGCGCGGATAGTGGGGCTCAGGAACATGAAACGCAGGATGTTGCGCTGACCCGGGGGCAGGGTGCTGTAGTCGGTCATCACGATTTGCGCGGCGCGGTTCCAGGCGACGACATCCCAGGTCGCCGTCTTGATCAAGGCCGGGCTTGCCTCGAGCGTGTCGATAAGGCGCTGCAGCCTGGGGCTGACGCCGTCGGCGCCGATGTAGCGGACCTCGGGCGGACGCCCCAGCCCCAGCATGAAAAGATGTTCGCGCTCGGCCTCGGTCAGCAGCAGTCCCTTGGCGATCCGGTTCAGCACGTCGGCCGAAGGCGCGCCGCCCCGGCCCTGTTCAAGCCATGTGTACCAGGTCGGGCTGATGTTGGCGCGCTGGGCGACCTCTTCGCGGCGCAGTCCCGGCGTGCGCCTGCGGCCCGAGAAGCCGAACGACGAGGGGTCGAGCCGAGTGCGCCTGTCCTTCAGGAAGGCTGCGAGCGAACCGGCGGAATTGTTGGGCATCCTGTTAGCCATTATACCATGATAAGATCACTACTTTAATGGAATAATAGAGCAGCGATACTGCGCGGGCAACTGTGCAGGAGATTTTGCATGCGTATCTTTCTTACCGGCGCCACCGGCTTTATCGGTTCGGCGATTGTCCCCGAACTCATCGAGGCGGGCCATCATGTAATCGGCGTCACCCGCTCCGACGCCGGCGCCGAGGCGTTGGCCGCCGCGGGCGTGGAGGTGTATCGCGGAACCCTCGAGGATCCCGAGGGCCTGCGCGACGGTGCGGCGAAGGCGGAAGCGGTGATCCACACGGCCTTCGACCATGACTTTTCGAGGTTCGCCGAGAATTGCGAAAAGGACAGGCGCGTCATCGCGGCACTCGGCCAGGCGCTCGCCGGCTCCGACCGGCCGCTGGTGATCACGTCGGGCACCGGCATGGGCGCCCCCGGCCATGGCCAGTTGGCGGTCGAGGACGTCTTCAACCCCGGCCATCCCAATCCGCGCGTCGCCTCCGAACTCGCCGGGAATGCCCTGCTGGAGGCGGGCATCAACGTGTCGGTGATGCGGCTGCCGCAGGTCCATAACACGGTCAAGCAGGGGCTGATCTCGCCGCTCATCGAAATCGCGCGCCAGAAAGGCGTCTCGGCCTATGTCGGTGAAGGCCGCAATCGCTTTGCGGCGGGCCATCTCCTCGACGCGGCGCGCCTCTACCGCCTTGCCGTGGAAAAGCGGCAGCCCGGCGCCCGCTATCACGCCGTCGGCGAGGAAGGCGTCGAGGTGCGCGCGATCGCCGAGGCGCTTGGCCGGGGCCTGAACCTGCCGGCCGTTTCGATCGCGCCGGAAAAGGCGGCGGAGCATTTCGGCTGGATGGCGATGTTCGCCCCCATGGACCTGCCGGCCTCCAGCACGCTGACCCAGGCGCGGCTTGGCTGGCATCCGACCGGACCGACGCTGATCGCCGATCTCGACGCCATGCAATACTGATCCGCGTAAGAGGCGGCGGCTTCAGCGAGGGCATGACGGTTAGCCGTCAGCCTGGGCTGACGGTTAGTCGTCAGCCTGGCATGACGGTTAGTCGTCAGCCTGGCATGACGGTTAGTCGTCAGCCTGGCATGACGGTTAGTCGTCAGCCTGGCATGACGCTACGCCGTCAGCCTGGCATGATGGTTAGCCGTCAACCTGGGCTGACGGCGTAGCGCAGATGGACAAGGCCATGTGCCAGAGTTTCGCAGCTTTTGAGCGATAGCCGCACCTTGTTTGCAAGGCCGGCCTCGCCGAACTCGACAAACCCCTGGTTTGCCGCCCGCGCATCGAGCGCGGGTGCAACGAGAAGGCTGAGTTCGTCGACAAGCCCCCTCGCGAAGAAGGAGCCGTTGATGCCGGCGCCGCCTTCGAGCAGCAGCCTGCGGATGCCGAGTTCGCGCCCGAGCACGTCGAGCATCGTGGCGAGATCGATGCCGGCTGTTTGCGACACGATATAGGACACGCCGTCGGCGGCAAGCTCGGCCAGATGGCTGTCCTCGACATCACGCCCAAGCAGCACCACGACATGGTCGCCGCCGATGTCGGGTTTGGCAAAGTGGAGCTTGCCGGAGGCATCGAGCGCCACGGCATAGCTGTCCGCGTCGCGCCGCGCGAAATGATGCGGCCGCTCGACCTTCTCAGCATGCGCCGGCGGGTGCGCGCCGGCCTTGCTCATCTCGGCCATGGTGACGCGGCCGACGATCCAGGCGTCGCCTTCGAGATCGCTGTGGATCTGCTCATAGAGGCCCGACCACTCGGCCCGGCTGCCATCGGGGCTGGCGGTATAGCGGCTCGGATGAAGGCTGCCGTCGAGCGAGGCAAGCATATGGCAGATGATGTGCGGCTTCATGCGATTTCTCCGGGGATGGGATTGCAAAATTCAGGCCCTGTCGTCGTGCGTGCCCTCCCAAACCGCACCACTTTTACAGCGTCGGGGCGAATAGGATTCGCTCGACCTGCTGTAAGCTTCTGATCTTATGCATGTCGTTATCCCGGAACCGAGGACACTTCCGGGCGACATGCACTAGGCGCCCGCACGAGACGGGACGGCTGGGCCGAAGGAGGAGCGAACCCTCGCAGACCGTCAAGTAACGCCGGCTATGTCAATTGCAATGTTTGGGGCGTGACCGGGCTAGGCCGCTTCAAGCGCCATCACCTTCTCCGCTGCCTTCGCCAGAAACCCGGATCGCGTATAGCCATGGGCTTCGGCGAAGGCATCGATCCGCTGGAGAACGTCGTCCGGCAGCGTCACGTTGATACGCACCGCCTTCCTGGCTCCGGTCCTTGCCGCGACCAGGATTGCGACGCCGTCGCGATTGTCGGCGTCTGTCATTACGGCCTCCAGACTGGAAGGCTCCGGAATGGCATCGCCATCCTCGACCAAACCTTCGATATGGAGGGCAAGGGCCTCTTCAGCCATGGACCGGGCGTCATCCATATCCTTGCCGGCGGTAATCACGCCTGGGAAATCGGGAAAAGACACGCCGAAGTCGCTGTCGGCATCCTTGTGGATCAGTCCGATGTACTGCTTCATGTCCGTCACCTCAGTTTCAGTCCAGATTGCTTTTCGATGCCCCCGAAGGAGCGGCCCGGCTATAATCCTAAATTCCGACAATTCCGACAAGTCGCTGTCCGGCCCTGTTATATCGATGTTGCACAAACGGTTGACCCTGGGTTAGCATCCTCTTGTTGACGCCGATCGGAGGAATTCAGGCGGTCAGCTGGAGCGGCATGCGTTCTTGGCGCAAGGAGGATGCTCCAACACTTTAACCGGCGCGTGATCCTTCCTGAAACCGGTCCCGGTTTTTAGGGACGTGCGCTTCTGTGGAGGAGGAACCCATGAACAGACGCGAATTCCTGATGACGTCCGTGGCCGCGGGCGCCATGATGCTGGCCGCACGCTCGGCTTTCGCCGCGGATAAACTCACCATTCTCGGCTCGGTGCCCAGTCTCGGCTTTCCGTTCTTCGTGCACATGCTGAACGAGATCAAGGCCGAAGCGCAGGCGCAGGGCGTCAACCTGACCGAGAGCGACGGCCAGAACTCGGCCACCAAGCAGACCGCCGACATCGAGGCGGCCCTGGTGCAGAAGGTCAACGCGATCGTCATCTCGCCGCTCGACGTCAACGCGCTGGCGCCAGCCATCGAGGAAGCGGTCAAGGCTGGCGTTCCCGTGGTGACGATCGACCGCCGCGTCGACGGTGTCCAGGGCATCCTTGCCCATGTCGGCGCCGACAACGTCAAGGGCGGCGAGGCGGAAGCCCAGGCCGTGGTTGCGGCATTCCCCAATGGCGCCAAGCTGTTCCACCTGCAGGGCCAGCCGGGCGCGGGTCCCGCGATCGACCGCAACAAGGGCGTGCACAATGTGCTCGATCCGCTGAAGGACAAGTACCAGATCATCTATGAGCAAACCGCCAACTTCGCCCGCGCCGAGGCGCTGACGGTGACGGAAGCCGGCCTTGCCGCCAACGGCAAGCCGGACGCCATCATCTGCGCCAATGACGATATGGCTCTGGGCGCGCTCGAAGCGTGTGCCGCGCGCAACTTCAGCGACGTCAAGATCTACGGCTTCGATGCTCTGCCGGAAGCGCTGGTCGCCGTGCGCGACGGCAAGCTCGCCGGCACGGTCGAACAGTTCCCCGGCAAGCAGTCGCGCACCGCCGTACAGATCGCGGTCGCCTTCGCCAAGGACAAGACCGAGCCGAAGGAGAAGCTGGTGCTGCTGACCCCCATCGTCATCGGCAAGGACAATCTCGACAAGGCGGAAAGGCTGAACGAGACGAAGTAGGCCGACTTGAAAGGCCGGCGGGACAGCGCCCCCCTCTGTCCTGCCGGACATCTCCCCCTCAAGGGGGGAGATCGGATGTCCCGACGTCGGCGCTCCTCCTGCAATGTTGGTGATTGGCGAAAGCAGGGCAACAGCCAATCTCCCCCCTTGAGGGGGAGATGTCCGGCAGGACAGAGGGGGGCGTTCAAGCGCAACCTGGCCAATATAGGGATGGCAACAAGGAGAAGTCTTTGCCTTTAGTTGAAGCCGCATCCCCCGTCCTGCTTGCCGTCGAGGGCGTCACCAAGCATTTCGCCGGCGTCACCGCGCTGAGCGATGTCTCGCTCGATGTCCGCCCCGGCGAAATCCTCGGCCTGCTTGGCGAAAACGGCGCCGGCAAATCCACGCTCTTGAAAATCCTGTCCGGTGTCATGCCGCCTTCCGGCGGCCGCATCACCTTCGACGGCGCCGACTACCAGCCGGCGAGCCCGCAGGATGCCAAGCGGCTCGGCATCGTCACCATCTACCAGGAGCTCAGCCTGATTCCGACGCTGACGGTGGCGGAGAATATTTTCATCGGCCGTGCGCCGATCGGCCGGCTCGGGCTGGTGAGCTGGCGCAAGATGGAGCAGGATTCCCGCGCCATCATTGCCCGCGTCGGTCTCTCCATCGACCCGATGACGCCGGTGTCGGCGCTGTCGGTGGCCGAGCAGCAGCTCGTCGAGATCGCCCGTGCATTGTCTTTGAAAAGCCGGCTGATCATCATGGACGAGCCGACTTCGGCGCTGACCGAGACAGAGGTGCAACGCCTGCTGTCGATCATGGACCGGCTGCGCAAGGACCATGTCGCGATCATGTTCGTCACCCACCGGCTGGAAGAGGCATCCGCCATCTGCGACCGCATGACCGTGCTGCGCGACGGCAGGCTGGCGGGGCATCTCGACCGTCAGGGCGGGCCGATCAAGCTGCCCGCCATCATCGAGAAGATGGTCGGGCGCGCCGCCTCCGAGCTTTACGCGCGGCCGGCGCAACGCGCGGTGGCTGGCGATGTCGTGCTTTCCGTGCGCGGCTTGCGCACCGTGCGTGACCCCGAGGCGCCGCATGCCATCGTGCTCGACGGCGTCGACATGGACCTCAAGGCCGGCGAGATCCTCGGCGTCGCCGGCCTCGTCGGCTCCGGCCGCACCGAGCTGGCGCGCGCCATTTTCGGCGCCGACCGGATCGCCGCGGGAACGATCACGCTCGACGGCAGGGAAATCGCGCCTGCTTCGCCGGCCGACGCCATCGCGCTCGGCATCGGCCTGGTGCCGGAGGACCGCAAGCACCAGGCGATCTTTGCCGCGCTTGGTATCCTGCCGAATTTCTCGGTCGCCTCGCTCGGGCGTTTCAGCAACGGCTTCGGCTTCATGGCCGAGCGGCGCGAGCGCGACGCGCTGTCGGGGTTCAGGAAGATGCTGTCGATCCGCATGGCGTCGGCCGAGCAGGCGATCGAGGGCCTGTCGGGCGGCAACCAGCAGAAGGTGATCCTGGCGCGCTGGCTGGCGCGCGATCCAAAAGTGCTGATCGTCGACGAGCCGACGCGCGGCGTCGATGTCGGCGCCAAGGCGGAAGTGCACCAGATCCTGGTGCAACTGGCGGCGCGCGGCATCGCGGTGATGATGATCTCGTCCGAACTGCCCGAGGTGCTGGCGGTGTCGGACCGCATCGTCACCATGCGCAAGGGGCGCATCACCGGGCAGATGCCGGGCGTAGAGGCAAACGAGGAAAAGCTGATGGAATTGATGGCGCTCGACAGGCAGGATACGCCGGGACAAGACGCGCCGGCACAGGATACGGAAGGGCAGGCAGGATGAGCATCGCCGAGGAACAGAACCAGCGTGGCGGCGTGACGATCGCCCGGCTTTTGATGAGCTTCGGGCCGCTGCTGTTCCTGGCGGCGCTGGTCGTCGTCTTCACCGTGCTGAAGCCGAGCTTCATGGACCCGATCAACCTGTTCAACATCACCAGGCAGATCTCGATCACCGGGCTGATCGCGCTCGGCATGACCTTCGTCATCCTCACCGCCGGCATCGATCTGTCGGTCGGCTCGCTGCTGGCCTTCTGCGGCATGGTGGCGGCCGTGGTGGCCAAGGGCGGCACCGCCAACACGCTGTCGCTGTCGACGTCAGGCACGCAGGGCTATGGCTGGTTCACGGCGCTGCTGGCCGCCGTCGTGGTCGGTGCGCTCGCCGGCGGCGTGCAGGGGTTCGCGATCACAAGGCTGAAAGTGCCGCCCTTCGTCGTCACACTGGGCGGGCTGACGGTGTTCCGCGGGCTGACGCTGACCATCTCCAATGGCGGTCCGATCTCCGGCTTCGACGCCTCGATGCGCTGGTTCGGCACCGGCCTGATCGGCCCGGTGCCGGTGCCGGCGCTGATTTTCGCCGTCGCCGCCATCCTGTGCCACATCGTGCTGCGCTACACCCGCTACGGCCGTGCCGTCTATGCCGTCGGCGGCAATGCCGAAGCGGCACGACTGTCGGGCCTGCGCGTCGACCGCATCCTGGTCTCCGTCTATGTCATCGTCGGCTTCTTCGCCGGGCTCGCCGCCTTCGTGCTGTCGGCGAGGCTGAATTCTTCCGAAGCGGTGGCCGGTATCGGCTATGAGCTGACGGTGATCTCCGCCGTCGTCATAGGCGGCACCTCGCTGTTCGGCGGCATCGGCTCGGTCGGCGGCACGGTGGTGGGTGCGGCGCTGATCGGCGTGCTGCAGAACGGGCTGCAGTTCAACAACGTCTCTTCCTACACGCAAAGCATCGTCATCGGGCTCATCCTGATCCTGGCGGTGGCGTTCGACCGGTGGCTGAAGTCGCGGGTGAGGCGGTGAGGGGAGTTTTTTCCTTCTCCCCTTGTTGTGGGAGAAGGCGGCCTCGCGAAGCGAGGTCGGATGAGGGGTGTTCCAGGGAACGCCAACGTCTCACTCCGCTGGAACACCCCTCATCCGTCTCGGCGCTGACGCGCCGATCCACCGCCCTGGGCGAGTCATGGGCCTCGCCCGCCCTTCGGGCCCCACAAGGGGAGAAGGGATCACCGGCTGCCGCGTTGCTTGCAAAACGTCCTCGCCTGAAACCCGCAAACGGCGCTGTCGAGCCTCAAGCCGCCTGGCTTGCCCACAAACCATGGCCGTAGCGGCGGAAAAAACGGGCTATGAGAAGCTGCTGCCTTGCCCTGGCGAGATCGGGCAGGCGCCGCTCCTGGCGCCATCGCGGCATGTTTCGCCAGCCGGCGATGAACCGGATCGCATCCTCGACGGCTTCGTGCGCCGATAGCGCCGGGCCGATCGCGGCCAGGAACAGAAGTTCCGACGGTCTCAATTCGTCGATGACGGCCTTGCGCCTGAAATGATCCAGGCGGGCCTGCGCGATGCCGTTGCGGCGGATCGCCTCGAAGGCTTCGAGCAAAGCGGGACTGCGCCGGTGTAACCGCAGGCGCGGGCGAAATCGGCGGCATCCATTCTTGCTCCCGGATCTGGCGCGCCCAATTCCGCGCCGACTCACATTTGCAAGTTGCATATAAGCATAACTCAAACTAACATAGAAGAGAGACTTTTGGAGGAGTTTGGAAAGTGCGACTCGACTCCTGCTTCAAAACACGGGAATATGTGAACAAATCACGAACAGACGGACGGAGGAACGATGGCGTTGCCGGGCAGGGAAGCAGTGATCGCGCAGGTCGCCTCGCTGTCGGTCGAGTGCGCCGATTGCGGCCGCAACAGGTGGTGGCGACCCGACCAGTTGAAGCGCTTCGGGGTGAACGGGAACACGCCGCTGGCCGCGCTGTCGGGTCGCATCGTCTGCTCGGCCTGCCGTGCCGACGGGCTGCCGGGCACCGCGATCTCGATCCAGGCCGCGTTCATCGACGAGCGCCAGCGCGTGCGCTCGGAAGCGCGGATGCTGAGCGATCGCGAAGCGCCGCTGGCAGGCTCGAGGCGGGCTTGAGAGGCGCTGGCTGGCAGAGTCGTCAGGAAACGTCGTCTTCGTCGATGAGGACAACGTCTCGCCCGCCATGAAAGACTCGCAAGATCGTCACGGTCTTGTCCTTGACGCTGAATGCTATCGTGGCCCGCCGGCGATAGCCCACGGTCCGCAGGCCCGGTCTAATGTCATCGTGGCGTGTGCCGCGCTCAGGAAAAATGTCAAATTCCGCACAATAGTCGATCAGGCGATCGACATAGATTCGCGCAATCCGCTCGCCTGCCTGGGGCACCAGATAGGACAGCAAATCCGCCAGATCGTTCTCCGCGGCCTTGCTGAAGACAACCCTGTACGTCATGTTTTGCGGGAGGGTTTGCCCACTAGCTCGTCAATGCGGCCGTGCAGTCGCGCGCGCACTTCCTCGAGAGGCGCAACGAGTGAAGGATCCTTCTGGAGTGCGTCCATCGTCGGTGCAACCTCTTCACGCAACCAGCGATCGACCGCAGCGTCGCGCGCGGCGAGAGTTCTCAGGCCATCGCGAATAACTTCGCTTTCGGTTGCGTATTCTCCTGATGAAACCTTGTCCTTCACCATCCGCGCCATCTCGAGCGGCAAGGTGATAGTCAGGGGCTGGGTACTGCGCATGTTGTTTCCTGAAGCGAATTTTGGCGTGTGACTTAATCATACGCTTTTTCGCGAACTGCCGCTAGTGGGCTGGCGGCTTGGCACATGGCGAGCCTCAATACCCCAGCAGTTCCTTCAGCGGGATGACGCGCCAGACTTGCTTGATGGCGTAGCGGTTGAAGGTCAGCGTCTTGGGCGGATTGTATTGTTCGACCACCAGCTCGCCCGCCGTGCGCCGGACCAGTTTCTTGATGAAGGCCTTGCCGTTCTTCTCGTTCTCTTCCGGAAAGGTCTCGATCACCACATGGTCGCCCGGCACCGCGTCGCGGCCGCCGCAATAGATCATGTCGCCGGGCTCATAGCGCGGCACCATGGAATCCGAGAGCACATGCAGCGCGAACACTTTCGGCAGGTTGCGGACCCCTGGCGGACGCTGGACGTATCCCGCAGGCTCGCCGTTGAAGGTGAAGTCGCCGTCATCGCCGCCAACGGCGGCGCCGAGCACCGGAATATCCATGGCTCCGGCCGGCAGGGGGCCGGCATCGGTGACGATCTCGGCGTCCGCCACCGGGCCGGCATCGTCGAGGAAGACGACCTCGCCCTTGCCGAGCGCCACGGGGTCGACACGCAGGAAGGCGGCGGTCTTCAACAGGTTCTCGGTCTTGGGCAGGTTACGCCCGGTTTCCCAGTTGCCGACGGCTGCGACATCGGTGTCGTTATGCTCGGCGATGTGGCGCATGACCAGGCCGCGCTGCTTGCGTGCCTGGCGGATCGCGGCCCCGACCCTGATCGACAGTTGCGTTTTCACCATGGCCTCATGTGAGCAACAAGTCCTGCTTTCGTCCATGAAAGAATGGCTTGCATCAATTTTTGAGTTATGCTTATATCACCTCATGCAAAAGCTCAACCCCCTCAGAGTCGACAGCGCCTCCAGCCCGGCCTTGCCGGGCTGCCCTTTCCCTTCCGCCCCGGCCGCCTCCTCCCCGGCCGAGGCGAAGCGCGAAGCCGATTGCCTTGGTGCATCGGCCGCGCGTCCGGTCCGCCCGTCACTGGCGGCCGGAACGGCCGGAGCCGCCGCTCCCCGCGGCTCCGGCCCCCCATTCGACCCGGCCGCGGGTTGTTCCCTGATCCGCACGCGGGACGGCACCGTCATCCCTGACGAGGCGACGACGGGCAGGGCGGTCTCAGCCCCTGACGGGGACATGGCGACGGCGCGGTTTGCGCACCTCGCCGCGCCGGCCGACCGGCGGGGCTGACAGCAGCCCTTCCACGGCAATCCCAGCGGCCGACAGGCCGGACCAAGCCCGGCAGCGCCCATGGCGTCCGCGGGCGAACCCGACGCTTGCCTGACGGTGCCGTGCGCGGCGGCCGCTGGCCGCGCAATGGAGACGGACATGGCAGGCTACAGCGACAGCGAATTGCAGGCGATTGCCGCCTGGCTGAAGGACGGGCTTTCGGCATCGAGGATCGCGGCGGCGTTCAGCGCACAGCGTGGCGCGCGCATATCGCGCAACGCCATTATCGGCATCGTCCACCGCAACGGCATGCTGGGCGCGATCGGCTTTGCCAATGGCAAGGGCCTGCCGGCGGCCCGTACGGCGACGGCCAAGGCAGCGCGCCGCGCCGCCAAGCCGGAAACCATAATCGAACGTGCCGGCGCCGCGCTGCAGCCGGCCAAATCTGCCATGCGGCCGAAGCGGGCTCCTTCGCCCGTCCGGCCACGGCTTTTCCAGCGCGAGGCGGGCGTGCTGATCGCCGATGGGGAAACCTACCGTTTCAAGGTACCCGCACCGCCACGTGGTCCCATCGGCCGACAGCCGCATGGCGTGGCCATGCGCTTCATCGACTGCCTGTTCAGCCGCTGCCGAGCGCCGCTCGACCTGGCGCTGGAGGAAGACCCTCAAAATGGTGCGCCCGGCGGGCGGCCGGGCCAGGACATGCTGTGCTGCGGCATGCGCACCAGGGCGATGAAAAGCTACTGCACCTATCATCAGGCGCGCTTCCAGCGCCGTGTTTGCGAAGCCGGGTGAAGCTTGGTCCCTTCTTCCAGTTTACGGGGAAAAAGTCGCTCCTGCGTGCCGTCGCCAGTCCCGATCGCCGCGAAATATTGGGAGAATTGCTTTGAACAGCTATTGCGCCGCACCGCTATTTCGGTATCTGGCGGCCCTGTTTGGGCAGGCGGCTCTGCACCGTTCGTTGCTCCAGCATCGTCGCCGGGCCACCGCCGGCAACCAGGATGCCGGCAACGCGGGCAAAGCCGGTGAACACTTTTATCGCATCGGACTGCGAGATCTGCGCCGCGATGGCCGCGCTGCAGGCGTTGAGCGCGCTGCGATAGACGTGGCCCCGCCGCTCGATCGGCCAGCGCTGCAGGAAATCGGCGGCATCGCTGACGTTTTCGATCTCCTCGACATGTCCGTCCAGGGACACTTTGAGCGGTACTCCGGTTTTCATTGTGCCCACGGCGTTCACCTTCGGTCCAGGCGCGGCATTCAAGCCGACGCTCATAAACGCACAAGGCCGGCAAGCGGTTGCATCGCAGCCCTCTCAGGGGCTCGCCGCGGCGTCGAGCCACTCATGCGCGCGGCTTCTTGGCTTGGCTACCAATATGCCTTGTTGCCTTGCCGCCTCTCGAAAGGCCTCGAAGGCGGGGCGCGGGCAGCAAGTACCCTCGACCGCGAGCCGGATGAGCCGTGCTGCCTCGAGATAGGCCGGCGCGGTCTTGTCGGGCCATTGGTGACGAAGCGCCGTTGCCGCATCGGCCACCGAGCCGACCAGCATGGTCTTGTTGTCGCAAAAACGCAGGGTCACCGGCATGAAAGCCGTCATGGGCGATCCTCCCGTTCGCAGGGACGCGTCATAACGTCCGGACCGGCGGCTGGTTCCACGGGGTGGAGCGCGGCGTGGAGCGCGGCATGAGCGAACGGCCCTTCATGCAACTCTACGTCTCTGATTTCGTCGGCGACACGCTGCAGCTCTCCACCGAGCAGATCGGCGCCTACATGCTGCTGCTGATGGCAATGTGGAATGCCGGCGGCGGCTTGCCCGACGATGACGCCAGGCTGGCGCGCGTGGCGCGGCTGCCGTTGAAACGATGGCGGGCGATCAGCGCCGAGCTGCTGGCCTTCTTCGAGCGCGAGAGCGGCGAGATCGGCCACAAAAGGCTGACGAAGGAGCTGCGCAAGGCGCGGCTCAAGAGCGAGGCGAGGGCGGCCGCCGGCGCGCGCGGCGGAGCCGCCACCGCCTTGAAAACAAAGGCGCATGCCGGGGCAAATGCCGATGTTTTGATGCGGCATTCTCCAGATTCCAGAAACCAGATGGAAAAAGCTCCCGCTTTTTCAGCGCGCGAGGCGCGCGAAAGACCGGGGACTTCGATTGGGGGTGAGGCGACGTCGGGATCGCGCGGCCCGGGCCGGCCCAAGAAACCGCCGGGCTGGATCAGGCCGAAAACCCACAGCGATGCCGCCAACGCCATCATCGAGGAGATCCGAGGATATGACCACGGCCGAACTGCAGCAGGCGACGAAGGCGCTGGCGGCAATGTTCTCCTGCTTCCCGCAATCCACCCTGACTGATGTCGAGATGCAGCTGCGCGGCTATCTCGGGGCCGTCAGCGATGCCGAGCTGGCCGACCTCAAGGACGCCACCCAGCGCTTCGTGCTCGGCGAGGTGAAGAGCGGCAACGCGCAGTTCTGCCCTTCGAGCGCGCAGCTCTGCATCGAAGTGCGCGAGCGGCGGGTGATGCGGGAGCTGCTGGCGCGGCGCGGCGTCGGCTTGGGTTCCTCGCCCCCGCAAAGCGGGGGAGAGGTGGCCCGGCGAAGCCGGGACGGAGAGGGGGACGCCATCCGTGAAGTCAAAGCCGGTTGAGAATGGGCACCGCAATGCGCAGCCGTTTAGAAGCAAACATTCGACTGTCGGCGCTGCCCCCGCTCCGTCCGCTTCGGGCCACCTCTCCCCCACTTTGTGGGGGCGAGGAAACCCAGTTCTGCAAGGCCATCACTCGAACACCCAATCAACAGGAGCCACATCCATGCCCAAGAAAACCAAAGCCGCCAGGCCACAGGCGCCGAAACTGCCGAAGGGCGAGGCCGAGCAGGTGCGCATCCGCCGCGAGGTCGGCCATGATTTCGCGCTGAAGGATGATGCCTTCGGCCGCAAGCGGTTGACATCGGGCACGGCCGAGGCGCGGCGCGTCTACGAGGTGTCGAATGACGGCCACACTTCCACCGGCGGCATCGTACGGGTGCGCAATGTCGATCCGCTCCTGGGCATCACCTCGCTGTCGCGCCAGCAGCGCGAGGCCGGCCTGCGCTACCGCGCGCATTTCCAGTCCAGCCAGCGGGCTGATATCAAGCCGATGCGCTGGACGGAGCGCGTCGACGGCGGTCGCATCGGCGGCGGCGTCGCCGACAGCGTGCTCAACGCCGGCCGCGCGCATGCCGCCGCGACACGGGCGCTCGGGCATTGGGACGTGGCGGCGATCGTGCGGAAAGTCGTGTGCCTGGAACAGCCGGTGAAGACCGTGGCCGAGCAGGATGGCGAAGGACGCGACGTGGTGACAAAGCTGCTGAAGGTGGGGCTCGACCTGCTGGCCGTGCATTATGGGATGATGATGGGGCGGTGAGGTGGTCCCACACCGCCGAATGCTTCTGCAACGGCTATGATTGATCCGGCCGACGGCATGCCGGCCAGATCAATTTGAACGGTCAATAGCGGCAGACACGCACTCTTTCGATAATCCGGTGGTGATGACGCCAGTGCTTCACCACCTCGGTGTGGCAGCGACGACTGTGCATGCCGTAATAGCGCGGCCGATAGCCGTCATCGTACATGCTGTAACGGTAGTGGTGACGGCCGTAATAGGGGCCATAGTCGGAGTAGTCGCGGTAATAGTCCCCATAGTAGTCGCGATGTCTGGGAACGTAATAATCGTCATCATAGCCGTTCCCGATGCCGAGCGTGATGCTGGCGGCATTCGCGGGGGCCATCACCGCCACCGCCGAAGCAACCGCGATCACGGAAGCGAGCAAGAGTTTTTTCATGACAACCTCCTCTTTCAAGGTGTGTCTAATAAACGCTGAGGTCGCAGCCCTGTTCCCATAAATCGGTGAATCGATGGGTTCGACTTGTGGGCCGTGGCGGCGGAAAGCACCTGCCGGGCGGTGTCTGGCCGCACCTGTCAGCAGTCACAAAAAAGACAACCCCGCGAGCGGGGCTGTCTCCATGGCCGCGCCGCGTTGTCAGCTGCCGCCAATCAATTTCACGCTGCTGCAGAATTCCGGATGCGTGTTGGTGGGGTTGGCGTTCTTGACCTCGTCAGCGCAGGCGGTTCTCATCGCCGTCTGGTCTTCGGGCGTCAGCGCCTTCCAGGCTCTCGCGAAGGCGTCGTTGCTGACCATCGTCTTCATGCCGGAGTCCGTGTAGAACGGCTTCATCTTGGCAGGATCATCGAGAGCGGACGTTCCCTTGCTGGATCCCGCGAGAGCCGAACCGGCGACCATTGAAAGCGCCATCGCGCCAAGGAGGCGGTCTCGGCTCGGCAAAAAAAGTCCCGCCGGAGAGCCAGCGAGGCATTGATTGGAGGGTCTTGTCATCGCCCGGAAGGCGATCACGCAGCAACGAGGGCGGCTCGCGGAAAGTTTCAGCGCTCCCTCTCTGTTTTCGCGGCCATGGTTACGCCGGTCTCTGCCGGCTCCTGCCCGGCGGCGCCGCGCGGCTGCGCCATCGACCGTGCCGCATCCGCTCCGGCCGCCAGGATGCGATCCGACAGGTCCCCACCCTCCACCGCGCGGGCCAGTTGAAGCGCGCCGATGAGCGTCGCGAAGATACCGAATGCCACCGCCTCCGGATCGCTTGTATGCGGCGGGAGAGCGGCCGACACCTGGCGCACCAAGGTCATCAAGCGTTCGGTGTAGAGTTGTCGCGTTTCCGGCTGCTCCCGCGCGATTTCCGGCAACAGGGCGGCGGAAGCGCAGCCCGTGCCCGGATTGTCGCGGTGCTGCGCCGACAGATAGGCGTCTATGGCCGTTGCCAGGCCGCCGGAGGCCAGCGCCTGCGCGATCTGACCCGACTGACCCTCCAGCGCCCCCGCCACGCATTCCCGGACAAGTGCCGCCTTGGAGGGAAAGTGCGGATAGAAGGCGCCGTTGGTCAGCCCGGCGTCGCTCATGATGCTTGCCAGTCCCGAGGCGGCGATGCCGTCGTCCCGGAACCGCTGTGTGGCGACCTCCATGATCCGGCTGCGCGATGCGTCCTTCCGGCCCTTTTCGTAACGCATGTCCTGTCCTTCCCAAACCTCTATTGCATTATGATCATAATCTGATATTACGAACATAATTCAACGCATGGAAGAAAGCTAGCCCTGACGGGCTCCGGAGCATCAAAATGAAAGCGCATTCCGGAAAGACCGCGATCGTGAAAGAGCGAGTACGATGAAAGCCTTTGTCGCCGACAAATATGAGAAGAAAGGCGCGCTGCGGCTCGCCGATATGCCGAAGCCGGAATTGCAAGACAATGATGTCCTGGTCGAGGTCCACGCCGCCGGCGTGAACCTTCTGGATTCCAAGCTGCGGGACGGGGAGTTCAAACTCATTGTGCCTTATCGACCGCCCTTCGTCCTTGGCCACGACGTGGCCGGCATTGTCGTGCGGGCCGGATCGAAGGTCCGCAAGTTCAAAGCCGGCGACGAAGTCTATGCACGGCCGCGCGACGGCCGGATTGGGACATTCGCCGAATTCATCGCCATGGATGAGGCGGACGTGGCCCTGAAGCCAAAAAACCTCAGCATGGAGGAGGCGGCTTCCATTCCCCTGGTTGGTCTGACCGCCTGGCAGGAGCTGGTCGAAAGGGCAGGGCTGAGGAAAGGCCAGAAGGTCTTTATCCAGGCCGGCTCCGGCGGGGTGGGCACGTTTGCCATCCAACTGGCGAAGCATCTCGGCGCGACGGTTGCGACAACGGCGAGCGCGGCGAGCATGGACCTGGTGAAAAGTCTCGGCGCCGATGTCGTCGTCGATTATCGTAAGGACGATTTCGAGAAGGTCCTGCAAGGCTATGACGTCGTCGTGAACAGCCAGGATGCCAAGACGCTCGAAAAATCGCTGCGGGTGCTGAAGCCGGGCGGCAAGCTGATATCCATTTCCGGTCCGCCGGATCCCGGGTTCGCCAGGAAGCAAGGCCTCAACGTCGTGCTGAAGCTGGTGCTGCGGCTGCTTAGTCTTGGCATACGCCGCAGGGCCAAACGCGCCGGTGTGGACTATTCCTTCCTGTTCATGTGGGCGCAGGGCGACCAGCTGAGCCGGATCACGTCGCTCATCGAAACCGGCGTCATACGTCCCGTCATGGACCGGACTTTTCCGTTCGAACAGACCAACGAAGCCTTGGCCTATGTCGAAACGGGGCGTGCCAAGGGCAAGGTGGTCGTGAAGGTCAGATAGAGACGGCCGGGAGCCGCAGCACCCAATGTCGCGGCGACGCCCGGTTCGCTAGCCGGCGCTAGCCCGCCGGTCCTGTCTCGACCTCCTGGAGATAAAAAACCTTGCTCGGCTGCAGATGGTCGACGCAGAGCTGCGCCAGCACCCAATTGTCGCTGCGTTTCAGCGCCTCGATCATCATCAGGTGGTGCTGGCGCGAGATGTCGAGCTTGTCCCGGTCGGCCAGCGAATTGGCCCGCACCGGCAGGCTGAGGCGCATATAGTGCTCGATCGAGGACACCAGATAGGCATTGCCGCAGGCCGAGAACATGGTGAGGTGGAAACGGTCATTGGCCTCGTGAATGCCTCTGAGATAGCCGGCGTCGACATGGGCGCTGTAAACGTGGTGGATCTCGGTCAATTCGCCGATCAGCGCGTCGCTCGCCGGCAGGCGGATCATCAGCGCGGCCTGCCGCTGCAACATCTCCCGCACCTCGTAGATCTGGCGGACCTCCTCGGGCGCGAGCCGGCGCACCATGGCGCCCTTGTTGCGCTCGCGCGTGGCGACGCCGAGCCTTTCCAACTGGTAGAGGGCCTGGCGGATGGTGTGGCGCGAGACCGGGAAACGGGCCAGAAGCACGTCCTCGACCAGGCGCGTGCCGGGCGCCAGCCGGCCGAAGATGATGTCTTCCTCCAGCGCGTGGACGATATCGGCTTCCTTGCCGCCATAGTCGACCGTGTTGAGCATCGCGACCCTCTTGTTGGTCCGGCCAATGAGGATTGACCCCGGCCAATTTCTCATTGGCCGCAAGCCACTCTAGAGCATTTCCGGCGAAAACAGGATGCTCCATCCGTTTGTTCGCTGCTTGCGGGCCGACAGGGAAAGGCCCGCCACCGACGCGACTCGTGACGGGCCTTCTGGAGTACGCCGGGCTTCCGACCGCCCGGCCATTTGCAAAACCTGCCGGCGGCGCGATCGTTCCATCACAACAGGAAGCTTACCTCGGGGGAACGGGCCTTGCGGAGGTGCAGCTATCCGCGGTAACCGCCGACGTCTCTCACGCTTCGAAAACGTCGGCCTATTTGTGAATGAGCCATTCTATCAAGCCGGTCTCGACCCGCTCGCAGCCGGTAAACTCGGACACCAGGTTTTTGGCCAGATCGCGCCATTGACACTCGGGCAGGTTCGCTTCCCTGACCAAATCTCGAAATACAGCGCGGAGAATGTCGGCATCGAACGCGGAGACGGCAACGGGAGCCGCGTCTTCCCAGGCTTGGGCGGTGTCATCGCGATGGCGTCGGCGAAGCCGTTCCAGAAGCTCGCGTGATTGCGCGATCACACGCCGGGAATGGTCCAAATCGCGGCGAAAGGCTGCGTTTCCAGCAATGGAACGATGCCGTAACAGGAAGCTGGCTTCGATAGCTGCCTGCGCCATGTCTATATGGCTTTCAACCATCGCTACCTCCCTCAGGACTAATTTACTCCTCCGAAGGGGTATCTCAAAGGGGATTCAACGTACGATTTGGTACGAGGGGGAAGCTTGGCGGGGTATTGAACGGACCGGCCCGAACAGCGCAGGCGTGCGCAACGGCGACGCGGCTTTGGTCGGGTGTAATGACGACCATGTCAGCCCCTGGGCGACATGCATCAGTTCCTGTCCGACGGCTTCGAGCGCATCCTCGACACTGTCTCGCGCTCGGCGCGTTTGGAGCGCAGCGGCGGCAGGCCGCGATCGACCAGGTCCATGTCTTCCAGCACCATGTCGCCCATGCGCTTGAAGGCGATGTCGAGGGCGCCGGCGCGGTGGGCCGAGCGCAGGAAGCCGGGCAGCGTGCGCACGGGATGGTCGCCTGCCAGCGGCTCTTCGGGGAAGACGTCGCTGGCGGCGAGAATATGGCCACTCTTCACCGCTGCCATCAAGGCGGGGAAGTCGACCACGCCGGCACGGCTGAGCAGGATGAAGGCAGCGCCCTTGCGCATGCTGGCGAAAGCATCGGCGCCCAGAAAACCCTGGTTCTCCGAGGTCACCGAGGCGACGACGAAAACGAAGTCGCTTTGCGACAGCACCTCGTCCAGCGAGGCCGGCTCGACGCCATTTTCCCTCAGTATCGACGGCGGCAGCCAGGGGTCGAACACCTTCGTGCGGGTGCGGAAGCCCGACAGCAGGCGGTTGAGCGCGCGGCCGAGGTCGCCGAAGCCGATGATGCCGACATTGGCGCCCGAAAGCAGCCGCGCCGTCTGGTTGCCGTCGCCGCCCCATAGTTCCTTCCCTTGGCGGAAAGCGAGGTCGGCATCGACGATGCCGCGGGCAAGGTTGAGCGCCATGGCCAGGCCGAGTTCGGCCACCGGCTCGGCGAAGACCAGGCCCGTCGTGACGACATGGATGCCGCGCGAGAACAGCGTTTCATAGGGCATGTTGTCGAGGAGATTGCTCTCGACATTGAAGACGCAGCGCAGCGCCTTCATCGCGTCAAGCGTCTCCGGCGAGATCGGCGGTTGGCCGACGATGTAGCGGGCCTCGGCCAGCACCTCGGCCGGCAGTCGCGCCACGCCGTCCGGCGTCGTCTCGACGATGCGGTAACGCGCCTTGAGCCGCGCCAGCTGCGGCGGCGTGAAGATCAGCTCGAGCGTGCGCGGCTCGGGCGCGCTGATGACCAGCGGCAAGGCGGTATCTGACATGGCAAGCTCCTCCCGAAACGGCTTGTGGCGCTTTCTCGGTCCTAAATCTATCCCGGACTAGCGGATTTAAAAGCACGGTAGACCGATTTACTCGGCGCAGGAGCGTTTCGCTCAAATCAGAGAGCCGTCCCGGCACGATTGACATTGGCGCAAGGCCGGTCTTCTCTGCAGTATCCAACAAAGGGGGAATAGCTGATGAAGAAATACGAGAAACCAAGCTGGCAGAAGCGCGAACGGCTTTCGGCCGTCACTGCCGCCGTTGTATTTTCGGTAACGCTGACCTGACGGCATTCGCTTGCCGTGACAAAGGCGCGACCGGTCGCGCCGTTTGCTTTGGGAAAAGCACGCCTCACCCCCGCGGCTTTGGCGGTGCGGGCTTCTGTTCCTCGCCGCTTGGCTCGGCGGACAGCCGCTGCTTGCGAAGGCGGGCGGTCTTTGCGTCGCGGGCCTTTCGTTCGGCGTCGAGGATGATCCGCGACTCGCGATCCGCTCTCTCAAGCTTTTTCTTGTCGACCAATCGAGCCACTTCGTTCTCGGGCGGCATGTCGCATTCCATAAAACCAATCGTGTGCGGCAAGGTTCCGCCGGATGCCGGCTGCGAGCGATCGCGTCAGGATTTTGCCTGGCCTGACCGCTCGGCGCGATGACCGGTCTGCCAGCTGGTGAGTTGGCGCTCGGCCTCGGATATGGTCACGCTCATCAAGCCATCAAATTCGGCCATGGCTTCCATATGCCCATGATCAATGATGGATTTGCGAAGAATGCGCATCGCCAGAATGGCATCCTGCAACGCGCGGTCGATGTTCTTGACCATGACAGGATCTCCTGCGGGCATAACCTGCCTGCGCGCCGCTGGTTCCGGCTGAAAGGCACTGGATTTGCCATTTTTCAGCGCTACGTCATTGTCCTGGGGAAGCGCTCCGGCGCTCTCCTTCCGCCGCAGGGGAGGGAGAAGGGTAGAGGTGCTGTTCTTGGGATAGCACCAGGGAAGCGCCTTCTGACGATAGAGGGCGGGAGGCCCCTCACGCCATGCCCGGCTCCCGCCGCAAATGGCGCATCTTGCGGCCTATGATCACCAGCCGGCGTGCCGTGTTGTTGCGCAGGCGCCGCGCGCGCCATTCCAGTCCGGTTTCGGTGGTGATCCGCTTGGCATATACGCTCACACGCATGCCTGCCTTATCGGAAGCTACCTTGACCGGATCGTCATAGAAGGTGCCGATCTTGTCAGCCGCCATGCCTGGTGTTTCCAGCCAGCGTGGAATGTGGACGGAATGGAGCTGATCGACGTCGATCATGACCCGCCCTATGCCAACGCCTGGCGTTGGGCATGTCGTACAGAACGCATCGCCAATCAAGACGACCCCGTCGCGGCGGTGGCCTTGCGTCGTGGTCAGATTGACCTGCCGGACCTCGACGGGACTTGC
Source organism: Mesorhizobium sp. Cs1299R1N3 (assembly GCF_037179625.1). NCBI lineage: Bacteria > Pseudomonadati > Pseudomonadota > Alphaproteobacteria > Hyphomicrobiales > Phyllobacteriaceae > Mesorhizobium > Mesorhizobium sp. Cs1299R1N3. The sequence goes on along the minus strand of NZ_JAPYKQ010000008.1, from coordinate 123,373 downwards.
GACAGCGAAGTTGCCGCATTGCGCCGATATTTCGGGCATCAACTCGCAAAGCATCTTTTGCGGATCCGCCCGGAAATCCCTCGTCCATTGATCGGCCACGGTGCGATAGACGAACATGTTGGCCCGCATCTTGTCGCCGAGAGGGAAGATGCTGATGTAGGCTACGCGGTCGCTCGCCCGCCTGCCGTAGCAGGTGACGGCCCGAAAGCCGCAGTCGCGCTGTGAGACAGCGAGGTCGAAACCCATCGACAGCGAATGGGCTTTCGATTGCTCGACGCGTTCGACGCCGATGGCGCGCCGCACCGCTTCGCCGTAGCCGGTGGCGACCACCAGCAGGCGGGCAATGATGACGCTGCCGTCGCTCAGCACCAGGCGCTGCCGGTCCGGTCCGGTCGAGACCTCGACGACCTTGCCGACAGTAAGCGGCACTTGCGGGGGAAGGGCATCGCGCAGCCCGTTGATCAGCGCGCCATAGGAAAATGCGTATTCCGGCCTGCGCTCACGCGCGAACAGCTGGCCGAGGCGGAAGACGTGAATGTCGTCAAACGGTGTGACGAGACGCTTGATCGTTTCGTCGAGGCCGAGCTTCTCGAACAGCCGTATCTGGTCGGTACCGATTTTCTCCGCCCGGAACTCGTCGTGATGGATCCGGTGCGGATCGATCAGCGCCACCTTGCGGCCGGCTTTTCCCAAGGCGGTGGCCAGCGTGGTACCGGCCATTCCGGCGCCAACGATCGCCACGTCGACTTCGGCCGGGACAGCCTCGATGGTGGTCATCTCGCTGCCCTTCATGCTCGTCATCTTCTGTCTCCACAAAGTGTGGTGGAAAATATCTTCCGGGCCGTATCAACCTCAAGCAACCAGCGCGGGTGGCTGGTAGTAACAAATGTTTAGGTTAACTACGGTCGGATCTTCTGTTTCCAGCGCGGCGCGATCGCCGAGCCATCGATGAACTCCAGGCCGCCCGCCTCGTTGAGCGTGTGCAGCTTACGCCCGCTCCATAGCGCGCCGGGGGTTAAGATCGTCTCGACACGCTGGTCCATGCCGTTCAAATTAAGGTGAGTGACGCGTGCGATGCCAAGGGCGCCGCCGTAGCTCCTGCGGCAGTCCTGCACCGGGCGCAGCAACTGGCCGCCGCGCTCCACCATGCGTCCGGCCGGCCGCGCCGAGGCGATATCGATCAGCACCGGATTCTTGGGATGCGGCGTCCAGGGGCCGCGAAAGTCCGGCGCCGACCACAGATGCAGCGCGTCGGAGAAAGCGCCGCCTCCGTCCCGGGCGGTGCCTTCACCGTCTCGGACGGTGGCAAACATCCACCACGAGCCACCATGCTCGACCAAGGTGGCGTCGCTGGCGACGATATCGGACAGCAGCGTCGCTTCCTTGACCCATCCGCCGGGGAAGGCGGTGGCGCGGTAGAGATCCACCGTGCGGTTGGCGCAGCTTTCCGGCACCATCCAGACCTCGCCGTCACGCTCGAAGACGAAGGGGTAGGACAGGTGGTAGGGCAAGTCGAGCACCGGCTCCGGGCGGCCGATCGGCCCCGACGGGCCGAACGGCACGGCGGAGATGATGGCTCGGCCCAGACGGTGGATATAGTCCTCGACGAACAGGGTTACCTGTCCCTGGTAAAGGATCGGGAACGGGTCGGCGTAGAAGCGGCTGCCGTCGTCGGGCAGCTCTTGCCAACCCGATGCCGGATGCGCGCGCAGGTCGAACAGATCCCGCCCTCCGGTCTCGCGCCAGCCGACCTTCCAGTGCGGGGCATTGTAGCAGAGATGGTAGATCTTCTGGACGATGCGCCGCGCCAGCGCCTTGCCCGCCCTGACGCCGAGCTTGCCGGCCGAGGGCAGCGACGGCGCAGCCCTACCGTCCACCGGCTCGGGCAGGACGGGCAGGGCGCCGCGTGCGGCGCCCGTCACCGCCGCCAGGATCAGGCTTGCCGTGCGCGCCAGCATGTCCTGGAAGGCGGCAAGCGCGATGCCGCCATATTCGGTGCCCAGGCGTCCTTCAGCGACGACGGCACCATTCTCCTCGACGCGGGCCAGCGGGGTCCGGCCATCGAGGATCGACGCCAGCAGGGCGGCTTCGCCGCCGGCGCCGTCATAGGTCACACGCCAGACGCGTGTTCCCTCCACTTGCACGTCGCCGCAGAGGTCGAGCACGAGGTCCGGCGAGACGGGCGTCCGCGTTTGGAAGGGTGCCAGCGCCGACAGCGGCAGGCGCTTGGCCAACCCATCCGCGGGCAAGCCGTGGATGACCGTTTCAAGTTGGAACAGCGCGGCTACGCTGCCTGGAATGCCGCTCCCGGCCGGGCGTGCGTCGACGCTGACCTCGACATCGGCGAGCGCCGCCAGGCGCTGCAGCAGCAGCAGGTGAAAAGCACGGAGGCAGTCGCTGTCCAGGCGCAGGCTGACCTGCATGTCGCACCCCTAGAATTCTGATGTTCGGCAACGGCCGGTGTTCGATTTTTGGGCACGATGGGCGGGCGACGGTCGGACTGGAGGGAGATGTTGCTCCATTTCCATTCGTTTCCCGCTCGCTTGCGCCCTGTCAACACGGCCCGTGCCTTTGCTACGCAAACTCCGTGCCAAAAATCAGAAGAGCTCCCAACATAATTAATAGTGTTTTAACAGTTGGAGTAATAGCTAGGCTGAAGCCGCAATTTAGTCTTTTGAGGCATATGGAGTGTTGTCGGAGCGACCTTTGCAATCATCCCTGCTCTCGTTGCCGCAACAACACGCTCCGCAGGTGATGCAATATGCGCCGGAGCCACCTCCGGGCGCGTCGTATCCATCCTCGTCCGTCGAGCTGGGTGACCTGAAGCGTATATTGGTGCGCCGCCGTTTCCTGATCCTCGCCACAGCCGCACTGCTGACCCTTGCAGCGCTGCTCTATGGACTGTTCACGCCGGCGCTCTACAGCTCGGTGGCGGAGATCATCGTCGATCCGCAAGACCTGCAGGTGGTCACCAACGACGTCAATCCGAGCCGGGTTCCGCCCGATGGCGGCATCACCATGGTGGAAAGCCAGGTTGCCGTCGTCCAGTCGAGCGGCGTGCTGCTCAGGGCTATCGCGGCGACCAACCTGACCGAGGATCCGGAATTCAACGGGCAAGATGGGCTGTTGAGCCGTTTGCTCGGCGGCGTGCCAGGCTCGGGGTCGACCGAGACCGACAAGACAGGCGAAACCGACAAGACGGGGACGACGCTCGATGCACTGCGCCGGCGGCTGGCGGTCAAGCGGGCCGACAAGGTGCTGGTCCTCGACGTGATCGTCACCGCCAAGAGCGCCGACAAGGCGGCGAAGCTCGCCAATGCCATCGCGCAGGCCTACCTGGCCGACCAGGCCGCGGCGCGCGCGAAGATGGCCACGGACGCTTCCGACTCCATCACCGCGCGGCTGGAAGAGCAGCGCAAGCGCGTCCAGCGGGCCGAGAATGCGGTCGAGGCCTACAAGTCCGCCAACAACATGGTGATGGCCGCGGGCAATCTGGTCAGCGACCAGGAACTGACCGAAATCAACACGCAGCTGGCGGCCGCGCAAAGCCGCACCGCGACGCTGAAGGCGCAGGTCGACCAGTTGCGCCGGTCCGGCGGCGCACCGGACGCGACCTCGGAAGCGATGCGCTCGGCGGTGATTTCGAGCCTGCGGGCACAGGAGGCGACGCTTGTCGACCAGGTCTCGCAGCTCGGCACGGAACTCGGGCCGCGCCATCCCTCGATGATGGCGGCCCAGCAGCAACTGCGCGACACGCGCGCGCTCATCGCGCGCGAACTCGGCCGCATCGGCGCCGCCGCCGAAACCGACTATGAGCGGGCACTGGCCAACCAGCAGGCGCTGGAGGCCAAGGTCGCGGGCATGAAGAGCAAGTCGCTCGACACCGACCAGGCTTCGGTCAAGCTGCGCGAACTGCAGCGCGATCTCGAGGCGGTGCGCTCCGTGTACGCCACCTACCTGCAGCGGGCGCAGGAAACGCGCGAGCAGGTCAATGTCGACAGCACCAATGCGCGCATCATCTCCGACGCCATGCCGGCCCTGAAGAAGAGCTGGCCGCCGCTGTTGCTGCTGGTATTCGGCGCGTTCTTCGGCGGGCTGGGGCTCGGCACCGGCATGGCGCTGATCGCGGAATATTCATCGCCGACGGTGCTGTCCAGCGCGCAGATGCAATCGGCGATCGACGCGCCCGTGGTGGGCGTGCTGCCGGCAAAATCAGCGCGCCGCCGCTGGTGGCCTTTCGGCGGCGCCGCCGCCCAGGCCGGACAAAAGATGGACGCCGTCGCCGGCCTGGCGTTGAGGCGCCTGTTCTCCTCCAGCCGGCGTCCGCCGGACTGGCCGCTGGTGCCGTCCATCCTGCTGACGTCGGCACCGGAAGATGCCGCGCAACGGGGCCGGGTGGCGCGCCTGCTGGCCAACGCCGCGGCTGCCAGGGGCAGCCGTGTCCTGTTCATCGACACCAATGCCGGCAAGGGCCACAAGGAACCGCAGCCCGGCCTGCTCGACGTGCTGCGCGGCGAATATGCCTTCGAGGCGCTGAGCCAATACGTGCCCGGCAGCAACGTCGCGGTTCTCGGCAAGGGTCGGCCAAAGGCTGCCTTCTCCGAGGCGCAGGGCGTCTATTACACGCAGCACATGCTGGCCCAGGCGAGCCGCAATTTCGAACTCGTCATCGTCGACGGCGGCGCGCTGGCCGACAATCTCAACGCCTCGCCTCTGGTCGCCATGGTCGACGAGATCGTGCTTGTCGCCACGCTGAACGCGACGCCGATGCGCGATGTCACGGCGGCCTCGCAAGCCATTTCCGTCATGGGGCGGTTGCCGACCGGCGCCTTGCTGGTCGACGAGGCGGCCTGACATGTCTGCCATCCGGGGTGCCGCCCGGTCCGCCACCCCGGCAGCCGGCTGGGCCGGCCAGGATCAAGCAGCGGCTTCGCGCCGCACCGGCAATTCACTCGACTGGGTGACCGGCTATGGCCTGGTTGCGGTGGTGGCGTTGCTGTTCAGCATCTCGGGCGGCATGCTGTGGCTGGTGGGCTACAATTACGACGGGCTGACCGGCAATCCGGCGACCAAGATCCATCCCTCCACCTATCTGCTCGTGCTGATGTTTGCCTGGCGCGCCTGCACGTTCGGCAACCCGGTCGGCTACACGCTGGCCATCGCCGACAGGCGGCCGGCGAGCGCGCTGCTGGCCGTCATGTCGATCATGCTGCTGGTCATCGTCATCATCAGGCAGCGCCCCGGCATGGCCGGCATGATCGACACGTTCGTGGCGCCGGCGCTGCTGGTGATGATGCTGGCCGAGGCCGATGAAAAGATATTCGCCCGCATGCAAACGGTGGTGCACGCGGTGATGACGGTGAACGCGCTGCTGGCGCTGTTCGAGTTCGCCACCAAGACGCTGGTCTTTCCCTACCGGCTCGACGGCGTGGTGTTCATGAACGACCTGCGCTCGACGGCGCTTCAGGGGCATCCGCTGTCCAACGCCACGATCACCGCGATATACGTGCTGGCGCTGCTTTCGGGTTCGCGATCGCTGTCCATGCCGCTGCGGCTCGGGCTGATCGGCCTGCAATGCGCGGCGCTGGTCGTGTTCGGCGGGCGCTCGGCCATGGTGACGACGATCGCGCTCGGCGGCATCTATCTGCTTTTCAGCGGCGTCGCTTATCTGCGGCGAGGACGTATCAGCCTGCCGGGTGCGGCCCTTGCGGTCATGCTCGCCTCGCTGCTGCCAGTCGTTATCGCCATGCTGTTCTCCTACGGCTTCTTCGACGCGCTGCTGGAACGCTTCGTGTCGGACAGCGGCAGCGCCAATGCCCGCGTCGAAATGTTCGAGCTCTTCAAGCATTTCGAACTGCGCGACCTGATCGTCGGGCCCGATATCGATCTCATCGAAAGCCTGCGCCGCATCAGCGGCCTCGAACAGGGCATCGAGAACCCGATCATCCGCCTGCTCCTCTATCAGGGCGCCTTCTTCACCCTATTGTTGTTTCTGGGCTTCGCACTGTTCATGCACGAAGTGGCGCGCCGCTGCCATCCCGGCATCTGGTTGACGATGCTGGGCTGGCTGATCCTGCTCAACACCTCCGAAAGCCTGGCTTCCAAGACGACGCTGATGACCAAGTTCGTGGTGATCGCGCTGGCGCTGTACCGGCCGGTGAGAGTGGGGGTACAACGCCCGGCGCAAGTGCCGCGAGCGTAGCGCTCTCTCTACTCCGGCATCCTCAGCCCCAGCGCATCCACCATCGCAGGGTCGAGCGCCCGCGTCGTGTCGTCCATCATGCCCATGCCGTCGAAGAGGTCCCAGAAGGCCCAGGGAAAGCCTGATGCCTCGGCGCTCTGCCTGACATCTGATATGTAGCGGGCGCGGTCGGGGTTGGGGGCGGCGACGTAGCGGGCGTCGGTGCGCAGCGCGCCGAATTCGCCCATGATGATGCGTTGCGGCGCGATGCCGTGGCTGTCGGCCCAATCGCGCGCCTGGCTCACATATTTGTCGATGAACCAGCGGTCGGGCCTGGCGTCGAAATAGACCTTCAGCACGCGTTCGGTCTCGGCATAGGCGGCTTGCTTGTCCGCTTCGGAGGTCTTGGTGTCCTGAGCCATGCGCGCCCTGACCGAAGCCAGCGTCCGTTCGAACGAACCGGCGGAGGCCGGCCATGGCACGTTGTTGAGCGCGCGGTAGACGGGCTCGCGCATCCAGGGCGCGCCCTGATGGCTGAACAGATAGGGTTCGTAGAAATGGAAGGTGAAGAGGATCGGCTCGAAGGCCGCCAGCGGTTCCGGATCGAGCGCGGCGAGCCCGCTCACCATCGAGCCGCAGCCGCCGGTGACGACAAGCGGCAAGGTCGGGGATGACGCCCTGGCCGCCGTCAAAAGGGCCGCCTGGACATCCGACCAGACATTGGAGGAGCAGGATTGCGGCGGTTCGTTGACGGGTTCCAGCGCCACCATGCCCTGTGCGAACCGCTGCAGCCTGCCGGCAAGCGTGCCGACCAGCGCGCGATAGGCTTCGAATTCCGGCGCGGCGGTGCTGGAGACCATACGGTCGGGAGTCCAGTAATGGGTGGCGCCATTGGCCTGCACGTTGACGATGATGCCCAGACCGGCATCGATGGCGGCCGCCACGGCATCGTCCAGCATCGTCAGCAATTTCGTGGCGGCGTCGGCGGCCAGGAACGGGCCGGGATCGACGGGCAGGCGGATGAAATCGAGCCCGGCCTGGCGCAGCCGGCGAAGGTCGTCCGGTGTCGGCACCGGCCGCCGCGACTGGAAGGGCGGCCAGTCATAATCGGTGCGCGGCGCCGGAAATTCGCGTGTCAGCGCGAACCAGGGCCAGGCATTGACGCCGCGGCGAAAGCGCCATTCGCCAGTGGCGGCCAGCGCGGGCGATGCGGTCGAAAGCGCCGCCGTGGCGGGCACCAGCGCCGTCGACAGCGCGGTCCTCAGCAGCCGCCGTCGCGACCAACCTGTCATACGGCGCCGGGCGAGGGGCGATCGACCGGCATGGCCGCAGCGGCGGGCACGCCCAGAAGCCGATAGGCTTCGCTTTCATAGGCAAGCAGGACGTCGTCCCAGCGAAAGGCTTCGTTGGCGCGGGCCCTCGCGGCCTCGCCACAGGTCCTGACCAGGGCGTCATCCTCCATCGCCTGCCGCATCCGCTCAGCGCAGCTCCGCGCATCGGTGAAATAGATTGCGGCCGCACCCGCGGTCCATCGGTTGTAGGGGTTGTCGTGGGCGATCACCATGTTGCCGGCGGCCAGCGCCTCGACCAGCGACGGGTTGGTGCCGCCGACGGTGTGGCCATGCAGATAGGCGCGCGCGTGAAAACGCAACGCCTTCACCGCCGCCTGATCGTAAATGGCGCCGGGCAACACCACCGAGGCGTTCGCCGCCTTGCGAACGGCGACATGATAAGGGATCTGGTCGGAAAGCGTGCCCAGGACCACCAGCTTCATGTCGCGCTGCTGGCTGCAGAAGGCCTCGACGATGGGCAGGATGTTGTTGTCGGGCTCGATGCGCGCGATCGAGATCAGATATTTGCCGGGCTCGAGGCCGAGCGCGCGCACCGGCGCCTCCGGTGCCGATGTCACGGGGTCGGCGCCATAGGTGATGGTGGCTATGGCGCTGCGCGGCCGGCGCGTCGCCAGGTGTTCCGCGATCACGGGATGGTCGGCGACCAGACGGTGCGAGGCCCAGGCGCCGATCCACTCGTTGAGCCAGAACCATGTGCGCGCCGCGACACCCCATTTGGGCCGGCGCCACTCGATGCCGTCCATATTGGTGATGATCTTGCGCCGCATCAGCCTCAGCCAGGTCAGGAAAACCGCGCCATTATAGCCGAGTACCAGGCAGACACCCGGCCGACGGGCAGCGTCGAGCACGCATTGCCAGTCGAATTCCAGCGTCGCGCGCGGGCCCTTCGAGGCGACCTGGACATGGATGAGCTCGATGCCTTTCCAGGTGTCGACGCGCACCCTCCGGTCGACCCGCTCGACTTCATCCTGGCAGTAGACGCCGACCTTCCAGCCGCGCCCGGCAAGAAACAGCGCCACCTTCTCGGCGAAGGTTTCAAAGCCGCCATGGGCAGCGGGAATGCCGCGCGTCCCGAGGATCAGGATGGTGGGCGTTTCCGGTTTCATGGCTGGTGGCGCTTTCAAATCCGCTCGCTCCGCAATGCGCGGGCCGTCTCGTCTGGAAACCACAGTCCAGCGATTTCCATGCCAGACTCAGTTCCGACCATCATCGCACCGGGGTGTAAAATATTTCTTCCAGTGGCCGGGGTTGTTTCACTATCGGTCAACTATCCCGGCGTATGTGTATCGAAACAAGGCAATGCCGCGACCTGGCGACCAGCAGGCGGTCAAGCCAGGGCCGGCATGATCCTTGCTCATGGGCTTCTGTGCGCCACATCGGCGGAGGACGTGCGGCATTGGCATGGTGATCCGGGTTCCACATCCGCTCGTCACCATGCCGGCTATAAGTGAAGTCCAAAGGGGTGTTGGGCTTGAAATTTCCAGTCGCCTGATCCGTCAGGTGGCGGGATCATCAAACTACCCCTGGCAGAAAGATGCATGGGAATATGCGGATTGCATGCGTCCATCAGGGCTATGAACTCTATGGTTCCGACCGCAGCTTCGCGGAGAGCGTGGCCGCGCTGCGCGCCGCGTTTCCGTCAGCCGACATCGAAGTGGTCCTGCCGCGCGCCGGACCGATCGTACGGATTCTCGAACCGCATGCGACCCGGATCGTCTTCGAGCCGCTCTGGGTGCTGAGGCGCCAGGCCATTGCGCGCCTTGCCACGATCGAGATGGCGCGGCTGCCGGTCGCGGTTCTGAGGGCCTGGCGGCGGCTCAGGGATTGCGATCTCACCTATGTCAACACCTCGATCGTGGCCGACTACGCGCTGGCCGCGCGCCTTCTGCCGCACAAGGCCGTGCTGCACATCCACGAAATTCCCGAAGGCGCCATGCGCAGGATCCTTGTCGGCCTGGTGCACTGGAGCCATGCCGATCTCATCTTCAACTCGCGCGCCACCCGCGCCGCGTTCGACGAGCCCAGATCCGCGCGCTCCCATGTGGTCTATAACGGCGTCGCCGGCCCGGCCGCGGCCGAAGCGACGACCTATGACGGCAAGCGCCCGCTCAAGGTGCTGCTGCTTGGCCGCATCAACAGGATCAAGGGCCAGGAAGTGCTTTTGGAGGCGATCGCCTCGCTGCCGGCGGAACTCAAGTCGAGGATCGAGGTGCGGCTGGTCGGCGGGGCCTTCGAAAGCGTCGAACGCGAACGCGCGCTCGCCGAACTGGTCGGGAGCATGGGGCTCGCCGGACGCGTCAGCGTGCTGCCGTTCATTTCCGACCCGTCCGAGCACTATCACTGGGCCGATATCGTCACCGTGCCGTCGCGGCGTCCTGAATCGCTAGGCCGTGTCGCCATCGAGGCGATGGCCTATGGCCGGCCGCCGCTGGTGTCGGCGATCGGCGGGCTGGTCGAGGTGGTCGCCGACGGCGAAACCGGCTGGCATGTTCCGCCCGGCGATGCCGCCGCCCTTGCCGGCAAACTCGAGGAAATCATCCTGCGGCCGGGGGCATGGCGCTCCTTTGTCGCCGCGGGGCGCGCGCGCTACGAGGCGGTCTTCAGCGAGCCGGTCGCGGCGGCGGCGATCGCGGCAATAGCCGCGGACAAGCTGAAGGCGGCCATCGCCAAGCCGGGCCGGACGGCAACCGCCCAGCAGGCGGAGACACGGCCGTGAAACTGCCTGGCCATCTGGTGCGGCGCCTCGTGCTGATGATCGGCGGCGAGGCGATGCAGAGCGGCTTCCACTTTGCCCTCAACATCGCGCTGCTGCACATGCTGTCGGCGCAAGGCTACGGCCTCTTCGCCATCGGCATGGTGATGGGCGGCGTCGGCCTGTCCTACATCAGGTCGCTCACCGCCGTTCCCGCCTCGATATGGATGAGCAAGAGCACCAACAGCGCCGGCGTCAATGCCTATGACGTGGCCTTCGGGACGGCGGCGCTGGTCGTTGCGTTGCTGATGGCCATCGGCACGGCGATCGTGATGCGTCTTTTGGGCGATCCCAGCGGAATTGCCGCCGGCTGTTTCGTCGGCGCATGGTCGCTGCGCAGCCACATGCGCACGGCCTTCTTCGCACGCCGCCAGCAGGTGATCGTCTCCATCAGCGATGCCGCTTTCACGATCGCCGGCACCATCATGGCCGGCCTTGCGACCTGGCTGGCCAGGGATGCGCTGCAGAGCGTGTTCTATGCACTTGCGGCGGCCAACCTGTTTGGCATCTTCGTCCTTGTCCGGCTGGCGCGCCGCACGATGCGCATCAGCTTCCGTATGCCGACGCGGCGGCGCTATGCAAGGCTCTGGTCGCAGCTCTGCTGGTCGGCTTTCAGCGCCACCACCACCAACATCCAGGGCCAATGCCTGGCGCTGCTGGTCGCGGGCATTGCCGGGCCGGCCGCCTATGCGCCGCTGGCGGCGGTGCTCGTGCTGTTCGCGCCGCTGCGCATCATCAGCCTCGCCTTCGTGAACATGACGCAGCCGGAACTGGCCAAGCTGATGCGCAGCAACGAAACGCGCCGTGTCTGGGCGCAGGCAAAGCTGTGGGCTGTCGTCATGGGGTTCGGCGCGGTGGCCTATGGATGCGCCATCATGTTCGTCTTGCCGATGATAAAGTCCCAGGCTCTCCAGGATGCTTCGGTCGGGTTCATCGGGCTTTTCGTGATCGCGAATTTCGTCCCGATCATGCTCTACATCATGCCCCGCGTCGTGCTCGAGATAATGGGTGACTTCCGCATCGTCGCGTTCATCACCTTGGGCGGCGCCATTGTCGGACTGGCGTTGATCGCGATCCTGCTGGCGGTCGCGTCTCCGCCCTGGTCGCTGGCGGGTTCCGCGGTCTCCGAGATCTTCGTGCTCGTGGCATCATGGTACTTCGTGCATCACCGCATGTGGAACATCGAACACCCGGACCAGCAGCACGACAGCCGGCTGGGCTCGTGGCGGCGGGCGGTTTCGTTCGCCGCGGCAAGACGATAGGAGAGAGATGTGTCAGGCCAGGCAGTGCAAATTGCTGCGGTGACGGACTTGCCCGGCGGGCAGGTTCGGCATCCCGCCGCGATCGCGGCGAACGTCGCCTATACGGCGAAACTGCACACCAGCCTGGAGGCGGTCAGGCCGCTCTGGCTGCGCCTCCAGGCGGGTGGCGTGTGCACCGGCCACCAGAATTTCGCCTGGGCGGAAGGGATCGTGGCGCGGCTGTTGCCGGAAAGCGCGGAACTCCTCATCGTCGAGGTGGGCGACGCCGCGACCGGCGAAACCAGAATGCTGGTGCCGCTGATGCGGCGTAGGGCGTTCCACCATTGGGTGGTCGAATGGTTGAGCGGTGGCGTCTGCGACTACGCGGCGCCGCTGCTGGCCGATGCCACCCCGTGGACCAGGCAATCCGCGCAGGCTGCGTGGACGGCGGTGCGCTCGGCGCTGCCGCCGTCGGACCGCGTCCACATCGTGGGAATTCCGCGACAGATCCACGGCGTCGTCAATCCGCTGGCCTTGCTCCCGACCACGCGCGATTCCATCCAGACCGCCTTCGGCCTCGCCATCGACGGCGACCCGGAAACAGTCCTCAAGCGTCATTGCAGGCCATCCTTCGTCAAGGAATTCGGCAAGGACTGGCGTCGCCTCGAACGGCTTGGCAGCGTGGAACTGGTCGAGGCCGACGCGCCGGCCGAGGTTGAGCGCATCTTCGGTGAACTGGTGCGGATGCGGCTCGATCGCTTTCGCGAGCTTGGTCGCTTCGACTTGCTGACGCAGGAGAAGATCGTCGATTTCTACCGGAGCGCGGCTATTCAGGGCCTGTCGGATGGTTCGGTGCGGCTTTTCGGGCTGCGCGTCGGCGAGGCCCTGATCGCGGTTCAATATCTGCTGGTTCATCAAGGGACCGTTCACGCTCTCCTGATAGCGATGGACCAGAGCGTCGCGCCCAATGTCTCACCAGGGCTTGCAATCATGGGCAGGTTGATCGGCTGGGGGCGCGAACAGGGCTTTGGGTACTTCGACCTGTCCGTCGGAAACCAGGGCTACAAGGAACATATGGGCGCAAAGGGTTCGGTATTGGCCGAACTCTGCCACGGGTTCACGATGCGGGGCAGTGTGGCCGATGCCGTCATCGAGTTCCGCAGGCGGGCCGAGGCTTTCGTGCGCACCAAGCCGGGGCTTTACAAGGCCGTGCAGGGCGTGATGCGCCGTTTGCGGCGGTTGAAGAACTGAAGGACGCCCGCGAAATTGACAGGGCCGCGCGTCTCCGCCATCCTTGGGGGCAGTCGCCGGGCCGCCAGGAGCGGCCGAGTTCCGTGTCGGGCGACCGAGGGCGAAGCGCATGTCCACTGCCGTGAACAGCCAGAACTCCAAGCGCGCCGCTGTGCGCAAGGCGCTCGACCGCCACAAGGTCTACATCACCGCGCAGCGTTTCTCCGATGGCGCCTACAGTGCGCGCGTGCTGGTCGACGGCGAGGCCTACTGGGTCGACGAATTCCGCCTGAGCCAGTTGCAGCAGGGGCTGTCGCCGGCCGAGCTGGAGCTGACGCCGGCGATTGACGATTGAGACCAAGTGAAAAATCGCGAATGGTGCAAACGTAGCGCCCTACGGCGCCCCCCTCTGTCCTGCCGGACATCTCCCCCTCTAGTGGGGAGATCGGCAATTTCGCCTGCCGTGCTATTCTTTCAACGTCCGATATTCGCGAAGGCCGCCGTGAAGTTCGATCTCCCCCCTAGAGGGGGAGATGCCCGGCAGGGCAGAGGGGGGCGCGAAGGAACGAGGCGGTTGTTGATTTCCGCCAGGCTCGGCTTTTGACATGCCGCCCGCCAAGCTCCAGACCTATCGCGCCAAGCGCGAATTCTCGAAGACGCCGGAGCCGGCGGGCGGGTCGATGGCCGGAGACGGCAACCGCTTCGTCATCCATAAGCACCATGCGACGGCGGACCACTACGATCTGCGCCTGCAGGTCGGCGATGTCTTGAAAAGCTGGGCGGTGCCGCGCGGACCCTCGCTCAACCCCGCCGACAAAAGGCTGGCCGTCGAGACCGAGGACCACCCGCTCGAATACATCGATTTCGAGGGCGTCATCCCCGAGGGCGAATATGGCGGCGGGCCGATGATCGTCTGGGACACCGGCATCTGGGCGCCGATGGACGACGTCGACAAAAGCCTGCGCACCGGCGCCTTCAAGTTCCGGCTGGCCGGCGAAAAGCTCCATGGCGGCTGGATGCTGACGCGCCTGAAGCCCAAGCCCGGCGAAGACGAGAACAAGAAGAACTGGCTGCTGTTCAAGGAGCGTGACCTCGCCGCCGACACGGCGCTGAACATCCTCGAAGCGCGACCGGAAAGCGTGAAATCCGGCCTGCGCATCGAGGAGCTGGTGGCGCCGCCGAAGCCGGCCGCGAAGTCCGCGCCAAAGCCTGGGTCGTTGAAGCCGGGCGACCTGCCCGGCGCGGCCAAGGCGCCGGCACTGAGCCGTATCGAGCCGCAACTGGCCACGCAGGTGCCGAAGCCGCCGGGTGGCGAAAGCCTTGCCGACAATACCAACGAGCTCTGGCTGCATGAGATCAAGTTCGACGGCTACCGCACCATGGCGCATGTCTCCAACGGGGAGGTGCGGCTGATCACCCGTGGCGGCATCGACTGGACGAAGCGCTATGGCGACCTTCCCCATGCGTTCGCCAAGCTGCCATGCCGCGAGGCGATCATCGACGGCGAGATCGTCGTGCTCGACGCCAAGGGCATTTCCCGCTTTGCGCTGCTGCAGGACGCGCTGGCGGGGGGCGCCGGCAGCAAGCTGCATTTCTACGCCTTCGATCTCCTGCAACTCGACGGCTGGGACCTGATGAAGGTGCCGCTCATCCGGCGCAAGGCGCTGCTGGCCGAACTGCTTGGCGGACTTGGCGCCAACTCCGCCATCCAGTTCTCCGACCATGTCGAAGGTTCGGGGCAGGGGCTCTACGACCAGGTGACGGAACTCGGCCTGGAGGGCGTGGTCTCCAAGCGCGCCACCGCGATCTATCAGAGCGGCCGCACCAAGAGCTGGACCAAGACCAAGGCGCTCGAAAAGGACGATTTCGTCATCGCCGGCTACACCACTTCGGACGCGGCCGAGGGGCTGGCCGCGCTCGGCATGGCCGAGTGGGTGGACGGCGAACTGCACTATCGCGGCAAGGTTGGCACCGGCTTCGATGCCGGGACCGCGGCCGACCTGCTGGCCCGGCTGGAGCCGCTCACGTCAGGCGCGACGCCGCCGGAAGGCGTGCCGCGCGAAATCATGCGCGAGATGCACTGGGTCAAGCCGCTGTTTTCGGCGCGCATCCATTTTGCCAACCGAACCGCGGACAATGCGCTGCGCCATGGTGTGTTTCGCGGTCTGCGTGACGTCGGCCTGTCGACGCCGGTGTCGGCAAAACGCAAGCGGCTGATCGCTGAAGCCGACCTTGCCACCATCTGGGTGACAAACCCGACGCGGCGGCTGTTCGGCAAGAACGGCCCGACCAAGCTCGACATCGCCGTCTATTACGCGCTGGTCGGCGACTTCATGCTGCCGCACATCCTTGGCCGCCCGGTGTCGCTGGTGCGCTGCCCGACCGGCCTGCCCAAGGACTGCTTCTTCCAGCGCCATGCCTTCACCGGCATGCCGCCTTCGGTGGTGACGTTCCAGGCGACCAATTCCGAGGGCGAGACCAAGTCCTATCTCTCGGTCGAGGGCGCCAAGGGCTATCTGGCGCTGGCGCAGTTCGGCGTCGTCGAGTTCCACACCTGGGGCACCCATCGCACCAGCCTCGACAAGCCCGATCAGATCGTCTTCGATCTCGACCCGGGCGAGGGGATTTCCTGGCGCGAGGTGGTGGAGGCCGCAGTCCACATCAAGGGCGAGCTGGAGCGGCTGGGGCTGGTGCCGTTCGCAAAGACTTCCGGCGGCAGCGGCATCCACATCACGGTTCCGGTGACCGGCAAGCAGAACTGGAAGAAGCTGCACCAGGCGACCAGCGCGATATCAACGCATCTTACGGCCACCGCGCCAGACACCTTCACCACCACCATGGGCAAGGAAAACCGCAAGCGGCGCATCTTCATCGACTATCACCGCAACGCGCGCGGCCACACCTCCGCCGCCCCCTATTCGCTGCGCGCCCGCACCAACCTGCCAGCCTCGACACCGGTGAGCTGGAGCGATCTGGAGGCGATCGATGCGCCGCAGGATTTGAATTACGCGTCGCTGCCGGGGTTGCTGGAGACATCGGGCGATCCGTGGGCGGAGATTGACGAGTTCGCGCGGGATTTGCCCGCCTCCCTTTCCTAGGATCCTCGCCGTGTCGCTTCGCTCCTTGCTTCGCCGTAGGAACGAAGGCATGGCTGCCGCGGCTAACGGCCAGCGCGACACCAATTCCATCGACGCTTCCGACAATTTGAATTATTCTCCGCCCGTTGACCCTCGAAAACCGGCGGGAAGATTTCGTCAGGGATTTGCCGCTATTGTGCCGGGTCGGTGTAGGATTTGCGCAGCCTTGTTCGTCCTTCGGACGAAGCGCTGCGAAGTAACTGTCAGCGCGTGGCCGCGTAGGAGTTCATCATGGCGCCCAGGGCAAGTTGGAAAGGTTACCTCAAACTCAGTCTGGTCAGCTGTCCGGTGCGTCTATACCCCGCCACCAGCGCCAGCGAACGCATCTCGTTCAACCAGCTGCACAAGAAGACCCATAACCGCATCAACATGAAGCCGGTCGACCCTGAACTGGGGCTCGTCGAACGCGCGGATCTGGTCAAGGGCTATGAGTACGAGGACAAGCAGTACATCATCATCGACGATGCCGACCTTGACGCGGTGCGCATCGAATCCAATCACACGATGAACATCGAGGCCTTCGTCGACGAGGACGAGGTCGACGTCATCTACCAGGACGCGCCCTATTACATGGCGCCGGACGGGGCGATGGCGGAAGAGACCTTCGCCGTGCTGCGCGAGGCGATGCGCAAATCCGGCAAGCTCGCCATCGCCCGGCTGGTGTTGTCCAGCCGCGAGCGCGTGGTGACGATCGGCGCGCGCGAGAACGGCATGTTCGTGTGCACGTTGAGGAACCCGAACGAAGTGCGTGGCACGGCTGAATATTTCGGCAACATTCCGGCCGGCAAACCTGACCCTGAAATGCTGCAGCTTGCCGAAGCGTTGATCAAGCAGAAGGAAACCACCTTCGATCCGAAGAATTACGAGGACCGCTACGAAGTCGCATTGATGTCGATGATCCGCGAGAAGCTGAAGGGCCACAAGCCGATCATCGCGGCGGCGCCGGAACGTGGCAATGTCATCAACCTGATGGATGCGCTGAAGGCCAGCCTGTCGCAGTCGAAGCCGCCGGCCAAGTCGAAGAGCAAGGCCGACGACGAGGCCGCCAAGCCCGCCGCCAAGAAGGCGGCAGCGGGTGGTGCGCCTGAAAATCCGCTCAAGGCCAACCTGCTCAAGGCGGTCGGCAAGAGCAAGAAATGACGGCACCGGCCGTTCCCGGTGCGATCTTTGGTACGATCGGCGCGCTGGCGGCGTTTCCGCTCAGGCTCGCCGCGCGCGAGGTGGAGCGCCAGCACGGCCAGCTCAGGCGCGGCGTCACCAGGCGTACCACGCATGTCGTGTTCGGACGGACCTTGCTGGCCAAGGCCGGGCTGACGAAGGCCGGACTGACCAAAAATAGCGACGGCGAGATCGAACGCCGCCTCGGCGCCGAGCGCGCGGCCGGGCGCATTCTCTTGAGCGAGAACGGTTTCCTGCGGCTGCTCGGGCTGATGAAGGCGCCCGAGGCGCCCTCACTGTCGCGCCAATCGCTGATCGACCAGTCCAAGCTGTCCGGCGCCGATCTCGACCGGCTCAGCCTGTTCGATGCCTTCGAGCATGGTGGCGAGCCCTATTCCTTCCGCGACCTGATCCTGGCACGCAAATATGCCGGGCTGATCGCCGGCGGCGCCACATGGGGCGCGATCGCGCGCTCGGTCCACCGCTCCGGCCCCGTCGCTTCGCTCACCGCCAAATCGCTCAATGTCGGCTCGCAGCATGGCCGTCCCGACGCCATCTATCTCGAAGGCGGCCAGAGCGAACTCGACGGGCAATTGCTGTTCGATCTGGGTGCTGCGGCACAAGGCGACGACACGCTGGAAGATCTGTTCGCCGAGGCGGAAGCCGCCGAGGAGGTCGGCGACCATGACGGTGCCGCCGCACTCTACCAGCGCTGCCTCGCCATCGATCCGACCGACGCCATCGCCGCCTTCAACCGCGCCAACTGTTTGCGCGGGTCCGGGCGCGTGGCGGAAGCCGCGCACGATTATGCCAGGGCGATCAAACTCGACCCGGCCTTCGTCGAGGCCTGGTTCAACCTCGCCGGCCTGATGAGCGAGCAAGGCCGCGACGCCTCGGCGCGAAGGCATTTGCAGAAGGCGATCGGGCTCGACAGGAATTATGCCGATCCTGTCTTCAACCTTGCGCGGCTTGAATTCGATGCCGGCAATCTGCTTGAGGCGCGGCGGTTGTGGGTGCGGTATCTGGAGCTCGACGCGGCATCGGAATGGGCTGGAGTGGCGGCCAGGGGCGTGCAGTTCGTGGATATGCAGCTGGCGAAGTCGGCGGGGTGATGGTCTTTCCTTCCCCTTGTGGGAGAAGGTGACCTCGCGAAGCGAGGTCGGATGAGGGGTGTTCCAGGGAACGCCAACGTCTCACTTCGCTGGAACACCCCTCAACCGTCTCGGCGCTACGCGCCGATCCACCTTCTCCCACAAGGGGAGAAGGAGTCACCAAGGCCGAGCCACGGGAGTTCTATATCCATGACCACCTTCCTCTTCGACGGCCACGACACCGCTCCCGTCACCATCCTGCTTGCGCATGGCGCCGGCGCCTCGATGGATTCGCCCTCGATGACCGCCACCGCCAAGGCACTCGCCGCCGTGGGCTTCCAGGTCGCGCGCTTTGAATTCCACTACATGGCGGCCCGCCGTTATGGCCAGCGCAAGCCGCCGCCGCGCGCCGATACGGTGAACCCGGAATACATCAAGGCGATCGCCGACCTCAGGGCGAAGGGCGTGACGGGCAAGCTCATCATCGGCGGCAAGTCGATGGGCGGGCGCGTCGCTTCCATGGTCGCCGACGAGATGTTTTCCAAGGGCGAGATATCGGGGCTGGTCTGCCTGGGCTATCCCTTCCATCCGCCTGGCAAGCCCGAGCAATTGCGGACAAAACATCTCGCCGGGCTGAAGACGCCGACGCTGATTTTTCAAGGGACGCGCGACGAGTTCGGCACGAAGGACGAGGTCGCGACCTACGGCCTTTCCGATGCGATCGAAGTGACCTGGCTGGAGGACGGCGACCATGATCTCAAGCCGCGCAAGAGCATTTCGGGCTTCTCCACGGCGGATCATCTGACGACGCTGGCGGAGACGGTGAAGGCGTGGGTGAGCAGGATCGCCCCCTGATCCCCGATGAAGATCGCCTCCTTCAACATCAACAACATCAACAGCCGGCTGGACAAGCTGCTGGCGTGGCTAGCCACCGCAAGACCCGATGTCGTCTGCCTGCAGGAATTGAAGGCGCGCGACACGCAGTTTCCGCGTACCGCGCTTGCCGATGCCGGCTACGGCGCTGTGTGGAAGGGCGAGCCGACCTGGAACGGCGTCGCCATACTCGCGCGCGGTGCCGAGCCGGTGCTGACCCGCGATGCCTTGCCCGGCGATGATGCCGACCGGCAGAGCCGCTATATCGAGGCGGCGGTGAATGGCATCGTTATCGCCTGTCTCTATGCGCCGAACGGCAATCCGCAGCCGGGGCCGAAATTCACCTACAAGCTCGCTTGGCACGCGCGGCTGGAGGCGCATGCGGCACAACTGCTGGACACCGGACTGCCTGTCGTGCTGGCCGGCGACTACAACATCGTGCCCGAGCCGCGCGACATCTACGCCACCCGCTCCTATGACGACAACGCGCTGGTGCAGCCGCAAAGCCGCGCCGCATTCGCCGCGCTGCTGGAACAAGGCTGGACCGATGCGTTGCGCAAGAAATATCCGAAGGAGACGCTCTACACCTTCTGGGATTACCGCCGGAACCGCTGGCAGCGCGACGCCGGCCTGCGGCTCGATCATATCCTGCTGTCGAAGACGCTCATGCGCCGGCTGAAGGGAGCGGGCATAGACCGCGACGTGCGCGGGCAGGACGGCGCCAGCGACCATGCGCCGGTCTGGGTGGAACTGGGGTGAGGGGCTTTCCGGCCGCTGATCATCCTTTTCGTTACTCCCCATGACAACGGCGAGCGGCCATCATCGAGGCCCCTCCGCCATGAGTGACCTCGGCCTCATCGGAATCCTTGTCGCGGCGCTCGCGATCATTGCGCTGCCGTCGTCGTCATCCGGCTGTTGCGCAAAGCGCATCCGCCGCCGCGTCCTGCGCCGGGCATCATGTTGCGGTTCCTCGACAGGCATGTCAATGTAAATGTTGACATTGTGCGCTATTTTGTATAGGTAAATATCTACACATTTCAATTTAATGTCAATATATGAGTTTACAATGAGCGTGAAGCAGGCCGTTCGCCAACAGTATCAGGCCTTGGTGGATCTCGCCCAAGATGGCAATTTGCAGCTTCCCGCGGAAGGGTGGATACGCACCGTGCGAAAGGCGCTCGGCATGTCCGGCGCCCAGCTCGCAGGGCGGATGGGCGTTACCCGCGCCCGTATTGCCCAGGCCGAACAAGCCGAACTCCAGGGCGGCGTCACCTTGAAGTCGATGCAGGCAACGGCCGAGGCGATGGGATGCCGGTTCGTCTACGCGTTCGTGCCACCCGACAGCATCGAGGCGATTATCGGCGCCCAGGCACGCAAGAAGGCGCAGGCGATCGTCGCCACGGCCGGCAAACATATGGCGCTTGAAAACCAGGCGGTATCTGGCAACCGGACGGAGCGCGAAGTGAGCCGCCTGGCAAGCGGTCTGATGCATGAAATGCCGTCCGACTTCTGGCAGGACAAATGACGGTTACGCCTGACTATCCGGTGGGCGCGACGCCGCTTGATCCAAACGAGCTTGGCGGACTGAGGCACAAGCACATCACGACCCAGGCCGAACTGGACGAGTTGGAACAGTCCAACATCGCGTCCGGCCTGCTGTTGCTATCCCGGACGCGAAGGAAGGACATTCTCACTCACGGTTTCGCGGTCGAGCTTCACCGGCGGCTGTTCGGGGAGGTGTGGCACTGGGCGGGCGCTTTCAGGACGACCGGCAAGAACATCGGCGTGGACCCGGTGCAAATCGGGGTGCAGTTGCGGGAGGCGCTGGACGACGCGCTGTACTGGGCGGATCGTGGCACCTATGTGCCCGTGGAGGCAGCCGTGCGGCTTCACCACCGGATTGTGTTCATCCATCCGTTCGCGAACGGCAATGGCCGCCATGCCCGCATCCTGGCGGACGCCATGCTCGAAAAGGTGTACGGCGTCGATCCGATCGATTGGGCGGATGGGGCTGACCTGTTGAAAATGAACGAGAGACGGGCGGCGTATATCTCGGCGTTGAAGGCAGCCGATCGACACAACATCAGCCCATTGCTGGCTTTTGCCGGGCTGGCAACAAAGCCGTGACACCCAGGCGCTTGCCATGGTCGACGCGGACGGGGGGCGCATTGTTGGGGTGTGCTCGGCGCCCGCGCCAACCAGGGCGGCTCGTACCGCCGCAACAACTTTATCGCACATCGCCTGGACGTCCGAAACTTCCGCGAAAGCGGAATAGGCAGGGGCTGCAAGGCCCTGCATTCTAGCCGGGCACAATCGGCCAATCATCAGGCGGCATTGCGGGCATGGCGATGACGCGCGATGGCAAAGGGCCGGCGCCTTTGCACCGACCGGCGCGCGTTGCCTGCGCGTCGCGGATCGAACCATCCGGTTTCCCTTGTAGGACCAAGGTCTTGGGTGGTGCGCGCAAAAGTCCGAGGGGCCCTGTTCGGTTCCGGCAATGTCCATTGGATGTTCCGCTATTTCATCCAATCGAGATATAATCATGCGGCCTTGCAGCGGGGTTGAGAAAGGGCAAAAGCCTGGTCGAACGGCCATGAACTGGTGACCCGTCCGGCAGGGAAGGCAAGCGCAAAATTCCAGCGAGAGCAGTTGCTGGTCAGCCTGCCCGACCGAAAGCTGGCAGTCGGGTCGTCTGTTTCGGAAGCGGAAAACTCGGCCCGCTCCACGCAGGCAGACGCGCTTGGGCTTGCCGTCAGCCCAGCCACCACCACAATGCCGCGATGGCCGCCGCGATGGCAGCCACCGTCAGTCCCAGCATGATGTAGGAGCCCGTGATGATGTCGCGGATGATCTTCTTGATCGTTTCGCGGTCGTTCAGGTTGGGGAAGGGTTCGTTCGGCTGCGCCACGTCGAGAAAATGGCAGAGCGGGGCCCAGCCCTCACTGACCTTGAACACCAGCAGCTTTTCCGGCGGCACGGCTGCCTTCACTTCGTCGACATAGGCATTGTAGCGGGCAACCGCCCTATCCCGGTCGCCCATGACACCGGCCAATGTGCGGCCCCAGATGAGCTTGCGCGACATGTCGCCGAACTTCCGGCCGAACGGGGTGAGCCATTCCAGGATCTTGAACTGCCACAGGTTCTCGGTGAAGTAGATCGTGTCGATCGTGCTTTCGTACCACGCCTCGGCGCCGCGTGGGTGCAATGTCAGCAGCACCTTGGCATCGGGGTAGGCCACCATCAGTTCGCGCCACACGCAGCAGCCTGGATTGTCGACCGTGGCGGTGTAATTGGCGAACACCTTGCCCCAGTCCTGCTGCGAACCGGGCGGGCTGTTGGCCACCTTGCGCCAGAAATCGAGATGGCCTGTGTTGGCCTTGTTCATGATCACTTCCTGCATGTGATAGCAGGGCAGGCCGAGCTTGTTCAACGCGGCAAAGGTCGACCATGTGCCGGTGCGGCCGAAACCGGCCCCGATCAATTTGAGCGTCATTCCCCAATCCCCCCGGACTTCTTTTCCGATTACCGCGGTCCGTGAGCATCAAACTGCTCCTGCCAGCGCCACTGTGCAACAAATTTCTAAGGGGATGTCGAGCCGGACACCGCGTACTTGCGTAGTTGCTAAAATAATGAAAGCCTGTGCGCGGATGCGGAGATTTGGGCAGGGAGTCGCCCGGACCGGGACGGGTTCGGCGATCATGAAGGTCGATGTATTTTGGGCCATTTCTCGTCGGAATGTCGGCGACCACGATCCTTGTCGCGGTCTGGACCTATATTGCTACCGGTTCCTTCTGGGAGGCGCTTGCCTGGACTGTGGTGGTCCTGGTCGTCCTGCAGGTCGGCTACTTCGTGCTCGTCCTGGGGCTGATCCACAGGCGCGCACAAGACACCACGATGGGCCAGGATGCAGTCAACCCGGTGCCGCCGTTACACCGGGACGGCGTCCGGCATTAACGGCGCCACCCGCGGCTCGCTATCCCTTCGCCCAGGAGGATCTCTCAGGGCCTTGCTGGCCAGCGTATTCAGCATCGCGCAGAATTCGCTGGCGGCGCATTTCCTGTAAATCGCGGCGGCCATGGTGGAACGAAGCCGCGGTGGGTGCGTTTTCCTGCCTTGATCGGTGAGGCGCCACCTCCACCGGTCTGTTGAAGGTCCGCTCCTGCTCCCGGCGGGGCGGGCCTTTTTTGGAGGCGAGGTAAAGCATGGGAACGACACCCCTCGCTATACGTTAGCTGTTGCCAAGGCGGTGTACAGAGCGAATAGCCCTAGAAAGAGGCGCCATTTCTTGCCCTTGCAAGGCGATATGCCTTGATTTTCCCGCAATCCAGAAGAAGTTTTGTTAGATCTGCGAAGCATGCCAGTGTTGATATCTTCACTTATATTTGTATCGAAATGTGGCATATTGTTGGTTAAGCGCCTCATTTATTTCACAAGCAGATATGGAACCTCCGACTTGCGTGAGAGTTTCCCTTCAGGCGGAGCGAATGCCCAATCATGGAGGTTGTTATGAAACATTATCTTACGAGTGCTGCGGCTGCGATCGTCCTGCTGGGCGGCGTCGGCGCGGCTCTGGCGGACACCATCGTGGTCCAGCCGGAACAGGAGACGGTCGTTCGCGAATATATCAAGAGGGAGCCGCTGGCGTCGGTGAACCTTCTGGGCGTCGAACTCAAGCTCGGCTCCTCGGTCCCGGACAAGGTCGAACTGCGTGAAGTTCCCAACGTCAGGTATCGCGTCGCGGTGATCAATGATCAGACCGTGCTGGTGGATCCCGACACCCGTCAGATCGTGGAAGTTCTTCACTGATCCGTCTCATGCATCAAGCAAAAAGCCCATCACCGGTTTAACGCCGGTGATGGGCTTTTGTTTTGACGCCGGCCAGGTGCGCAAATCTACTCGGCGGCGAGCCGGTCCTGCGTCCTGGTGTCGAAATCGCTGGCGTCATGGCGTTCGTGCAGCTGCATGGCCGGTTCGCCGAAGGCGCGGTTGACCATGCGGCCACGCTTTACCGCGGGTCGTTCGTCGATCGCCTTCGCCCAGCGCTGCACGTTTTTATACTCGTGCACCGACAGGAAGGTGGCGGAATCATTATACTGCCGGCCGAGCGCCAGCCCGCCATACCAGGGCCATACCGCCATGTCGGCGATGGTGTAATCCTTGCCGCCAAGATATTCCGTTTCGGCCAGACGGCGGTCGAGAACGTCCATCTGGCGCTTCACCTCCATCGAGAAGCGGTCGATGGCATATTCGAACTTTTCCGGTGCATAGGCGTAGAAATGGCCGAAGCCGCCGCCGAGATAGGGGGCCGAGCCCATCTGCCAGAACAGCCAGGATAGCACTTCCGCCCGCGCCGGCTGCTCGGCCGGCAGGAATTCGCCGAATTTCTCGGCGAGATAGACCAGGATCGAGCCGGATTCGAAGACGCGCACCGGGGACTTGCCGCTATGGTCCATCAGCGCCGGGATCTTGGAATTGGGATTGACCTCGACAAAGCCGCTGCCAAACTGGTCGCCATCGTTGATGCGGATCAGCCATGCATCGTATTCGGCGCCCTCGTGGCCAAGCGCCAGGAGTTCTTCGAGCATCACCGTCACCTTGACGCCGTTTGGCGTCGCCAGCGAATAAAGCTGCAGCGGGTGCTTGCCGACCGGCAGTTCCTTGTCGTGGGTCGGTCCGGCGATCGGCCGGTTGATACTGGCAAAGGCGCCACCATTGCCCTTGTTCCAGGTCCATACTTTCGGCGGGGTATATTCGGTCATGTCGGCTCTCGTATCGTGGGAGGATGGCAGGTCACCCATAGCTAGGGCTGCGGAGAGGGAAGTTCAACTTGTGTTGAACTATTGTCAATGCGGGGCGCGACGCATCGCCTGCCGGGCGTTCGAAATTCGAAAAGCCAAGCAGTTGGCTTTTCCTGCCCTATGGCCACCGTTTCTCACCCCCTTGCAGCATCTCCCCCGTGGCATACCTATAGAAGAAGCCGCCAGGCATTCGCATCGCAGGACAAAATCATGACCATCAATCCCAATCCGCGTTCCGTCGTTGCCGTGCGGGCGACCGTTCCGGAGGATGCCTTCACGGCCGGGGCACTGGGCACGCTCAGGGAAGGCAGCGGCGTCGTCATCCGCAATGACGGGCTGGTGCTGACCATCGGCTATCTCATCACAGAGGCGGAGGAGGTCTGGCTGACCTCGCATGACGGCCGCGTCATCCCCGCTCACGCGCTCGCCTACGACCAGGAATCGGGCTTCGGCCTCGTTCAGGCGCTGGCGCCGACCGGCCTGCCGGCCGTGGCGCTGGGCGATGCCGGCAAGGCCAGGATCGGCGACGCGGTGGTGCTTGCCGACGGCATCGGCCGGGCGGTCGAGGCCAAGATCGTCACCAAGCAGGAATTCGCCGGCTATTGGGAGTATCTGCTCGACGAGGCGATCTTCATCGCGCCGGCGCATCCGTCCTGGGGCGGCGCGCCATTGTTCAACGCCGAGGGCGCGCTGCTCGGGATCGGTTCGCTGCGCTTGCAGATGAGCCGCGCCGGCGAGGTTGCCGATATCAACATGGTGGTGCCGATCGACCTGTTGCCGCCGATCCTCGACGACCTGCTGACGCGTGGCCACGTGGCCAAGCCGCCGCGCCCGTGGCTCGGCGCGCTGTCGGCCGAGAGCGACGGCAAGGTGGTGGTGATGAGCGTGACCGAGGGCGGCCCGGCGGCCAAGGCCGGCCTGCGCGAAGGCGACGTCATTTCCGAGGTCCGCGACGGTGCGGTCGACGGGCTCGCCGATTTCTATCGCAAGCTTTGGGAAAGCGGCTCGGCCGGCGCCGAGATCCCGATGCGGGTGGTGCGCGACGGCCGCGAGACCTGGTTGCGCGTCAAGTCCGCCGACCGCGGCAGTTTTCTGAAAAAGCCGCAGCTGCAGTAGGTCGGGCATTTTCGGCCAGCCCATGCATCCAAGACTGCTCAAGACCTTCCTCGCGGTGGCGCGCAGCCGCAACATCACGCGCGCCGCCGAGATTGTTCATCTCGCCCAGTCGAGCGTCAGCGACCAGGTCCAGTCGTTGGAGGCCGAGTTGGGCGCTGCCTTGTTCACACGCTCGAAATCAGGGCTGGAGCTGACGCCGGCGGGGCTGGCGCTGAGGCCCATCGCCGAAGAGCTGCTGCGGCTCGAAGGCGAGGCGCGCGCCGCGGTTCAGGCGGCGTCTGGCCAGACCAGCGGCGCGCTGACCATCGGTGCGCTGGAGACGATCGCCTCGGCCCGCTTGGCGCCCTGGCTGCCGGGGTTCCAGGCCAGCCACCCCGACATCGCCGTCCGGATGAAGGTGACCGACAGCGGCACGCTGCTGCGCCAGCTGGAGGACGGCGACATCGATGTCGCCTTCTGCTTCGATCGACGCGATGTCTCGAATGGCGGCGTCGATCAACGCTTCGCCAGGCATGCGATAGCGGCCGAGCCGTTGGTGCTGATCGCCGCGCCGGGGCAGAACCTGGTTCCGTGCGATCTGGCAGCTCTTGCCGGAAAACGTTTCGTGGCAACGGAGCCTGGATGCATCTACCGGCACATGTTCGACACCGCCTTCGCCGAGGCGGGCATCGGCGCGTCGGAACTTGCCGCCGAAGTCGGCAGCATCGGCGCCATTGCCCGGCTGGTCGCGGCCGGCGCGGGGCTGGGCCTCGTTCCACGTCTGGCCGTCAGCGACGCGCTTCAGCGTGGTGAGCTGATCGAACTGCCATGGCCTGGCCGAGCGCAAGTGGCGCCGCTGACGATGATCTGGCGGCGCCGGCGCGTCCAGCCGCCGGCACTCCGGCACCTGCTTGCCGCCGCGCGCGACACACTGGCGCCGCCGCACTCCGGAATCGGCTCAGGATCTGAATCGGCGAACCGCTCCAAGGCCTTGTTTCCAAACAATTCCGGGAAAGCCGTCGTCAGCTAGACCAAGCGATGCCCGCCCTCGACATGCAGCGTCGTGCCAGTCGTAAAACCATTGCCCATGAGGAAGAAAATCGCGTCGGCGATGTCGTCGGGCTGGCCGATCCTGCCGACCGGCAGCCGCTCGGCCATCGCCGCAAGTGTCTCTGCTTTCCTGTCGCCGGCCACCTGCGCCCAAATCTCGGTATCGACCCAGCCGGGCGAGACGGCGTTGACGCGGATCGGCGCGAGTTCCACCGCCAGCGCGCGCACCATCCCTTCGAGCGCGGCATTGACGGCGGCTACGACCGAACCGCGTGCGGCCGGCCGGTAGGCGGCGATGCCGGAAACGAAAGTCATCGAGCCGGCCACTGCCAGCCGTGGCGCGCCGTGCTTGGCCAGCAGCAGCGGCCCGAAGATCTTGCTGTCGACCACGCGTTGCGCCGCCGCGAGATCGAGCTCCGGCAGCAGCCGGTAGGCGCCTTCGATGTCGGCGGCTGTGCTGACGATATGGTCGAGGCCGCCGGTCCCGGCGAACAACGCCGCGACCTGATCTTCCCGCGTGATGTCGACAGCGGCCACGTCCAGGCCCGCGGGATTGCCCAGCGCCTCACAGGCCTGCCGCAACCTGTCTTCGCCGCGCCCGGCGACGATGACTTCAGCGCCAGCCTCGACGCAACGTCTGGCAAGCGCCAGGCCCATGCCGGATCCGCCGCCGACGATCAGGATCTTTTGGTTCGAAATGCTCATATCCGCTCTGCCTTCGTTTGGTTGGACAAGGGCAGGGAATTGGCAGCTCGATGCGGAAAGCGAAAACGGAAGAAACCGATAGTGTCATCGGAAGGGCCGATTATGCCAGCCCATAGAGCCTCGTCCCGTCAGCGTACCAGCGGGCTATCCCAAACGACGAACAACAGCGCCTTTAACTGGGCGAAGCGCTGCGGTCCGAGTTCGGTGCGCCACTCCTCCTCGATGTCGCGCAATATTTCGACCATTTTCCAGAAAGCGGCGTGGCCGCGCTCGGTGGACCGCACCACGCGCGCGCTGCCTTCACCGTCGGAGCGGACGAGATAGCCGTAGCCTTCCAGACTGCTGAGCAACTGGTTGATGGCTTGCTTGCTCATGCCGGCCCGCTCGGCGATCGTGCCGGGCCGCGCCCCGTCCGGGCCGGGAAACTGCAGCACGGCCATGTGCGGCAGGCGCAATTCGTCGAAACCCGCGTCGTTGAGCTCCTTGATCAGCCGGCGCTGGATCGCCTGCGCCGGCACGCGCAACAAGGCGCCGATCAAAAGGTCCTCGGTTTTGGTCTGCAGAACTTCGGTGGACGTGGCCATTGACGATCCGGTAAATTGAGTTTACTGATTGCTAGTAAATGTAATTTACCGGAGGGGTTTGCGCAATGTCATCCATGAATCTTCAGGTCAATCCAGCCGAAGAGACCATCGGCGACAAGATGCTATCGATTCGCTTCCTGGTGACGGGCGACAGTTCGAACGGCAGCGTCGCCGCCTTCGAGTTGAAAGTGGCTGGCGGATCGCGGCTGCTGGCGCCGGCGCACAGCCACGATCATTATGAAGAGACGATCTACGGCGTTGACGGGGTGCTGACCTGGACCGTGGACGGCAAGGCGATCGATGTCGGAGCGGGAGAGGCGCTATGCATTCCACGCGGCGCCGTCCACCGGTTCGACAACAAGGGCGTCAACGACGCGACGGTACTATGTATCGTGACCCCGGCGGCGATCGGTCCGGACTATTTCCGCGAGATTTTCGCAATGTTCCATGCCGCCGCCGGTGGCCCGCCGGACAAGGCCAGCATGATGGAGATCATGCGTCGCCACGGGCTGACGCCGGCGGCACCGACACCGGCCTAGAACACGAGCGCTGGGGCTGCGGCGACTCTATTCCCGCTCCGCACTCGCAAACACCACCAGATTGCCATCGGGATCGCGCATGCGCATGATCCAGGAACGGTCGGCCTTCTCGATCGGGCCGGGTTCGAGGCCCGCATCCACCAGTCTCTGCCGTTCTGGCGCCAGGGGCAGCACGCCGAGCGTCAGCGTCGAGGTGCCGGCTTTTTCCTTGTCCTCGAAGAGCTGCACCTCGGCGCTTTCCGTGAACTGCCATTCGGCAAGGCCAGGCATCGGCCGGCGCAGCGGCGGCTTGCCGAAGAGTTTTCCATACCAGTCGATGCTGGGCTCGAGGTCGGAGCAACTGACATGGGCGAAAACGGTCTGCACGGCCATCGCGATCCTCCATGGCGATTGCACTCTCCTGTCGGAACGCGGCGATGGATGGTGTGTTCCGTTGCCTGGCGGCAGCGTGCCCCACTGCTGACGAAAATTGGCAGTGAACATGCCATGATGATGCGGGGAATCGCACGATGCCGGAGGCAAGATTACAGTGATGCCAGCGACAACGACACTGATCCGGCAGGTGCACTGATGGCCCCCGTCAAGGTCGACCCCGACAAGGTGCGGGAATTTCCCGACGCGGCGAGCTTTTACGCCTGGCTCAGCGAACACCACGCCACGGAAACCGAAGTGTGGATCAAGGTGCATAAGGTGGGGTCGGGACTGAAGTCGATCACGCCGAAGGAGGCCATCGATGTCGTGCTGTGCTTCGGCTGGATCGACGCCGTGCGCAAGGGGCTGGACGAGAACAGTTTCCTGCAGCGCTACACGCCGCGCGGCAAAAAAAGCATCTGGAGCAAGATCAACGTCGACAATGTGGCGCGCCTCGTCGAGGAGGGCCGCATGACCGGGCATGGGCTGAGAGAGGTCGAGGCGGCCAAGGCCGACGGGCGCTGGGCGCGCGCCTATGGCAGCGGCAAGGCGATGAAAATCCCCGATGATCTGCAGGCGGCGATCGACGCCGAGCCGGCGGCGAAGGCGATGCTGAAAAAGCTCAGCGCGCAGAACCGCTTCGCGCTCGCCTTCCGCACCCACAACATGAAGACCGAGGCCGGGCGCAAGAAGAAGATCGAAGCCTTCGTCGCAATGCTGAAGCGCGGCGAGACGATCCATCCACAGGGGAAGAAGTAGGCCCTTCAGGCGCCCGAATGCGGGTCGATGCGGTAGGGATGGACGGGGTAGCCGGGTCCGATGGCATCGCGTATGCGGTTGGTCCATGCTGCGAACCCCGGATAGTCCGCGAGCGAAAAGCCGCAATCCCCGGCGCGGTGGCTGTAGGCATAGACGGCGATGTCGGCGATGGTGAGGTCGCTGCCGGCGAGAAACGGCGCCTCGCCAAGGCTGCGGTTCAGGGCGGCGAGCGTACGGGCTCCGGCTTCGCGCTTGCCGGCAACCATGGCCTGGTTGCGCTCAAGCCGTCCGGTCAGGGTCCAGAAACGCAGCGAGCCGATGACGGGCTCGACGTTGTACTGTTCGAAGAACAGCCATTGCATGACCTTGGCTCGCCGATAGCGGTCAGGCGGCAGCAGGGGCGTGCCCTCGGCAAGGTAGGTGAGGATCGCATTGGATTCGGCGATGGCGCTGCCGTCCTCGAGTTGAAGGACCGGGACCGCGCCTGCCGGGTTGAGCGCCAGGAAGGCATCGGTATGGCTCTCGCCCTCGAAAATCGAGACAAGGCGCGTGACGTGAGGGATCTTGAGCAGCCCTAGCGCGACCCGGACCTTCCAGCCGTTCTGCGACGGCAGATAATCGTGAAGCGTGAGCATGACCGGTCCTCTTGATGGGTGAACGATCGCATATAGCCGCGCCCGCCGACACCCGATTCCCGCGCAACCAACTCATGCGCGTCATCGCATGATGACTGCTATCTCCTCCCTCTAATAAAACAGGTCCACCCGTGCCATTTTGCCCCGAGATGACCGACAAAGAGGCTTCCCATGAACACCCACAAAGTCGCCCTCGTCACCGGCGCAAATCGCGGCATCGGGCTTGAAACCGGGCGGCAGCTCGCGGCGCTCGGCTTCACCGTTCTGCTCGGCGTGCGCGATCTCGCCAAGGGCGAGGCGGCGGCGAAAGGGCTCGATGGCGATGTCGAGGCCATTGCGCTCGATGTCGCCGCGCCCGACGCGGCGGCGAGCGCAGCCGACGACGTGCAGCGCCGGTTCGGCCGGCTCGACGTGCTGATCAACAATGCCGCCATCCACTACGACACCGGCTCGCGCGCCTTGCGGCCCGACTGGACTGTCATCATCGAGGCGTTCGAGACCAATGTCTTCGGCGCCTGGCGGGTGGCCGCCGCCTTCGCGCCGCTGCTCGGGGCGGGCGGCCATGGCAGGCTGGTCAACGTCTCCTCCGAAGGCGGTTCTCTGGCCTCGATGGGGGCGGGCGCGCCAGCCTATTCGACCTCGAAGGCGACTCTCAATGCACTGACCCGCGTGCTGGCGGCCGAACTGCGCGGCTCGGGCGTGCTGGTCAACGCGATCTGCCCGGGCTGGGTCGCCACCGACATGGGCGGGCCGGGCGGGCGCCCGGTGGCGCAAGGGGCGGCGGGCATCGTGTGGGCCGCGACCTTGCCGGACGACGGCCCGACGGGCGGCTTTTTTCGCGATGGCAAGAGGCTGCCGTGGTGACGGCGGGACGCGGGCAGGTTCGGGCGGCGCCCGGCATTGCATAGCAGCGTTCGGCATCTGATTCGGGAAATTGTGCCAAACAGTTGTTTTCGTATCAATCTCGCCGGACATCCGTGCATCACCTTCTCCATGGCGGGTGGACGAAGGCCGGCATGGCGGCTATTTTTTCGAGCCCGCGACCAGATCGCGCGGCGCAATCGGCCGCCGGGAGTTGTTGCCGTTGAGAAGAATTGCTTCGTGGACGATGGCGTTGATCCTCGTTGCCCTCGCCGCGTGCGTCGGGGCTGGCGCCGCCGTCGGCCAGACACAAACGTCTGCCGAGCTGCCTTTGCCGTCGGACGTGTCGTCGAAGGACATATCGGTCGGGGTAAAGGCCGCACCGCCCTTCGCCTTCAAGCTGCAGGACGGCACCTGGTCGGGATTGAGCATCGACCTCTGGCAGAAGATGGCCGGGCGGCTCAACCTTGGCTTCCACTATGTCGAAGTGCCTGGCGTGCAGGACCAGATCGACGGCGTCGTCAGCGGCAAATTCGACGTGGCGATGGCCGCGATCACGGTCACGGCAGACCGCGAAAAGGCCGTCGACTTCACGCAGCCCTTTTTCACCACCGGGCTCGGCATCGCTACACCGCTCAACAGCCAGCCGTCATGGCGGCCGATTTTGCACGCGCTGACCTCGTTCGGCTTCCTGCAGGCCGTGCTGGCGCTGATCGTCATCTCGGTCGTGGTCGGCGTCCTGATCTGGATGTTCGAGCGCCGCCACAATGAGGATTTCGGCGGCGGCGTCGCCAAGGGCCTGTTTTCCAGCATGTGGTGGTCGACGATTGCCGCGACCCAGGCCAGCACCGGCGATTTCGGTCCGCGAACCGTGCCGGGACGTGTGCTGGCCGCGCTGTGGATGATGGGATCGATCATCGCCATCGCGGTGTTCACCGCCGGCGTCACATCGGTGCTGACCGTGACGCAGATGGAAGGCATGGTGCAGGGCGAAAGCGACCTCGCCACGGTCCGGGTCGGCGCCGTGCAGAATTCCTCGACCGCGTCCTACCTGGATTCCACCCATATCCGCCATCAGGACTTTGCCACCGTCCAGCAGGGCCTGGACACGCTGCGCGCCGGCAAGATCGATGCACTGGTCCACGACAAGCCGCTGCTTGGCTGGCTGGTCGGACAGAACTACGGCGCGAGCCTGCGGGTCCTCGACGCGATCTTCGACCAGCAGCAATATGCCATCGCCCTGCCGCTCGGCAGTAGGCTTCGCAAGCCGCTCGATGTCGCCCTGCTGCAAACCATGGAAAGCGACTGGTGGAAACAGGCGGTCTTCCAGTATCTGGGCGAGAAATAGCCATCGGCATGAGAGCGGGGACGGACAGCTCGCGGCATTGCGCGCAAGAAAAAGCCGCCCTTTTTCAGGACGGCTCTTCGGGTGATGGCTGTCGTTACTGATCGAGGTCGACCGGGGTCACCCCGAGGAGCTTCAGGGCGTTGGCGTAGGTCCGGATGCCTTGCGCCTGCTTGCTCCCGGCACAGAACCGGTTCGCCTTGTCCTGCAGTGCCGTTACCTCGGCGATCT
Source organism: Mesorhizobium sp. Cs1299R1N3 (assembly GCF_037179625.1). Classification (NCBI taxonomy): domain Bacteria; kingdom Pseudomonadati; phylum Pseudomonadota; class Alphaproteobacteria; order Hyphomicrobiales; family Phyllobacteriaceae; genus Mesorhizobium; species Mesorhizobium sp. Cs1299R1N3. The sequence continues at coordinate 90,345 of NZ_JAPYKQ010000008.1, read as the reverse complement.
GTCTCGCACTGGCACCCGGTTTGGCCTTGGCCTGGATGGCAGCGTCGAGTTGGAGGCCGAGCCGGCTGCAATATTCGGTCCGGGTGACCGCCGCCTGCGCGCCCGACTGTACGACGGCAAGCATGGCGAGCGAAATGCCTGTCAGGGCGCCCATCCATCCGGCCGAACGTCGTTGCATTGCAGGCACTATCCCTTGGCGTGTCTGGCGGCCGCTGCCCGGCTGCCACGGGGATGGTTATCGCAGACGATCTTTTCGCCAGTTTTTCCAGGATGTTGAATCTTGTTTCTGGAGTGTGTCTGGAGGCCGGGTTCACACTTCGTCGGCGTCGAACAGCAGCATCGTCAGATCGTCGTCGCCCGGGGCCAATATCCGCCGGTCGGCGGCGCAGGCAACGCCGACTTCGCTGGCGAACGCGGCGCGGATGTCGTCGAGGCTGTCGAAATACAATGTCCCCACAAGGTAAGGCATGTCGCCCGCCGAGAGTTTGACGATGGGCCGCCTGCTGACATCGTAGCGCCGCAGGCCGGGGAGCTTCTTGGCGAGCGGTATATGAACATCGAAATAGTGCCGGTCGAACGCGGCCGGATCGGCCGGGGTTTTGTAGATCACAAGCATCTTGGCCATTGCCCGTATTCCTGTCCTGTTGATGTCGATGGTCGGGCCGTGCAGGCCGCCAAACCGAAGTCGTTCGACATTGGCGGATTTCGACTGCCGGTCGATTTTTATCTGCGCGGGCCGGGGGGCGGGGCCATGCGACAGCCGATTTCCCGACTTGAGGAGATCGGCGCCTCGCGCTCCCGCGGGCACTGCGGCGCTTCTGCCTCTTCCCCCGGCACCGTCATTCGCGTAAGGGCGCGGGCAAATCCCAATTCCGCATCGATACCCCTCGGAACATCATGATCAGACTTGAAAACATCGGCAAGCAGAACGGCCGTCAGCTTGTCTTCATCGAGGCGTCGGCCTCCCTGCAGAAGGGCGAGAAGATCGGCCTCGTCGGCCCCAACGGTGCCGGCAAGACGACTTTGTTTCGCATGATCACCGGCCAGGAGCAGCCCGATGAGGGCCAGGTGCAGGTCGATCGCGGCGTCACCATCGGCTATTTCAGCCAGGATGTCGGCGACATGGCGGGCCACAGCGCGGTGGCCGAAGTGATGAACGGCGCCGGACCGGTCAGCGACGTGGCGGCCGAGATGGCGGAACTCGAGGCGGCCATGGCCGATCCCGACCAGGCCGACCGGATGGACGAGATCATCGAACAATATGGCGAGGCGCAGCACCGCTTCGAGGAGCTTGACGGCTATGCGCTGGACGGACGCGCGCGGGAGGTCCTCGATGGTCTCGGATTTTCGCAGGAGATGATGGACGGCGATGTCGGCAAGCTGTCGGGCGGCTGGAAGATGCGCGTGGCGCTGGCCCGCATCCTGCTGATGCGCCCCGACGCCATGCTGCTCGACGAACCGTCGAACCATCTCGACCTAGAAAGCCTGATCTGGCTTGAGCAGTTCCTGAAGGGCTATGACGGTGCGCTGCTGATGACCTCGCACGACCGCGAGTTCATGAACCGCATCGTCAACAAGATCGTCGAGATCGATGCGGGATCGCTCACCGCCTATTCCGGCAATTATGAATTCTACCAGCAGCAGCGGGCGATCGCCGACAAGCAGCAGCAGGCGCAGTTCGAGCGCCAGCAGGCGATGCTGGCCAAGGAAATCGCCTTCATCGAGCGTTTCAAGGCGCGCGCCTCGCACGCAGCCCAGGTGCAGAGCCGGGTGAAGAAGCTCGACAAGATCGACCGCGTCGAGCCGCCAAAGCGCCGCCAGGTGGTGAATTTCGAGTTCCAGCCGGCGCCGCGCTGCGGCGAGGACGTCGTCACCTTGAAGAACGTGCACAAGGCCTATGGCAGCCGCACCATCTATGAAGGGCTCGACTTCCAGGTCCGCCGCCGCGAGCGCTGGTGCATCATGGGCATCAACGGTGCCGGCAAGTCGACGCTGTTGAAGCTGGTGGCCGGCGCCTCCGATCCCGATACAGGCACGGTGGCGCGGGGCCCGAGCGTGAAAATGGGCTATTTCGCCCAGCACGCCATGGAGCTCCTGGAGGGCGAACGCACCGTGTTCCAAACGCTGGAAGACAATTTCCCGCAGGCCGGCCAGGCGCCGCTTCGGGCGCTCGCCGGCTGCTTCGGCTTTTCCGGCGACGAGATCGAGAAGAAATGCCGGGTGCTGTCGGGCGGCGAGAAGGCGCGGCTGGTGATGGCGCTGATGCTGTTCGATCCGCCCAACCTGCTGGTGCTGGACGAGCCGACCAACCACCTCGACATCACCACCAAGCAGATGCTGATCGAGGCGCTGTCGCAATATGAAGGCACGATGCTGTTCGTCTCGCACGACCGGCATTTCCTGGCAGCGCTGTCGAACCGCGTGCTCGAATTGACGCCCGAAGGCATCCACACCTATGGCGGCGGCTATACGGAATATGTCGAGCGCACCGGACAGGAAGCGCCGGGCCTTCGGAGCTGAGCGGGTAGGGGGCGCCATTCGCCGAGTGGGATCTAAAGCAGGCCGTGTTTCCTGAATTCGGCCTGCTCGTCCCCGCTGATCCAGCCGAACACCTTCAGCTTCCCGTCACGCCTCTCGAGGAGATAGCTGACCTCGAAATCAATGGTGATGAGCGCCGCCTTCTTGTTCTGGTACTCCCCGGACCATTGCACCTTTGCCACGCAGTGGTCCTGATCGATCGGCGTCACGGATACGTCCCTGCACGTCATCTTCCCGGCGCCCATTGCCCTGTAGCCCTCGAAGCCCTTCTTCATGATTTCGATCAGTTGCTTGCCGTTTTCGCCGGCCATTACCGCGCCAGGGGTGACTGAAATGAAAGCGGACGAATAAATGTCGGCGACGTCCTTCAAACCGGCATCCGACATGAGCGCGTCATTGTAGAATTCCGCATAGGCCTCGAAGAATTTCGCGACCTCGGCCTTGGCGATCATCGTCTTCCTCTCCCCTGAACGGGACGGGAAACCGCTTCACTTCTCCTGGAACTGCTCCGAGGGGTGACGCGCCTACCTCAGCGCGATGCTCATGCCGCTGAGATCGGCGTTCACTTGCAGGCCCACCTGTCTGCCCGTGAGTTGGAGCTGGGCGCCCTTGTCGTTGGTCATCACGATCACCTGTGCGCCTCTGCCGAGCGCGCCGCCGCCGCCGGCCGCGCCGTATACGCCAGTCACGTCCCGGGCGCGCCTGATGTGGCGCACGGTGCCCTGGAAATACGTCTTGGAGACGCCGAAGGCGAGGCCGCCCGAGACGCCGCCGATCGAGATCGGATATTTCCGGCCATGGAAGGTCAGCGTGCCCTCGCCACCGGAGCCGCCGACGAAGAAGGCCGCCTTGTAGACGGAGAAGCGGATCGTGCCGCTGTCGGCATGCGCGGCGCTGGCAAGGCTGACGCCTACCGTGGCGATGGCGGCTACGGCGATTGAACGAAATCCGGAGGAAATAGTCATGATGGGAGCTCCTGAAGGGTGGCTGCCTTGCTCGCCGGCAAGAATGTCGGCATCGCATCAACTTACAACTGAACAGTCTCGCCCATCATTTGTTCCAAGCGGCGGTCTGAATCTGGCGGCGGGAAGGCCGCCACGAAAAGAGGCCAGGCTCTCTGGTCGCGGCGGTCTTCTTGTGGGATGGAGACGTCGGTGTACTCTCCACGGCGGCTGGCAAAGGGGTTCGGGATGAGAATTGCGACGGGGCTTGCAATGTCCGCGTTGGCCGCGACAATGGCCGGATGCGCGACGTCTCCGGTCGACTATGGAGCCTCGCTTTCGCAGCAGGACCAGAAATGGGCGACGCCGCAATGCCAGCAAGCCCGGGCGGCGGCTTCGGACTACGCGGTCCGCGAAAAACAGCACCCGGGTTGGGAATTCGTCGCACTTGGCCCCTACGGGTTGGGGATCATAGCGGCGACCAAGGAGCACGAGCAGAAGCAACGAAAGCTGCTCGCCCGCGACGTGCATCTGCAATGTTCGAGCCTACCCCTTCCGAAGGAATTGCAGGGTGATATGAGCCCTGCCAGTCCAACCCCGGCGAAATATCCATAGCCGGGAACGGCCTTCTTTGGGGCGACCGCCGCCTCCGAGCTGTTGGCCGGAAACGAATTGGTTTGTTGCGCGAGATAAAGAAGGATCGCGGTCGAGTCGAATACAGTGGCATCGCCATCGGTTATGACCGGCGTCTTGCTAAAACGTAGTCATTCTGCCTCTCCCGACGTGACGTCCCGAATCTTCACGCGGTTCGTCCGGTAAAAGGCCGTGGCGACTGTTTCAAACAATCCAATTGTCCAGCATACCGGGCACCCGCGCAGCAAGTAGAGGGAAAGCGGCAAGAGCACCGCGGACGGGAGAAGCGTCGAATTCATCGTTTCCAGCGCGATGGCCAGAGCACCGAATCCACCAATGCCTTTTGCGAGATGAACGATGAGGGTGCGATTGCCAAAAACCATGGTCTTGTCTTTCTATGAGAGGCGCCGGCAAATGAGGGGTTGGCCCGGCTCAGCCGGGCCTGGAATCTAGGATTTCTTCTCAGCGTTTCGCAGCCGCTTTTGCTGCAGGGCTATTCTGCGGCCGGCCATCGCACACATCGGGCAGAATCCAAAAACGGACGTCAGTGCCATACCAACGCCGCCGACGGCCCAGGTGTATCCCACTGGCGTACCCCAGAAGTGCGCTGCGCATGATCCCATGACGGCTGCCGCCAGCAGACGAACCAATCGCTCCCACAGCGGCAAATTCTTCTTATAAAACATTTGTCCATCTCCAGTCTGTTGCCTACGACTGACAAGAGGGCGGCAAGAGAGGAAAAGGTTCGCGGTCGGAAAAAAACATCGATCCTACTATCGATCACATTACCGAGCCCGCGAACGCGAGACGGCGGATCGATTTGCAGTCGGCATCATATCGATGGCTTCGGGCGCGCTTGGGCAAGTCGGCGGAAGGAGATACACCACCACATCGACAACGATCATGTTCGGGCAAATCTAATTGTCGATCACCGGTTCGCTGAGAAGCTGTCGGTTCATATCTGCCCAGGTTGACCAGCGCTGCGAAGCAAGTGCCAACGCCGCGGGGATCCCGGATTTATTTGCAAACAGGCGAACCGATCGACGCGGTTTGCCCCTCTTATGAACGCTCACCTGTGTCAGGGGCAACAGCAAGGCGACGGATCATGTTCGACCTCGAGAATCTTTATCGACCGAAACAGAAGGTCCGCCTGGCAGGGGCACTCGCCCAACCTGTCTACGGCTCTTTTAGCTCGCCGAGCAGTCCGTTCAGCTATGTTCCCATAGCCATCGACATATTTGCTGCGGCCCCGATTCGAGCGTCTCGGTTTCGTACGGGCTCCGCCGCAGTCGGCTGCGAGCCGAAGCCGCACCCGTGAGGAGAACCGTGGTCCGACGCCAATTCCCCGCCGATCTGATTGAAGCAGCACAGGATGGTGATCAGGCTGCTATCCTGTCGCTGCTAACCGTCAGTCAGCCCGATATTCGTCGTTACGCCCAAAGATCATGCCGGGCCGCCGACGTCGACGATGCCGTTCAAGAAGCGCTTTGGCTCTTGAATACCCGGATTGGCGGCCTACGGGCCGCAGGTGCTTTTGCGTCATGGCTCTTTCAGATCGTCCGCCGCGAATGTGCTCGCCTCACGAGGCGTAAAGTTGAGACGGCACCTATCGAGGACATGCAGGACACGCTCGACTTCTCGACGCGGCCTAATGCTGAACTCAGACTGGATCTGGCCGATGCGATTCACTCCCTGCCTGTCCACTACCGCGCAATAGTGCTCATGCGCGATATGGAGGATTTCACCATCGACGATATCGCGACATCGCTCGAACTGACGCGGGAAGCCGTAAAGGCCCGCCTGCATCGAGCCCGGCATCTGCTCCGGGAATATATGACGGACTGAAAAAAAGATGCTCGGCGACCACGATCGTCTGCCATCCCTGGGGCACAACCCCTCCTCAACCAATGGACAGCAAACGCTCTATGGCAGCAGTGGTCGAGCCAGGAAGAGGATTCTCGCATGCCGCATTTTTCAAGACGTTCCCTGCTGCGGGCCACCGCGTCCATCGCCACAGGGCTCGTGATGCCTGCTCTTGGAACAGCCAAGGCGGCGGCCGGTAGCACATTCGACAATCCTCCGCTTTTCGAAACGGCACGTCACCAATTCCAGCTGTTCCAGCCAGCTGCGTTGATGCCGGTCATCCAGCTTTCGGGCATTGACCATCGGCCGATCGACTTGGCGCCATCTCCTGGCAAAGTGACGCTTGTCACGTTTTGGGCAACTTGGTGCAAAGCCTGCCGAGGCGACCTGCCGCGATTCGATCAATTGCAAGCAGCCAACCGCAAGGGGCTGAACGTCGTTGCGGTTTCGGTTGATAAAGATCGTAAGGCCGACCTGGCATCTTACCTGATGTCGCTCGGCGTTCGCCATCTTGCGATTTATCGCGATCCCTTCGGGCACAGCGCTCACGACACCACCGAACATGGCCCGGATGTACCGTTCACGCTCTACGATATGCCCATCACCTATCTGGTGACATCGTCCGGAAAGATCGCCGGCTTCATGCCAGGATCCTCTGACTGGATGTCGGAGGCGGGCCTACAATTGCTCGCCTATTACGCACGGGCTTGAAGGCAGAATGACCGGAGCCGTCTCTAATACTCTTCTCTAACGTAGCAATCCGTCCGCCTCGAATGTGTCCCAACCTTCGAGCTTTGGCGCATCGTCCTTTCCCGCATTTCTGGTCTTGCGGGCGTTGCCCGTCCGCTTGCCTGCTCGCGTCAGTGCGGCCTTGCCTGCCCCGCGCCGCCTGTTCTCGGACACTTCCAGCGCATCCTCCTCCCGCCAGGCGGTCGCCAGGTCACGGTCAAGAATGTCCTCGATGTGGCGTGGATCGAAGACGTGGAAGGTCACGGCCTTGGATCGCCCGCGCATCTTCACGGTACGCGTGCCGTTGCTTTTCAGGCGACCATCCCTGAGCCATTTGTGCCGCTCTCGGGAGGAGATGGTGAGGATGTCCTCCGCCTCTCGCGGCAGCACGGGCAGTGCCTCGATTCCCTCCAGCGTCCTGGAGATGGTTGCCGAGGCGGCCCGGAACGCATCCGCGTCGGTTCGCACCATGCGCAAGACGACGCGGCCCGTCTCGGCCTTGGCAAATTTCCGCACCGTCCATGGCAGGCGGGCTCGAACTTCGCGTTCGATCCCCTTCAGGCGCAAGGAGGAGCCAAGCGTCGCCGCTGGCGGCAGCAGCCATTCGGCGACCATTGACGCGGTGCCCGTGCCTCGCTCGGCCGTGCGATCAGGGGCGGTGGCAATTTTCGCCGCGATGCCGCTCAGGATCTTCCGAATGGAGCCGCGCTGCTTGTCCGCTGGGCTCATGTCTCGTTTTCGCTCATTAGGTGCCTGCCGTGGAACGATCGTTCGCACGACAGACAACCGAAATCAGGATCAACAGTTCCTTTTAGCATGTGGAACCGGCGGAAGAGTCGATTTCACCGGCGAGGCCCTTCGCCAAACCACCGCGACGCGGCCTTGGCAACTCCCTCAAGGTCCGGATCAGCATCAGTGGCCCAGGCGACGAAGCCGTCGGGGCGCACGAGCAGGGCGCTCAGGCCCAACCGTTCCCTGGCGTTGCCGGCGACATAGGTGATCCGCCCGCTCCAGCGGCTGGCAATCGCTTGAAGCGGGGCGCGGCCGTCGAAGTCCAGCAGCAGGCCTTGCCCGTTCCTGAGCAGTTCGCCGAGCCTCGTTCCGTCAGCCAGCTCGAAGTCGGGCGCGCCGCGGCCGACCAGCGGATGGGCGCCGCCGAGTTGGTAGCGCAGGCAAACGCCCCAGACGCGCTCGGCGAAATATGTCGCGCCGTCGCGCGTGGCGATGAGATCGCGGATGATGGCTGCGAGCGCGCGCGAACTGCGGCTCGGCCGCATCAGTGCGACCTGAGCGCGGGACCAGTCGAGCACATCAGCGCCGACGGGATGCCGCTCATCGAAATAGCTGTCGAGCAGGCCGGCAGGCGCGTCGCCACGGACGGTCGCGGCAAGCTTCCAGCCGAGGTTCATCGCGTCGCCAAGCCCGAGATTCAGACCCTGGCCGCCCAGGGGGGAATGGATGTGCGCGGCGTCGCCGGCGAGCAGAACGCGGCCCTTGCGGTAGGCCGTCGCCTGGTAGGCGCGGTCCGTCCAGGTGGTGGCAAGCCGGAGGGCCGTCAGGGTGACGTCGGTGTCGGAGACGCGGCGCAACACCGCCTGCACATGGTCTGGCGTGACCGGCTGGGTGCGGTGGAAAGCGCCGCCGTCGAATTCGACCATCGCGATCGTGCCCGGCCGCGCGTAAGTATACATGCCCGTCGCGGTGTAGTGGCGGCTGGGGGTGAGCTTGTCGGGATCGGCCAGCTCGACTTCGACGGAATAGCCGGTGAATTCGGGATCGGTGCCCACGAATTCGAAGCCGCCAAGCTTGCGAACCGTGCTGCGGCCGCCGTCGCAACCGACGAGCCAGCGCGCGCGAAAAAGCTCGCCGCCGGCGCGGATGGTCACGTCCTCATCCGACTGGTCGAAGCCCTCGACGCCGAGGCCGCGCCTGATCTCGGCGCCCATCGCGCTTGCCCGCGCGGCCAGCACGGTTTCGAGCGCCTCCATATCGGACACGATGTGGGTGCCGGCCGCATCCGGCAGCCGATACGGCCATTTTGAAGTATCGACGGTGTCGAGGTAGAACTGGATGCCGGCGAAGTGGCCGCCCGGCCGGCGCGCCTGCTGCATCCAGTGCGCCGCGGCCGCAACTTCGCCACCCGCCTGTTGCGGCGCGGCGATGTCGCCGAGCAGGCCACGACGGTGAAAAGCTTCGATGGTGGGCGCTGAAAGGCCGCGCATGCCGAAAGGCAGCCGCTTGAGCGGCGAGCCGGGATGCTCGGCCTGCTCCAGCACCAGCACGGCGAGACCCGCGAGGCGCAGGTCGCAGGCGAGAAACAGGCCGACAGGGCCGGCGCCAGCAATCACGATATCATATGGATTGGGGTTGTGCATGAACTGCTCCTTGGTCGATGTTCGACCGGAGCGTTCCTCGCGTTGAGAACCGCACGGACGAACAATTGGACGCGATCAGCGTCCGATGTTCGTCGCGGGGATCCTGTGCACGAAGCCAAAGACCAGAGCTTTCTCAGCGAAACGATTCGCTGGCGAAAGGAGTTGGGCTTACCAAACCAACTCTGCCTTTTCCGACGCGGGCTGTATAAGGGTGTGGCCATTGATAGGCAACAGGGTGGACCCATGATCTTCTGGATAGCGAACGTGGCTGGACTGGCGATCGCCTATCTCGTCGGTTCCATTCCCACGGGCTATCTGGCGGGAAAGTTGCTCAAGGGCATCGACATCCGGGAGCATGGCTCAAGATCGACCGGCGCAACCAACGTGTTGCGGACGCTTGGCAAAGGGCCTGCCCTAGCGGTGCTGCTGGTTGATGTGCTGAAAGGCGTGGCGGCGATCGTCTTTATCCGCTGGCTCTGTGCATTGCCATACCTCACGCCACCGGCCGGGCTTGAGCCGCAGAGCTTTGTGCCCTGGGCTGTCTGCCTCGCCGGACTTGCCGTGCTGCTGGGGCATGGCCGCTCGATCTGGTTGAATTTCACCGGCGGCAAATCCGCGGCGACCGGGCTCGGGGTGCTCCTGGCGATGTCTTGGCCGATCGGTCTGGGTGCGGCGGCGGTTTTCTGCGTTGTGCTGGTGATCTCCAGGATTGTTTCCCTGAGTTCGATGCTCGCGGCGTTGACCGCGATCGCCCTCGTCTGCGGCATGCAGCAACCGTTGCCATATCGGCTGCTGGTGTTTGCCGGCGGGCTCTACGTGATCGCGCGCCATCGCGCCAATATCCGGCGGCTGCTGGCTGGGACGGAGCCGCGCTTTGGGGAAGTCAGCCCGGGATCGGAAGCGGAACCGCAAGTTTAGGCTTACACAAACACGATCGGGTTGCGCTCCTGCCGCGCCGCGCCGATCACTGCGCGCATCACACTGGCAAATCTCCCGAGATATTCGTCGGGACTGGTTTCAAGGAGACCCAGTTCCTCCTCGACCTCGCCGAAGCCCGTTTCCTCGATTACGTCTCCGGCATGGCTGCCGGAATAGAGAACAAGCCTCTCAAGAGCCGAGGCCTTGCCGAGATGTCGAGCAATCCTGCCCCGAAGGGCGCCGATATGGGAGATGTTGCCGAGGAGTCGCTCACACGCTTTGACGGCCCCAGGGGACGCGCGCTCCGTCGGGATAAACGACCTCGCATTCTCCCGATATCGGCTCACGCTCCAAACGATATCCGGGGAATTCTTGTTCCAGAGCTAACATGCCTTTGTACACGACCGCTGAGAGACTCAATCTCGATCCTCCAGTAAACCAGAAGCCATCAAAGGTCTGTCATGTCTACTGACCTGCCAAGCACATGGCTTCGCCGTGAAGTAACTGATAAATTGACCAAATAGGTCGCGCTTTTGGCGAGTAGGTGGTGATCGGTGATTAGGCGCTTAGATAACCCGTATGGCGATCATATGGGGGCTTATCGTGAATATTTGAGGAGTATAAATCGACCTCTGGCGGAGGAATACATACGCCAACAAAGACAGAATGTGTCCATGACCATCGATGAGTTAGCTAAAGCTGTTCCAGTTGCGGAGACCATTGCGCTGCTCCACGAAGCAATCCGCCGTTCGCCAGCAAGAAATTTCTGGCCGATAATCCGTGAAACCAAAGGTGTGCTTTTCGTTCGATCGACTGACTCGGGCCAAGAGTGCCCTTGGCCATGGAGGCGAACAAAAAGTGGCAATATGAGCTACAAACTGCCCGGCCATCTCCTGTTCTCACCTTGGCCACCAAATTTCCGTCGCATGCTTCGGAGCTGCATCGCCGTACTTCAGCGCGTGAGGGCTGATATCAACGACCCGGAAAGCAAGAGTGATTTTTCGGTCACTCACCTCCCTTATAGAATTTGGTCCGCAACGCTGGGTCCAAAGCGTCTCATTCCCGAGATCCAGCTGTTTCAAAGGTTTGCCATGCCGGACAGCATAGCGGCTCTGGAAAAGTGGTCCAATGAACCCCAGCGTGGTTCGAATATTGTTTTGCGGATTTCGCACGGGACGCTCGTCTACGACGACGGCTCGGATCATTGGGAAATTGAAATTTCCGAGAAGCTCACCCAACCTCTCGTCGTCCCATCGACGCCTGATCGACCGTTGGAACTGCACGTGGTCCGAGCCGGAGGACAATCCTATTGCCCTTAAAGCCGTGATGGCATGTGTTGAGGGAAGGCGCCCTGAACTGCGCCGCCGTCGACAAGCAAGAAGTCCGGTGCCGCTTTTGGCAAACACATCGTCCGGTGTTCCAGCATACTATGCTGGCTGAATAAGCTTGAGACAAGGCGGTTCCGAACAACAATGGCTAGGCGGTTTGCGTTTCTCCTGGTGCGCGACTTCACGCTGTCGCCGCTGTCGCTGTTCATCGACACGCTGCGGCTGGCGGGCGATGAGGGCGATCGCAGCCGCAGGATAGAGTTCGACTGGGAGATCGTCGGCGAACGCGGTCTGCCGATCCGGGCAAGTTGCGGCGTCGAACTGCTGCCGACCGGGGGGATCGGCAATCCGGAGGATTTCGACAATGTCGTCGTGGTCGGCGGCCTGCTCGATACCAACCGCAGCCTGAGTTCCGAAAAGGAGGCGTTCCTGTTGCGGGCAGCAGGGAAGGGGGTGCCGCTGACGGCGCTCTGCACGGGCAGCTTCGTGCTGGCGCGCTACGGCCTGCTCGATGGCTATAGCGCCGCCGTCAGCTGGTTCCACATCAAGGATTTCCGAAGCCGGTTCCCGGAGGTCAACGCCCATGCCGACAGCCTGTTTTCCGTCGACCGTGGCCGCTCGACATGCGCGGGCGGCACGGGTGCCGCCGATCTTGCCGGCCACTTCGTGTCCCAGTTCATCGGCCAGAAGGCGGCGGAAAAGGCCGCCAAGATCCTGGTGCTGGACCGGATCAGAAGCAGCAGGGATGTGCAGCCCGTCGGCGACCTGTTTCCGGCGGCGTCGAGCCGGGCGGTGAAGCGCGCTTTGCTGTTGATGGAGAGCAACCTCCAGGAGACGCTGTCGGTCGCCGAGATCGCGACCCGCCTGAACTGCTCGCGGCGCCAGCTCGAACGGCTCTTCGGGTTGGAATTGGGCATCGGCCCGATGGCGGCATATCTCGCGTTACGAGTGCACCATGCGAAGTCGCTGCTGGAAGGCAGCGACCTGCAGGTCGGCGAAATCGCCTACCGGTGCGGCTTCACCAATGCCGGCCATTTCAGCCGCGTGTTCCGCCAGCGGACCGGCATCACGCCAACCCATCTCAGGCATCCCAACCGCAGGCCCGGAGACGCGACGATACAATGAAGTCCGCTATGCGCGGCGCCTATGAAATCCGCTGGCCGTCCTCGTCGAGCAGAACGCAGCCCTCGGGATCGAATCCGAGGTCGGCCGTCTCGCCTTCGCGAAGGACACGGCCATTGATCGGCGCGTTGGCGCGGAGGCTGGTCTTGCCGCCGATGTCGATCTCGTAGATTGCGCTGCCGCCCAGATACGAGGCCGAGACGACACGGCCAGTGAGCCGGTTGACGCTCGTTCCAGCACCGACCGAAAATTTCTGCGGCCGCACCACGACGGTGACCTTGCTGCCGTCGCCAAGCCGCCTTGGACAAGCCACGTTGATCGTCTGGCCGGTGGCAAGCACCACCGCTTGGCCGGACCTGCTCACGGTCCCGGCAAGCATGTTGGCCTTGCCGAGGAAGTCGGCGACGAAGGCCGTGGCCGGCGTCTCATAGACCTCCAGCGGGGTCCCGATTTGCTCAACCGCGCCGGCGTTCATCACCACGATGCGATCCGACATGGAGAGCGCTTCTTCCTGGTCGTGCGTGACGAAGATGGCGGTGATGCCGGTTTCCTTCTGGATCTTCTTGATCTCGACGCGCATCTCCTCGCGCATGTTGGCGTCCAGCGCCGATAGCGGTTCGTCCAGCAGCAGCACCTGCGGCTCGAAGACGATGGCGCGGGCAAGTGCGATGCGCTGCTGCTGCCCGCCCGACAGCTGCGACGGCAGCTTCTTCTCGCTGCCGGGCAGCCGCACCATTTCGAGCGCCTTGCCGACCTTGCGGGCGATCTCTGGCTTCGGCACGTTGCGGTATTTCAGGCCGAAGGCGACGTTGTCGAACACGTTCTTGTGCGGGAACAGCGCGTAGCTCTGGAAGACCAGGCCGATGTTGCGCTTGTAGATCGGGACGTCGTCGACCCGCCGCCCGTCGATCATGATCTGGCCGCCCGAAATATCGACCAGGCCGGCGATGGAGCGCAGGATCGTGGTCTTGCCGCAGCCCGAGGGGCCGAGCAAGGTGACGAAGCTGCCCTTGCGGATCGAGAGCGAGAAATCGCGCACCGCCACGAACTTGCCGTAGGCGATGTCGATGTCGCGGAACTCGACCGCCGGGCTGTTCGCCTCGGCGGCCGCGCTCGCGCCGGCTGCCCCGGCCAGGACAGGCCGGGGATGGAGTGTCGTGCCGTGGCTTTCAGGCACCTTTGGAAATCCTGTTCCACTGCTTGGTCCAGGCGTCCTCGTTGGTCGCCCAGTAGGTCGGATCGGCGAAGGTCAGCGACTTCATCGTGCCGGTCTTGTCGAACGCCGGCAGCTTCTTGATCTTCTCGGTCAGCTTGACCTTGTTCGGGTCGAGCGACGGCGGATAGCTCTGGCCCTCGGCCACCGCGATCGAGGTCGCCGGGTCGAGCATGAAGTTGATGAGCTCCTCGCACTCGGCCATGGGCGAGCCCTTCAGGATCAGCATGTCCTCCATCCAGGCATAGGAACCGGCCGGATCGAGATAGCCGATCGGATGGCCCTGGTCCTGCAGCGCGGCGACGCGGCCCGACCACGCATCGGTCACCACGATCTCGCCCTTGGAAAGCAGGTCCATCAGCTCCGCGCCGGAGCTCCAGAACTTCTTGGCGAGGTCGCGCGTCTCGCGGACCTTGGCCCAGATGGCGTCCATGTCCTTAAGGTTGTTGGGATCCTGCCCGGTGGCGAGCGCCGCGTACCAGACGCGCGTCGTCATGTCGGAATAGCCGCCGACCTTGCCGGCATATTTCTTGTCGAGAAGCAGGGCCGCGCCTTTTTCCTTGGCTTCCTCGGGCGAGATCACCTTGGTGTTGTAGGCGATACCCGTCGTGCCGTAATCGTAGGGTATGGCCGAAAGCTTTGGCGTCAGCTTGCGGAACGGCTCGATCATCGGCTGCAGCACATTCGCCATGTTGGGAATGTTGGCCTCGTTGATCTCCGAGGTCAGGCCGGCGTTCACATATTTGATGTAGTAGTTGACGCCCGAGGAATGGATGACCTGGTAGTCGCCGGGCTTGGCGGTCTTGATCTTGGTGATGATCTCGTCCTCGTCGCCGAACGTACCCTGGACCACCTTGATCTTGGTCTTGGTCGTGTAGGGCTGGAAGGCGAACTTGTCGATCGCGTCCTGCACCGTGCCGCCCCAGCCGTCGAAGCGAACCTCCTGGACAGCGGCGAGCGCCCGGCCCATCCACGGCATGGAAAGGCCCGCCGATGCCGCCGCGGCGGCGGTCAGTGTCAGGAAGGTGCGGCGGCTCAGGTCGCCATTGGCATATCGGTCGTGCAGCCGTTCCAGCCGCTTGGTGGTGGTGAGTTTCATTGTGTTTCCTCCTTTGGTTCGCCACGTCTTCTCAGTTTTGTCAGGCTTTGCAGGATCAGGCCGCCGATCAGCGGGATGCCGACGGTCACCAGGATCATCACGGTGCCAAGTGCGTTGATTTCCGGACTGATCGAGATCTTGAGCATGGAAAGGATCTGGGTGGGCATGGTCTCGACACCGGCCGGCCGCCAGAACAGGCTGGCCGAGGTGTTGTCGAACGAGATGGTGAAGGCGAGCAGCGCGCCGCCCACCACGGCCGGAATGAGCAGCGGCAGCGTGATCTCGCGGAAGGACGAAAAGCGCGAGGCGCCAAGCGACAGCGCCGCCTCCTCATAGACGCGCCGGATGCCGATCATGCGCGCCTGGGCGATCAGCACCACATAGGGCACGGCAAGCAGGATATGGCCGAGCACCAGGAGAAGCATGGTCCTCGGCTGGTCGACCGCCTTGATCAGCACCAGCAGGCCGACGCCGAGGATGGTTTCGGGCACCAGCGCCGGCAGGATCACCAGCGTGCTCAGCGCCTGCTTGCCGCGAAAATCGAAGCGCACCAAGGCAAATGCCGTGGTGACGCCGATGGCGGTGGTGACGATCGCCGTGACCAATGCGATCCACAAGGACGTGCGGAAGGCGGCCAGCACCGCCTCGTTGGCCATCAGCTTGCCGTACCATTGCAGGCTGAAGCCGGTCATCGGAAAGCCGCCGAACATCGAGGCGTTGAACGACAGGATCACCGTCGCCACGATCGGCGCGAACATGAAGATGTAGACGCAGACCGTGACGAAGCCGGTCAGCCGCCAGGCCCATCTGCCTTCCTGCTTGCGCCGTGTTCCTCTCATCCGCCAAGCCCTGTCATCCGCCAAGCCCTTTGACGATCTGCGACATGCCCATGTAGCGCGTGTAGACGGCGGCGAAGAAGCCGAGCACGACGAACAGCACGATCGAAAGCGTGGCGCCCATCGGCCAGTTCAGCTCGCCCATGATGGTGTCGTAAATCAGGTTGCCGAACAGCGCGTCACGGCCCGAGCCGAGAAGCTGCGGCGTCACATAGCTGCCGGCGGCCAGCACGAAGCAGAGCAGCAGGCCCGCCGCCAGGCCTGGCAGCGACAGCGGCAGCGTGACCTCTCGGAACGCCTGCGCGCTCGTGCAGCCCATCGAGCGGGCCGCCGAAATCAACGTGCGATCAATGCTCTCCAGGCTGACATAGACGTTGAGGATCATGTAGGGCAGCAGAAAATGCAGCATGCCCAGGATGACCGCGCCCTCGTTATAGAGCATCGGCAACGGCTCGTTGATGATGCCCATTTTGAGCAGCGCGACGTTGATGACGCCCTGTTCGCCCAGGATGTTGATCCAGGAGAAGGTGCGGATGGTGAAGCTGATCCAGAACGGCACGATCAGCAAAAGCAGCAGCAGCCATTTGTGCTTGAAGGTCGTGGCCCAGATGAAATAGGCGGGAAAATAGCTGAGCACGCCGCAGAGCAGCGCCGTCATGGCCCCGACCCTCAACGTCTTCAGAAGGAAGCCGTGATAGTAGCTGTCGGTGAGGAATTCATGCCAGTTCGCGGTGGTCAGCGCGCTCGTTTCCACGCCGGCGGTGACGAAGGTGAAGAAGGTGTAGGCGCCCATCACAGCGATCGGCAGCACCAGGAAGAAGATCAGCAGCAGGAGCACTGGCGCGACGAGCATCCAGGCCAGCCGTGGATCATACAATGTCCATCGTCGTTTCATGAGCACCCGGACGTCCGCGCTTTCTTTGAAGCGCTGTTTTGTTCCCGGTGCCGAGATTGGGTGATTGGAGGCGCGATGTCTACAGTCGGCGATTGAGCCAGTGGACTTCAACGCCTCGCCGGCTGCGAGAGACGTCGAAATTTGTCGATAGACGGGGTCGCTGTGCAACCCCGTCTTGCAACCTCGATCGACAAACACCTCGAGGACGGCTGGCCGACGCGCCTCAGCCCTTCGAGATGCCGCGCGCGATTAGCCGGGCAAGGCGCTCCGAGAATGCCCTGGCGTCGGCCGGCTTGTCGCCGTCGAGCACGCGCGCCTCGTCGTAGAGAAGGTGGGCGGCATCGTCCTTGAAGGCCTGTTCGTCGTCGCCGAGGCCGGCGAGCGCCAGCACGCGCTCGTGCCGGGGGTTGATTTCGAGGATCGGTTTGGCCGTCTTGTCGAGGCGGCCGGCGGCGTTGAGCAGCCGCTCGAACTGCCGGTCCGGACCATGTTCGGGCGCGACCAGGCAGACCGCGCTTTCGGTCAGGCGGTCGGAAGGCTTCACATCCGACACGGCATCGCCGAGAGCGGTCTTGACGAAAGCGAGGAAGCCATCGACCTCGGGCGTAGCCGCCGTGTCCGGCTTCTTCGCATCATCGAGCAAGGAGATGTCGGAAAGCTCCGCCCCGCCCTGCGTCACCGACTCGAACGGCTTACCGTCGAACTCCGGCGCCATCGACGTCCAGAAACTGTCGACCGGATCGGTGAGCAGCAGCACCTCGATGCCGCGTGCCCTAAAACCTTCGAGCTGCGGCGAGGCTTCGAGCCGCGCGCGGTCGTCGCCGGCCATGAAGAAAATCGCCTTCTGGCCTTCCTTCATCGCCGAGACATAATCGGCAAGGCCGCGCCAATTTTCGCCAGAGGTGGTCGAACGGAAGCGGGCAAGCTTCAAGAGCTGCTCGCGCCGCTCATGATCCTCGTAGAGCCCTTCCTTGAGGACGACGCCGAAATTCTCCCAGATTTTGGCATAAGCCTCGGCCTCGTTCTCCGCCAGCTTGGCGAGATCGCCGAGCACGCGGTTGGTCAGGCCCTTGCGGATCGCTGCCAGCAGCGGGCTTTCCTGGATCATCTCGCGCGAGACGTTGAGCGGCAGGTCGGCGGAATCGACCAGCCCGCGCATGAAGCGCAGGTAGCGCGGCAACAAATCGGCCTCGTCGGTGATGAAGACGCGGCGCACATAGAGCTTCATGCGGCCCTTGCGGTCCTGGTCGAAGAGATCGAAGGGACGCGAGCCGGGCACGAAGGCCAGTACGCTGTATTCCTGCCGGCCTTCGGCGCGGAAATGGATGGTGGCGGCCGGCTCGTCATACTGGCCGGAGAGGCCACGGTAGAAATCGGTGTATTCCTCGGGCTTGATCTCGCTCTTCGGCCTGACCCAAAGGGCCGTGCCATCGGCAATGTCGCGCGCCTCGGCGTCGGGTTTCTCGATGAGCGTGATCGGCACCGGCACGTGGCCCGACTGCGACTTGGCCAGTTGCTCGAGCCGGTAGGATCCGGTGTAGGACACGGCATCGTCCATCAGATGCAGCACGACGCGGGTGCCACGCTTGGGTGCCGCTTCGAGCGGGGCGGGCGCGATCTCGTAGGAACCCTTACCGTCGGACGACCAGCGCCAGGCCTCGTTGCTCCCCGCCAGGCGGCTGATGACGTCGACGCGGGTCGCCACCATGAAAGCGGAGTAGAAGCCGACGCCGAACTGGCCGATGAGCTGCGTGTCTTCGCTGACATTGCCGGCGCCGACGCGCTCGATGAAGGCGCGCGTGCCCGAGCGCGCAATCGTGCCCAGCGCCTCCGTCATGTCGTCGCGGCTCATGCCGATGCCGTTGTCCTCGACGGTGATCAGCTTGCTGTCGGCGTCGGCCGATATCGAGATGCGCGGTTTCGGATCGTCGGCCAGCAACTCCGGATGGCTGACGGCGTCGAAGCGCAGCTTTTCGCAGGCGTCGGCGGCGTTGGAAATCAGTTCACGCAGGAAGACGTCCTTATCGGAATAGACCGAGTGCACCATCATGTGCAGCAGCCGCGAAACATCCGCCTCGAATGCCTTGGTTTCCGTCGTTTTTGTGTCTGTCGTCATTGCCGAGTTTCCCACGCTGTTCATCCGCCCGCCGCGCCATGGCGCGTTCAGGACTTCCTTTCAACCATTTTCAACCGTGCTGGCAACCGCGTTCAGCAAGGCCAGCGCGCCGACAATATCGTCATGGGGTGCGGGGGCCGCAAGGGGGCAAGAATTGGCGTCGGCGCCCTACTTGCCCGCCATGTGGTCGGCAAGCGTCTGCGCCTGGGCAAGCAGTGCGGGGAAGACGGGGTTGTCGGGCAGGTTCTTGGCCATGCAGGCGCGGAAGTCGCTGTCGCCTTTTGCCCAGGCGGCGTCGGCGGCATCGGATGTATTGTCGTCGCCGTCGCCGGTGGCTTGCTTGACCAGTTTCTGCGCGGCGGCGTCGGCGGCGGTCCAGACCGCGTCGCAGGCCGCGATCTTCGGGACGGGGGGCGTCGCGGGCGCCTCGGCGATCATGACGCTGTTGCCCCTAACGAGCGTGACGACGACCTCCTGGTCGTAGTTCGGCCCGACATCCTGTGCCCAGCCGCCGAGGCGGGCAATCGCCATGTCGGCGCCATCGGGCGTCTTCAGAGTGAAGTCGAGCGTGCCTGTGAAAGCGGCGTCGCTGCCGATGGCCTGGGTGTAGAAGGCATCGAGCTTCAGCGCCGCGTCGAAGCTGGTGGGCAGTTTGAGATCGGCGTCCGTCTCGGCGGCGCGCGATTGGAGCCAGCGCTCGACCAGCCCGCGCGTCGATACCACGATGCTGGGGCCGTCCTCGGTGCCGTGGCGCAGCCCGTCCAGCATGCCAAAGCCGACATCGGAGGAACTGAGGCTTTCGATGTTGATCATGCGGGCCGCCGGAAAACCCTTGACCGTGAAAGGTCCGAGAAGCGCCGAAAGGCGCTGTTCGAGATCGGCGCGGGCCTTTTCACTGGCAGCATCGAGTGTCTCGACGGGAGCGTTCGCGCTTTCCATCGCGGCGATGGCTGATATCGCCTTGTCGCGCGCGGCGATGTAGTCGTCCTCCGGCGAAGCGGCATAGGCCGCACCGGCTGCCAGCGCAAACACCAAAGTCCAGACCAGACGCATCGTGGAACCTCCGTTTTTACAAGCTCTTCGCGTGGCTTGGTGGCGATTGTGCGGCGGTGAGGCCTGCCGAGGCGTTGCAGATATCTGGGCACCAGGACAGCCTTCGCACAGTGGGAGGCCGTCATATGGAGAAGGGCAATGAAACCTTCCGATTTCCACGCCGTTATGGCCGTTGTGGCAGACATCAAACCCAAACCGAAGCCGGCCGGCGGCGCCAAGCCAAACGGTGCCAGGAAGCCCCGCCGGGAGAAGGCACCCGATGTCGAGGCCGCCTCCGAGGTCGTGGGCGAGGCCGCACCGCCGCCAGCGGCGGGGGAACCCGATCCGCAACTGAGCCCCGAACAGGCCGAGCAGGCGCGCAAGAAATATCTGCTGAAGCGTTTCTGGATCAGCGCGCGCGGTTATTGGAGCCGGCGCGGCGACAAGCTCGCCTGGCCATTCACGATCGGACTCCTGATTATGATCTGCGTCAATGTCGGCTTCCAGTACGGGATCAATGTCTGGAACCGCTCGATCTTCGACGCCATCGAACAGCGCAATGCACCGACCGTCTACTTCCTGAGCGCCGTGTTCGTGCCGCTGGTGCTTGGAAGCGCCAGCCTCGTCGTCGCGCAGGTTTATCTGCGCATGACCATCCAGCGGCGCTGGCGCTCCTGGCTCACCACATCGGTCATCGGCCGCTGGCTCACCAATGGCCGCTACTACCAGCTCAATCTCGTCAGCGGCGATCACCAGAACCCGGAGGCCCGCATCGCCGACGATCTGCGGATCGCCACCGAATCGCCCGTCGATTTCGTCTCCGGCGTGCTCAACGCCTTCCTGGCGGCCTCGACCTTCATCGTCGTGCTGTGGACGATCGGCGGCGCGCTGACGCTGCCGATCGGCGGGGCCAGCATCACCATTCCAGGCTTCCTCGTCGTCACCGCGGTCATCTATGCGGCCATCACTTCCACCTCGATGGTGGTCATCGGCCGGCATTTCGTCGAACTCTCCGAGCAGAAGAACCAGGCGGAAGCGGAATTTCGCTACACGCTGATGCGCGTGCGCGAAAACGGCGAGAGCATCGCCTTGCTCGGCGGCGAGCAGGAGGAACGCAGCGGCATCGACAGGACCTTCGCCGGCGTGCTGAAGCGGTGGGCGATGCTTGCGGGCCAGCACATGCGCACGGCGCTGGTCTCGCAGGGATCGAGCCTGTTCGCGCCCGTGGTGCCGGTGCTTTTGTGCGCGCCAAAATTCCTCGAGGGCTCGATGTCGCTCGGGCAGGTCATGCAGGCGGCATCGGCCTTTGCCATCGTCCAGGGCGCGTTCGGATGGCTGGTCGACAACTACCCGCGTCTCGCCGACTGGAACGCCTCGGCACGGCGCATCGCCTCGCTGATGATGTCGCTCGACGGGCTCGAGCGCGCGGAAGAGAGCGACGCGCTCGGGCGCATCACTCGCGGCCAGACCAAGGACGATACGATGCTCAGCCTCAACGATCTCTCCGTGTCGCTCGATGACGGCACCGCCGTGGTCAAGGAAACCGAGGTCGTGATCCAACCGGGCGAGCGGCTGCTGGTGGCCGGTGAATCCGGTACGGGCAAGAGCACGCTGGTGCGGGCGATAGCTGGGCTGTGGCCGTGGGGTGGCGGCAGCGTCGATTTCCACCCCGGCAAGCGCCTGTTCATGCTGCCGCAGCGTCCCTACATTCCCTCGGGCACGCTGCGCCGGGCGGCCGCCTATCCAGGTGCCGCCGACGACTGGACGGTTCCACAGATCAGGGCCGCCCTCGACAAGGTGGGGCTCGCTTATCTCGGCGACCGGATCGACGAAGAGGCGCCATGGGACCAGACCCTGTCGGGCGGCGAGAAGCAGCGGCTGGCCTTCGCGCGGCTCCTCCTGCACGCGCCCGACATCATCGTGCTGGATGAGGCAACGGCGGCACTCGACGAGAAGAGCCAGGACCGGATGATGGAGACCATCATCCAGGAATTGCCCAATGTGACCATCTTGAGCGTAGCGCATCGGGCCGAACTGGAGGCGTTCCACAGCCGCAAGATCACGCTCGAGCGGCGCAAGGGCGGCGCCAAGCTCGTCAGCGATATCGATCTTGTCCCGCGCAGGCGCAGGGGCTTGCTCGGCCGCGCCTTGTGGGGTTCCGGTGGGCGGGCCGAAAAGCGCGGCGCCGCCCGTAAAAAGAATTGATGGCCGTCGGGCGAGTTCTGATTTCAGCGCACGGGATGCCCGGCGGCTCCGCCATCAGCCGCGCAATTCCTCCCTATGCGCCTTCGCGAGGTCGGCCAAGCTGTCGAAGCGGAAGTCCACCTTCGGCATGTCGCCGGGATGCATCGTGGCCCCAAAACCCTGATCGGCGTGCCGGCGGTGAATCCAGCACGATGCCAGGCCCAGCCGGTTGGCGACGGTGTGGTCGTGGAACAGGCTTTCGGCCGTGTGCAGGACCTCCTTGTCGCCAATCCCGAGCGTCGCAAGCTTTTCAAGCATATAGTCGAAATTCCGGGACGATGGCTTGTAGGAGCCGATGTCCTCCGCCGTGTATACCGCATCGAAATCGACGCCGAGTTTCCTGTTGCTGAAGGAGAAGCTCGTATTGTCGACGTTGGAGAGGATGACCAGCCTGTAGTGCTTCTTGAGGTATTGCAGGGCGGCGGCGGTGTCGGCAAAGGCCGGCCAGTCCTTCACGCTTTGGCCATAGGCGATGCATTCCTCCGCCGTGACCACGACGCCCCATTCCTCGGCGAGCCGTTTGTAGACGACAGCGAGAAGATCGCAGTAGCGTTTCTGCGGCGTCCAGTTCTGCTGGCTGGATTCATGCCTTGCGTGCGCCTGCAGGATCTCGTCGCGGCCGAGGCCGCGGCCAACCCGTCCGGTCAGCGGCTTCAGGGCTTCGATCATGCCGGTTTCCCAATCTATGAGGGTGCCGTAGCAGTCGAAGGTCAGCGCCTTGAAATCAGTCAGCTTCATGGGGTTCACTCCTTTGGATCCATGGTCGGTTTGGTGCGGGATCACGATCAATCGGCCGGTTGCCCGATCAGGCCTGGACTTGTCTCGCCCTTGGATACCGTGCCGCGCGGCGACGTCAGCCAGACGCCGAACAGCGTCACCGCAAGGCCGAGGACCATCGCCGCCGAAAGCGGCTCGCCGAAGAGCAGCCAGGCCCAGAGCATCGTCACCGGCGGGCTGAGATAGATCACGCTGCTGACCTGCGCGGCGCTATGGAGGCGCAGGCTCACATAGTAGACGCCGTAGCAGAAGAAGGTCGAAAACAGCACCAGCCAGGCGATGCCGAACCCGAACCGGCCATCGAGCGGCGGCATCAGTCCGCCATTCCAGCCGGCGCAGGCGGCAAAAAGCATCGCCGCCGTCAGGCATTGGATGCACAGGCCCTGGTGGATGGGCATGTCGATCGTCCCCATCCGTTTCTGCAGCACGGTCGCCAAGGCGAAGACCATCATGGAAGCGATGGTCACAATGTATGCCCAGGCCGGCGCCGTTCCGAGGCTGAGGCTGTTGAGCGAGACGATCAGCACACCGAGCACTCCAAGAGCCGTTCCGGTCCATTGCCTCGATGTCAGCCGGTGGCCCAGGATGGGCTGCGACAGTGCCGCGATGGCGAGGGGGACGAGGTCGGAGATCAGCGCGACCAGGCCGGTCGGTACGCGCTGGCCGATGGCAAGCGCGAAGCCGCCGAGATAGAGGAACATCATCGCCACGCCGAACGCCATCTGCCGCATCAGGGCGCGCGCGCCGATGCGCGGCCCGACCATGAGCGCGAAGGGCAGAAGGATCAGTCCCGACATCAAGGTCCGCCAGAACAGGACCAGCATGACATCGGCGCTCTCGCTGGCGTAGCGGATGCCGACGAAGCCGGAACTCCAGCTGACGACCAGCGCGGCCGCCATAAGCGGCCAGGCCAGGCGATGGGGCTGATGTTTCGGGAGCGTCATGCGGTCATTCGTTGAATGGGTGCGGGGTTGAATGGGTGCCGGGGCGGACTTATGGCGGTACGCACGCGTTTGCACATGACAAATTTCGATGCATTCATGAAATTGCCACGAAATCTGGCATATCAATTTGCCTGCGAACAGGTTCTACGCGAGGATTTGGGCCGCTGCTTTCGTTTCAAACGAGGATTGTCATGGCTGGAGTGATGAGCCGCCGCCTGGATGTCGATGCCTTGCGGGCGATGGTGGCGATCGAGAAACATGGCGGCGTCACCCGCGCGGCCGAGGTGCTGGGCCTGTCGCAGTCGGCCGTCAGCCATAAGATCAGGCGGCTGGAAGCGAGCCTCGACTGCGAAATCCTCAGCCGCAAGGCCAATGCGCCGATGTTCACCAGTTCGGGGCAGGATCTGCTGGGCTATGCCAGGCGCATCCTGGGCATCCATGACGAGGCGATCCTGAGCCTGTCGAAAAGCACGCTGCAAGGCAAGATCGCGTTGGGGATGACCGAGGATACGACCTGCACGGACCTGTCGCGCATTCTTGGCCGGTTTCGCCGGCTCTACCCTGAGGTGAGCGTGCGCACGCAAGTGCGCATGAGCCTGGCCTTGCAGAAGCTGCTGGGCGAGGGGGCGCTCGACGCGGCCATCATCCAGGTGTTCCAGCACGAGGTCCGGCCCACCGACATCCTGCTCTTCCGCGAGAGCCTGCATTGGGTGAAGTCGCCCGAGCTGATCCTGGCGAAAGGCGATCCGGTCCCGTTCCTGTCCTTCGACGACAACTGCTTCTATCGCCGTTGGGGCCTCGATATCAGCCAGGACGAGGGAACGGTGTTCGAGATCGTGTTCGAATGTTCGAGCGCGGCCGGCATCATCGCCGGCGTGACCTCCGGGCTCGGCGTCGCGCTGCTCAGCCAACGGCACCTGCAGCCCGGCATGGAGATCGCCGACAAGCAGTTTCCCAAGCCTCCGGACCTCGCCTACGTCATCCGCCGCGCCCGCAACCCCCGCAACCCCGCGCTAGAGACGCTGGTGAAGGAGATCGAGGCCGAGGTGAGACGCCACGGGACGCTGCAGATCGCGGTGTGAGGGGATGGCGGAGAGGCGTGGGCGTTCTGGAGTGCAAGAAAGTCTCGCTTTTCTCGCCTTGAGCCGATCGATGCTGGACATCTGCTTTGCGCAGCATCCATGACATGCGCGATGTCAATCGCTGATCCGAGCTGTCGGCGAAACGGGAGCGTGGCGCCTCAACGCCTTGCCCGCGCCGCCTCAGTCAATCCGCAACAGCCCGCTTCCTGCGCGGCCTTTTGAATTTCACACCGCAACAGCTGGGATGATGGGTTGCGGAACGCAAGGAACGAGTCAGCCGGCGTTCGCGTTATTTAACCTCGAACTAATGGAGGTAACCGTGAGAAAGCTGATATTGGCATCTGTGCTCGCGCTTGCTGCCACAGCCGCTGTGACTTCACCAACCAAGGCGCAATTCCTGTTCTCACCGTTCGGTGGTTTTTTTGGTGGTTTCGGAGGCCCGCCATTCCCTTACCGGCCCTATTACAACCCGTATTACGGCCCATACTACGGCTCGTATTACCAGCCATATCGACCGTACTTCCGATACCACCACAGGTATTATCACCGGTACTATTACCCGCACCGGCATCACCACCACAGACGACATCACAGGCACTACTATCGGTAGCTACGGTTGAGCCGTTGGTCAGCTCGACGAACCCTGTCAGTCGCGTTGACAGGGAAGGAGGCCAAGCCCTCCCCATTCACCCGCTCATCATCTGGCGCGGTTCTTCGCGGACGGCTGCGATCTGTCCCTGTCTTTCGATCCCTGGGCCGCTTTGACCAACCGGTCCAGCACCGAAAAATCTTTCAAATCTCGATAGGGTGTCAGGTCGAGGTCGTGAGGGACGGCCTTCACCTTCTCCTCGTCGATGGGCTTCTCGCTGCTCTTCATCAGGGCCTGGTAGGCCTGCCATGAAACACGGGCTGCGCGGACGGCATCTCGCTCCGTCCGCAGCGCTATTTGGTGGGCATGCAGATAGTGAAGTCGCAATTTGTCCAAGAGCGATTTCTCGACCACCTCGTGGGTGACCAAAAAGGGCTCAAGCCTTACGGCCCGGCCTTGCGACGTCATGGTGCGCGGTAAGTGGCGGTCGATATAGACGGTTCGCCCATCCTCGCTGTAACCGGCAAGATAGGGAATGTCGAAGTCGTGGTTCACCTCGACCCGCCGCTGCAAGGCAAGCACGACGTCCGTGAGGACGGCATTGTCCACATCCTCGGATTTGTGGCGGGCTTCGTCCTCGAGTTTCATCAGCAGCAACCTGCAAGCAAACGTGCCACCCCACCAACGAGGCCCTTTCCGCATTGTTCCTTCCGATCGCAATCATGATGATGCCGCGCTCTCTGCGGTCTCGGAAGTTTCCTGTTGGGGGGCGCTCGATGCGGCCATCATCCGGGTGTTCCAGCATGAGGTCCGGCCCACCGACATCCTGCTCTTCCGCGAGAGCCTGCATTGGGTGAAGTCGCCCGAACTGATCCTGGCGAAAGGGGACCCGTTCCCGTTCCTGTCCTTCGACGACAACTGCTTCTATCGGCGTTGGGGCCTCGATCTCGGCCAGGGATGAGGGAACGGTGTTCGAGATCGTGTTCGAATGCTCGAGGGCTTCGGCAATTTTTGGTGGCAGGCGATCTCTATCGCCCTGGCACACGCCCCGACAGACGGGTGAAAGCAGTTAGCGGTTCAGAGCGAAACCGATAGACCGCCGTCGACGGCCAATACATGTCCATTGACGTAGGCGGCAGCATCTGAGGCGAGAAACACCGCGGCTCCACCGAGCTCCTCAGCCCGGGCCCAGCGGCCTGCAGGGGTCCGCGCTTCGACCCATTTGGTGAAGGCTTCGTCGTTCATTAGCGCGGTGTTGAGTTCCGTTGCGAAATACCCGGGCGCGATCGCGTTGATCGTGATGCCGTGACGGCCCATCTCAGCTGCGGTGGAGCGTGTCAATCCATGCAGGCCCGCCTTCGCGGCAACATAGGCATGAATGGTGGGACGGCCAAGGATCCCCGCAACCGATCCGGTGTTTATGATACGCCCAAACTTGTTGGGCAGCATCAAGCGCACGGCGTCGCGTATCATTCGAAAGCAGGACGAAAGATTGACGGCAATCACCCTGTCGAAATCCTCGTCCTCCCATTCCACCAACGGCCTGCGATGCTGGATGCCAGCGTTGTTGATCAGAATATCCAGGCGGCCATGGCGTTCGACTATTCCTTCGAGCGATGCCTTCGAGATCGCCGCATCGGTGACATCGAACGGCAGGGCTTCGGCACCGATCCTCTCCGCCGCTGCTGACAGGGCGTGGATGTCGCGGGCATTGACGATCACCGTCGCGCCGTTCTCGGCAAGTGCCTTGGCCATGGCGAAGCCGAGGCCACGCGAAGCGCCCGTCACCAATGCGACACGGCCCTTGAGCGAGAACAATTGCGACATAGAGGTTCCTGTAGCAAGGGGCGGGAGTTTCCTCCCGCCCTTAGGCAAAGCACTATTTGGCGACGCAGGTATCCGCTGTCTGTGGAGTACAAACGTCGAGGCCCGTGTAGGTCGGGTCAGCCGGCGGAGCCTTGCCGTCCTTCATATCCTTCAGTGCCATCATCGTCTTGTAGCCCATTTCGAACGGGCGCTGGCCAACCTGCCCGAGGGAGTATCCTTCCTTCATTTGTTCAATTTGCGTGGGCAAGGTATCGGCAACGACCAGCGCCAGTTCCTTCTTGGCGATCTTGTCCTTGTACGGTGCGACCGCAGCACGGTTGGCGTCGGGGATGAACTGCGGGAAGCCACCGGTTGGGATGAACGCGTCGAGATTCGGGTTCTTCGCCATGATGTCTTCAAACTGCTGCACCGAAAGAGGAAAATCATCGTTGGTATAGAGCGGACAGCCTTCGATTTCGGTCCAGCCGTTCTGGCCGGTTAGCCGGTCCCCGGGCGAGGCGGCCGATTTGGTGCCCGAAAGCGTGTCGCGAATGCCCTGCATGCGTTCATTGTGGTTGGCCGCCGCCGCGCCGCCCGATTGGATGCAGATCGTGCCCCCCTTGGGCTTGACCTGCATGGCCAGCTTGGCAAGGTTCACACCGATCTCATAATTGTGGGTGCCGATATAGGCGACGCGAAGATCCTTGTTCTCGGGCAGGAGGTCGGAATCCCAGGTGAGCACCGGGATACCGGCTTCCTTGGCGGCCTGCAGCGCAACCGCCATCGCCGCGGCATTCGATGGCGACACGGCGATGCCGTCCACCTTCTTGGCTACGAGATCCTGCACGATCTGAACCTGCTCGTCGCCGCCGCCATGCTCGCCGGGGCCTATATACATGCACTCCACGGCGCCCTTCGATTCAGCTTCGGCCTTCTTGCAGCCGTCGCGTGCCTGGTCGAAAAAGGGATTGTTCATGTTCTTCGGTACCAGGGCGAACGTATATTTCGCCTGGGCGCCGGAAACGGCGAGCACCATTGCGCCAAGCGCCACGGCCGCCGTCAGCAGATGTTTTTTCATGCCACGTTCTCCTCCTAGCTGAATGTCCCGCAGGCCTCCCGCCGGCGGGTTTCTAGCGGCTTTTCTTGGGCATCAAGACGGCCAGCGACTTGGCGAGAATGGATTTGCCGCCGGTTTGCATGCCCAGGAGAACCGCAAGAACGATGAAGGCGCCGACGAAGGCACCCTGCCAATTTGAATCGATGCCGGCCATCAGCAGAGCGTTCCTGATCACCTCCAGGAAGGCTGAACCGATGATCGCACCGAAGGCCGTGCCGGCGCCGCCCATGAGGCTGGCGCCGCCAATGACCGTCGCGGCGATCACGCGCAACTCGTACCCCTGGCCCATGGCGTTGATGGCTGAGCCGTTGTAGCCGAGGAGCAGGAGAGAGGCGAGCGAGGCGGTGAAAGCCGAGAAGACGTAGGCCTCGAATTTGATCCAGTCGACCGGAACGCCGGTGAGCCGTGCCGCGTCCTCATTGCCGCCGATGGCGAAGAGATGCCGGGCCCAGGCAGTAAAATTGAACACGAAGCCGACGATGAGGGCCAGAACCACCATGGTCCAGAATTGCGATGACAGTTCTGGTATCCAGTGCGGTGCCCAGTGCTCGGGCCCATGCAGCGGCCATCTCCACTGACCGATCGCTTTCACGATTGGAGCATCGGGCCCGAATTGGTAG
The DNA here is from genome assembly GCF_037179625.1 of Mesorhizobium sp. Cs1299R1N3. Classification (NCBI taxonomy): domain Bacteria; kingdom Pseudomonadati; phylum Pseudomonadota; class Alphaproteobacteria; order Hyphomicrobiales; family Phyllobacteriaceae; genus Mesorhizobium; species Mesorhizobium sp. Cs1299R1N3. Next base: position 61,528 of record NZ_JAPYKQ010000008.1, on the reverse strand, counting down.
AGCATTTGGTTGGCCGAGAATACGACCGCGAGCGAGCGCGCCGCGGACAGCATGCCGAGGGTGACCACGAAGGATGGCATTCCGACATAAGCGACGAAGAAACCATTGACCGCGCCGCAAGCCATACCGGCGAAAAGGCCGATGGCGAAGGCCACGTACCAGGGATAGTGCCAGGTCAGAAACAGGCCGGCGACAATGACCACAAGGCCCATGATCGAGCCGACCGACAGATCGATGCCACCAGTAATGATCACCACCGTCATGCCGAGCGCCATGATGCCGAAAGGTGCGAGGTTGCGCGTGACGTTGGCGGCGTTTTCGGAAGTCCCGAAGCTCGGTTCCATGGCAGTCATCCAGGTGACGAGTGCAATGAGCGCGATCGTCACCCAGAAGGGCTGACTTGACATCACACTTTGGAGCGCGGTCTTTTCCTTGGTGGGGACGAACTCAGACATGCCCGGTCGGCTGGTTTCCCGGGCGGACTCCCTGACACTAACTGTCTCCCGAGCACTATTCGCCACGGATGGCCCCCGTTATTAGTCCAGTGATTTCCTCCGGTGACGTCTCGCCGGCATCCTTGTCGGCAACCTTCGAACCCCGCCTGAGCACAATGATGCGATCTGAGACAGCGAAAACGTCAGGCATGCGATGGCTGATCAACATGACGCCAACCCCTTGCGCTTTGAGGCGTCGGATCAATTCAAGCACTTCCGCCACCTGACGCACCGAAATAGCGGCGGTCGGTTCGTCCATCAGCACCAGCTTGGCGTTTGAAAGCCGGGTCCGCGCGATGGCTACCGCCTGACGCTGCCCACCCGACATCTTCCTGACGAGGTCGCTCGGCCGGGTTTCCGATTTCAGTTCCTTGAACAGCGATGCCGAACGCTCGATCATCGCCTGTTTATCGAGCACCTTGATTGGCCAGAAGCCCTTCTTCATCTCGCGGCCAAGAAAGACGTTCTGCGCGGCCGTCAAATTGTCGGCGAGCGCAAGATCCTGATAGACGACTTCGATACCTTTGGCCCGCGCTTGGACGGGTTTATGGAAGTGACAAACCTCGCCGTCCACGACAATTTCGCCGTCGTTCGGCGGGAAATTCCCGGCCACCGTTTTGACTATTGTCGACTTGCCGGCACCGTTGTCCCCCATCAGCCCCACGACTTCGCCTCGCTCCACTTGGAAGCTAACGTCCGTCAGGGCCTGGATGGCCCCAAAATTCTTGGAGACGTGGCGAACCTCAAGTACCGGCATCGCGGTCCTCTCCGGACAACATTGCCAATTGTCCCGGCCATATGCAGGACAGCTAATCAGCGAAACGCTTTCAACACAATGATTTATTGGATCAGGATTTCCGGCGATCACCTTAACTGAGACGGCGGGAGAGGTTCGGCCTAGCGGATTGATTTCAGCCCATGCCGCTATTCGGATTGCGATCTCAACAAGCTTGCTCCGAGCAGAATGTCGGCTCACTTACACCTGACACTGGAAGCCGCCAGCTTCCGGCCAAAACCGGACCCACCTATCCGCTACACGAAGTGCAGCTTTGGGCCTCTAAGCGGAAGGCCGTCCCGCTCACGCGGATACGCTTGCTCGACAGTGACGAAATGACCCCATGTTCGGCATGAGGTCAAATCGATCCTCTCGTGAGGTGTACGGCCTACTGGTAGACCTTCTCAAACAATGCCGATCCGACGCGTGATCTGGCCGTTGCTTTCCCAGTATGTGTGTTTTTTGGCAATCCATGGATCATCCATGGCAGGCTGGATTTGTCCCGCCGTATCAGTGGCGCGCGAGGTGACCGAGTGCTCGCCCTTTGCCGGGTCTTTCCAGTCGAGATACCACACCTTCCAGGCGAATTCGGCTTCTTCACCATGGTCTATCGTCGCTTCAATCCATGGGCCGTCATCAACCTTCACTTCGACCTTGGCTATCGGGGCGCCCCAGGCCGCACCGCTGATCCGGTATCCGGCATCGCTACGCGTCACTCTGGCGGGCGCCGACTTCAGCAATGCACGGCCGACCGAGGTCTCGGCCCACACCGTCTCGCCATGGTGCTCTTCCTCGCGGATGGTGACGTAGTCTCGTGCCATCAATTGACTCATGAAGCGCGTATTGCGTATCTCAATGCGCTTGAGCCACTTGACGTTGGCGATGCCATACCATCCGGGAGCGATGAGCCGTACCGGTGAACCGTTGGGTTGCGGCAGGGCGGCCCCATTCATCTCGTAGCAGAGGATGTTGTTGGGATTGGTCGCATCGGCGAGCGACATGCTGCGGGCGAAATTCTGGTGCATCTTGACGTCGCGGTTATTGTCCTTGAGCGCGATGTCACCGACATCAGTGCCCCAGAAAACAACTTCGATGCCGTTTTCCTTGACCCCTGCCTCTTCAAGTATGGCGGCGAGCGGCGTGCCAGCCCAGCGGGCGTTGCCAATGCCGCCGGTAAAGAATGGAAAGCCATGATTGCCCGAACATTCCACCGTGAAAGCCACTTCTTGGCGCGGCCGCGCCTTGAGGTCGGCGAGCGACAGGCTCAGAGGCTTCTTCACCAGCCCATCGATTTCCAGCTTCCAGGCATTCACATCAATGCTTGGCCGATCAAAATGAGCGATGCTGAAGAACTTGTCATTGGGTGTCACCCAGGAATCCATATCCTCCCAGACAAGCTGGCTCTTGATGACCGCGGGAACGGGATTGGGCTGCGGCTGGTCTAGCCACGGGATCACTGTCTCACCCGCCCGGCTTGGAAAGGCGTGGGCAAACTGTGAATTGAAGACCGCCAGTGCGGCAACGGCCGCGCTGCCTTGAACGATGAATTCGCGGCGTGCAAGATGATGCATGATGGTTCCTCCTCCAGTGTGAAAAGCTGTTTTCTCCTCCAGGCATAAAAGTGACAGCGGCCGGAATCGCACAAGGGAGAGGCCGGCCGAGGCGGGCAATCTTGAGAGCGCTCGGAATGTGGCGAGCTAGAAGCGCGCCGTGTCTTAGGCGGATTCTCCCGCTCTCAGTCGCAGGCTCTATCAGGTCCCAGCCAGCGATCCGCGAACGTACGCCTTATGTGCGCTCGTGGCGAGGACAAACATAAGGATTCGCTAATTAACAAACGATGATTGCGGCCTTCCCGTCCGGGGGCGAAATGGGGTGGAAAGCGGACCGACTGCTTTGCCGCGTCGCGAAAGCTGTCGAATAATTGTGCCCGTCAAAGCGCGTGGCCACCGGCAACCTGAATGACTTGTCCTGTAACCCACGACGATGCGTCACTCAGCAGAAACATCACCGCATCGGCTATGTCGTCTGGCTTACCCAATCGACGCAATGGGATGGAGGGCAGCACTTGCTGTTCCAGCGCATCATCGATGTAGCCGGTTTGAACGGGGCCTGGAGCCACTGCGTTTACGGCAATGCCGGATGGCCCCAGTTCGATCGCCGCCGCTCTGGTCATTGCCTCCAAAGCAGCCTTGCTGGTTCCGTAAAAGACTTGGTGAGGGAAGGCGCGGGCAGCGTCGGTGCTGATATTGACAATGCGCCCTCCCGATCCCCGCCTGGACATGATGCGACGGGCGAAATCCGCCATAAGCATCGAGGGGGCGGCGAGATTGACGTCATAGTGCCGACGATAGCGCCCGAAATCCGCGTCGATCAAACTGTCAGGCAGCTCACAGACAGCAGCGTTATTTACCAGCCCGTCAAGTGCGCCGATTGCACCTTCAGCCTCGGATACAAGCGCGGCGATCTCATTGTCGACGGAGAGATCGGCCGCAACGGTAACGGCTTTACCCCCGAGCTGACGAATAGTTTCCACAACCTCAGAGGCCGCATCCTCACCAAGGACGGTATGTGCCCCTCGGGAGAACCCAGCAGAGGCAGGAAGATAGTGGATGGCGACCTTAGCACCTTGCCCGGCGAGTGCGATCGCAATCGCACGGCCGATGCCCGAATTCGCGCCAGTAACGAGATAGTTTCTGCCTGTCAGGCCGAAATGGAGTTTCATGAAATGCCTCCAGATAGACATACCGCACGAGACCGCTGCGCGTTGCGCTTCTTCGGTCCAGCAAGGACCCGATCTGCTTCAGCCCCTTCCTCTACAAGGCGCGCAACCTCGTCGAGCGCTTCTTCAATAAGGCCAAGCAGGTCCGCCGTATTGCCACCCGTTACGACAAGCTGGCCGAGAACTATCTCGCCGCCCTCAAACTCGTCTCAAATCCGCATCTGGTTACGCGGCAATGAGTCTACGCCCTGGTGGCTTTTGAGCCCTTCGCCATGCCGCCGAATGCCTCTCTCAAGTGACGACCTGGATTTCCGTCTTCACGGAATTGGCAATGAAGCACTGTTCATGCGCCGAGTGGTGCAGTTCCGATTCTGTCGCGGCGGTTGGCTTCTTCCCCGCGTAGACAATGGTTGGATTGAGGTCAACGCGGCTGACAACCAATCGTCCGTCCACCTTCTCCATCACGCCGATCGCCTTGTCGGTATAGCTCTCGATGACGATTCCCCGGGGCGCCGCGATCGAGAGAAAAGTCAACATATGGCAACTGGAAATCGCCGCGATGTAGGCCTCCTCCGGATCGACGTTGGCTTCCACTGAATAAGGAAGCGGAACGATATGCGGCGAAGCCGAGGCCGGGACCACTTGGCCTCCGTCGAAGCGCCAAACGTGTGCGCGGCTGTAGCGCTTGTCGGTAAATACTGCTCCTTCTCGCTCCCAGTGCACCTCGACGGTCATTTTCATGATTGATCCTTTGTCGGAATGGAAAGAAGCCTTGCGGTCGTCCGGGTTAAATGGCGGCGAAGATGCTGCGCAGCCGCGTCGAAATCGAGCCTCGCACAAGCGGCAACGATCGCCGCGTGTTCCTCGAAGAAATCAATTCGCTCCTGGGCGCCACGCTCTTGGTGAAGGGTTGACCGCCGGGATTCTCGCCGAAGGTCTCCGACGGTCTTAAGCAATCGAGTATTCGTGCAACCGCTGTACAGGGCGAGGTGAAACTGTTGGTCGAGCTCCAGAATCCGCGACGGATCGTATTCCGCGAATAGCTCGTCGTTGAGCCTCTCAGCCTTACGCAAGGCGAAAGGCTGAAGTCCCGGCACAGACTGCTGCAAGGCAGCGACCTCCAAAATGGCCCGAAGTTCGCAAAGTTCAGTCGCCTCCCGTTCTGAGAGGATCGCCACCGCCAGGCTTCGATCGGGTCGCCGCACGACCAGGCCACTTCCGAGCAAGCGGTCCAGGGCCTGTCTGACTGGCTGGCGGCTCACCCCGAAACGCTCGGCGATCGATTCCTGCTTGAGAACCGAGCCTGGTGCCAATTCACCTGACTCAATCTCGTCTTGCAGCTCGTTGAAAATAGACTTTGGATCCATGGATCCAAATAGTATGGTAGCTCGGAGTTGGTCAAGCGCTAATCAGCTTCAAATGCGTCGTCGCGCCCCCTTCACCCCTTCCTTTTCTCCACCTCCGCCTTCCGCAGCAGAAACCGCTGGATCTTGCCGCTCGGCGTCTTCGGCAATTCCCCGACGAAGTCGATCTCGCGGGGATAGGCGTGGGCCGAGAGGCGTTTTCTGACATGTTGCGCCAGTTCCTCGGCAAGTTCCGGGCTGCCTTGGTAGGCGGGCGCCAGGATGACGAAGGCCTTGACGATTTCGGTGCGTTGCGGGTCGGGCACGCCGACCACTGCGGCCTCGTTGACCGCGGGGTGTTCGATCAGCGCGCTTTCGACGTCGAAGGGGCCGATGCGGTAGCCTGACGAGGTGATGACGTCGTCGGCGCGGCCGATGAAGGAGACCGAGCCGTCCGGCTCGTATTCGACCGTGTCGCCGGTGCGGTAGTAGCCGCCTGAAATGGCCGGGGTTTCGGCCTGGTGGTAGCCGCCGAACCAGCCCAGCGGCGAGTTGGCGGTGTCGACGGCAAGGATGCCGGGCTGGTTGGGACCGAGTTCGTTGCCGGCGTCGTCGAGGACCACCATGCGGTAGCCCGGCATGGCGAAGCCGGCGGAGCCGGCGCGGACAGGGTGCGCGAGGCCATGGTGGTTGTTGACCATCATGCCGTTCTCGGTCTGGCCGTAATGGTCATGGATTGGCGCGGCGAGATGGGCGTCGAACCAGCGGATCACTTCCGGGTTGAGCGGCTCGCCGGCGCTGCTCACCACGCGCAGCCGGCCTTTTACACGCGCGGCCGCCTCGGGGCCTTCGGCGAGCAGCAGGCGGAAGGCGGTGGGCGAGCCGGCAAGGCTGGTGACGCCGAGCCGCTCGATGACGTCATAGGTGCTGTTGGCGGTGAAGACGCCTTCGTTGAAGGTGGTGGCGATGCCGAGCAGCAGAGGGCCGGTAATGGCGTAGTAGAGGCCGTAGGCCCAGCCGGGATCGGCGATGTTCCAGAAGATGTCGTCGGGGCGCAGGCCGATCGCATCGCGCATATAGGCGCCGAAGGCCATGAGCGCGCTGAGCGGCACCGGCACGCCCTTGGGCAGGCCCGTGGTGCCCGAGGTCGACATCATCATGAACAGGTCTTCGCCCTTGCGCATCACCGGCTCGCAGTCGGGGGAGGCGGCGGCGAGGGCGGTGCGGAAATCGATGTCGCCTTCAGCCACCGCATCGCCAGCGCCGAGGATGGCAGCGATTTGCGGAGGGTTCGCGACCTCGTCGAGCTTGCCGCGATTGGCGGGATTGGTCACCACCAGCTTAGCCGCGCTGTAGCCGAGGCGATGCTCGATCGCCTTCGGGCCGAAGGCGGTGAACAGCGGCTGGTAGACGGCGCCGATGCGCCAGGCGCCGAGGATCAGCGCCACCAGTTCGGGTATGCGCGGGAGCATGCCGGCAACGACATCGCCGGGGCCGACGCCCAACTGCTTCAGCAGAGTGCTGACACGACCCGACATGTCGGCGAGATCGTCGAAGCTGAATTCGCTGAGTTCGCCCCCGGCTGAGATGGCGCGCAGCGCCAGGCGGTTTCCGCCGGTGTGCCGGCCGCAGCATTCGACATAGGCGTTGATGCCGGTCGCGGGGTCGCCCTGCAGTCTGGCGATCTCATCCTCGATACGAAAGCCCGCAACGGCATCGTCATAGCGCGGCAAGCCGGTCTGTGTCGTGGTCATGGAAATCCTCCCTGACGGCGCTCCATGTCCCATGGCGCACTGTCGCGGCGACATTGACACCAGATGGCGCCGATGGGCAACGGCGGGTGCCAGTTCCTTTGTGTTGACGCAATTCCGGACGGAAAACCGCTACACACTTTTCCTGGAATTGCTCTTACAAGTTCGCCTCGGCGAAGATGCGTGCCGCCCAGTCGAGGAAGACGCGCAGGCGCGGCGAGAGCTGCCGGTTCTGCGGGTAGAGCGCCGACAGCGGTGTCGGCGAAGGCGGGTACTCGGCCAGCACTTCGACCAGCGTGCCGTCGGCAAGGTCCTTCTCGAAGCGATAGCGCGGCGCCTGGATGAGGCCGAGGCCGAGCCGCGCGAGGTCGGCGGCGGTGTCGGAATTGTTGGCGGCGACGCGGCCGGGCAGCCTGACCTCGCGCGTCTTGCCGGCGACGGTGAATTCGAAGGGCAGCACTTCGCCGGTGCGCGAGGAGACGAAGCCGATCGCCTGATGGCCATCCAGCGCATCGGGGGAGGCGGGCGTGCCGTGGCGAGAGAGATAGACGGGGCTGGCGCAGGTCATCTCGCGGATCACGCCAAGGCGCCGCATGATCATGCCGCTGTCGGGCGGTTCGCCGACGCGGATGACGCAGTCGACACCCTCGCGCACGAGGTCGACCAGCCGGTCGCCCTGGCCGATCTGCAGATCGATGCGGGGAAAGCGGCTTAAAAATTCCGGCAGGCGCGGCAACAGGAAGGTGCGGGTGAGCAGCGTGCTGGCGTCGATGCGCAGCAGGCCGAACGGCTCGGCATCGCGGAAGGCGGCCTCGGCATCCTCGATCTCGGCCAGGATCGACAGGCAGCGCCGGTAATAGGCCTCGCCGTCCTGCGTGGCGTTCACCTGGCGCGTCGTGCGCTCCAGCAGCCGCGCGCCAAGATGCTCTTCCAGCCGCCGGACCGCTTCCGTCGCGGTCGAGCGCGGCAGGCCGAGATCGGCGGCGGCAGCGGTGAAGCTGCGCCGCTCCAGCACGCGAACGAAGAGCCGCATCGTGTCGAGCCGATCCATGACCTTTGTTCGCAGTTTCCGAATAGTGATGTCAAGTCGCGGATGATTATCCGGAAATTGGCCTCGCCTATATCCGTCTCACCGAGAAAACGGAGAGACTTCCATGACATCTGACCAAACAAGTACGGGACAAACCAGGGCGGCGATCGTGACTGGCGCCTCCAAGGGCATCAGTGCGGCGATCGCGCGGCGGCTGGCCGGCGACGGTATCGCCGTCGTCGTCAATTATGCGCGGGGACACGCGGAGGCCGAGGCGCTGGTGCGCGCCATCGAAGCCGATGGCGGCAAGGCGATCGCCGTGCAGGCCGACATCGCCGATCCGGCCGGCATCGCCAGCCTTTTCGACGCCGGCGAGAAGGCGTTCGGCGGCATCGACATCCTTATCAACAATGCCGGCATCATGAAGCTTTCGCCGATCGCGCAGGCCGATGACGCCTTCTTCGACACCCAGGTCGCGATCAATCTCGCCGGCGTGTTCCGTGGCATGCGCGAAGGCGCAAAACGCCTTCGCGATGGCGGCCGCATCGTCAACTTCTCCAGCAGCGTCGTTGGCCTCTACCAGCCGGGTTACGGCGTCTATGCCGCCACCAAGGCGGCCGTCGAGGCGATGACGCATATCCTGGCCAAGGAGCTTGGCGCGCGCGGCATCACCGTCAACGCGGTGGCGCCCGGGCCGGTCGAGACGGCGCTGTTCACAGACGGCAAGAGCGCGGCGCAGATCGAGGCCACCGCCAAAATGATCCCGCTCGGCAGGCTCGGCCAGCCCGACGACATTGCCGGCGTGGTCTCGTTCCTGGCCGGACCGGACAGTGGCTGGGTCAATGGGCAGATCATCCGCGCCAATGGCGGCGTGATCTGAGGCGGCAGGCCGCTGCTGCCTGCCGACCTGCTCCATCCCAAAACCTGAAACCAACCTCCAGAAACAAGGACCGATCATGCCATTCGCCAACATCAAGATGCCACAGGCGGCGCTCTCCAAGGCGCAGAAGGAAGACCTCATCCATCGCACGACGGCCATGTTCGTCGACTTTTTTGGTGAAGGCGTGCGGCCCTACACGATGGTGCTGGTGGAGGAAGTCGCCGACGGCGGCTATGGCCGCGCCGACGAGGTTTTCATCGTGCCGGAAGCTTTTCGCGCCAAGGAATAGGCCTTCGAACGCGATACCCGCCATATGACGACTGGTGGCCGCGCATACCAACGTCCGCTCTCTTCGTGGGGGTATGGTGGCGGGGGGCGGGTGGGCAGCTCCTGGCTGTCCACCTGTCTCGCTTCGTTCAGGGCGGCGTCTCAAAACTGGCCCGCCGAACGGTGGCGTTTGTCACGCCGGCAGGTTCATCTGTTTTCGAAGGCTTTTGTCGAAAGCATTCGCGGGAACGAACCGTCGCAGCAGGTACAGGCGGCGCGCCTGCTTGCTGGCGGGATAGCGCAGCTTCGGCAATGTCGCGGTGGCCGCGGTGACGACCGCCTGGCCGACGATCTCGGGAGCATCGCCGGCTTCGATCGCACTGTTCCAGACCGCGGTCGCCGTTGCCCGCGCCTGATCATAGACGCTCATCATCCTGTCCGGCTTCGTCGCATTGTGATCGAGAGCGGTGCGGGTGAAAGCCGGTTCGACCAGCAGGACGCGAACACCGAAGGGGCGGACCTCATGATCCAGCGATTCGGAATAGCCCTCGACGGCATGTTTCGTGGAAGTGTAGAGCGCGCTGAACGGGCTGGGGACAAAGCCGACGACCGAGCTGATGTTGACGATCCGGCCGCTGCCCTGGCGCCGCATGATCGGCAGCACCTCGTTTGTGACGCGGATGAGACCGAAGACGTTGACGTCGAAGAGGGCCTTTGCCTGTTCGACCGACGATTCTTCCGCACCCGCGATCAGTGCATTGCCGGCATTGTTGACGAGCAGGTCGATGCGCCCGGCCTGGCTTATCACCTCCGACACCATGCGTGCGACGGAGTCCGCATCGGTCACGTCGCAGCTCAGCATGGTGATCCCGGCTGGCGACCCGGCTGCGGCTTTCCGGCTCGTGCCGAAGACGCGGTAGCCGGCCGACAGAAGGGCCTTGGCCGTTGCAAGCCCGATACCGCCGGCTGCCCCGGTGACGACGGCGACGCCGCGATTTTTGGTACTCATTTCAATATCCTTCGAGATGCATGGTCATGGCGCTTGTGCTGACGCACGGGTCAGCCGCGCACGCTCAGGTGAAGCATGGGGTGATGTTCGTAATGGCCGGCGCCATTCCTCACGATGGGATCTTGCGCGGTTATCGCCTGGATGTCCTGGTCGTCGGCGATCCGGTAGAGCGACAGGCCATAGCCGCCGCCTGGATCCATCACCGGACCATGGGCGACGATCAGTCCGCGATCGAGCAGCTCGTCCAGAAAGGCGCCATGCTGCTTCATCCATTCCCGCTCGTCGCCGGTCATGGTCGCGAGAAAGTCGGCGCGGGGCGGGATGTACTTGCACAGATAGAACTTCATTTGGGAACTCCAGCGGCGCGAGGTCCGGCCGTCACCTTCACTTTTCGGTGGAACGGCTTCGCGGGATCAGATACTATCAAATTAGTAGTAAGTCACTATCAAAATGGTATCGACGTGAAGAATCTTTCCAACCAGCCCTGTTTGATCGCCCGCAGCCTCGGCTCGGTGGGCGACACGTGGAGCATGCTGATCATGCGCGACGCCCATGCGGGGCTCAGCCGTTTCGACGAATTTCGCAAGAACCTCGGCATTGCCCCGACGATGCTGGCCAGCCGGCTGGCAACCCTGACGGAGGAAGGATTGCTGGAGAAACGGCGATATTCAGAGCGGCCGCCACGCGATGAATATGTGCTGACCCAGGCGGGTCAGGATTTGCTTCCCGTGCTGTTTTCGCTCGCCGCATGGGGGGCAAGGCACCGCGGCGGCGGCGATTTCACCCGGTTCTTCGACGCCGAGACAGGAACCGAAATCGACCCGGTCAGCATCGATCGCGGGACCGGAGCGCCGATCGGCAGCCGTCCCATCCAGATCGTGATGCCCAAGCGGCCTGACGAGCCGTCGGACTGACTGGCTGCGCAGCCTCCGCTCCGAACGGACGGCGATATCTCGCCGGCAAGAGAGGGAAGGTGAGCGTTCGGATCAGCCGCTCTTCTTCGCGCCGACCCAGTCGACCGCGATCTCGGCGAACAGCCAGTCGCGGAAGGCCCTGATCTTCTTCTGGCGCAGCGCGCCTTCGGGATAGACGACGTAGTAGCTGGCCGCTGATTTCAACGCGAGGTCGAAGGGCCGGACCAGCCGGCCTGCCGCGAGATCGGCCGAAACCAGCGCGCTGCGGCCGAGCAGCACGCCTTCGCCATGCACCGCGGCCTCGACGGCGAAGGTGGCGGAATCGAAGCGCACGCCGCGCTTGGGGTCGATGCCTTCGACGCCGGCCTGTTCAAGCCATGTCGCCCAGTCGATGCGAAAGGCGTCGTGGATCAGCTTGTGATGCCTCAAATCCCCGGGCTGCCGCAGCGGATGGTCGCCTTCCAGGAGTTCGGGACTGCAGACGGGGAAGACCTCTTCATCGGCGAGGAATTCCGCCGTCACCCCGGTATAGCCGCCACGGCCGTAGCGGATGGATATGTCGATGCCGTCGCTGACGAAATCGGCCAGCACGCCCGAGGTCGCCAGCCGCACGTCGATGTCGGGATTGGCGCGATGAAAGCGGTGCAGCCTCGGCACCAGCCAGCGGCCGGCGAAACCGTCCGACGTGCTGACGTTGAGGATGCGGGTCGAGCGGTCGGGCGTGGCGGCGATGGTGGCGGCGGCGATCTGGTCGAGCGCCTTGCCGACCTCCGCCGCATAGGCCGCGCCGACAGCGGTGAGGCGCACGGAGCGTGTGCCGCGATCAAAGAGCTGGATGCCCAGCCTGTCCTCGATGTTGCGGATGGCGCGGCTGACCGCGCCATGGGTGAGGTTGAGCTCTTCGGCGGCCTTGGAGAAACTCAAATGTCTCGCGGCCGCGTCGAAGGCGGGCAAAGCGGTGAGGGGCGGCAATCTGCGCGGCATGGTTCGACCTGTGAGCGTTGCTCACAAATCCTGCACAAAGAGTCGTTTGTCGTCCAGCCGCGAATGACCCAATATTCAGGCGTACCAAGCATCCATACCGGACTTCCGGTTCATCGATGCGCTGAATTGACCAGACAAGTGTGAGCAATCGTCATGCTCGCCCCGCCCGGGCGACATCGGCAGGCTTGCGCCCAGTGAAACACAGGAGACGGATCATGACCTTGACCCTTCGACCCATCGGCACCGTGGTGAGCGGCCTTGCCATGCGAAGCGCGGCAGCGTTCGAGCGCCGCCGCACGCTGCGCCAGATCTCCCGGCTTTCCGATCGCCGTTTGCATGACATTGGCCTCGAACGCGACTGGGACGGTTCCGTCCTTGGCAATGGGAGGGGGATATGACCAGCACATTGATCATCGGCGCGACTGGACTTCTCGGCAGCGAGATGGCGAAGGCCAGCGCGCGCAATGGCGACAGCCTCCATGTCCTCGTCCGGTCGACCACATCAGTCAATGAAGCGCGGATGCGCCCGCTCAAGGAATTGGGCGCCACGGTGCATGTCGGCGATCTCGACGACTACGACAGCCTTGTGCGCGCCGTCGGCAAGGTCGATCGTGTCATCAGCTCGGTGCATGTCGGATCGGCCAGCGAAATGACGCTGGTGCGCGCCGTCAGGGATGCCGGCGTCTCCCGCTATGTGCCGTCCGCCGGCTTCGGCCTCGACTTTGCGGCCGCCGCACCCGGCTCTATCGAACCGCTCGACATCAAGCGGGCCGTCTTCGACGCGGTCCGGGAGGCCGACCTGCCCTATACGGTGATCTACACCAACGGCTTCTTCTCGACCTGGGTGGCGACACTGGGCGACCTGACGCGCTTCGGCTCGTCGCCGTTGCCGCCCGACGAGGTGACGCTTTATGGCGACGGCAATGTGCCGGCGACGTTTGTCAGCGAGAAGGATATCGCGGCGGTCACAATGCGCGCGCTGGAGGATCCGGACGCCGTTCGCGGCGAAATCCGGATCGCGCAGAACAAGATCACGCAGAGCGCGATGATCGAGTTGTGGCGCCGGGTGAGCGGCCGCTCGCCGCGCGTCAAGCAGATGAGCGCCGAGGAGCTTGAGGCGCTGATCGCGGCGGTTCCCGGCCTTGGGTTGCTGCGCGCGTTCTGGATCCGCGGCGAGACCGCGCTGGAGATGGCCACGCCTGAAGCCGGGACGCTCTATCCGGAACTGAGGTTCGAAAACATAGAAAGCGCCTTTGTGTCTATGGCGGGCGCGGGTGGGCGGAGGTTGTGAAGGCAAAGGCGGTGCTCTACGGCGCCCCCCTCTGTCCTGCCGGACATCTCCCCCTCAAGGGGGGAGATTGGCAGCTCGGGCGCCGGCGTTCCCCTTGTAAATTTGGAGATTGGCGAAGGCCGTCGCGACATCCGATCTCCCCTCTTTTGAGGGGGATGTCCGGGAGCGCCGTAGAGCGCGGCGGACATGGTTGGCGTTGCTACAGCGGTTGACCCGACAGCCCATCCAGCCGATAGGTCCGCGCGAACAGCCCGAGACGCCCGATGCCAAACCTCAAAGATGCAACCCGCGCCGCCGACGCCGCTTGGCAGGACGACGTCCGCGCCGGCGTGCGCCATGTGCGCGACCTCGCCTCCTTGCCGCTCTCGCCGGCCGAACGTGAAGCCGCGCAAGCCGCCGCCACGCTCCACAAGGTGCGCGCGCCAAAGAGCTATCTCGACCTGATCGACTGGAACGATCCCGCCGATCCGATCCGGGCGCAGGTGATCCCGTCGCCTGGGGAATTGGACGAGGCGGAGGGCGAGCTCGGCGACCCGATCGCCGATCACCAGTTCAGCCCGGTGCCTCGCCTGACGCATCGCCATGCCGACCGAGTGCTTTTATTCCCGACCTATCAATGCGCGGTCTATTGCCGGTTCTGCTTCCGCAAGGAATCGCTGACCTCGATCGGCCGGGGCTATACGCGCGAGGCGCTGGAGCCGGCGCTGGCCTATATCGCCGGCCACCCCGAAATCCGCGAGGTGATCCTGACCGGCGGCGATCCGCTGTCGCTGCCCGATGCGGCGCTTGCCGAAATCCGTGCCCGCATCGAGACCATCCCCCATGTGCGGCTGTTGCGCATCCACACGCGTGTGCCGGTGGCGTTGCCTTCGCGCATCACGCCAGGGCTCGTCGCGGCGCTGCAGGGCCGGCTGATGGTCACGGTGGTCACCCACTTCAACCACGCTCGGGAGATCACCGATGCCACCGAAGCGGCTTGCCGCACCTTGCGGCAGGCGGGGTTCGTGCTGCTCAACCAGAGCGTTCTGCTCAAAGGCGTCAACGATACGGTCGAGGTGCTGGAAGAGCTCTGCCGCGAGCTGATGTACCGACTGGGCGTCAAACCTTATTACCTGCACCATGGCGATCTGGCGCGTGGCATGGCGCACCGGCGCACCACGATCTCCGAGGGCCAGGCGCTGGTGGAAGCGCTGCGCGCGCGCCTGTCGGGCATCTGCAATCCGGTCTATGTCATCGACCTGCCGGATGGGGGAGGCAAGGTGCCGCTCGGACCTTGCCATGTCGAGGGGCAGGACGGGCAGAGCTGGCGGATACGCGGGCTGGATGGGGAGGTGAGGGATTATCGCGAGGTGGTTGGCGAATAGGCCGATGCCTATTTTGCAATAAACGCCACCACGACCACGCGCGGGGCGATGCAGTATGCGATGCTGACCTTGCGGCCGATGCTCGTCGTCGCGTGGCCGGTTTCAAGGTCCACGGCGATATCCTCATAGCCCAGCACTTCGCGATCCAGCGGATAGGCAGCCTTGTAGACCGCTTCCTTGGCGGCGAAGAGGATGCGGCCGGCAAGCTGCCGGTCTGCTGCACCCATCCGGTCGGCGGGAATGGCTACGAGCGAGAAAATGTCATCGGGCAGGGGCAGCGCCGGCTCGACGTCGATGCCGAGCGAGCCGATGCCGGCAACGGGCGCGACCGCCGCCACCGCCATGTCATCGTCATGCGCGAGCGAGCCCGTTATCCCCTCCGGCCAGGCGGGTGCACCTGATGGAGTGCGCAAGAGGGCGAAACCGTCGAAACCGACGTCCGCGAGCAGCCGGTGCGCGATCCAGCGCGCCGCGCCACTGGCCCGCCGCATGGCCGGCTGGCGTGCGGGGATCGAGCCTGCCTCCGCCGGCAACAGATGGACTTCGTCGCCGTCGCGGATGATCCGGCAACCGGTGCGGACCCCGGCCGGGGCCATGGCGGCCATGGCGCGCGCCAGGGCGATTTCCTCGGACGGATCGGCTGATGGCGTCATCGGTCGCCGGCCGGGAGGACGAGATCGGCGATCATTTCGCCGTCCTCGTCGAGCCCCTCCTCGACGAAACCGGCGCTGCGATAGAGCCGCCGTGCCGCCTCGTTCTCCGGTTCGTAGCATATCGACACGTGCCTGATGTGGCCGAGCCCGCGGATTTCCTCCAGCACCGCCCGCAGCGCGGCCTTGCCGTAGCCCCGGCCCTGCCAGGCGCGGTCGATCATGAAACGGTAGATGCGCGCCTCGTCGTCGTCCCGTGGCGCCTCGTACATCAGGAATCCGACAAGCTGGGCCCCGGCCGTCACCGCGCGCGGCCGCGCGTCCCGATCGGATCTGGCTTCGCGCAGGGAGTCCGCATTGCTGGCGACGAAATCCATCTGCTCCGGCGCCAGCTGCAACGCGGTGACCAAAGCGCGATTGGCCTTGGTCACGGGAGCGATACGGATGTCCACCGTGCCTTCCGATCGCTCTGCCACGTAGCCTCCGATGATATCGGGCTCAAGCGTCAGGACGCCCTGGAGCCGTCTTCCATGATCGGCTCGACGAACCGGTGCAGCTTGGCCGGGTTGCCGCGCCAGATGGAGTTGGGCTCCAGCTCTTCGCCCTTCATCACGAAGGAATCGGCATCGACCATCGATCCCTTGCCCATCACGACGCCGTAATGGACAAAGGCGGACGGCCCGAGCGTGCAGCCATCGCCGATGCGGATGAAATCGGACTTGAACGCGCCTTCCTCCAGCGAATGGGCCTGGATGACGCAGCCCTCGTTGAGCGTGACATCGTCGCCAATCTCCACCAGCGAACGCTCGGTCAGGTTGGCGCCGCCGTCATAGACGCGCTTGCCCACCTTGACGCCCAGCATGCGCAGGATCATCGGCCGGAACGGCGTGCCGGCGAAAAGGCGCACGATAGGCGAATCCGCGAGCTTCCAGTGGCGCTCATGGCGCCAGAAGGTGACGTCGTAGATCGTCGTTATCCGCGGCTTCAGCCTGCGGAAACCAAGGCTTGCCCGCTCGACGAAGATGTAGAACGGAATGGTGATCGCCGAGGTCAAAAGCACCGCCGCGAAGAGGGCGATTTCCGCCCATTCGGTGTAATAGTTGAGCGCCCGGTCCCAGATCGCCAGCGTGGCGAACAGCATGACCCATTGCGTGGCCATGAACAGGAGGATCGTCACCAGATTGTGACGGTTCTTGAGCGGGATGCGCTGGCGCCGGTCTGCCTCGTCGATGCCGGCGATGAGTTCCTTGTCGCGGTTCACCATGCGCGGGATTTCAAAGGGCGGCGAGCCCAGAAGGCCGACATTCTCGCGCAACGGCCCGTCGATCGGGACCATCACCTTGGTGCCGAGCAGGACGTTGTCGCCCGTGCGTCCATCCGGCGGATAGTAGATATTGTTGCCGAGATAGTTGCGCTCGCCGATCCGCGTCGGCTCGAGCCGGAACGCGGAGGCGGACTTGTGCATGTTGATCATGAAAAGCCCGTCCGACACCATGGTCTCGGTGCCAATCTCGCAGAGCAGCGGGTTTTCGTGCTGCTGGTTGGAGCCGAAATTGGAGCCGGTCTGCACCACCTTGTTGAGGTTCCAGCCGATGGCGCTCATGTAGTGGACGATGGCCGAGCTGTCGCCGAACAGCAGCCCGAGCACGCGCGAGTTGCTCGAGAACTCGGCAACCGTCTGCAGCCAGTAGCGGAAGCCGTAAAGCGTGTAGGTGCGGCCGGGTTTCAGGATCAGGCTGAACAGGCGCGGCACCACCGTGGCGGCGAGGAAGGCCGCGGCGATGTAGCCGAAAAGCGTGACCGTAGTGCCGATCGCCACGATGCCGATCGTCTCCTGATAGTCGTCGCCGACATTCTCCCAATAGCTGTGGAACAAAAGCGGCAGCGGGGTGACGATGGCAAACAGCCCTATCAGCTGCACGGCTTCGTAGAGGAAACGCCGAATGCGGGGAGGGTTGACGTTGCGCACCTTGCAATAGTCCGCCGTGGTCGGCACCGCCGGCGATCCATGCCAGTGTTCGCCGTCCGGGATGCTTTGCCCGCGCTGGAGCGAGGAGGAATGGCCGAGCTGCCCGCCGTCGCCGATCGCGGTGTCGATGTCGAGCGTGCAGCCGACGCCGACGAAAGCGTCACGGCCGATGGTCAGCGGCCCGGTGTGGATATAGCCGGCCTGGGCGCGATAGCCGAGGATCAGCGATTCCTTGCGCAGGATCGTACGGTCGCCGATCGAAATCAGGTCCGTGCACACGGGCACGGCACGGGATTCGATGACCACGTTCTTGCCGATCCTGGTTCCCAGAAGCTGCAGGTACAGGCTGTAGAGCGGGCTTCCGCGGAACAGCACGACAGGTGCCGTGCGGATCAAGGTCTTGACCACCCAGAAGCGATAATAGCGCAGGCCCCAGATCGGGAACACTTCCGCCTTCCAGCGGCCGACCAGCACCCATTTGGCGGCAACGGCGAAGCCCGACATGCCGAAGAACACGCCGGCCGAGAGCACCACGCACCTGACATATAGCTGAAGCGGGTCGTCGAGCGTGTCATAGACCCAGTTGAGGCCGTCATTGACCGCCCACAGCGCCACGTAGCTGTAGAGTGCGTAAAACAGCAGCTGCGCCGCGCCGCAGGTCCAGTAGGCGAGGTTGGACGCCTGGCGGGTGAGAACGGGCTCGTTGGTGGCCGTCGTCATCTCTTCCGCCACGCTCAGGTGCTTGGCCAGGCGCGCCACGGTTGGATAGAGATAGATGTCGCGCATGGACGTCGTCGCCCATTCCTTGCGGGTGCGCACGCGGGCGCAGAAATGCGCCATGAGCAGCGAGTTGGCGCCGAGATCGTCGAAGAAATTGTCCTCGACGGACACGTCGTCGAATCTCAGCACGGCGCATAGCGCGTCGGCCAGGAAACGCTCGTCGTCATTGCCGGGCGGCACCATGGCGCGGTCGGCCGAAAGCCGTACGGTCGTCGGTTTGGGAAGCTGGCGAAGATCGACCTTGTTGGAGACCGTCATCGGGATCGCCGGCAGTTCCTCGAGATAGGAGGGCACCATGTAATCCGGCAGCCGCCGCTTCATCGTCTGGGCGATGTCGGCGCGCGAGAGCGCCGGCTGGCCGGCCTTGGGCGCGTAATAGGCAACGAGCTCGACGCGGCCGGGCTCGATCTCCCAGGTGGTGACGGCGGCCTGCGCGATTTCAGGCTGGTCCAGCAGCACGGCCTCGATCTCGCCGAGTTCAATGCGATAGCCGCGGATCTTCACCTGGGTGTCGATGCGCCCGGCATACTCGATCTCGCCGGCGTCGTTGATCCGGCCAAGGTCGCCGGTGCGGTAGATGCGCTTGGACGGGTTGTTCGGCAGGCCGAGGAAATCGGCGATGAACTTCTGTTCGGTCAGGTCCGGCCTGTTGAGATAGCCGACGGCCAGGCCGATGCCGGCAATGCCGATCTCGCCCAGTTCACCAGGTTCGGCAAGTTGCGGCAGCGAAGGGTCGAGAATGACGATCGAATAGGTGGGCAGCGGCGCGCCGATCGTCACCGGCCGGTCCGGCGTCAGCGCACCCATTGTTGCCGTGACGGTCGCCTCGGTCGGGCCATAGGTATTGAGGATCTGCCGGCCGGGCTTCGACCAGCGCGCCACCAGATTGTGGGGGCAGGCCTCGCCGCCCACCAGCAGCGTGCGCAGGCTGGGCACGTCCGACGTCATCGACGACAGAAGCGTCGGGCTGCAGGCCATGCAGGTGATGTCGTGATGGCGCAGGAAATCGGCGAGCTCTTCGCCCACCAGAGGCATCTGGCCGGGTGCTGGCACGACGGTCGCGCCGGCGACGAACGGCACCCAGATCTCCTCGGAGGAAAAGTCGAAGGCGATGGTCATGCCCTGGTAGACGCGATCGCCCGGCCGGTAGCCGTAGGACGCGGCGGCGACGCGGATGAAGTTGACGAAGCTCTGGTGGCGGATGGCCACGCCCTTGGGCCGACCGGTCGTGCCCGACGTATAGAGGATGTAGCAGATGTCTTCGATCGCAGTGGCGGCCGGCGCGTTGTGCGGCTTCAGCGGCGCGTCGGACTGGGCTGATATTTCGGCGGCGGCGCTGTCGATCAACAGATGCGGAACCGGCAGCTGGTCGGCCCGCGATGCATAGGTGGCGATGGTGACGATCAGGCTGACACTGGCATCTTCGATGATGAGCGCCATGCGCTCTTCGGGAAAGGCGGTGGCCAGCGGCACGAAGGCGGCGCCCGCCTTGACCACGGCGAGCAGGGCCACATAGGTTTCCGCGGACCGGTCGAGGATGAGGCCGACCCGGTGACCCGGCCGCACGCCGCGCTTGACCAGCAGGCGGGCGAACTGGTTGGCACGGCTATCCAGCTCCTGATAGGTCCAGCCGCGGCCCTCCGAGATCACCGCCGGCAGCGTGGCGAATGTTTCGGCGAGTTGCTCGAAGACCTTGTCGAGCCGCTCGCCCGGCTGACCTGCGCGGGCAAAATCGGCACCCACCAGGACCTGGCTGCGCGCTCCGGAGGCAATTCCCGCAAGCGCATCGGCGCTGTCGGGGCTGGTCTCGGGCTCTCCGCCCGATCTTGCCGCTTCCCTGTCCAGTTCGGCGATATCGATACCGTGGTCCATTTCCAAACTTTCTCGTCCTGGCAAAGCTTTCACAGGCACATCTCGATCATGCCGCCGCGCGAGCAGGCATTGTCGGCTGTGCCGCCGCTGCAATTTGGTCGTTGTTGATGGAGGTGGAATGACCGAAGCTTCCAAAATGGAAGATTCCGGTATCCCGACCGGCGATCGCTGACCGCCGGGTCCTCTTTGGCCGGGCGGTTATCACAGAACCAGCCGCTCCGTTTTCACATGTTCGGGAGCATCGGCCCGGGGCGGAGGCGTGCGCATCGCCTGGGCGCTGCCGGCGGCGAGCGACAGGCCGGGCAGGGCACCCATCCATCCGTTCGAACCTCGTTGCATCGCCCGTACCCAAACCCCGTATGCCTGTGCGGCGGCCGGATTTCCGGCCGTTGAGGGATGCTTATGCCATCCGATCTTTTCGCCAGTTTTTCCGAACTGTTGAAACTTGTTTCTGGATTGTGTCTGGGTGCGCCCTTCCGCATGGCCGCTGCCGCCGGTTTCGGCCCGTTCCAAAAATCTCACCGCCCCCGGGAATAAAGCGGAGCCCTTCCGAGTCCTCTCTGCAAGCGGGGCAATTTTGCGGCCGCGATCTCTAGGAAAACGAAACAAGGATTTACCGAAATGACAAAGCTCGCTCTCAGCGTGGCTGCGATGTTGCTCGCCTCGAGTTCTGCCTTTGCCGGCAGCGACTGTTTCGGCACGAGCGCCCTCACGCCGGCCGCCGTGACCGTCGACAACACCCACACCGCCTCTACCGCCACGCCGCGCATGGTCCGCCACGGCGTGCAGGCGGCAATGCACTCTGATGCGGAGGAACCAGGCCAGGGCATCTGGGGCAACTGAGTTCATGGGCCGGCACCGGATCCCGACGGTGCCGCTCCGATCCGCGGTCAGCGACTGAGGGCCAGCGGTCCTCCGTCATTCCGTCAAAGGTAGCCACAACTCAACAGAGGAGATCACCATGTTCAGCATGACACGCCGCACAGTGCTTCAATCCGCCGCCGCCGCTGCCGCCTTCGGCCTTGCCGGCAAGCTGGAATTCACCCGGCCCGCTTTCGCGCAGACGCCGGTGGAGCCCACCGTCGGCTTCTACAAATACACGGTCGGCGACATCGAGGTGACCGCCATCTATGACGGTATCTGGAAGAAGCCGCATGACCCGGCCTTCATCAGGGATGTCTCGGTCGACGACACCAAGGCGGCACTCGCCAAGGCCGGGCTGACCACCGACTTCATGCCCATTCCGCTCACCGTCGCCGTGCTCAAGATGGGCGGCAAGCTGATCATGATGGATGCCGGCTCCGGCGTCGGCCAGTGGCAGGCCAACGCCACGCATCTGCCGGCCAACATGGCCGCCGCCGGCATCGACTACAAGGCGATCGACACCATCATGATCTCGCATTTCCACCCCGACCATGTCTGGGGCCTGATGGAGAAGGGCACCAACACGCCGGTGTTCCCCAATGCCGAGCTGATCGTCAACGCCACCGAATACAACTGGTGGACCGACCCGAGCCGGCTGGCCAAGCTGCCCGAAGGCCGCAAGCCGGCGGGCAAGCGCATCGCCGAAAACTTCCCGAAATGGAAGAACTGGAAACTGGTCGAGGACGGCGCCGAGGTGGCGCCCGGCATCCAGATCGTCGCCGCACCGGGCCACACGCCCGGCCACTCGGTCTACCTCGCCAACTCCGGCAAGGAGCAGCTGATGATCTCGGCCGACACCATGTATGTGCCGGCGCTGCTGGCGCCGCACCCGGAATGGCAGGGCGCCTACGACCAGGACGGGCCGACGGCGATCGCCACGCGCCACAAGATCATCGACCGGGTGATCGCCGACAACATCCGCATTTCCGGCTCGCACTTCCCGTTCCCCGGCACCGGCGTCTTTGTGAAAGACGGCAATGCCTATGGCTTCACTCCGGTCCAGATTTGAGCGCCAGCACCCAACCCAAGCGAGAAAGACAATGAAACAATCCTACCGGGGCAAGCACGCCCTGTTCGGCCTGCTCGGCGCCATTGCCGTGCTGACCGTCGTTCCCGTCGCCACAATCATGCCGGCCTTTGCGGTGGACGACATCGAGGGCGCCGACGCGCCCGACCTCACCGCCGTCAAGGCCAAGCTCGACGCCAAGGACTATAAGGGCGCGCTGGCCGATCTGCGGGACCTT
Source organism: Mesorhizobium sp. Cs1299R1N3 (assembly GCF_037179625.1). NCBI lineage: Bacteria > Pseudomonadati > Pseudomonadota > Alphaproteobacteria > Hyphomicrobiales > Phyllobacteriaceae > Mesorhizobium > Mesorhizobium sp. Cs1299R1N3. Next base: position 39,268 of record NZ_JAPYKQ010000008.1, on the reverse strand, counting down.
GCGCAGGACAACCAGCAGGCCGACGTCTATAATTTGCTCGGCTTCACACTGCGCAAGACCGGCGACTTCGACACCGCGCTGACCTACTACAACAAGGCGCTGGAGTTGAAGCCCGACCACAAGGCGGCCCGCGAATATCTGGGCGAGCTCTATGTCGAGACCGGCGACATGGCCAAGGCCAATCAGCAACTGGCCTCACTGCAGAAACTCTGCCCCGCCGGCTGCGAGGAGCTTTCCGACCTGCAAAAGGCCATCGACACCACGGTGACGAAGTAAGTTCCCCCTCACCCGGATTGCCAACCGAATTGCGAAGGGCAATTCGGGGCAATCCGACCTCTCCCCGAGGGGAGAGGAGGAGGCCGGCACAAGCGCCTGCCTCTTCTCCCCCGGCGGGGAGAAGGTGGCCGCGCAGCGGCCGGATGAGGGGGCCTTGGCGCGAACCCGTCCCCAACACACCAAAATTCGGGCGCTCGTGGCTGGCGCCCATTGCCGGAGCCGGCGCCTCTCCCTCGAGCCGGCTCCGGCCCTTTCAGACATCACATTCGGCAGGCGCCATTCCCGCTTGGCGTCGCCTGTGCCCAAAATATTGGAGCCGACCATGACCCTGAACCAACGCGCCGCGAAGCTGCTCGCCACCAGACTGTATCTGAGGGACGTGGCGCTGCTCGCCGGCCGCCTGCTTTTGTCCCTCATCTTCCTGCATGAGGGCGCCACGCTGGCCACCCATTTCGAAGGCGCCGCCAAGGCAATGGCGGCGCTTGGCGTCGGCCTGCCGCTGTTCATCGCTATCGTAGCCCTGCAACTGGGGGCAGGGCTTTCCGTCGCAACGGGCCTGCTGACGCGGCTGGGCGCCATCGGGCTCGGCCTGTTTTGCCTTGCCACGGCAACCCTGTTCCACACCGACTTTGCCAGCCAGAACGAACTGCTGCATTTCGAAAAGGATTTGGCCATATCAGGCGGCATGTTCGTGCTGGCCGCGGCCGGCGCCGGCAGGTTCTCGCTGGACTGGCTCCTGGCCGGCTACCTGCAGCAGCGGCGGCGCGACAAGGACATGGTGGCGGCGCTGCTGGCGGTGGAGACCAGTTTTCCCTGAGGCTGCCGGTTTGAGGGGGAGCTGGGCCCGCGCCTCGTCCAAGCACGCGACACGCACTTTGCTGGAACCAGCCTTGATGCTCCGCATTCTATAAGCAGGGGCTGAAGGAGCGTGACGTGAAAGCGATTGTGGCACTGGTCAGCGGCTTCGTTTTGACGCTGGCGGTTTTCGGCAGCGGGCTCGCCTTTGCCGCCTGGCTGCTTGCCGCCAAGCCCGCGCATGAGGCAAGGCCGACCGTCAGCGTGGCGGAGCTCTGGACCAGGAACGCGCGGCCGGTGAACAAGGCGGCGCAGAACCTCGAACGCTTGCCGGCCGACCAACCCGCCCCGCCCGACATCGCCGCCAAGGAGCCGGCACCCGATCCGGCCGCGACCGGCTCGATCGAGCCCGCGGCAAGCGACGCGGCGCTGCCGGCGTCCCATCTCCAGTGGTGCGCCAGCCGCTACCGCTCCTACCATCCCGACGACAACAGCTACTTGTCCTATAGCGGGCGGCTACGCCCCTGCGTCTCGCCCTATCTCGACGCCGGCGCCGACCAGGGCGCAAAGCCTTCAGCCGAAGTCAGCTATGCCGAAACGGGCGACGCCGCTTCGGCCGCCACGGCGGGGCTTTCCGCCGACCATGTCGGTTCCTGCTTCAACCGCTACCGCTCCTACCGGCCGGAGGACAACAGCTACCAGCCCTATTCCGGCGGACCCAGGCGCCAGTGCGAATAGCCGCCGGATGCGGGCGCTGGAAGGCGGCGCCCTTTTTGATCGCCAACGATCACGCAAATTTTTTGGATCGTTCGGATAAGCGCGGCGTTCATGCCTCACATGAGTGGAGGAATCGAGATGAGCGACGACCGCGACGACAAGATCAGGAACCGCGCCTACGAGATCTGGCAGCGCGAAGGCGGCGCGCATGGCGACCATGACCGGCACTGGCGCCAGGCCGAGATGGAGATCGACCGGGAAGCCGCCCTGCCGCTGACGGCGGACGATGCGCTGCCGCAGACCGGCGAGATCGCCAGCTCAGACGTGCTGCAGGTTGAAGCGCTGGCGGCACGCACGGGCATATCGGGTGACGAGGCGCAGGAGCTGATCGACAGGCTGGGCACCGACCGCGCCGCGATCGAGCAGGCCGCGCGCAACCTCAAGGCGAAGCGCAGGCGCTGAACGCGAGGCATTTAGAGACAATGCGTTGGCGCGGCTTGATGAGAAGATGATTCATCGAGCCGGCCCCAAAAATCCGCGAAGTCGGTGCTCTACGACGCCCCCCTCTGTCATCTGCGCCCGCTACTTCCGTCATCCGCGGCAATGTCGGAACCCTTGGTCGCCTCGGAGGTTCACCCTGTCCCAACCCCCCAGAGGAGATGCACTCATGGACCACGCAAACCACGTCAGGCTCCGCCCCGCCGAACTGACCCCGGACACGCTTGAAGGCGCGACGATCTACGGCCCCAACGACGAAAAGATCGGCTCCGTCGACCATATGCATGGCAGCGGCCAGGTCGTCATCGATGTCGGCGGCTTCCTCGGCATCGGCGCCAAACCGGTCGCCGTCGCCGCCAACGAACTCGATTTCATGCGCGACGAGGACGGCGACGTCCACGCCGTGACCAGCTGGACCAAGGACCAGCTGAAAGCCATGCCCGAACACCGCGACTGACAACAGGAAGGGCTCGGCGATCGCCGGGTCCTTCGCCAAGGGAGAGACCGATGATCAGGAAGCTGAAAGACGGAAAATACCGGCTATATTCAAGGAAGAAGGACGAGAAGACGGGGAAGCGGCGGAATCTGGGGACGTTTGATACAAGGGAAGCGGCGGAGAAGCATGAACGGGAGGTGCAGTATTTTAAGCGGGGGTGAGGGGATTACCGCATCTTGCCGGCTGCATAGCTATCACGACGCGCTCCAGCGACCAGCCTAAGACCGTTGTTGACCCTTTGGAGCCTCGCCATCCTCTGCGTACGAATGGCAGCGCGTACGAATGGCAGCAATGCCCGCATGTCGGGCATTCTTAGAGCCCGGCTCCTCTACTAAGCGGACGCGGACATTGTCGGTGTCCAGGGCACAAGCTAGCTCTTGATCTGCCGGCCGCTGGTGGGCCCGGAGCGGACATTCGACTTGAAAGCTGACGCCTGGGCTGCCATAGAAACTGCGGGTGTCCGGTCAGTTCCGCTGGGCAGGTATGAACGTTGGTCGGGCCGCCAACGGGAGTAGTCCCTTCGGAACGGCTTATGGCCTTTCAGCAACGAGTTCATCTGGGCACTCTGTGTTGTCCTCCGGAGAAGCATTTCTCAGGAGCGAGTTTATGAGAGTCGCAATCCACACCCTTGGCACACGCGGCGACGTGCAGCCCTATCTGGCTCTCGCACTCGGTCTTAGGCAAGCGGGGCACGAGGTGCTGATCGCCGCGCCCTCTCAGTTCGAATCTTTCGTCCGGACGCGTGGGATCGCGTTCGCGCATCTGCCCGCTGAATTCCTCGAGCTGATGGAAACCCCGGAAGCAAAGGCAGCGATGGCCGGCAGTGCCGGCTTCGCTGCCGGCTTCAAGATGATCAAACAGTTCAGGCCGATCGGACGCAAACAACTCACGGCCGAGTGGCAGGCCGCCCGGCAGTTTCGCCCTGAGTTGTTCATCTATCATCCCAAGGCGATCGCCGCGCCGCACATCGCGGAAAAGCAATCCTGTCCAGCCGTTCTCGCCTCGCCCCTGCCAGGCTTCACGCCGACAGCCGCATTTGCAAGCCCGCTGGTTCAGTTCCGTTCGCTTGGTCCCCTCAACAAGCTTACGCACAGTGTGATGGCGCATAGCGGCGATGCGCTTTTTCGTAAAATGGTCGGCGAGTGGCGCGCCACCGAGCTCGAACTCCCGCGGAAACCGGAGAAAAAGCTGCGCCCCCGAGCAACGCTCTATGCTTACAGTCCACACGTCCTGCCCGTTCCGCCCGACTGGCCGGACACGGTTGCAGTGACGGGCTACTGGTTCCTGAGCGGCAATACCGATTGGCGTCCAAACGCACACCTCCAAAGTTTCATAGAGGGTGGGGAGCCGCCTGTTTATGTCGGCTTCGGCAGCATGCCGGGCATCGATCCGCTGTCCTTGACGAAACTCGTGGTTGACGCGCTGGCCAAGGCCGGAAGACGCGGCGTCCTCGCAATCGGCGGCGGCGCCATTAGAAGCGATCTCGGGATCGGTCATGTCCACTTCATCGAGGGCGCACCGCACGAGATGCTGTTCCCGCTCATGTCGGCCTGCGTCCATCACGGCGGCGCTGGCACAACAGCGGCCGCGCTTCGAGCCGGCAAGCCGAACGTCATTTGTCCGTTCTTTGGTGACCAGCCGTTCTGGGCAAAGCGGATCGAGGATCTGGGCGCGGGACCTGCCGCAATCGACAAGAAGAAGCTATCCGCGGACCTGCTGGCCGCGGCCATCGCAGAGGCCACGGGGAGTGCATTTATGCATCAGAGAGCAAGCAAGCTCGGCGAAGCGATCCGGGCCGAAGACGGTGTCGGCAACGCGATTAGCTCCCTTGAACGCCAGCGCCTTCTACGTTGAGGACCAAATTCTAAGCGCCGGTTTTACGGGGGCCGTCTTGGAGCGGCCCAAATCAACACACTCCAACATGTAGGCCGGTGTCCGCTGCCGGCGCGTAGCCGGCCTCCAATTTCCCGTGCGTGCTGCCAGGTTGGCCCTCCCCGTTAACCATTCGTTAACCATTAACCCCCTAGCGTTTACCTCTCAGTAAGGATTCGCTGGCCGTGACCTTTGCCGCCCCCGTCGAAACAAAATCCATTCGTTTTCGCGCCCGTTCTTTCGTGGCCTTTTCGCTTACGCCGGAGGCGCCGATTTCGGCCTGGCTGGAGGGGCTGGATCACTGGATCGGCAATTCGCCGGGCTATTTTGCCGGGCGGCCGGTGGTGCTCGATTTGAACGTGCTGAAGCCCGAGGTCGCCGATATCGCGCTGCTGGTCGCTTCGCTTGGCGCGCGCGGTATTCGGGTCTATGCGATCGAGCTCGAAGGGGCTTCGCTGGGGCTTGACCTGCCGCCGCTTTTGACCGGCGCCAAGGAAGCGACTTCGGACGGCCTGCTTTCCGGCCGCAAGGGCAAGGCGGAGGCGTTGGAAGAAGCCGGCAAGCTGGAGACGGTGTTTTCGGATCGCGGCAAGGATGCCGGCAAGCCCGAAGAGGGCAAGCCGGTCGAAATCAAGGCCGAGGCCGGCAAGGGCAAGGCTGCCAAGGCGGCGGAAGCCGGCGTGGTGGAAGCGGTCCAGGCCGGCACGCTGATGGTCAAGTCGCCGATCCGCTCGGGCCAGTCGATCTTCCATCCGCATGGCGATGTCATCGTGCTCGGCTCGGTCGCGTCCGGCTCCGAGATCATCGCGGCGGGCTCGATCCATGTCTATGGCACGCTGCGTGGCCGCGCCATCGCCGGCTCGCAGGGCAATCGGTCGGCGCGCATCTTCTGCCGCAGGAACGAGGCGGAACTGATCTCGGTCGACGGCTGGTACACCACCGCCGAAGAGATGGAAGGCGTCTCGCGCGGCAAGGCGGTGCAGGCCTTCCTCGAAGGCGACATGCTCGCCGTCGTGCCGCTGAACTAGGGCGGCGGGATGCTGACGCCCGGTTTCACGGTTCCGGTCCGGACATGCGCCGAGGCACTGCGCGCAAGCCTCGGACCGGCTTGGGATGGCATGATGGCAGGCTCTGACCGTGCGGCGCACGGCATAACAAACGACAACAGGCAACGGAGGCTTTTTCCATGGGCAAGGTAGTGGTCGTCACATCGGGCAAGGGGGGCGTCGGCAAGACCACCTCGACGGCCGCGCTGGGTGCCGCGGTCGCCAAGACCGGCAAGAAGGTAGCGCTGGTCGATTTCGACGTCGGCCTGCGCAATCTCGACCTGATCATGGGCGCCGAGCGGCGCGTGGTGTTCGACCTCGTCAACGTCATCCAGGGTCAAGCCAAGCTGTCGCAGGCGCTGATCCGCGACAAGCGCGTCGACACGCTGTTCCTGCTGCCGGCCTCGCAAACGCGCGACAAGGATGCGCTGACCGAGCAGGGCGTCGGCGAGGTGATCGACAAGCTGCGATCGGTCTTCGACTATGTCTTCTGCGACAGCCCGGCCGGTATCGAGCGCGGCGCGCAGCTCGCCATGCGCTTCGCCGACGAGGCCGTCATCGTCACCAATCCGGAAGTGTCGTCGGTGCGCGATTCCGACCGCATCATCGGCCTGCTCGACGCCCGCACCATGCGCGCCGAACAGGGCGAGCAGATCGCCAAGCACGTACTGGTCACGCGCTATGACGCGGCGCGGGCCGCGCGCGGCGAAATGCTGTCGATCGACGACGTGCTGGAAATCCTCTCCGTGCCGCTGCTTGGCATCATCCCCGAAAGCCAGGATGTGCTGCGCGCCTCCAATCTCGGTTCGCCAGTGACGCTGTCGGAACCGCTCAACAACGCCGCCAAGGCCTATCTCGAAGCGGCAAGGCGGCTCGAAGGCGAAGATTTGCCGGTGGTGGTGCCCTTCGAACGCAAGGGTTTTCTCGACCGTCTGCTCGGAAGGAGGGCCGCATGAGTATCCTCGACCTCTTCAAGCGGCGCACCAGCGCGCCGGTGGCGCGCGAGCGGCTGCAGGTGCTGCTCGCCTATGAGCGCCGTAGCCGTGGCCAGCCCGATCTCGTCTCCATCCTGCGCGAGGAGATCATGGCTGTGATCGCCAGGCATGTGCAGATCGACCAGGATTATCTCCAGGTCTCGATGGACCGCGGCGAGACCATGTCGACCCTGGAAATCGACATCCAGATCCCCAACAAGAGCGCCGTGCCGCTGGCCATGGCGGGGTAGCGTCGACGCTTTCTCCTCGCCCCGCTCCAGAGGGGGCGAGGAACCCGGATTTGCCGGGCCGGCACCGCCGGTATTGGTCCAGATCAGTTCAGCGAAAATCTCGACCTGAAGCCCGCGGCGCTGTTGCGATTGGGATAGTCCTGATCCGGTATCGCAACGCCGAGATGGGTGCACAGCGGTTCCCAGCCATCGCCAAGGGCGTGGACCAGCAGCCGCTCCGGTGGCACCCCGGCGTACACGGCACGGACATTGGCCTCGTAGCAGGCAATGGCATGCGCTCGATCGCCAGGCCGGCCGCCGAACACCTGCCTGGCGATCAGGGCAAGGCCCAGCGATTCCCGATCCACGCTTTGCTCAAGTCCCGCCGCGATCGTTTTTTCAAAACTCTCCCACCAGCTTTCGGCCGATCGGTAGGTCAGGATCACCCTGGCATTCGGATAGAATTCGATCAGTTCGCGCCAATAGTATGCCGAGGGCCAGTCCAGACAGGAGACATAGCCCGAGAGCAGCCGGTTCCAGTCCGGCGCGGCACCTTGGGCCAGCGCGCGCCACATCCGTTTCTGCTCCTCGTTGCCGATCACTTCGTGCATGTGATGACAGGGGCCGAAGCCGAGAATGGCCAGCGCCTCGCGCATCGAATCCGTGCCCGTTCGGCCGAAGCCGGTTCCGATCACCTTGATCGACATCTCCACGCCCTCCCGTTCGACCTGCAAACCGTTTGCCGGCACCATATCAGGCCGCACACCACGTTCACACCGTCGCGAACGCCACGGTCCGCGCCGGAGGCTTGGCACCGGCTGCCCGCGGCATCCAGATCGCCAATGTCGAAAATTTACATTTTCCACCGGGGGCTTCCCCTGCGGAATAAGCGGATGTAAGGATACATATTAGCAGTTTGTTAAATATCCGGTTTTGGTTGCGTAAGAGGGAGTTCCGTATGAACTTCAAGAGCCTGATCAAGCGTGCTGAAGACGTAGATAATGCACTCCAGGAGTTGCAGGACGATCTGGCGGACGCCCTGGATGCCAGCCTCGATAGCGAATTCGAGTCACCGCCAAAGGGCGACGGTGTCCCTGAAGCCGAGTCAGGCGCCGATGCCTCGCCGCCACAAGCCGATGCCGATTATGCGGATGCCGCGGACAATCCGGATGACGCGGGCAATGCCGAAACCGCCAAAACCGCGCCACGACTGACCCCCCATGCCCAGACCCGGCTGGCGGCATTGAATGCCTTCGAAGGGATGTTCCACGACGCCAGGGATTATCTGGACGAGATCAACGGCAAACTATCGGAAATCTCGACCTCGCACCATCTGACGCGCGAATTCCTCAACATCCTCCACACCGACATTCTTCGCGCCAACGAGCTGGAGCTCGCGAATGCCGGCCTGATCGCGGAGCAAAGGACGCTGTCGGAAAAGCTGCACGACACGGCGGCAAAGCTGCGCGAGCGTGACGGCGCGTGCGAATTGCTGCAGCAGCGCGAGACAAGCCTGGTCCAGGACCGGGAGACGCTTCGCGCAACGCTTGCGGCGGTAAGGCTCGAGCTCACGGAGACGGCCAATGCCAGCGCCAAACGCGACGCCGAATTCGGCGACATCGCCAACCGGCTGACGGCCAGGACGGTCGAAGCCAACAGGCGCCTGCGCGAGAGCAAGATGCTGCGGGAAAAACATGTCAGCCTTTCGGCCGAGCTCGACAAGGTGCTGAAGCGGGAGACCCAGGCGCGCCACAGGCTGGACGAGCTTTCGACAATCCACGCCAGCGAAGCGGCGCGGCTTGCCGAACTGATGGCGGCGCTCGGCAAGAGCGAGAAAGAGGAGATCCGGCTGCAGAAGGCGCTCGAGGCCACACAGGCCAAGCTGGCGGAAAAGTCCGAGTCGGCCAGCATGATGGAAGGCGACTGGGAAGCCGAACGGGCTCGCGCCCAGACGGAAATGCGCGGATTGCGTTCCGAGATACAAGACCTGGAATCACGGCTGGAGAGGGCCTCGAACGAGAACAGCGCGGCCGCCGCCGAGATGGCCAGGCTCAAGACCGAGCTGGACGACGCAGTGGCCGAAAAGAAGATCGCCGATGAAAGACTGTCCGCGCTCACGGATGAGAACGAAGCCGACAAGCTGAGCCTTTCCAGGGCGAACGCCAATCTTTCGCAGCTCACGCTGCAGCAGGCGTCGGAGGACATACAACGGGATGTCCAACGGCAGGAATGCGAGGATCTGCGGGCCGAAATCGCGTCGCTCAATGCCCGGATCAAGGAATTGCTGCCCTACGAGCGGCTCCACAAGGCCACCAACGGCAGACCGCGCGAGGGCGAGGTGGTGGAGATCGCCGCCGTGGTGGCCGAGAAAGCCCGTGCAACGGGCAGGCGGCCCATCCGCAGGAACCTGCGCGCCACGTCGTAGCACGCTTCGCAGGTCTCGTTGCCCCAGCGCTTCGGGCTCAGCGTACGCTGTTCAATGCCGGGCAGTCGAAAGCGGCCGTCGAGGCCGCCAGGCGCATCGCGACCAGTATTTCATCACCTACCGGTCTTCGGTATTGATCGCGCTCGGCGAGACAAGTCTTCTCGACGCGCTCCACGCCCAGCGCTTGCTCTACTCGGCTGAGGATTCGCTGCTGCGGAGCCGCGTCCGGCCGGCGACCAACTACGTCGAAATGAGGCGCTCGGCGGCGGTTGAGATGGCGCGGTCGATACCGCCAAGCCCGAGATCGTCGACGTCAAGACGGGGCCGCGGATAGTATCGTAGTTCACGACGCAATGAACAAAAAGTGCAACCCGAACCATCGGCGGCCCGTTTATCGTGCTCTCGAGGCAATGAGATGTCGCGCATCTACGATCTTGCATCCGATGGGGTCCGGCGTGTCTATGAAAAGCGCATAGACGCGCCGGCTATCCTCGATGCCGCCACCGATTTTCCAAACGCGGCGAAATTCACCGCCGCCTGGCAGGCCATTCGCGACGAAGCGCTTGCCGTGCGGCCGGGTGGGGCGCCGCGCTTCCACGACATCATGCCGGAACAGGCCGAGATCTCGGCCAATGACGGCCTCGACTGGCGCATGTTCGTGCTCAAGGCCTACGACATCGGGATACCCGAAAACCTGGCGCGGATGCCGGTTCTGAGCCGGTTGCTCGCCGAGTGCCCCGAAGTCAAATCGGCGGCCATCTCGTTCCTGGCGCCGCGCAAGCACATTCCCAGCCATCGCGGACCGTTTCGCGGCATCATGCGCTTTCATCTCGGGCTGGTCATTCCGCGGCAGGCCGATGGCCGCCCGGCGACCATCATGATGATCAATCATCGGGAGAAGCGGATCACGGATGGCGAGGGCCTGCTCTGGGACGACACTTTCCCGCACGAGGTGATGAACAACGCCGACGAGCCCCGCGTTGCGCTGCTGCTCGATGTCTGGCGTCCGGGAATGCCGCTGGACATGGAAGTCCTGTCCCGGCTGATCGTGCGCGGCGTGCAGGCGGGCATGCGCCACAGGGGCGTGTCCTTTTCCGGCTGAACTGCGCGACCGCCGTTCGTGCCATTTGGCCGTGCCCTCATCGACGCATCCGCGCTGTCTCACGACAGCAAGGCCGGTTCAGCCTATTGCGTTCCTGCCAGCAGGTTTGCGCCTGCCGGCATGGAGGATGAAGCACAAGTGACATCAATGCCGGTTGCCAGCCGCGAAGCAGCACCCTTGCCGGTCGCGGCACTGATGGGCGCCATGGTGTCGATCCAGATCGGCGCCACCTTCGCCAAGACGCTGTTCCCGGTGATCGGCGCGCAAGGCACGACGACGCTCAGGCTGGTCATCGGCGCGCTGATGCTGATCGCGGTGCTGCGGCCCTGGCAGATGCGGCCCTCGCGCGCCACTCTGCCGTGGCTCGTCGCCTATGGGGTGACGCTGTGCGCGCTCAACCTTCTGTTCTACGCAGCGCTTGCCAGGATCCCGCTCGGCGTCGCGGTGGCGCTGGAGTTTTCCGGTCCCCTGCTGGTGGCGACGCTGACCTCGCGGCGGGCCAGCGACTTTGCCTGGATCGCGCTGGCGGTCGCCGGCATCGTCCTGTTGTCGCCCTTCATCCGCTCGCTGCAGCCGCTTGACCCGGTCGGCGTGATGCTGGCGCTGGCCGCCGGCGGGTTCTGGGCGCTCTATATCGTGCTGGCGCAGAAGGCGGGCGCGGAACTCGGCACCCGCACCACCGCCTATGGCATGGCCATCGCCGCCGTGCTGGTGCTGCCCTTCGGCGTGGCGGAAGCAGGATCGGCGCTGCTCGCGCCATCGATCCTGGTCAGCGCGCTGCTCGTCGGCCTGTTTTCCAGCGCGCTGCCGTTCTTCCTGGAAATGGTGGCGCTGACCCGCATGCCGGCGCGCATCTATGGCACGCTGACCTGCCTGGAACCGGGGCTCGGCGCGCTGGCCGGGTTTTTATTCCTGCGGGAAAGTCTGACCATGCCGCAACTGGCCGGCATCGCCGCCGTGATCGTGGCCGCCGCCGGCACCGCGCTGACCTCGAAGCCGCCGGTGCCTTCGCCGGAGTAGCGTCGGGTCGAGGAAGGCGCAGGCTCACGCTGCACGGCCGGTTGTTCAAAACCGCAGGCCCAGATTGATCTTCGCGCCCTGGTCGACCGTGCCGCCGCCGAACTGCCCGGTGTAGGACAGGCCGAGCGTCGCATTGGCCGACATGTCGAGGTCGAGGCCGGCCTCGATCACCGCGGCGTCCCTGGCGACAGGCACGCCGGCGATCGTGAAGGCGTCACCGCCGGTGAAGGCGAAGCTGGACGTCGGCGTGACATCGCCGAAGGCGTGGCGCCAGCCGAGCATGCCGCGCGCGGTGGCGTCGATGCCGCCAAGCATGAAGCCGGTCGAGCCCCGCAGGCCCAGCGTGGTGAAGGTGGCGTTGGTGCTTGCGCCGGTGCTGGTCAAGGCCGCCGCACCGCCCGTTTCGGTGAAACCGTCGGTATGCAGGCTGACATAAGCGAGATTGGCGAAGGGTTCGAACTTGAAGCGCCCGGCATCGGCCTTATAGGCGAGTTCGCCGAACACTTGCGCCGTGCCGGCGTCGTAGTCGGCCGAGAGCTGATCGGCGAAGCCGTTGAAGGCGACGGAGCGTTTTGTCGAGAGGCTGCTCCAGCTGTAGGCCGCACCGGTGCGGAAGGCGATGGCACCCCAATTTGTGCCGCCATAGAGGCCGAGATGGTAGCTGTCGCTCTTGCCGGATGACTGACGCTCATCCACCTCAAAGGAGGAATGGCTGTAGCCGCCAATGAGGCCAATGCGCCAGCCGCCGACCAAAGTGTCGGCACCGGCCAGCAGGCCACCGGTCGAGCGGTCGAAGGCGGCGGCGTTGCCGTCGGAATCCGTCTTGCCCCAGGAGCCGAAGCCCTGGCCCCAGACGGCGAAGCGGTCGATATCGGCGGCGACCATTTCGGGCCCGCCTTCGCCATAAGCCATGACCGGCAACGCTGCCGCACCAATATCGCCGAAGGCGGCGCTGATGCGATTGCTGGCGGCGTCGCGGACGAAGCGGCTGTCCTCCAGCAGCATGCCCTTGGCCGAGGCGTGAATTTCGCCCGAAAGCTGGTCGAAAGCGTCCTGGGCGGCGGCTTCACTCGGCAGGGCGAAGATGGCATCAAACAGCGGATTGCCGCTGCCAAGGCTTTCGGCGCCGCCGCCGGTGGCGATCTGATTGGGCGTCAGGCCGACGTCGGCGAAGGCCTTTGCCTGCATCACGTCAAGATAGACATGCGTCGGGTCGTAACTGGCGAAAAGGCCGCTGAACGGGCCCAGCCCGCTGATCGTGTAGGTGCCGGTGACGCCGGCGTCGGCCTCCAGTACCGTGTAATGCGTGCCAACCACGTAAGGCGCGGCGTCCGTCTTGACCAGGTCGAGAATGGCGCCGGCGGCGATGGTCGCCGTACCCGTCGCATCAATAAGATCGGACTGGCCGGTCGAGGTCAGCTCGACTTGGTAGATCGAGCCCGCCGCCTGGTCGAGATTGCCCGCGACATGCAGTGTGCCGATCGAATTGCCCGGCGCGATGATGCCGCCCGATTGCGCCACGATGGCGCCCACCGTGCCGTTGCCGCCCAGTGTGCCGCCGGTGATGGTCACAAGCGAACTCGCCAGCGACCCGTTCACGGCCAGCCGTCCGCCGCTCACGTTGGTCGCACCGGTGAAACCGCTCGAATTGGCCGTCAGGTTGGTGTTGCCGGCGATCTGGTTGATCGTTCCCAGTCCGCTGACGGCAGCACCGAACGCGTAGTTGGCGTCAGTGTGATTGAAATTGAGCGCGCCCGTACCATTGCCGAACTGTAAGACCGCCGGATCGAAGATGCCGGCGCCCGTCGCCGCGGAGCCTGCCGCGCCGCCGATGTTGAGGTTGCCGGTTGAGCCGGCCTGGCTGGCGATCACGGTAAGGCCGTCCGCTATGACCGTGCCGCCGTTGGAGAGCGTCACTGACCCCGTGCCGCCGAAACCGATCGCCAAGTCGCCATGGACCTCCCATAGCGAGGTCGGGCCGTCGACGGTTGCCTGGCCCGATGCATCGGCACCGATCGCCAGGTAAGCCAGGCCGCCGGAGGCCACGCCGCCATTGGTGACGGCGAGCGTGCCATTTCCGAGGCCGCCGAGATACATCTCGTTCTTGTTGGTCCATTTGGAGCCCGCGCCGTCGACGCTAACCCCACCCGTGCCCGTTGCTCCCGCGCCGACAAAAACGGTATCGGCATCCGCTGAACCGCCGCCGGAGATTGAAAGTGTCGCATGGCCGCTGCTGCCCACGGTAAGAAGCTTATCGGTGCTCCAGGAAGATCCCGGCCCGTTCACTGTCACCGCCGCTGTGGCGGTACCGAATTCACCGAGGGTCGCAGCCTGATTGACGACCTGGCCGCCGTTGCCGATCTGGAGGGAACCGGCGCCCTTGAAGCCGACGGACAGATCGCCCGAATTCATCCAGGTCGACCCCGGTCCATTGACCGAAACCCCGCCGGCCGAACCGATTTCGAGCGCGACGAAGCCTTTGATGTCACTGACAATGCCGCCATTTGAAATCGTCAGCATGCCGGTGCCCTGATCGGCGACGACCAGTTTCGAACTGTTTGTCCAGGTCGAACCCGCGCCGTCGACGAGCGCCGTACCGGTCGAGCCCGCGAAGTCGCCAACATAGGCCGAGTTATCGCTGACGGCGCCGCCATTGGTGATCGTCAGCGTGCCCGTACCCTGGTCGCCGACAATCAGATCCGAACTGTCCGTCCAGGTCGAGCCGGCGCCGTCGACCGTTACAGTGCCGACCGCGGCGGCGCCGCCGCCGATGGTGGCAGCGCCACTGCTGACGGCCCCGCCTTGGGAGACCGTCAGCGTGCCCGTGCCGAGCCCGCCGACATACAGGTTCCCGCTGCTGTTCCAGGCCGCTCCCGCGCCTCTGACGAACACTGTGCCGGTCGAACCCGCCGAGTCGCCAACATAGGCCGAGGCATTGCTGACGACGCCGCCCTCGGTTATCCCCAGGGTGCCGGCGCCGAAATCGCCTACCGCCAGGTTGGAGTTGATGGTCCAGGTCGAGCCGGTGTTTTCGATAAACACCGTGCCGGTCGAGCCTGCCTTCGCGCCGATGGTCGCCCAGAAGCTGCTGACGGCGCCGCCGTGGGAGATCGCCAGGGTGCCGTCGCCGTAATCGCCCACAGCCAGGTTGGAGCTGCTTTTCCAGGTCGAGCCGGCGCCATCGACGAACGCCAGGCCGGTCGAGCCTGCCATCGCGCCGATCATGCCGTTTTTGTTGCTGACCGCGCCGCCGTTCGAGACCCCCAGCCTGCCCTCACCTTGGAAGCCGATGAAGAGGTCGGAGGTGTTGCTCCAGGTCGAGCCGGCACCATCGACCGTCACCTGGCCCTGGGAGCCCACATCATAGCCGGCATAACCCACCGAACTGGTGACCACGCCGCCATTCGTGATCGTCAGCGCGCCGAAGCCCGCGTTCCCGACCGCGAGCGCCGCGTTCGCCCAGGCCGAGCCAGCACCGTCGACAGTTGCTGTGCCAATGGAGCCCGCCAGATTGCCCAGAATGCCGCTCTGATTGCTGACCGTGCCGCCTTTCGAAATGTTCAGCGCACCGGTGCCCTGATCGCCGACGAACAGGTGGGAAGAATTCGCCCATATCGAACCCGCTCCGTCGACCGTCACCGCGCCGGTGGAGCCCGCATGCCAACCTACGGTCCCCACGGCATTGCTGACCAAGCCGCCATTGGTGATGTCCAGCGTGCCGGTGCCAAATTCGGCGATGTAGAGATCCCCACTGTTGATCCATGTCGAGCCCGGCCCGTCCACCGTTGCGGTGCCGGTGCCCAGGCCATAGCCGACATGACCCACTGTGTCGCTCACAGCGCCGCCGCCGGAGATCGTCAAGGTGCCGGTGCTGCCGGTGCCCAAGGCAAGGAAAAGATCCGAACTGTTGTTCCAAATGGAGCCTGGTCCAACGACCTTTACAGTGCCGTTCGCGTTCGAAACGTAGCCGACGAAGCCGGCGGTGTCGGCAAGCGTGCCCCCATTGGTGATCGTCAGCGAGCCCGAGTAACTCGAAATGGTGCCCATAAACAGATAATGGGCGGCCGCATTCGCCGCATCGACCACGGTCGGGTGAGGGAATACCGGATCGAGAATGACGTCGTCGCTCGATGTCGGGACAGCGGCGGATTTCCAGTTTCCGGTGGCGAACCAGTTCGTGGAGGCGGCGCCGGTCCAGACCTCGGCTGCCGATGCAGGGATCGGCTGGCCAAGGCCGATCAGCGCCGTCGACGTCAGCGCCAGATATTTCAACGCCTGCGCCTTGCGGCCTTCAAATCCATTCTGCGGCATTCAATCCCCTGACATGACAGTCGTTTCGCCCTGAGGCTGACATGTCATCGGCGCCCGGCTGTTGTCTTGGGCAAGGCCGCACTGGAATTGGACTGGAGTGAGGTGCCGTGCCTTTTTCGCGCACTGTGGCGGTTTGGCCCGCTGATTGCCGCCGGTGCCCTGGCTTTTCGGTCTCTCACGGAGACAATCGGGCATGGCCGCGCCGGTTCACCCGTCGCGGAGGTGCCCAGGTCCATCTGGCGCTCGTCTGCGTACGGCCGAACCGGCGACGGAAGCAGCGGTTGAAGTACGACACATCGCTGAATCCGCTTATCATGGCGATGTCGCTGACCCGCATGCCGGCGCGCATCCATGGCACGCTGACTCGCCTGGAACCGGGGCTCGGCGCGCTGGCCGCAACTGGCCGGCATCGCCGCCCTTAATCGTGGCCGCCGCCGGCACGGCGCTGACCTCCAAGCCGCCGGTGCCGTCGCCGGAGTAGGAGAGGCCGTCTCTTCGTCGCCGATCTCCGACGTCGGCTCCTGGACTTCGCAAGAATACAACCCCACCTACGCCCAGCCGAGGCTGCCGCCGAGCAGGTCTTGCAAGCCACGTGAAGCATAATTACATCAATGACTAAGCGTGCGTCGCACGCGACTGTAATGCTTTGGTCAAGCTTCATCTATGGAGGTTGTCATGGCTAACATGCTCATGGAAGGAAAGAAGGGCCAGGACTGGCTCAATCTGGTCCTTGCCATCTGCCTGTTCATCTCACCTTGGATAATCGGCTTCGCTGCTGAAACCGCACCTGCATGGAACGCCTGGGTTGTTGGCGTCGTGCTGGGTGTCATGGCTCTGGCAGCGCTTACCGCATTCGCCGAGTGGGAAGAATGGGTGAGTGTCGTTCTCGGGCTCTGGCTGATCGTTTCGCCCTGGCTACTCGGTTTCATGGCGAACACACATGCGATGGCCACTGACGTCGTTCTCGGCGTGCTGGTGGTTGCCGTATCCGGCTGGGCCGTCTGGGACTTCCGTCACCCGCACGCGCACGCGTGATTGGGACGGACCAAGGGTGGGGGCTCGGCGCGCGAGTGACGGGCTCCTCCCGCAGATATGGAATGCGCGTCCAAGGTACACGAAATTTGGGCTGGCGCCCTGGTGCCGCGAGGGCGATGGGTGCCGCGCGCCGCGTTCGGGCACTTTTGTGAATGTCCGCCGGCATCCGTTTGCCGGACCACCCGTGCCGATCTGGCCACCCGCTTGCGATCGGGAGGCCGCGCCCATGGATTTCGGTGAGATCGAACCCATATCTTGGCTAGGAGTTTGAGCGTGACCTTCGCGCGGGTGGCCCTTCTTGCCGCGGCCTTCGTCGTCGCGGCTGTGCTTTCTCCCTTCTCCTCAGCCGGGAGCGAAAGGGTTGCGCTGAGCGTCGCCATTGACGGCGCCATCGGGCCGGCAAGCAGCAGGCAGCTCAAGGAAGCACTCGATGCCGCGGCCAGGCGGGACGCGGCGGTCCTCATCCTAAAGCTCGACACGCCGGGCGGGCTGGTCACCTCGATGCGCGAGATGATCGCCGACATCCTGGCGTCGCCGGTGCCTGTCATCGGCTATGTCGCCCCGGCCGGCGGCCATGCGGCAAGTGCCGGCACCTATATCCTCTATGCCACCCATGTCGCGGCGATGGCGCCCGGCACCAATCTGGGTGCGGCGACGCCGATGGAGATTGGCGGCTTGCCGTCGCTTCCGGGCGGCGACAAGGGCGATCAGAAGGAGGTGGGTGACCAGAAGGGCGGGGGCGACCAGAAGGAAGCCGGCGGGCGGCCGGCGGGCGACGCGATGATGGCCAAGGTGACCAATGACGCGGTCGCCCTGATCCGCTCTCTTGCCGAACTGCGCGGGCGCAACGGCGACTGGGGCGAGAAGGCCGTGCGCGAAGCGGCGAGCCTTTCGGCCAATGCGGCATTACAGGAACATGTGATCGATCTCGTCGCCCGCGACGCCACCGAGCTGCTGCAACTGGCCGATGGGCGCACCGTCGATGTGGCGGGCAAGAAAGTGGTGCTGGCGACGAAGGGGCTGCCGGTCGAGACGCTGGAGCCGGGCTGGTTCATCCAGCTGCTTTCCGTCATCACCGATCCGAACACCGCCGTCATCCTGATGCTGGTCGGCGTCTATGGCATCGTCTTCGAGTTCACCAGCCCGGGCGCGGTCGCGCCCGGCGTCATCGGCACCACCTGTCTCGTGCTCGGCCTCTATGCGCTGGATCTCCTGCCTATCAACTATACCGGCCTTGCCCTGATGCTGCTCGGCGTCATTTTCCTGATCATCGAGGCCTTCAATCCCACCGTCGTGCTCGGGCTCGGCGGCGTGGCCGCCTTTCTGTTCGGTGCCGCCATGCTGCTGCGGGTCGAGGGGCCGGGCTTTGCCCTGTCATGGGCCGTCATCGGTCCCACCGCCGGGCTGACGCTTGGATTGGCGCTTCTGAGCGGCACCTATCTCTGGGCGGCGCGCCGGAAGCCGCCGCGCGTCGGCGGCGAGGCAATGCGCGGCCAGCCGGCCGAGATCCTCGACTGGCAGGGCGGCGAGGGCCATGTGCTGGCCTTGGGTGAGCGCTGGCGGGCGAAGGCCGATGAACCCGTCGCGGCCGGCGACAGCGTCGAGGTGACCGAGATCGCCGACCTCGTGCTGACCGTGCGACGGCGCGACGCGGGAAGGAATGGAGCAAGGCAATGAACATCGGTTATGTGGCCTACCTGGTACTTGCGCTTCTTGTGGTCATGTTCCTGTCCGCGGCTATCCGCATCCTCAGGGAATATCAGCGCGGCGTGGTCTTCACGCTCGGCCGCTTCAGCGGGGTCAGGGGACCCGGCCTGATCATTCTGATCCCCTTCGTCCAGCAGATGGTGAAGGTCGACCTGCGCGTGGTGGTGCAGGACGTGCCGCCGCAGGACGTGATTTCGCGCGACAACGTCTCGGTCAAGGTCAATGCCGTGCTTTATTTCCGCATCGTCGACGCCGAGCGGGCGGTCATCCAGGTCGAGGACTACATGGCCGCCACCAACCAGCTGGCGCAGACCACGCTGCGATCGGTGCTCGGCAAGCACGAGCTCGACGAGATGCTGGCCGAGCGCGACAAGCTCAACAGCGACATCCAGGAAATCCTCGACCAGCGCACCGATGCGTGGGGCATCAAGGTGTCCAATGTCGAGATCAAGCATGTCGACCTCAACGAGAACATGGTCCGCGCCATCGCCAAACAGGCCGAGGCCGAGCGGCTGCGGCGCGCCAAGGTGATCAATGCCGAAGGCGAGCAGCAGGCGGCGGCGAAACTGGTCGAGGCGGGCCGCATGCTGGCCGCCGAGCCGCAGGCCATGCAGCTGCGCTATTTCGAGGCCCTGCACGACATCGCCGGCGAGCGCTCATCCACGGTGGTGTTCCCGCTGCCGGTGGACTTGCTCAGCCAATTCCTGAAGCACGGGAAGAGCGCGTAGTTCCCCCACGAGGGGGCGATCGGCGTCTTCGCCAGCCACATAGCTTCAACCTTCACCGCCGCCAGGGCGGCTCCGGCGCGAAGCGCTTGCCGATCCAGTCGGTGAAGGCGCGGGTCTTGGCGGCTTTTCCCTTGGCCGAGGGCGTGACGACGTAGACCGCGCCTTCGTCCGCCAGCGTCCACTCCTCCAGCACGGGCACCAGCCGTCCGTCGGCAAGCTCGCGGCCGACCAGCCAGTCGGTGCTCATCATCAAGCCGACGCCTTGCACGGCGGCGTCGACCAGCACCTCGGCATCGTCGGTGACCAACGGCCCCGAAACCTCGATGCGTGCGCGCCGGCCCTCGCGGTCGGTCATCTCCCAGGCTGGAAAGGTCTGGAAGCCCGAGAAGCCCAGGCAGGCGTGGTCGAGCAGCGCCTGGGGTGTCTCCGGCCTGCCCTTGCGGGCGAGATAGGAGGGAGCGGCGCAGAGCAACCGGCGTCGCGTCGCCACCTTGCGTGCCACCAGGCGCGAATCCTCCAGGCTGCCCAGCCGCACGGCGACATCGAAATTCTCGGCGACCAGATCGGTGAAGCGGTTGGAGAATTCGGCCTCGATGCGGACATCGGGAAATTCGGCGAGGAACTGAGGCAGCAGCGGCCCGATCCACATGCGCCCGAACGTGCCGGGCAGCGCCAGCCTGAGCACGCCGCGCGGGCCGCCCCCGGCATGCGCGGACGCGGCGGCCTCAGCCTCGTCGACGGATGCGAGGATGGCGCGCACACGCACCAGGAATTCGGCACCCGCTTCGGTCAGCGACACGCTGCGCGTCGTGCGCGAGAGCAACCTCACCCCAAGCCGCGCCTCCAGCGATTGCAGGCGCCGCGACAGGATGGTCGCGTCGCGCCCGACACGTGCCGCCGCCCGGGTGAAGGAGCGCGCCTCGGCGATAGCAGCGAAGGCGGCCATCTCGGCAAGGGCAGCGGGTTCGTGAGATTGCTGCATCATTCACAGTTCTCAATTGCAAAAAACAAGGATTATCCAGAGATAGCGCAGCAAATAGGTTCATTCAATCGAACAAATCGTCCCACCGGAGTGAAACCATGAAAGCCATCGAACTCAGCCAGCCCAGGCTGGACGCCTTCCGCGCCGCCACCGTTGCAACCCCCGAACCGCAGCGCGGCGAGGTGCTGATCCGCCAGCGTGCGGCGAGCCTAAATTTCGTCGACGTCGCGGTGGCGAGCGGCAATTATCCCGGACCGAGTTTCCCGCTCATCCCCGTCGCCGACGGCGCCGGCGAGATCGTCGCGCTGGGCGAGGGCGTTACCAGGTTCGCCATCGGCGATCGCGTCGTCACGCATGCCAAGCCGCGCTGGATCGGTGGGCCGCCCCGGCCTTACGAGATGACGCAGATGCGCGGCGTCTCGATGCCGGGGTCGCTGGCCGAATATGTGGCGCTGCCGGCCAATTCGCTGGTGGCGGTCCCGGCGCATCTCTCCTTCGAGGCGGCGTCGACCCTGCCGATCGCCGGCACCACCGCCTGGAACGCCATCCGCGCCGCCAATGTCGGGCCGGGCTCGGTCGTGGTGCTGCTTGGCACGGGCGGCGTCTCGATCTTTACCCTGCAACTCGCGAAAGCCGCCGGCGCCACCGTCATCATCACCTCGTCGTCGGACGAAAAGCTGGAGCGGGCGAAGGCGCTCGGCGCCGATCATCTCATCAATTACCGCGCGACGCCCGACTGGGACGGCAAGGTGCTGGAGCTGACCGGCGGCCTCGGCGCCGACCTCATCGTCGAGACCGGCGGAACCGCCACCTTCGCCCGTGCCGTCAACGCCACCGCGCCCGGCGGCACGCTGTTCACCATCGGCTTCGTCACCGGTGCGGAAGCCACCATCAATCTGCTGCCGATCATCATCAAGGCGCTGAAGGTGGTCGGCAACAACACCGGATCCGTATCCGATCTTTTCGACGCCGCCCGTGCCATCGGCGCGGCCAGGATCGAACCGGTTGTCGACAAGGTGTTTTCACCCGATCAAGCGAGCGAAGCCTACACCCACATGGCCGCCGGCGGCCTGCATTTCGGCAAGCTGGTGTTCGGGCTGGAGTGGTGAAGCAGCCGATCTCCCCTCTCAAGGGGGAGATGTCGCTGAAGGCGACAGAGTGGGTCGGTTCGACCGGAAGCGGCTTCCTATCGCCGGCCGATCAAGGTCGGCGCTCCACGCGAGCCTCTGGCCTGCCGGCCATCTCCCCCTCCAGGGGGGAGATTGGCAGTTCCACCCTCAGATCAGCTTCTCCAACGTGATGGGCAGATCCCGGATCCGCTTGCCCGTTGCGTGGAACACCGCATTTGCGATCGCCGGCGCCATGCCGACGATCGCCAGTTCGCCGACACCCTTGCCGCCGAGCACGGAGGAGTGCAGGTCGGGGATGCCGACCGAGATCACCTCGATCTCGGGGATGTCGGCATTGGTCGGGACGAGATAGTCGGCGAGGTTATTGTTGACGATGCGGCCGTGGCGGCGGTCGACGATGCCTTCTTCGAGCAGCGCCTGGCCGATACCCATGATGATGCCGCCCTTCCACTGGCTTTCGGCCAGCTTCGGATTGTAGAGCCGGCCCGAATCCAGCGCCGACACCACCCGCGACACGCGCACCGTGCCGAAATCCTC
Organism: Mesorhizobium sp. Cs1299R1N3; assembly: GCF_037179625.1. Lineage (NCBI taxonomy): Bacteria > Pseudomonadati > Pseudomonadota > Alphaproteobacteria > Hyphomicrobiales > Phyllobacteriaceae > Mesorhizobium > Mesorhizobium sp. Cs1299R1N3. The sequence continues at coordinate 17,387 of NZ_JAPYKQ010000008.1, read as the reverse complement.
GTCGACGCGCACCTCGACGAAATGCGCGCACCAGGAATGGCGGGAATAGTCGCCCTCGGTGTGCGGCAGCGCCATGGCGATGGTGGTGTAGTTCTTGTAGCGATCCTCTGCCGTCGAATTGGCCGGCATGGTGTCGCCGGTCGCCTCGATGAGGTCGCGGCCGATGCTTTTGAGCAGTTCGGCGATCGAGACATCGGGACCATCGCCGCGAGGCGAGCCGATGCGGCCATTGGCGACGACCAAAGTGTTGGCCTGCAGCGTGTGGAAGGGCGAGCGCGGATCAATGATGGCCAAGCCGATCAGCTGGTCGAGCGCCGAGGTCGCCGCCTTGTGGACCGCGCCCGTCATCACGCCGGCCAGCCGTGAGCCGCCAGTGACGCCGGCGCGGGGAAACCGGGAATCGCCGAGCTTCACCACGACGTTGTCTGCGCTCACGCCAACCGTTTCGGCGGCGGTCTGCGCCAGGATGGTGTAGGTGCCCTGGCCCATGTCGATCGAGGAGCTCTCGACCTCGACCGAGCCGTCGGCCAGAATGCGCACCATCGCTTCGCCATAGGCGCGCCGCACCGGATAGGTGCCGGCGGCGACGCCCCAGCCGATCAGCTGGTTGCCGTCGCGCATCGAGCGCGGCTCAGCTGTGCGCCTGGCCCATCCGAAGCGTTCGGCGCCCGCTGCAAAAGCTTCGCGCAACTGTCTGGTCGACCAGGCTTTTTTCGCGTGCGGGTCCTGTTCGGCGTAGTTCTTCAGCCGGATCTCCAGCGGATCGATGCCGACCTCGTAGGCGAGCTCGTCGATGGCGCTTTCGATGCCGAAGGCCGATGGGTTTTCACCCGGCGCGCGCATGGCGCCCGGCACCACCGAATTCACCCGCACGACATTCTGTTTCGACGAGAAGTTCGGCGTCGCGTACATGATCGAGGTGACCGAACCCAGCGGCTCGACCCACATGCCGTCGATGGACGTTTCGTTGACGCCGCGATGCACGATCGACTGGATCATGCCGTCACGGTCGGCGCCGATCGTCACCGTCTGGCGGGTTGCGGCGCGGCCGCCATAGCTGGTGAAGGTCTGCGGCCGCGTCATCACCAGCCGCACCGGCCGGCCGAGCATTTTCGCGGCACTCGCGGCAATCGCGCCATGGCTGAGCGCCAGTGCCTTGGAACCGAAGCCGCCACCGATATAGGGCGACACAAGCCGCACATTCTCGAACGGCACGGCGAACCATTCGGCATAGGTGCGCGCCATGCCGTCCAGCCATTGGCTCGGCTCCCACACGGTGAGATGGTCGCCTTCCCAGCGGGCGATCAGGCCATGCGGTTCCATCGGCGCCTGGTATTCGCGCGGTGTGTTGTAGGCGGCGCAGATCCGCACCGGGGCGGAGGCGAAGGCGGCGGACGCGTCGCCCCATTCCTTGGTCATGGCATCGACCGGAATGCCGTCGCCGGCCTTGCCGTCGCTGAGGTCGACGATTGCCGGCGTCTCGTCATAGCTGACCATGACCAGCGCCGCCGCGGCGACCGCCTGCTCGAAAGTCTCGGCGACGACGGCGGCGACGTGCTGGCCCGAGAAGGTGATGTCGCGCGCCAGCGGGCAATAGGGTTTGTCGGGCGGGGGGGTGCCGAACCAGTCCGAGGCGGTTCTCAGGCTGATGATGGTGTCCGCGGTCAGCACCTTGAGTACGCCCGGTGCTGCCTCGGCCGCCTTGCTGTCGATGGCGCGCACCTTGCCGGATGCGATGGTACTTTCGACCAGTGCGGCGTAGGCGAGGCCTTCGAGCTGCTGCTCGACGGCGTATTTGGCGGCACCCGTGATCTTGGCCGGACCGTCGACGCGCGACAGCCGGCCGCCGACCGCGTCCGCGCCGCCGTCGAACGCATCGCCATGTCTGATGTTGTGAACGGTCATGCCGTTTCTCCCATCTTGAGAATAGCCCGTGCGACGACGCGCGGCGCGAGCTCGATCTTGTAGTGGTTGGCGCCTTGGTCGACGGCGCCTTCGACGGCGAGCAGGCTGGCGGCGCGAACAGCTTCCGGCTCCAGCACCTTGCCTTTCAGCGCGTCTTCGACGGCCCGCGCCCGCCATGGTTTGGTGGCGACACCACCGAGCGCCACGCGCAGATCGCGGATGGTGCGTCCGTCGGATTCCAGTTCGAGCCCGACGGCGGCACTGGCCGCCGCGAACTCGTAGGACTGCCGGTCGCGGACCTTCAGATAGGCCGAGCGGTGGGCAGCGGCGGAAGAGGGGATTTCGATGGCGGTGATCATCTCCCCCGGCTCGATCGCGTGTTCCCTGTCCGGCGTCGTGCCGGGCAACAGGAAGAAGTCATCGACCCGGATGCGCCGATCGCCGAGACGGACTGTCGCGTCGAAGGCGACGAGCACGGTGGCGAGATCGCCTGGGTACATGGCGATGCAGGCGTCGCTGGTGCCGAGCACGGCATGGCCCCTGGTGACGCCGCCGATCGCCGAACAGCCGCTGCCTGATACACGCTTGTTGCAGGCCGAAAAGTTCGAGGGATCGCGGAAATAGGGGCAGCGCGTGCGCTGCATCAAATTGCCGCCTATGGTCGCCATGTTGCGGATCTGCGCCGACGCTGCCTGCCATAGCGCCTCCGAGATGGCGGGGAAGCGGCTCTTGATGTCGTCGTGCTCGGCGACATGGCCCATCCTGGCGAGCGCGCCGATGATGGCGCTGTGCTCGCCGATCTCGATCCGGTCCAGTCCCTTGATATGGGTGATGTCGACCAGCGTGTCGGGTTCGGCGACGCCGCATTTGGCGAGGTCGATCAGCGTGGTGCCGCCGGCGAGCAACATGGCGCCGGGGAGCGCGGCCGCCTGGCGGGCGGCGTCGACCGAAGTGGCGCGAAGATAGGAAAAATCCCTCATGACGCGGCCTCCAGCGCTGCCTGGCGGACGGCGGCGACGATGTGCGGATAAGCGCCGCAGCGGCAGAGATTGCCGGCCATGTATTCGCGGATTTCCTCGTCCGAGCCGGCATGGCCCTCCCGAATGCAGGCCACCGCCGACATGATCTGGCCTGGCGTGCAATAGCCGCACTGGAAGGCGTCCTGTTCGAGGAAGGCAGCCTGCACGGGATGCAGTTCGCCCTCCCGTGCAAGCCCCTCTATGGTGGTGATGGTGCGACCCGCGGCCTGTGCGGCCAATGTCAGGCAGGCCAGCACGCGCTCGCCGTCGACATGGACGGTGCAGGCGCCGCACTGGCCATGGTCGCAGCCCTTCTTGGTGCCGGTCAGGCCGAGCCTGTCACGCAAGGCGTCGAGCAGCGTGACACGCGGTTCGAGTTCCAGCGTGTGACGCCGGCCGTTGATATCGAGATGGACAGGAATTGTGGTCTTGCTCGTCATGGGCGTCTGGCTCCAGTTGCTTGACGCTTGGGGGATGAATTGGAGTTAGGGTAGGGAGGGTCCAACCCGTTGCTTCGGACGGACCGCTCCTCACCCCAACAGGTCCTCGATCCGGATCGGAAAGCGCCGCGGGCGCACGCCGGTCGCGTGCCAGACCGCATTGGCCACGGCGCCGGCCGTGCCGGTGATGCCGATTTCACCGACGCCCTTGATGCCGAGTGCGTTCACGTGAGGGTCGTCCTCGTGAACCAGCAGCGCTTCGACCGACGGCACGTCGGCATTCACCGGGACATGGTATTCGGCGAGGTTGGCATTCTGGATCCGGCCGGAGCGCCGGTCGGTGACGGCTTCCTCGTGCAGCGCGAAGGAAACGCCCCAGATCATCCCGCCATAATACTGGCTGCGCACCAGCCGCGGATTGATGACCCGTCCGGCGGCGAATGCGCCGACCAGCCGGGTGACCCGGATCTGGCCTAAATCCGGGTCGACCTTCACCTCGGCGAACACGGCCCCATGCGCGTGCTTGGCGTAGGTCTCCTGCGACGCCGGATCCGGAGCGCCCTTGCCATGGCCTTCGATCTCGGCAAGACCCGCGCGGGCGAGGATCTCGCCATAACTTTCGCCGCGGCTTTCGTCATCGCGGCGGTAGAGGCGTCCGCCGCGCGCCAGGACACCTTCATTGCCGGCGCCGAACAGCGGCGAGGCTTCGTTGCCCGTGGCGAGATCGGCAAGCCTGGCGATGACGGCCGCACCCGCATTGTGGATGGCCATGCCGGCCGTCGCCGTGTGACCCGAACCGCCGGCGATGCCCGCATTGGGCAGGTCGGAACTGCCGGCCCTGAAATCGACCTGGTCGATGTCGAGCCCCAGCCCGTCTGCCGCAATCTGGGCAAAGGCCGTCCAGGCGCCTTGGCCCATGTCCTGAGCGCCGGTCTCCATCAAGCCGCTGCCGTCGGCCCTCAGCACCGCGCGTGCCTCGGCCTGGAACATGAGCGCCGGGAACGTCGCCGTGCCCATCCCCCAGCCGGTAAGGAAACCGTCCGCGTCGCGCATCCGCCGCGGCTGCAGCGGCCGGCTCGCCCAGCCAAACGCCTCGGCCGCCTGTTCGTAACATTCGCGCAGCGCCTTGGAGGAGAACGGCTTGCCGGTCATAGGCTCGACTTCGGCATAATTCCTGAGTCGGAATTCCAGCGGGTCCATGCCGCAGGCATGGGCCGCCTCGTCGATGGCGCTTTCCAGCGCGATCGATCCGGTGGCCTCGCCCGGCGCCCGCATGAACAGCGGCGTGCCGGTGTCGAGCCGCACGGCATCATGCGAGGTGGCGATGGCCGGACTGGCATAGAGCGTGTGCGAGGCGTCCGCCGCCGGTTCGAAGAAATCGTCGAACGTGCTCGATGTGGTCCTGGCGTGATGGGAGATCGCGGTCAGCCGCCCTTCGCCATCCATGCCCATGCGCAATGTCTGGCGGGTCGGGGCGCGATGGCCGACCGGGCCGTACATCTGCTCGCGCCGCAGCACCAGCTTGACCGGGCGGCCGACGAGACGCGCCGCCAGGATGCCGAGCACCTGTGGCCCGGAGATCATGCCCTTGGAGCCGAAACCACCACCCAGGAATGGGCTGCGGATGTGGACGTTCCGCGGCGCGATGCCGAACAGGCCGGCGATGCGCCCTTGCGCCATGGCAAGGCCCTGGCTGGGCGTGTCGATCGACAGCTGGTCGCCGTCCCAGGCAGCGACGATTGCGTGGGGCTCCATGGCGTTGTGGTACTGTGCCGGCGTCTCGTAAGCCGCCTCGATCCGCGTCCTTGCCGATTCGAGGCCAGCCTCGACATCGCCCTTCTCCTGCACCGCCGGGTTGCCGACGCCGACGCCGCGCGGCACGAAGCTTTTGCCGCCATCGAGACCAACGCGCGCCGGCAGCGTTTCATAGCGCGGCGACAGCAGCGCCGCGCCTTCGGTCGCCGCTTCCAGCGTCTCCGCGATCACCACGGCAATGCTCTGGTTGGGATAGCGAACCCCATCGTTCTGCAGCAGGTCGAGCCGGAACATGAAGGGATGGTCCTTGGCATCCGGATCGACGGCGAGCGCCGGCCGGTTCAGCGGCGTCATCACCTCGACCACGCCCGAATGCGCCTTGGCCGCCTCGATATCCAGCGACACGACCCGGCCGCGCGCGATGCTCGAGACGGCGAGCACGGCATAGAGCATGCCGGGCGGGTGGTTGTCGGCGGCGTAACGCGCCGCCCCGGTGACTTTCAAGAATCCGTCGCGGCGGGTCAGCGGCTGGCCGATGCTGGAGCCCTGCCGCGTATGGGCGGGTTGCTGGTTGAGACTGAGTTCAAGCGTCATCGCGCACTCCGGGAATGGAGGAAAAGGGGGAGGCAGGAAGAGCCGGCATCCGCTCGGGCGTTCCGGCCTTTGCGGCCATCAGCGCCCTGACGACGATGCGGCGGGCCAGCTCGATCTTGAAGGCATTGTCGCCGGAGGGGCTGGCGTCGGACAACGCGGCATCCGCGGCGCGAACGAAGCTCGCCTCGTCGGCATCGGCGCCAAGCAGCACCGCTTCCGCCGAACGCGCACGCCACGGCTTGGCCGCGACACCGCCCAGCGCCAGTCTTGCGCCGCGGATCTTGCCGCGATCGACGACAAGTGCCGCGGCCGCCGAAACGACCGCGAAGGCATAGGAGGTGCGTTCGCGCACTTTCAGGTAGCGGGCGTGAGCGGCGAAGGAAGCTGCTTCCGCCGGCAGGCGCACCGCAACGATCAGCTCGCCCGGCTCCAGCACGGTCTCGCGCTGCGGGGTGTCGCCCGGAAGCCGGTGAAATTCCTCCAGCGTCACATGGCGCCGGCCTTCCTTGCCCTCGATCTCGACCACGGCGTCCAGCGCCACCAGGGGCACGCAGAAATCGGAGGGGTGGGTGGCGATGCAGGCATCACTCCAGCCCAGGATGGCATGCAGGCGGTTCTCGCCGCCAAGGGCCGAGCAGCCGGAACCGGGTTCGCGCCTGTTGCAGGCGCTGGCGGTGTCATAGAAGTAACTGCACCGCGTGCGCTGCAACAGATTGCCGCCGACAGTGGCGGCGTTGCGAAGCTGCGCCGAGGCGCCCGACAGCAGCGCCTCGGCCACCGCCGGATAGGCCTTGGCGAAGGCCGGATCGTGTGCGAGATCGGCATTGCGGACCAGCGCGCCGATGCGCAGGCCCCCATCATCGAGCGTTTCGATGCGATTGAGTTCCGGCAGCCGGGTGATGTCGACGATCCGTTCGGGGCTGGTAATGCCGCCCTTCATCAGATCCAGCAGATTGGTGCCGCCGGCGAGATAGGCCGAGCCCGGTCCGGCCGCCGCCGCTATGGCGTCGGAGATGGTGGCCGGCCTGATAAAATCGAAGTCTCTCATGCCGCGGTCCTCCGGTCGGTTCCGGCAAGTTGTTGCCGGGCTTCCAGGACGGCCTCAACGATGCCGCCATAGGCCGCGCAGCGGCAGATGTTGCCGCTCAGCCCCTCGCGAATACGCTCGGGATCGTCTCCAGCCTGTCCTTCGGCGATCAGGCCGAGCGTGCTCATGATCTGGCCGGGTGTGCAGAAGCCGCACTGGAAGCCGTCATGGGCGATGAAGGCGGCCTGCACCGGATGCAGTTCTTCACCGTGAGCGACGCCTTCGATGGTCAACACCTCGGCGCCGTCATGGCTGACCGCCAGCGCGAGGCAGGAATTAATGCGCTTGCCGTCGACCAGCACCGTGCAGGCACCGCACTGGCCGCGGTCGCAGCCTTTCTTGGTGCCGGAGAGCTCAAGCCGCTCGCGTAGCAGGTCGAGCAAGGTGACGCGGGTGTCGACCTCGAGTTCGTGGCGGTGTCCATTGACGGTAAGCGAGATGGGAAGGGTGGTCATGGGCGTCTGGCTCCAGTTGCTTGACGCTGAGGGGGATGATCTGGCGCTTGGGAGGGGAAGGACAAGGTCAGGCGGCAGCCAATCCGCCGCGGGTGGGGAAGGTGACAGCTTGCGGCTTCGAAAGACGTGACATACCGGGCTCCCTGATTATATGATAAAGGTGCTCCACTAAAACGGAGGCGCCTCCGTTTATTTACGTGGGGGCTGGCCGGGCATGGTTCAAGCCCCCATATCCCTGGTGGAGAAAAAAATTGGCTTTTGAGCCCGTCACAACTGTCGACCAAAAACCCGCCGCCGCCGACAAACCGCTGCGCGCGGATGCCCAGCGCAACCGCGACCGGCTGGCCGAGGTCGCGGCGGCTATGTTTGCCGAGCGCGGCATCGATGCCTCGCTGGAGGAGATCGCGCGCCGCGCCGGCGTCGGTATCGGCACGCTCTACCGGCATTTCCCGACGCGCGAGCATCTGGTCGAGGTGGTCTACCGCCGCGAGGCGGAGGCGCTATGCGCGGCGGCCGGCGAGCTTGCGGCAAAACATCCCTCCGATGTCGCTCTGGAAGAGTGGATGCGCCGCTTCGTCGACTATATCGCCACCAAGCGCGGCCTGGCGACCAGCCTGCGCATCCTGTTCACCACCAATTCGACGCTCTTCTCCGACACGTCGGGTAGGGTTTCGCAGGCGCTGCGGCAACTGGTCGAGGCGGCGGTGGCCGACGGCACGATCCGCGGCGACGTCGATGCCTCCGACGTGCTGCATGCGCTCGGCGGCATCTATTCGGCACCCGACACGCCGGAATGGCGCGATCGCTCCCGCCGGTTGGTGAAGCTGTTGATGGACGGCTTGCGGTTCGGAGCGGGGAAGGCTGGGTGAACGGGGATAATGGCCGCGCAACCGTGCGCGACAGGATGATTTGAGGGGCATTCAATGTATGTAGGCCGTTCCTACAAGGTGGTCGATTTCGCGCTGTGGTCGCGGCGCAGCGTGCTCTACATGGTGGTGGTGAGCGGGCTGGCCGTGGCGGCCTACCGCCTGCCGGGCATTGCCGGGTTCTCCGTGCCATGGTCGGTGGTGCTGGTGCTCGGCACCACGGTATCGCTCGTCACCGGCTTCAAGAATTCGCAGGTGCTCACCCGCAGCGGTGAGGCGCTGCAGGCTTTCACGCAGATCACGGCCAGCAGCCGGATGTGGTCCAATTTCTGCCGGGACTTCCTCGATGCGCCGACGGCTCGGAAGCTCATCTACCGCCACATCGCCTGGATGACGGCGCTGCGATACGCGCTGCGGCGGCCGATGCCATGGGAATCGATGGGGAAGGCCGCCAATATCGAATACCGGCGGCGTTACCACATCCAGGAGGACGAGGGCTCGATCGTCGACGAATTGCGCCCGCTGCTGGGCGACCAGACCGTTGATGTCCTGAAATCGCCTCGTCCGGCGATAGCCTTGCTCGAAATGCAGTCGGTCCAGGTCAACGGGCTGCTCAAGGACGCCAAGGTTCCGGCGCAGGTCTATGTCGAACTGACGAAGCTGATCCGCGACTTCCACGACCAGCAGGCGCGCTGCGACCGCATCAAGAACAATCCCTATCCCCGGCAATACGCCATCGTCAGTTCCATGTTCGTCATGATCTTCTGCACGCTGCTGCCGTTCGGCGTGGTTCCGGTGTTCGCCGACATGGGCAAACTGGACGGCATGCTCGGCTCGATCGCCATCTGGCTGACGATCCCGTTCAGCACGCTGCTGGGCTGGGCCTACATGTCCCTCGACCAGGTCGGCGAGAGCAGCGCCAACCCTTTCGAGGGCAACGCCAACGATGTGCCGATCTCGCAAATCTGCCGCGACATCGAGATCGAGATGCGCGCCGGGCTCGGCGAGAGCGACCTTCCCAAGCCCTTGCTGCCGGTCAACGACATCGCGATGTGAGGCGGAAGCGGGCGCCTACCGGCGGGAGATCACCCGCAGCCAGGGCGCCAGGTGGAAAGCGCTCATCAGCAGGTACATGGCGGGCATCCCGGTCAGGATTGGTCCGGCCAGCGGCGAGGCGCCCATGCATGGCATGGTCCCGTCGCCGCCTTGAAGGCGGGAAAGCAGCGCCATCAGTGCGAAGGTGGGCGCTGCTGCCAGGCACAGCCAGTCGGCGATGCCACGAGGGGCGGCATTTTCGGCGCTGCCGATGCCGGATTGGATATCGCTCATGGTCTTATTCCCTTGGTGATTGCGACCCGTCGGGACCTGGGTTCCTCAGCCCCTGCCGGAGGCGGGAGAGGAGCCCAGGCTGGACAGGCTTGCGCCGGCTACTGGTTGGCCTTGTCGCGGAAGGCGGCTTCGCCGGCGGCGGACACCTCGGCCCATTTCTTGTCGGCTCCGGCTTCGTAGTTGTCGTGCCAGTTCCACCAGCTGTAGAGCGGGGTCTGCGGGTAGCCTTCGGGCGAGTCTTCCCAGACCTCCTGGCGGCCGAGCGGCGTGACGTCGAGATAGCTCCAGACGGTGCCCAACGCCTCGTCGCCGCGGTTGTTGATGAAATAGGTGCGGAAGATGCGGTCGCCATCATGAATGAACACGTTGTGGCCGTGCCATTCGTCGACACCGAAATCCTTGTCGAAGCTGTCGGTGATCGTGTACCAGGGCATCTCCCAGCCCATCCGCTGCTTCAGCCGCGCAATGTCGGCCTGCGGCGCGCGCGAGGCATAGGCAAGCGTGGTGTTGCGGGCGTTGAGATGGGCGAGGTGGCCGACCTGGTCGGCGCCGAGCGAGCAGCCGCGGCAGGCGTGCTCCGGCCAGCCATAGACGCCAGGCTCGAAGAAGGCGCGGTAGACGATGAGCTGGCGGCGACCTTCGAACAGGTCGAGCAGGCTCACCTTGCCGTCGGGGCCTTCAAAGACATAAGCCTTGTCCACTTCCGTCCATGGCATGCGCCGGCGTTCGGCCGACAGCGCGTCCCTGGCGCGCATCGTCGCCTTTTCCTTCACCAGCATCTTTTGGTGCGCGGCTTCCCAATCTTGCCGTGAAACGATCGGCGGGGTCTTCATCGTCATGGTCATTGGTCTTCTCCTTTGCCAGTCGTGGCGTCGTTGCGGTGTGGTGTTGCCTGGGCAGGTCGGGGTGCCGCAGGCGCGGCGGAATCCAAGAGATCCGGTCCGGCGCAGCAGGGGTGGCGTGCGGCGTGCTTGGCCGTATCATTGGCCGTGTCGAGGTCGAGGTCGGTGGAAGCAGGCATCTTTGTATCTCCTATGCGTGCCGTCATTGCCGACTTGCTGGGCCGACTTGCTGGTTGACGGTACTGACGTAAGTTAGGGCGGCTCGGTGCCGAGGTGGGAGTTACAAGTGTGACGGGATTTGAATGGACTCGCTGATCACCTCGGCAGCGCTGGCGCTGGCGGCCGGCGATCCGCTTGGGGCACTCGACCGCGTCGCCCTGCGCGAGGACGCGCCGGCGCTGGCGCTGCGCGGCATCGCCATGGCGCAGCTCGGCGACTTCGATCGCGCCAAGCTCTTGTTGCGGCGGGCCGCGCGCGCCTTCAGTCCGAAAGAGGCCGTCGCGCGCGCCAGATGCGTCGTCGCCGAGGCCGAGATCGCGCTGGTCTCGCGTGATCTCGGTTGGCCGGCCAAGGCGCTCGACGCGGCCCGCACGGCGCTGGAAAAGCACGGCGACCGGTTGAACGCGGCGCATGCCGGCCACCTCAAGGTGCGGCGCCTGCTCCTGATCGGCCGCCTCGACGAGGCCGAGCATGTGCTGGCCGGGCTCGACCCGGCGCCGCTTCCGCCGGCGGCCAGGGCCGCGCACGAACTCGCCGTCGCCGGGATTGCCATGCGGCGCCTGCGGACCAGGCCGGCACGCGCGGCGCTGGAGTGGGCGCGACATGCCGCCCGCAAGGCCGGCATTCCCGGCCTGATCGCGGAGGTCGACAGCGCATGGCAGGCGCTGGAGACACCCGCGGCGCGATTGATCGCGCACGGCAGGGAGCAGCCGCTGCTGCTCGAAGAGGTCGAGGCGTTGCAGGGATCGCCGGCTCTGGTCGTCGATGCTTTCCGCTACGCCGTGCGCGTTGGGCGGACCACGGTTTCGCTGGCAAGCCGGCCTGTGCTGTTCGCCTTGGCGCGGACGCTCGCCGAAGCCTGGCCGGGGGATGTGTCGCGGGGCGAACTCGTGGCGCGGGCCTTCGGCGGCAGGCATGCCGATGAATCGCATCGCGCGCGCCTGCGCGTCGAGATCGGGCGGCTGCGCGCAGAGCTTCGCGCACTGGCCGGCATCAGCGCCACCAAGCATGGCTTCACGCTGGCGCCGCGCCAGGCGCGCGCGGTGATGGTGCTGGCGCGGCCGATCGAGGAGCGGCACGCGGCCGTGCTGGCCTTGCTGGCCGACGGCGAAGCCTGGTCGAGCTCGGCCCTGGCGCTGGCGCTTGGAACCGGCCAGCGCAGCGTGCAACGGGCGCTCGAGCCGCTTGCCGAGGCCGGCAAGGTGCAGTCCTTCGGCCAAGGCCGGGCGCGCCGCTGGATGACGCCGCCGGTGGCGGGTTTCACGACCACCTTGTTACTCCCGGCGCCGCTGCCAAACGGCTAAGTGTGTTGATATTCAGGTGATGTCGGCCTGCAAAGGTCAGCGGGATGACGACCACACTAAAGGATCAGGAAATGAAACATTCAGCGGCCGAAATTTTGAGGGAATACGGACCCTTTCCAGGTGCCAAGACGGTGGCCGGGGTGAGCTTTGACGGCAAGAACGTCTGGTTCGCCTCGGGCGACAGGCTGAACGCCTTCGACCCGGAGAGCGGGCAGGCCTTGCGTTCGATCGATGTCGCGGCTCACGCCGGCACCGCCTATGACGGCCGGCATTTCTTCCAGCTCGCCAAGGACCGCATCCAGAAGATCGATCCCGACACGGGCGAGGTGCTTTCCACCATTCCGGCACCCGGCAATGGCGGCGATTCCGGTTTGACCTGGGCGGAAGGCACGCTGTGGGTCGGGCAGCACCGGGAGCGCAAGATCCACCAGATCGATCCCGAGACCGGGGCGATCCTGCGCACCATCGAATCCAATCGTTTCGTCACCGGGGTGACCTGGGTCGAGGGCGAATTGTGGCACGCCACCTGGGAGGGCGACGAAAGCGATCTGCGCCGCGTCGACCCCCGGACGGGCAAGGTCCTGGAGAAGCTCGACATGCCTGCCGGCATGGGCGTCTCGGGGCTGGAGTCCGATGGCGGCGACCGCCTCTTCTGCGGCAGCGGAAACGCCGGCGTGGTGCGGGCGGTGCGCCGGCCGAAATAGGGACCGCGAATTTTCCCTCGGCGACTGGCCGTTGCGCGATGTCGGGCCTAGATAGGCTGGACCATCCCCCCGCAAAAGGACCAGATCATGCCCGAACAGATCACGTTGAACGACGGCGCCGCCATTCCCCAGCTCGGCCTTGGCGTGTGGCAGGTCGATCACGACATCACCGCGCAGGTAGTGGGCTGGGCGATCGAGGCCGGTTACCGGCTGGTCGACACCGCGCAGGGTTAGCAGAACGAGGAAGGAGTCGGCGAGGCGATCCGCGCCGCCGGCGTGCCGGCAAGCGAGCTGTTCATCACCTCGAAGCTGCGCAACGGCGCTCACCAGCGCGATGCGGCGCTTCGTGCCTTCGACGACACGATGCAGAAGCTCGGCGTCGAGCAGCTCGACCTGTTCCTGATCCATTGGCCGGTGCCCAGCCAGGACAAATATGTCGAGGCGTGGAAGACGCTCGTCGAGCTGAAGCAGGCCGGCCGCATCAGGTCGATCGGCGTCTCGAATTTCAATCCTGATCATCTGGAACGCATCATCGGCGAGACGGGCGTGACACCAGTCGTCAACCAGGTCGAGTTGCATCCGCGCTTCCAGCAGCGCGCGCTCAGGGAGTTTCACGCCCGGCACGACATTCATACGGAAAGCTGGGGTCCGTTGGGCAGCGGCCGCCTGCTGAGCGATCCGACCATATCAGGCATTGCCCGCAAACACGGCAAGTCCGCCGCGCAGACGATGATCCGCTGGCATCTCCAGCAAGGGCTGATCGTCATCCCGAAATCGGTCCGCCAGGACCGTATCGCGGCCAATTTCGACGTCTTCGATTTCGAACTGGACGCGCAGGACCTGGAGACGATCGGCGGCATGGATGCGGCCGACGGCCGCAACGGTCCGAACCCGGCGACGGCAGCCTTTTTGTTCTGAGCGTGCCAAGCGGCCGATCTCCCCCCTCGTGGGGGAGATGCCCGGCAGGGCAGAGGGGGGCACTGTCCCGCCGGCCTCTCAGTCCGTACCACCCAAACCCGCCACGATGACAATATGTTGGCAGACATTTTCGATGTCGCGGATGACATCGTCATTCCAAAACCGGAGCACGGTCCAGCCGTCCTGTTCCAGCCGCTTCGTCCTGAAGGTGTCGGCCGCTGCAAGCTCTGCGTCGCCGTGCTGCGATCCATCGAGTTCGACGACGAGCTTCTTCTGAGGGCACGCAAAGTCGACGATACAGCCGGCAATAGGCAATTGTCTTCGAAAGCCAAGCCCCATCAGTCGATGCGCGCGAAGTTCATTCCAGAGCTTTAACTCCGCGTCGGTCATGACCTTGCGCATCGATCGAGCGTTTGCGCGGTTTTGTGGGGGCAATGGCGTATGCGGCATGGCAGCTTCGATTGTGATTGAGGTTGGCGCTCTACGGCGCCCCCCTCTGTCCTGCCGGACATCTCCCCCACGAGGGGGGAGATCGGCGGCTTCGCCCTCGGCGCGTTAAATCCCCGAGCCGTCCAGCTGTTGCGCGTCGTCGCCTTCCCATGGCGCCGGCATCGAGGCGCCCCGGCTGAGATTGGCCGAGGGCATCGGCATCCAGCACTTCAGCTCCGGCTCGGCGTATTCGACGACGCGGCCGGGCGAGGAATCGGAGGCGCGCCAGCCTTCCTCACCGAACTGATCGGCGCGTGACCAGTAGGCGAGGTCGACTTCCGCTGGCCCCTGCTCGGACGGGCGGACCGTAACGAGTATCCGGCTGCCGTCTTTTGGCGCGCTGGACATGTGGCGCCAGCGGTCGGGCTCATCCATCGTTCTTCCTCCTGCCTTGCTGCGGGATGAAGTGTCGCCTCGCCGCCGGAGGCGGTCAACCCAAACTTTGCACGACCGGTCCTGTTTCAATGGGCTGCTCATTCCGCCCGGCCCGCGGGGAATGTATGATTTGTCGGATTGCACCAGCCGCATCCGTCCTTGATCTGGCGATGGTCGCCGGGACAAGGAGAGGCATTCATGAGTGACAAGGTCGAGCCGATGCCGGCTGGGGCGGAAACAAAACTGTACTTCAGCCGCAACCCCAATCCGCGCCTGGGGGTCGCGGTGGCGCGTCATCTCGGGGCGAAAGTGACCTTCGAATTCGCGTCGCCGTTCACGCCGGGGCAAGCGGAGCGATTCCGGCCACTCAATCCCAACCTTTCCCTCCCCATACTGGCGTGGCCGGGCGGCAGCCTGTGGGAGGCCGACGCCATAGCCTGCCGGTTGTCGCGCGACATGGGTTCGGATTTTTGGCGCAGCGGCGAGGATGAGCCCGACATGATCCGCTGGCTGAGCTGGGGCAAGGAGAATTTCGTGCGGGCCTGCGACATGGTGCATTTCGAGCGCGGCACCAAGCAGCGCTATCACATCGGGCCGATCGATCACCAACTGGTCGAGGAGGGGCTGAAACTGTTTCACACGACGGCGGCGATCCTGGAGACCGCGCTTGCGGGCCGGCAATGGCTGGTCGGGGACGAAGTCTCGTATGCCGACTTCCGCATGGCGACCTTCCTGCCGTTCAACGATGTCGCTGGGCTGCCGCTTGGTGATTATCCCGCGCTCACCCGCTGGTACGGGCGGCTTGAAGCCATCGACGCCTGGCGTGATCCCTTCGAGGGCCTGGAAGCGCCGCGATTGCCGCCAGTCCCAGGACAGATCGAGCCGCATGAGGCGGCGCCGAGGCTGTAACCGAAGGGGTGGCGACCGGCGTATACGTTTGGAGAGAAACTTGAAGACGCCGGCCGCCTTTTGGGGGCGTTGGGTGCATCACGTTGGGGCACGATGCAGGGTCAGGTTAGGCGGATGCCTGGTGTCCGCAATCGGAACACCGGCCCATGGTGAACAAGTGGTTACTATCCACAGGTCAGGGCTGTAAACGGCAGACGGCCCGCCGGTTTCGGCCATCCATCGCGGCCACGTCGTCGTTCTCTCGGCTGTGCGCAACGCGAATCGCCGGCCATGCCACGCTCGACGGGCCGCGATCGGGTTGATAAGCCCGTCTGCGAAGGAGCTGATGAGTCTGGCATGACCGTTGCGATCGAGATGGGACACACGACGGCGGGCGACCCGGCGAAGCTCGATCTCGAGGAATTGCTGGCGACCCGCCTTCTGGTGCAGGGCAATTCGGGCTCCGGCAAGTCGCATTTGTTGCGGCGGCTCCTGGAGCAGAGCGCGCCTTGGGTGCAGCAGACCATCATCGACCCCGAAGGCGACTTCGTTTCGCTGGGCGAACGATACGGCCATCTGGTCATAGATGCCGAGGAGCATACCGAGCGCGGGCTGCAGGCGGCCGGCGAGCGGGCGCGTATCCATCGCGTCTCGACCGTGCTCAACCTGGAAGGGCTCGATGCCGAGAACCAGATGCGGCGGGCTGCCGCCTTTCTCGGCGGGCTGTTCGAGGTCGCGCGCGACCACTGGTACCCGATGCTGGTGGTGGTCGACGAGGCGCAGCTTTTCGCGCCGGCGGTGGCCGGCGAGGTATCGGACGAGGCGCGCAAACTCTCGCTCGGCGCCATGACCAATCTGATGTGCCGTGGCCGCAAGCGGGGGCTGGCTGGCATCATCGCCACGCAGCGGCTGGCCAAGCTCGCCAAGAACGTCGCGGCGGAAGCCTCCAACTTCCTCATGGGCCGCACCTTCCTCGATATCGACATGGCACGCGCCGCCGATCTCCTGGGCATGGAACGGCGGCAGGCGGAAGCGTTTCGCGATCTGGAGCGCGGGCAGTTCATGGCGCTGGGGCCGGCGCTGTCGCGCCGCCCGCTCGGCCTGCGCATCGGCCCGACCGACACCAGCCCGCGCAACGGCACGCCCAGGCTGATGCCGCTGCCGGAGGCGGCGCTCGAGGATGCCCGCGCCATCATCCTGGCCGCCCCGCCGCCGGAGACGATGCGCGCGCCACGCCGGGTGGCGTCGCCGGACCTGCTGGAGCAGCTGATGGCGGCGAAATCGGCGCCGCGCGACATCCGCCCCGAACCGGCGGAGCCGCAAATCAGCGCCGAGGATCTGGCGGAGCGGCGCGAGCGGGTGGACCGCGTGCTGCGCGCTATTCTTGCACAACCTGACGCAGGCTTCCGCGTGATCGGCGTGCTCTACCAGGAGTTCGTCGTACGCTGCCGCATCGAGGGTCTCGCCTCGGTCGTGCCTGATCTGCCCGCATTCCGCCGCATGTTGACGCGCGCCCGTGCCGGGCTGGGGTCTGAAACTAGCGAGGACGATGTGTGGCGCGACGTCTCGGTGCGCGCCTCGCTGCTGCCGGAGGACATGCAGGGCGTGTTCATGATGATCGCGCGCGCGGCGAAGGAGGGCTGGCCGTGCCCAAGCGATGGCGCGATCGCCCGCGCCTATGGCTCGCATTCCATGCGCCGGGCCCGGCGGCTGCTCACCTATATCGAGGAGCAGGGTCTCATCGTCTGCCAGCTCGACGGCGCCGGCCGGCGCACCGTGACGCTGGTCGAACTCGCCTGGGCCACGGCGCCCGGCGACCCCAACGCCGAGGAGGCGGAGCAGGGAAGCCTGGCGCTGTAAGAGGACTATGAAGTTTTCAACCTCGGGCTGATCAGGCAGGCATCCTGGCAAGCCGGCCGGATGCGGTCGCTTGTTGGGTTTCGGTGAGGGCCAGCCGTGCGACGCCGCCACCCTAACTGGACGGTGATGACACCGTCGACCGCCCGCCATCCCGATGGGATGATGAGCCGGTCCGTCCCGACGTGCGGCGATCGGTTCCCGGCTCGCGGGCGGTAGTGTGCTGAGAGTTCTGCAAATTCGCTGAGAGAGGGCGGTCATGGCAGGCTGGTGATGTTCAACGTCACCTGATTCCCGCGAAGGAACGCCACCATGACCAAGATTGAGAGTAAGACCGCCAG
>NZ_JAPYKQ010000007.1:0-251426 GCF_037179625.1 Mesorhizobium sp. Cs1299R1N3 | reverse complement strand
GCTCGCGAAGATCATTGGAAAGAGGTCGAGTCATCAGATGCTGGCCTCCATTCCAGCCAGCATCTTGAATCACAAAACCGACTGATCCGGAATCCCTTCGATTCCATCAACTCGTGAACCGCTCTAGCCCCGAGGTGACGGCGAGCTTGAGGCCGCCGGTGGTGTCGCTGGTATAGGCGACACGATAGGCAAGACCGCGCTGCTCAAGTGATTTGACGGCAAAATCCTTGCACCAGCCGGCCCGGTTGTAGAGCGCGATCGGCACCGGCCGTTCCTCATGCATGTGATGCAGGGCCGATGTCACCCACACCGTCGGATCGTGCATCAGCACCTCGCCGCCTGACGGGTCCTGCCATTCGAACACCACGCAGAGATCGAGTTCGCCGGCGGCGAGCGCCGCCATCTGGGCGCCTGAATGCGCGTAGCGCACGGTGACCTCGACCTGTGTGTGGCGTTTCGAAAAAGCGCCGAGCGCGCGCGACAGGATGGCGTGGCCATATTCCTCCGGAATACCGATGCGCACCGGCCCGCCCAGCGGCGCCGCCGCCATTGACGCCGCCGTCTCGTCGAGCAGCGCGACGATGCGGCGGGCATTGACGATAAGTTCGCCGCCACGCCGCGTCAGGGCGACGCCACGTGAACCGCGCTCGAACAGGCTGTCGCCGACCAGCTCTTCGAGCTTCTTCATCTGCATCGATACGGCCGACTGGGTGCGGCCGGCCTGCTCGGCGGCCCTCGTGAAATTGCCGGCCTCGGCGATGGCGACGAAGGTGCGCAGGAGATCGCTGTCGAGGGTTGGCCGCATCGCATCCGTCATAAGCAAAGTTGATTGCTGGCATCATTCCAATTCGTTTGCAACATGTCAAACACCGGGCGATAGTCGCCTCACCCATTGGATATGCGGCCGCGAAATCGGCAGCGGACCAATCAAAGAGTCCTCACTCGTGCCCGCTGCCCGAAAACGGTGGCGGGTTCTTTTTGATCTGGAGGGGGTCGCCGGATCGTACGTGCGGGAGCCTGGACGCGGATGCAGAATAGGATGGTGCGCGGCATCCTGAGCCTGTGCCTGGGCGTGCTGGTCTTTTCGCTGCAGGACCCGCTCGTCAAAGCCGTGTCGAGCGGCTACCCGGTGACCGAGGTGATGGCGATCCGCTCGATCATCGCCCTGCCGATCCTGATCCTTCTCGTCCATGCCGATGTCGGGCTTCGTGCCATCCTGTCGCGGCGCTTCGGCATGCTGACCATGCGCGCCTTCATCCAGTTCACGTCCTACACCGTCTATTACCTGGCCATCGCCGCCCTGCCGCTGGCCGACGCCGTGGCGCTTTATTTCATGGCGCCGCTCTGCATCATGGCGATGGCCGGCCCCTATCTTGGCGAGCGCGTTTCCTGGCAGACGCTGGCAACCGTGCTGATCGGCATGCTTGGCGTCCTGGTGATGCTGCGCCCCGGCGCCGGACTGTTCGACTGGGCGGCCTTGCTGTCGCTGGGCTCGGCCGTGCTCTACGGCTTTTCGCAATTGATGGCCCGCAAGATCGGCGACACCGAATCCTCCACCGTGATGGCCTTCTACCAGAACGGCGCCTATCTGACCGGCGCGGCCGTGGTCGCCGGCACGTTCCACCTCGCCGGCATAACCCACGCCGTCCACCCGAGCCTCGAATTCCTGGTGCGGCCGTGGATCTGGCCGACACTGCCGGATTTCCTCAAGATGGCGGCGTGCGGTTTCGTCGCCTCCGCCGGCATGATCCTGCTCTCGCAGGGGTACCGGCTGGCTCCGGCCAACCGCGTCGCCACCTTCGAATATACCGGCATCCTGTGGTCGCCGCTGTGGGGGTTCCTGTTCTTCGCCGAGGTACCACGCTCGACGACCGTGATCGGCGCGGCGCTCATCATCGGCGCCGGCCTGCTGGCGCTCAACACTGACCGGCGGACCAGCCCAGCGCCGGCGCTTGTCGCCAGGGATCCGGCCTGATCAGGCGAAGCAGATCAGCGCCCGTTCGACGCGCGAACGGATCTCGGCCAGCGTGAAGGGCTTTTGCACGACATCGAGGATAATGCCGTTCAATTCCTCGGCGCGCTCGCGCTGGTCGGCATAGCCGGTCATCAGCATGATCTTCATCGCCGGGAAAAGCGCTGCGGCCGCAACCGCCATCTCGATGCCGTCCATCTCCGGCATGCGGATGTCGGAGACGACGAGATCATAACTACCATGTGCGGCCTTGATCAGCGCCAGACCTTGCGCGCCGTCGGCGGCGATATCGATTGCGTGGCCGGCGCGTTCGAGTGCGCGGGCTGCGAGGGTGCGGACGGACTCATCGTCCTCGACGATCAGAAGCTTTGCCATGGCCGGCATATTTGGCGGGCAAAAGTTGACTTTTCCTGAAAGCGGAACCGGTCGGCAAGTCTTTTTGGAAGCCGCTCAAACGTCGCCCTTGACGACACCCACGAACGGCAGTTCGCGAAACGCATGCGAGACATCCATGCCGTAGCCGACGACGAAATAATCGGGGCAGTCGAAGCCGACATAGTCGGCATTGAGCGCGGTCTGGCGGCGCATGCGCTTGTCGAGCAGCACGGCGATGGAACAGCTTTTCGCGCCACGCGACAGCATCAGGTCGCGGGTGAAGCTCAGCGTCTTGCCCGATTCCAGAATATCGTCGATCAACAGCACGTCGCGGCCGGCAACCTCGTTGTCGATGTCGCGCAGCACCCTCACCTCGCCGCTGGTGGTGCCGGCGCCATAGCTGGAGATGAAGATGAACTCGACTTCCGGCGACAGGCCGACATCGTGCATGGCCCGGATCAGGTCGGCGGCGAAGATGAACGAGCCCTTCAGCACCGAAATCACCAGCAGATCGTGATAGTCGTGCCCGGCGATCTCCTTGGCGAGTTCGAGATTGCGCCGCGCGATCGCCGATGCCGAAAACAGGACTTCGATGTCCTTGCCGCGTACGATGGGCATAGATGCTCTTCCCCGGTGATCGCCTACTCGGCGAAAGTAACCAAAACGGTTCTTATGCCGTTCTTAGGCACGTCGAGCCGGCTGGCAAAGCCGAATCTTTCGCCGGATGCCAGCAAGCGGCCGGATGTCCCCAACGTATAACGGATTGTGCGCCCGTCTTTGCCCGTCACCCGGATCTCGAGCGGCGGCAGGGTCGCGGGGCTCGTCCCGTCGTTCGCGGCCTCCCCATCGACGAACAGCACCGGGTTCGTGCCGGAGGCGTCGACACGTGACGTGACGCCTGAAATGGTCAGCGCCGACGCTTGCGCGCCGGCGAGGAACGGCGCCTGGCGCACCAGCGCATGGCCGCCTGACACCCAGAAGGCGGCAAGAGCGGCACCGACGCCGGCGATCCAGAAGATCGGACCTCCGCGTGATGCCGGCGGCCGTTTCGCTGGCGCTTCCGGCTTGCGCAGCATGTCCATGCCCTCGATGGGCGGGGTGACGATCGCACGCGGCGGTGGGGAATCGCTTTCCACCGCAGGAGCAAGGCGCGGCATCACTTCATAGTCGGCATCGATGATATCGGCCGCCGGACCGCGCACGATCCCGTCCGCCACGGCAATTGCCGGTGGATCGGTCATGATTTCGCCGGAAACCGGGCGCGCGGTTCGCTGGTCAGCCATCATGGCCCAGTATTGCACCTGTTCGCTTTTCGTTTCTTTTGCGTAAACACAAATGGTTAACGCTTCCCCACCGGAGCTGTCGTGACAAGCCGAAACAACCCAGGAATTAACCGCCGGTTAACCATGCCGGCCGATGGTCTTTTCGTAGAACAGGCCGGCTCGCCGCCGCCAGGAATTTCAGGTCGCCGAAATTGATTCGCTTCGAAAATGTCGGCCTCCGCTATGGCATGGGTCCGGAAATCCTCCGCGACATCTCCCTGCACATACCGGAGCGCTCCTTCCAGTTCCTGAGCGGGCCTTCGGGTGCCGGCAAGACGACGTTGCTGCGCCTTTTGTTCATGTCGCTGAAGCCGACGCGTGGACTGATCACCATCTTCGGCAAGGACCGCTCGCGCATCTCACGCACCGAACTGCCGCACCTGCGGCGGCGCATCGGCGTGGTGTTCCAGGATTTTCGCCTGCTCGACCACATGACCACCTATGAGAATGTTGCTTTGCCATTGCGCGTGCGCGGGCGCGAGGAAGCGAGCTACCGCACCGATGTCACCGAACTGTTGAAATGGGTGGGGCTCGGCGAACGCATGCATGTGCTGCCGCCGGTCCTGTCAGGCGGCGAGAAGCAGCGCGCCGCGATCGCGCGCGCCCTGATCGAGCAGCCGGAGATCTTGCTGGCCGACGAGCCGACCGGCAATGTCGATCCGCCGCTGGCGCGGCGGCTGCTGCGGCTGTTCATCGAACTCAATCGCCTCGGCACCGCCGTGGTGATCGCGACCCACGATCTTGGCCTTATGGAACAGGTCGACGCGCGCCGCATGATCCTGGCCGGCGGAAGGCTTGATATCTATGACTGAGCTATCGGCTGACCATTTCGAGGAGCAGGATGCCGAGGCGGTCGAGGCAAGACCGCGCGCCCAGCGCAAGATGGCGCCGATCGTGCCCGCGCAGAACATTGCCGGCCGCGCCCTGGTGCTGGTCATCGCTATCATGACCTTCCTGTCCTGCCTGACCTTCGGCGCGGTGACGCTGGTGCGCGACACGGCCTCGGTTTGGGAAAACCAGATCTCGCGCGAGGCGACCATCCAGATCAAGCCGGCCGACGGCCTCGACATGGAGGCAGCGCTTAGCCAGGCCTCACAGATCGCCGGCGAATTCCCCGGCGTGAAGTCGACCCGGATCATCGACCGCGAAGCGACCGCCAGGCTCTTGGAGCCCTGGCTGGGATCGGGCCTCAACATCGACGAACTGCCGGTGCCGCGGCTGATCATCGTAACCATCGACGAGAACAGTCCGCCGGACTTCGCCGCCATGCGCGCCGCGATCACGCCGAAGCTGCCGAGTGCATCGCTTGACGACCACCGCACCTGGGTCGACCGGCTGGTGGCCATGGCCCGCACCACGGTGACCATTGGCGTCGCCGTTCTGGCCCTGATGCTGTCGGCAACGGTGCTGACCGTGGTGTTCGCGACCCGTGGCGCCATGGACGGCAACGGCCACATCATCGAGGTGCTGCATTTCGTCGGCGCCGAAGCGCGCTTCATCGCGCGCGAATTCCGCCGGCATTTTCTGGTCACCGGCATGAAGGGCGCGGCCGCCGGCGGAGCGGCGGCGGTGCTCGTCTTCATCGTGTTTTCCTGGTGGTCGTCGCGCAATATGGCAACGCCGCAGGCCGATCAGGCGACCGCTTTGTTCGGCAACTTCGCCATCGGCTCCGCGGGCTACCTAGGTGTCGTCCTGATGGTGCTGGTGATTGGCGCGCTGACGGCGGCAACTTCGCACGCCACCGTCGTCGCCTATCTCAGCGACATCGACGTTCGCCAACCCGACGCATGAAAGGAACTCGTCTTGGCGTGGATGGAAAGAGCGCGATCACGGATGGAGAATTCGCGTAACGCAAAGTGCGTCTTTTACCTATCAAAGGCCGCATTTCGGGATTAACCATATGGCTATGGACGTGCGGGACTCGACCGGGACGGCTGGACAGCTGCCAGTGGTGGTTGCCCGTTGGCGCGGCCATGGCAGGCTTAGCCGTTTAAGGACCGCTCTGCGTCTCTCCGCTGTCTCCCTGTTTGTGCTCGCAACAGTGTTCGCTGGCGGTTTCGGCTGGTTTGCCAGCAAGGTCAGCCATCTGACCACGCCCGCCAATCCGGCCAAGGCCGACGCCATCATTGTGCTGACCGGCGGCCAGTCGCGCCTCGACGCGGCGATGGAGTTGCTGGCGTCCGGCAAGGGCGAGCGGCTTTTGATCAGCGGCGTGCATCCCTCCGCCAGCCGTCGCCAACTCCAGGCGGCGACCGGCGGCGACAAGAAGCTGTTTTCCTGCTGCGTCGACATCGACCGCGCCGCGCTCGACACGATCGGCAATGCCGAGGAAAGCGCCAAATGGGTGGAAAACCATGCCTATGGCACGGTGATCCTGGTCACCAACAATTATCACATGCCGCGCAGCCTGCTGGAGATGGGCCGGCTGCTGCATGGTGCCAAGCTCGAACCCTACCCGGTGGTCAATTCCAACCTGGATAATGGCAATTGGCTGACCAAGCCGCGGGCGGTGCGCGTGCTGTTCACCGAATACACCAAATACCTGCTGGCGCTGGCTCGCGGCATCATCCCGCTGAAGCCGACGCCTGAAGGCATCGCGCTGGCCGAGACCGCCGCCGGCGGCTGAGCCCGCGTCATTGCTTGGCGCCAGCCCCTGAAACGCCTTTGAGGCGCGCGACCTCCTGCTCAAGGTCCTGGATGCGGCGGTCGCGCTCGCCAAGCGCCGCCGCCACATCAGCCGCCTCGAAGCGCTGCGGTATATGTTGCGGGCAATTGGCATCCCACGCCGAGACGGTGAACAGGATGACCTGTTCGGGACGCGCCTTGTAGTCCGGCGGCATCAGCCGCGCCTTCAACCCGGCGTCGTTCTCGACAACGCGTGCCGTGCCCCAGATCTTGATGCGCTGGCGCATCATGTAATCGATCAGGAACAGGAAGGCCCTCGGATTGTCGACCAGATTGCCCTGCGTGATGAACTGCTTATTGCCGGAAAAATCCGCGAAGCCGATCGTCTTCTCGTCGAGCACCTTGAGAAAGCCGGCAGGGCCGCCGCGGTGCTGGATGTAGGGCTGGCCGTCGCCATTGGCCGTCGACAGGAAGACGCTGGTCTGCATTTCGATGAAGGCGGCGAGGTCCGGTGTGATCGCCGACTGCCAGCCGCCGCGCTCCTCGACGCGGGCGTAGGACTGACGCGAGCCCTTACGCGCCTGGATCGCCTTGACCGTCGGCGTGAAGGCGACATCGCTCGTAAAAGCGTGTGCGTTCATCGAAACCTCCTTGCATGAAACGTTTCTAAAGGCCGAGCTCCGACAACGTCGGATGGTCGTCCGGTCGCCGGCCGAGAGGCCAGCGATATTTGCGCTCGGCCTCGGCGATCGGCAGGTCGTTGATGCTGGCGATGCGCAGCCGCATCAGCCCGTGCACGTCGAATTCCCAGTTCTCATTGCCGTAGCTGCGGAACCATGAGCCGCTGTCGTCGTGCCATTCATACGCAAAGCGCACGGCGATGCGGTTGCCGTCGAAGGCCCAGACTTCTTTGATCAGACGGTAGTCGAGCTCGCGTGTCCATTTACGCGTCAGGAACGCCTGGATCGCATCGCGGCCTTGCAGGAACTCGGCCCGGTTGCGCCAACGGCTGTCCGCCGTATAGGCGAGCGCCACCCGCGCCGGATCGCGCGAGTTCCAGGCATCCTCGGCCATGCGCGCTTTCTGTGCTGACGTCTCGGCGGTGAAGGGCGGGAGCGGCGGGCGGCTCTCAGACATGGATTTCCTCTGCGGCATGAAGGGTTGGGGCCGACGGGCACCGCCGCCCCCCTTTTCCGGATTCAGGCAGCATCGCGGGCGGAAACAACCGGAAAATCGATCTCCGTCTGGGCAACCTCGTTGATATAGTTGGTCCAGACGTTCAGGGCGACATGCTGGACGATCTCGATGATCTCCCCGTCGTCATAGCCCGCGAGCCTGACAGCGGCGAGATCCTCCTGGCCGACATGCCCGCGGCTTTGTGCTACCCCGGCGGCAAAACGCACCGCTGCGGCTGCCTTGGGATCCGTGGAGCCGCCATGGCGGTTGGCGATCATCTCGGCATCGTCGAGCCTTGCAAGGTTTTTGCCGAGATAGGTGTGGGCGGAGAGACAGTAGTTGCAGCCATTGATCTCGGCGATCGCCAGCGCGATGCGCTCGCGCGTCGGCGCCGGCAGCCGGCCCTTGGCCAAGGCTCCCATTATGCCGAGGTAGCCTTCCAGCGCGGCCGGACTGTTGGCGACCATCCGAAACAGGTTCGGGACGACACCAAGTTGTTTTTCCACCGCCTGCAGCATGGGCAGCGCGGCGACGGGAGCGTTTGCGATGGACGAAGGCGTGGCAATGCGGGGCATGGAGATTTCCTTGTTGAGGTACCCCGCCTATATGCAGCCTTCCATCTTGCGGATGTAGATGCCATATTTGCAATCAACCCTTCCATTTTCTGGAAGAAAAGATGGATCGTCTCGAAGCCATGTCCCTTTTTGTCGCGGCAGCGGAAGGCGGCAGCCTTTCCGCCGCCGCGCGCCGTTCGGACGTTCCGCTGGCAACGGTCAGCCGCAAGGTCTCCGATCTGGAGCGCCATCTGAAGACACGCCTGTTGAACCGCTCGACGCGGCGGCTGACACTGACCGATGCGGGCCATGCCTATCTCGCTGCCTGCCGCCGCATTCTCGACGAGGTCGGCGACGCCGAACGCACCGCCGGCGGCGAATACAGCGCCCCGACAGGGGAACTGATCATCACCGCGCCGATCGTCTTCGGCCGCCTTCACGTGTTGCCGGTTGTCACCGAGTTCCTCGCCGCCTATCCCCTGGTGGATATCCGCCTCACGCTCGGCGACAGGATAAGCCAGTTGGCCGAAGACCATATCGACCTCGCCGTCCGCATCGGCAGGCTGCCGGATTCGCGGATGGTCGCCATCAGGGTCGGCTCGATCGGTCATATTGTCTGCGCAAGCCCGGCCTATCTGGCCGGACACGGCATTCTTGGGGCGCCGGGAGAGCTCGATACGCACAGCTGCATCACCTTCGAGGGCCTTGGCTCGCTTGCCACCTGGACCTTCACCGTGGACAAGGCTGATTTTGTCGTGCCGGTCCGCTCAAGGCTTCGGGTCAACACCGCCGAGGCGGCGATCGATGCGGCGATCGCCGGGGTCGGGTTGACCCGGGTGCTTTCCTACCAGATCGTCGCCGCCGTACGATCAGGAACGCTGCGCCCCGTGCTCAGGGATTTCGAACCCGAGCCTTGGCCGGTTAACCTGGTGCATGCGGGCCAGGGCCGGCTGCCGGTAAAACTGCGCGCCTTCCTCGACTTCGCCGCCCCACGCCTGAGGGAACGGCTGGCGCAGGCGACCTGGTAGCACGGGCAGTATCGCACCGTTTCCTTTTTCCCCGCGCTTGGTGTAACCAACGCACACTTCCTCACCGGACCTCCCTCATGCTTTATGTCAGATCGCTGGCGTTCAATTTCGTCTTCTACGTCAATCTGATCGTCCAGATGATCCTCTGGACCCCGTACTATTTCCTGTCGCCCCGCCACCGCGCCTGGTTCGTGCCGAAATTCTGGTCGCGCACCTCGATGTGGCTCTATGACAAGATCGCCGGAACGACAAACGACATCACCGGGCAGGAAAACCTGCCCGAGGGCTCCTTCATCCTGGCGCCCAAGCACCAATCGTTCTGGGACGCTATCGCCTTCTTTCCTTACCTCCAGGACCCGCTTTACATCCTGAAGCGCGAGCTGACCTGGATCCCGTTCTTCGGCTGGTATATCTTGAAGATGCGCATGATCCCGGTTGATCGCGGCAGCCGCTCCAAGGCGCTGAAGGCCGTGGTCGCAGCGACCAAGGAAGAGATGGCGCGCAACCCGCGCCAGTTGATCATCTATCCCGAGGGCACGCGCCGGGCGCCGGGCGACGAGCCGGCCTACAAATACGGCATCGTTGAAATCTACACCCAGCTTGGCGTTCCGGTGGTGCCGGTCGCCCATGTCGCCGGCCTCTATTGGCCGCGCCGCAAGTTCCTGCGCTATCCCGGGACCGTCAAGGCGCGCTTCCTGCCGCCCATACCGCCTGGTCTGGGCAAGGACGAGTTCATGGCGCGGCTGATCGGCGAGACCGAGGCTGCCTGTGACCAGCTTCTCGTCGAGGCATCGCGCGCCCCCAATCCGCCGGCCCTGCCGCCAACGGCGATCAAGCGGCTTCGGGAATTGGGCGAGAAAGCTTGAGACGACGGCCTTCCGGTCACGCAGTCAACCGTGCACCGCCAGCGCCGTGGTCAGCAGCAGCGTCGCGGCAAAAACCAGATTGATGATCCGCGAGGCGACAGGCCGGCGCAGGAAGCGCGAGAACGCCGCACCGGCAAGAAGCCACACGGCGTGGATGACAACGATCATCACCGCGAGAACAGTCAGTTTCGTCCACAGCCGGAGCTCGGCATCGCCCGCGCTCGACGAAGCACCCGCGAACACGGCGGCGATCGCCACATACGCTTTCGGGTTGGCCACCGCGAGGAGAAAACCGGCCAGCCATGTCGGGCGCGACGCGTCGGCGGCGCGTACGGCCAATGGCGGGGCGGTGGCGATCTTGAAGGCGAGATAGAGGATGTAGGCCGCGGACGCGCCAACCAGCAACGGCGCCAGCTTCGGCATCGACCCAAGCACCGCCATGACACCGGTCGCCACGGCCAGCAGCACGGCAATCGTGCCCAGGACGATGCCGCCGGTATAGCGTAGCGAATCGCGCAGGCCGAAGGCGGCGCCAACCGCGGTGACGCTTATCGTCGCCGGCCCCGGGCTACCCATGACCACGGTGGCGGCCAGCAACAGCGCAAGCAATTGGCGCCAAAGCTCCGGCTGCCAAACAAGCGATCCGGCCATATGATCCTCCGCCTGCACCCCCGTGCGAAGGGACGGTATGGCAAGGCATGAGGATCGTCTTGGACGTTCGTGCGTTCCGCTTTGCCGGCCGCCTCAGGCGCTGGCTTTGTCGAGTTCGGCCATGTCGTCCGCGCTCAATTTCAACGACACCGCCTTGATCAGGCTGTCCATCTGGCTCGGCTTGGTGGCGCTGGCGATCGGCGCGGTGACGCCTGGCCGCGCGATGGCCCAGGCAAGCGCCACTTCCGCCTGCTTGGCCGAATGCCTGGCGGATACGGCGTCGAGCGCCGCCAGAATGCGCATGCCGCGTGGATTGAGATAGCTGCCGACATCCTCCCCGCGCTCGCTCTGGCCGAGATCGGCTTCCGTGCGGTACTTGCCGCTGAGAAAACCCTTGGCCAGACTGAAATAGGTGATGACGCCGATATCCTCGGCCACGCAGAGGTCGCGTAGCGGGCCATCGAAGGAGGAACGGTCGTAGAGATTGTATTCCGGCTGCAGCACCTCATAGCGTGGCAAGCCGCGCAGGCTTGCCACGTCAAGTGCCGCGCGCAACTGGCCGGCATCGAGGTTAGAACAGCCGGCATAGCGGATCTTGCCCTTGGCGAGCAGTTTCTCATAGGCGCCGAGGGTTTCCTCATAGGGCGTGGTCGGATCCGGCCAGTGCGACAGATAGAGGTCGATGAATTCTGTCCGCAGCCGCTTGAGCGATGCGTCGACGGCCTTTTCGATATAGGCGGCCGACAGGTCCTTGTGGCCCTGCCCCATGTCCGAGCCGACCTTGGTGACCACCACGACCTTGTCGCGATTGCCACGATCCTTCATCCATTTGCCGATGATGGTTTCCGATTCGCCGCCCTTGTTGCCGGGAACCCAACGCGAATACGCGTCGGCCGTATCGATGGCATTGAGGCCCGCGCCGACGAAGCGGTCGAGCAGGTCGAAGGAGGTTTTCTCGTCAGCGGTCCAGCCGAAGACATTGCCGCCCAGAACCAGCGGCGCGATGGAAAGGTCGGTACGACCGAGACGGCGTTTCTGCAAGACGGATCTCCGTGATGATTGGGACCGGGCGATGCCGCCCGATGGCTGGGTTCGGAGCCTAACCTAGGTCCTGCCGCATCGAGGTCAAAGGCCTGGCCGCCTTTTTCCGCAGAGCCAGCGCTTCACGAAGTCGCTATCCGGCGCGCCACATCCTCCAGCCAGTGGTCGCGGATATCGAGCGCTTCCAGATGCTTGAGCGTGCTCAGCACATAGTCCTCATTGTTGCCGGATCGGCCGACCGCGCCGCGCACCAGGGCCGCCGCATCCGCCGCATCCAGCGCCCCGGCATATTGCTCATGCCTGCGGTCGACGATGTAGGCCATGGCTTGGACCGCATCGCCGCCGTAGAGTCGCACCTTGAGCGTGCGTTCGAGATAGACGCTGGTGACGAGCTCGCGCTCGCGTAGATACGCAATGACCTCGTCGCGCAATTCGCCAGGCACGCGGAAAGCAAGGCCGACGCAGGAACCGCCATGGTCGAGGCCAAGCACCAGTCCGGGCCGCTGACGCGTGCCGCGGTGCACGAAGGAATAGACGCAAAGCGAGCGGCGATAGCCATGCAGGTGGGCGCGTCGTGTCTCGACATGCGCGAAACCCGGCCGCCAGATCAGCGAACCGTAGCCGAACACCCAAAAATCGCCCATATCAACGCGCCTGATTGCAAAAAGAATGGCAACACCGCACCGGAAACCGGTGTTTTTTCCGCCCGTGTCCGTCTACCTATTCGTCTCTGTCCCCTGGTGTTGTCGGAATCGAGAATCCGTCCACACCATCCATGCGTTAACGAGAGCCAAAGCATGACGTCAAGTGACGAACGCCAACCGGGTAGCCGTCGCCGCTTGTGGTGGCTTGCCGCGTTCATCCTGGTGCTGTTCGCCATCTACAGCGCCGGCTGGTTCTATATGGCCGACAGGGTGAGGTCCGAGGCCGACAAGGCGGTTGCCACGCTCAACAAAAGCGGCATCGCGGCCGGCTGCGCCAATCTCCAGGTCGGTGGCTATCCCCTGAGCTTTGCCGTCTCTTGCGACAACCTCGCTTACGAGGACGATGCCAAGAACATCGCCGCCTCGGCCGGTAGTTTCAATGCCACCGCCCAGATCGTCCAACCCTTGTCGCCGGTTGCCAGTCTGCGCGGTCCGCTCCGGACCTCCGTCCCGGGCATGATGCCGCTCTGGATCGACTGGGACAATCTGCAGGCCAACGTCAAACTGTGGTACCCGCTGCCGCGGCGCATATCGCTGCAGGCCGAGGGCCTGTCAGGCCAAACCGACCCGGCCGACGACACCGATCCGGTCGAACTGTTCAGTGCTGGCAAGGCATCAGGCCAGTTGCAGCCGAATGGCGGGGATCTCGACTATGTCGGCAGCTTTGGCGATCTCGAGATCGATCCCGACGCGATCGGCGGGCGCGTGCTGCCGGCGCTCGATGCCAGTGGCGACGTGACACTGAAGAACGGCGTCGCGGTGATCGGCACGCAGGTGAAAAGCCTGCGCGGCCAGAGGATCGAAATCCGCACCCTCGATCTGTCGTCGGGAACGGCGCGTGTCACCGTTTCCGGGCCGCTTTCGGTCGATCCCGAGGGCCTGGTCGACGCCGATCTGATGATCAGGATCAAGGATCCCAAGGCCGTGGCATCCATTCTTGCCGGCGCCATACCCGAGCAGAAGAATGCGATCGAGCAGGGTTTTGGCGCCCTGGCGCTGCTTGGCAGCGAACCGTCGATGCCGCTGAAAGTGGTCAAGGGCAAGGCCTCGCTCGGCTTCATCCCGCTGGGCAAGATCAAGCCGGTGCAATAGTCTCGCCATGGCAAGACCCGTGAAGCTCCTGAGTGTCGGGGCGCTGACGCTGGATACGATCCTGCGTGTCGATACATTGCCCCATCATCAGGGAAAGTTCATCGCCTCCGACGGCATCCAGATCGCCTCGGGCATGGCCACGAGCGCGGCCTGCGCCGCGCATCGTCTCGGCGCCGAGGTATCGCTATGGGCGAGCGCCGGCGACGATCCGGTCGGCGATCAACTGATTGCGGGAATAGAGGCCGAGGGCGTCGATTGCAGCCATGTGCGCCGCGTCAGCGGCGCGCGCTCGGCACTGGCCTCGATCCTGGTCGATGCGCATGGCGAGCGGATCATCGTGCCTTTCTACGACACGCGCGCTCAGGCTGATCCCGAGGCCTTGCCGTTCGCCGACGTCACGACATTCGATGCCGTCCTGGCCGACGTGCGCTGGCCGGGTGCCGCTGCCCTGGCCCTGAAGGCGGCGCGCGCCGCTGGCCGGCCGGCTATCCTCGATGCCGATACCGCGCCGCTTGCGGTGCTGGAACAATTATTGCCGCTGGCCTCGCACATCGTCGCCTCCGAACCGGCAGTCCGCATCATATGTGGCCACGCGCTGGATCCGGAGACCGCCTGCACCGACCTTGCCGCCCGCACCGATGCCTTCGTCGCGGTCACCGGCGGTGCGGCGGGAACCTGGTGGCTCGATCGAAGCGCTGGATCAGCCCGCCATGTCGAGGCACCGAGGATCAAGGCGGTCGACACGCTGGCCGCCGGCGATGTCTTTCATGGCGCCTTTGCGGTCGGGCTGGCGGAAGCCATGCCGGTCGAACAGGCCTTGCGTCTCGCAAGTGCGGCCGCCGCGCTCAAATGTCTGCGCTTCGGCGGCAGGCTGGGTGCGCCGGATCGGGCGGAGACGCTCGCCATGATGGCAGCGACCTGGCCTGAAACAGCTTAGCTCTTTACCGGGTGCTCGATCGCCTGGCGGCCGAAATCGGGCGCGTCGATATCTTGGCCGGCTTCGATGATCGAGCGGCGCACGGCGCGGGTACGGGTGAACAGGTCGAACAGCTTGTCGCCGTCCCCCCAGCGGATCGCGCGCTGCAGGAAGGCCAAATCCTCCGAGAACCGCGCCAGCATTTCCAGGATGGCATCCTTGTTGTGCAGGCACACGTCCCGCCACATGGTCGGATCGGAGGCGGCCAGACGCGTGAAATCGCGAAAACCGGAGGCGGAATATTTGATCACTTCCGTCTTGGTCACCGATTCCAGATCGTCGGCGGTGCCGACGATGTTGTAGGCGATGATGTGCGGCAGATGCGAGACGATGGCGAGCGTCATGTCGTGATGCTGCGGGTCCATCGTGTCGATGTTGGCGCCGCAGCGGCGCCAGAATTCCGAGAGCCGTTCCAGCGCTTCCGGATCGGTGCCTGGTACCGGCGTGAAGATGCACCAGCGATTGTCGAACAGGTCGGCAAACCCGGCATCCGGTCCGGATTTTTCGGTGCCCGCCAGCGGGTGGCCGGGAATGAAATGGACGCCATCAGGCACATGCGGTTGCATCTGCGCGATGACCGACGCCTTGGTCGAGCCGACATCGGTGAGGACTGCCCCCTTTTTCAGCGCCGGCGCGATTTCCTGCGCCACCGCGCCGGACGAACCGACCGGCACCGAGACGATGATCAGATCGGCGTCGCGGACCGCTTCCCTGGCAGCCGTGGTGTAGGAATCGCCGAGGCCCAGTTCTTCGGCCCGCTTGAGCGTTGCCGCGCTGCGGGTCGAGATGGCGACGTGGCGAGCCAAACCCTCACGGCGAATGACGCGGGCGAGCGACGAACCGATCAGGCCAATGCCGACTAGCGCGATTTTTTCAAACATCGGAGATGTCATGGTTTCTAGCTTTTCAGGAATGTCGTGAGCGCGGCGACAACGCCGCGATTGGCCTCTTCAGTGCCGACGGTCATGCGCAGCGCGTTGGGAAAGCCGTAGCCTGAAACGCCCCGCAATATATAGCCGCGCGCGCTCAGATACTCATCAGCAGCCGCCGCCGAATGCTTCTGGTCGTCGGGAAAATGAATGAGCAGAAAATTGCCGACGCTCGGCGTCACCCGCAGTCCGAGCCCGGTCATCTCTTCGCTCAGCCAGGTGAGCCAGGTCTCGTTATGCGCCACGCTGCGCTCGACATGGGCGCGGTCGCGGATCGCGGCGATGCCGGCTTCGATCGCCGTCGCATTGACGTTGAAGGGGCCGCGCACGCGGTTGATGGCGTCGACAATGTGCATTGGACCATACATCCAGCCGATGCGCGCGCCGCCGAGGCCGATCTTGGAGAAGGTGCGCGTCATCACCACGTTCTCAGCGCTGCCGACAAGTTCTATGCCGGCTTCATAGTCGTTGCGGCGGACATATTCGGCATAGGCCGCGTCGAGCACCAGAAGCACGTTTTTCGGCAGTCCGGCATGCAGCCGGCGCACCTCCTGGAACGGCACATAGGTGCCGGTCGGGTTGTTGGGATTGGCCAGGAACACTATTTTCGTGCGCGGTGTGACAGCCGCCAGCATCGCATCGATGTCGGCGCGCTCGTCGGTCTCCTTGACCACCACCGGGGTGGCGCCCGCCGACTGGATATAGATCTTGTAGACCATGAAGGCGTGTTCGGTGAACATGGCCTCGTCGCCGGGCGCGAGATAGGTCTGCGCCAACAGGCCGAGGATCTCGTCGGAACCGTTCGAGCAGATGATGTTCTGCGCGTTGAGGCCATGCACCTCGGCGATCGCCTCGCGCAACCGCCTGGCGGTGCCGTCGGGATAGACGTCGAGTTTGTCGGCGACCTCACGCGCGGCCTCGATCGCCTTCGGCGAAGGCCCAAGCGGATTCTCGTTCGACGACAGCTTGTAGACCTTGGCGACACCGGCCGGCGCCGTGCTCTTGCCGGGCACGTAGGCGTCTATGTCCATGATGCCCGCGCGCGGGGTCGGACGTGCCTGATCAGGTGTCTGGTTCATTTTTGCAAAATCCGTCGAAAACGCCTCCATCCGGAAGCCGCTGCGGAAATACAAGCCATGGCAGGCAATGTCGAGGGGCGGCAGTGGTGCCGGCCGCCGGCATTGACGGCGAGGCGGGTGAGTTCTAGAAGGACAGGGACAGTTCCGTGGTGATTTGGCCGGTCGGCTTGCAGCCACGTTAAACAATTCGCTAAAGGGCCGTTTGCGTGACGTAACCGGCTTTGCGAAGGCAATGCCGGTTTTTTATTGTCCGCGACCGGCCGGACGAACGCATCGGCGGCGCGGAGATCGGCAGCGATTTCCGCAAAAGCACGGCGCAGCAAGAGAGACGTGATGGCTGTTTTGCGTGCAGGAAAGACCAACAACGAGGCCGACCAACCGTCGAGCCCGCTGTTGCGTTTCGGCCCCGACAAGCCGCTCAAGCTCGACGCCGGCACGCTGCTGTCGCCATTCCAGATCGCCTACCAGACTTATGGCACGCTGAACGACGCCCGTTCCAATGCCATCCTCGTCTGCCATGCGCTGACCGGCGACCAGCATGTCGCCAGCACCAATCCGGTGACCGGCAAGCCAGGCTGGTGGGAAGTGCTGATAGGCCCCGGCAAGATCATCGACACCAGCCGCTTCTTCGTCATCTGCTCCAACGTCATCGGCGGCTGTCTTGGTTCCACCGGGCCGGCCTCGACCAACCCCGCCACGGGAAAGCCCTATGGGCTCGACCTTCCGGTCATCACCATCCGTGACATGGTGCGTGCGCAGCAGATGCTGGTCGACCATTTCGGCATCGAGAAGCTGTTCTGCGTGCTGGGCGGTTCGATGGGCGGCATGCAGGTGCTGCAATGGGCGTCGAGCTATCCCGAACGGGTTTTTTCGGCACTGCCGATCGCCACCGGCGCGCGCCATTCGTCACAGAACATCGCTTTTCACGAGGTCGGCCGGCAGGCCGTGATGGCCGATCCGGACTGGCATGGCGGCAAATATTTCGAGCACGGCAAGCGCCCGGAAAAGGGGCTGGCGGTGGCGCGCATGGCCGCCCACATCACCTATCTGTCGGAAGCCGCCCTGCACCGCAAATTCGGCCGCAACCTGCAGGACCGCGAAGCGCTGACCTTCGGCTTCGATGCCGATTTCCAGATCGAGAGCTATCTGCGCCACCAGGGCATGACCTTCGTCGACCGTTTCGACGCCAACTCCTACCTCTACATGACACGATCGATGGATTATTTCGACCTCGCCGCCGACCATGGCGGCCGGCTGGCGGACGCCTTTGCCGGCACCAAAACCCGCTTCTGCCTGGTGTCCTTCACGTCGGATTGGCTGTTTCCGACCGAAGAGAGCCGCTCCATCGTCCATGCGCTCAACGCCGCCGGCGCCTCGGTATCCTTCGTCGAGATCGAGACCGATCGCGGCCACGACGCCTTCCTGCTCGACGAACCGGAACTGTTTGCCGCCATCAACGGCTTCATCGGCTCGGCCGCGCGCGCCAGGGGGCTGGGCGTATGACCCCGAAAAGTTGCAGACTTTTCGGACCAAGGTCATGCGCCAAACAGAAAGGCGAAGCCATGACCCCGAAGAGTTGCGGACTTTCCCGACCATGGTCGTGCGCCACTCAGGAGGCGAAACCATGAGCGTCAACGGCAGCCAGCGCGTCGACCTCGAGGTCGTCGCCAACCTCATCCCGCCGCAATCGCGCGTGCTCGACGTCGGCTCCGGCGACGGCTCGCTGCTCGAATTGCTGCAGGAAAGCAAGCAGGTCGACGGCCGCGGGCTCGAGTTGTCGCAGCGCGGCGTCAACGAATGCGTGGCGCGCGGCCTCTCGGTCATCCAGGGCGATGCTGACAAGGATCTCGAATTCTATCCCGACAAGGGTTTTGACTTCGTCGTCCTGTCGCAGACCCTGCAGGCCACCCGCAATCCAAAACTGGTGCTCGACGAACTGCTCAGGATCGGCAATCGGGCGATCGTCTCCTTCCCCAATTTCGGCCATTGGCGGGTGCGCCTGTCGCTGTTCGTCAAGGGCCGAATGCCGGTGACCAAGGATCTGCCCTATTCCTGGTACGACACGCCCAACATCCACTTCTGCACCATCCGCGACTTCGTCAATCTGTGCGAAGAGCTTGGCGCGACGGTGGAAAAGGCGACCGCGCTCGACGCAAACGGCCAGAAGATCGGCCTGTCGATGCCATGGTGGTTCTGGAATTTCTTCGGCCAGCAGGCTGTGTTCCTGCTGAAGCGGTAGTGGTTGCCATGCATCTCTTTCGCAGACGGCCTCTTCCGGTTGAAATACCACCTGACCTCCTGTCTGGCATAAAGGCTGGAATTCTGGTCTGCACGTCACCGCGCAGCGGCAGCAATCATCTCGCTGGATTGATGGCAGCCGCCGGGCTTGGCAACCCGTTGGAGTGGTTCGGCGGCCGCCGTCTTCTTGAATTGCCGAACTATCCTCGCGATCCCCGCGCCCAAGTCTTGCGGGCATTGAGGGATGGGCGATCCGCTTCCGGAATTTACGCAGCCAAACTGTTTGCCAGCCAATTTTCCCAAGTGGCTAAAACCATCGACTTACCAGCCACCCTCCCAGAATTGCGCTATGTCCGTTTGACGCGCCGCGATCTCCTTGGCCAGGCAATCTCCTGGGCGCGCGCCCGTCAGACCGGCCGATTCCGTTCTACCGAGACCGCCAATAACGCGCCACGTTACGACGGCGCGGCGATCGCACAGTCGCTTGATAAACTTGTGCTGGAAAATCTGGTTTGGGATCTCTGGTTTGCAAAAAACGGTGTGCCTTTCCTGTCGTTGACATATGAGGATCTTTTGCAAGACCCGCAGACCAATCTTAAGAAAATCGCTGGTCTCGTTGACGCCGAGCTTGGCCGTGACGTCGGATTTGGCTTTGCGTCCGGCCTCGCAATTCAACGAGACACCGTCAATGTAGAATGGCGGCAGCGTTTCTTGGCGCAATATTCAGACACTTCAAGATTCCCGGTTGACCGCACTCGCGGTTCCCTTTGGTCCCGATTTGGTGGAGGTGGCTGATCGTCAGTATTGTTGGGAAACATCCCCGCGTGATCTTGAAAGGGTTGCCTTTAGGCCGACTTGCAGGGACTATCGCCAGTGCGACGCAGCGATATGGTCCATGCGGAAATGGTTGAACCACACACAACATATTCCCTCGTGGTGGAGATGGAGAACGCCAAGTCCATCGATTGGGACGAAGTCGGCGTTGGCCTGAAGGCCTTGGCACGTGAAATCACCACGGTTTCTTCAGCCGGCTTGCACAGACCCAAGGTTGTTATCTCTCACGGCGGCACGGACGCCGACGCTGGATCGCTTCGTATCGACGTCAGGGCGGTAGCGCCACAGCTGGAACAAGTTGCCGATCTGATCTTTACCGCTTCCCCCGGGGGCCGATACTACGATCTAAAAAACAACGGCATATTGGCAACGGACGGGGATATCGTCATTTTCACCGATTCCGATGTAGTGGCCGAACCAGGCTGGCTATCAGGTTTGCTTGAGCCCTTTAGCGATCCAGAAGTTATGTGTGTGAACGGATATACTTATCTTTCATACGATGATTTCTTTTCGAGGACGTTTGCACTGATCTGGTTTTTCCCAATGGCTCACGGGGACAAGCGGTTTGCCTCGAAACGAGCGATGAACGCCAACAATGTAGGGTTTCAGCGCGACTGGATCGTCGATCATCCTTTTCCAAGACACAATGGCTTCAAGGTCTCGTGCACATTGCTGATGCGCGAACTGCAACGCGAAGGCCGCACAATTCGTAATGTCAACGCACGCGTCTACCATTACTCACCGCGGGGCTGGCGATTTTTTTTCTGGCGCGCCCTGGTCACGGGCAGAGACGCCGACCGAAAGTTCGTGGAGCTCAAATCGACTGGCCGCACGCAACGGATCGTCAAGTCCTTCAGCCGTTGGTTCACCATGTCATGGCGCACCATAAGACGGATTATCGGCCATGCCGGGGGCACGGGGATGCCGCTTTGGCAGATTCCATTTTCCCTTCTTGTCGGCCTTGCATTCTACAGTTTGGCGTTTTGGGGCCAGTTCAGTCTCGCTACAGGCCTGGTCAGCGACGACATCGAGATCGTGCCCGACTATGTCGGGCACAGCTAGCTGATTTTAGCGGTGGATTCGATCGCCCTTGAAATTGATCGTCAACGCCACTTCGCAAGCATGGAAGACAGCGATGGTGTTGCAGTTGAAGCTCCAGGAGCCGGAATTCATCACGCCTTGTCGGTCGAACGACAGCAGAATAGGATGACATAACAGGTTGTTCTTTGTAGCGTCGTGCCGAATCCGATGAGGGCCATCCAGGGGGAAGTCCGATCCGTTCAACCATCCTGAAGATCAAAGGACCTGGCGCGAAGTGTGTTTTTGCGCTGAAGACGGCTGACGCGATATGACCGGGAAGACGGAGCAGCCGCCCCTCATCACGGTCATCACACCGACCCACAACCGGCGCGAAACGGTGCTCCGCGCCGTCGAAAGCGTGCTTTCCCAGAGCATGCCGCGGTTCGAGCATATCGTCGTCGACGATGGCTCGACCGACGGAACCGAGGCGGCGCTCGCCCGCGTCAGCGATCCGCGGCTGATCTATGTCGGCGCGAAATGGCGCGGCGCCAACGCCGCCAGGAACGCCGGCATCGAACGTGCGCGGACCCCCGTGGTGACATTTCTCGATTCCGACGACGTCTACCTGCCGCACCGGCTTGAGCGCACGCTGGCCCGGTTCGATGACGATCCGTCGCTCGAAGTATTGCTGAGCTCATACGTCTCGCTGAAGAGCGGCCGCGCCACCAACTGCATCAATCCCGAGGCATTCGTGAGTTCCATGGTACTGGAGCGCACGCTTGTGGCGCAGACGATCTTCATCGCCGGCTCGGCGATATCGGCCCGCCGCGAGGCCCTGCTAGCGGTTGGCGGCTATGACAGCGACATCACCCGGATGCAGGACCGGGAGTTGCTGCTGCGCCTTGCGCAGCGGTTCGGCGCGCAATTGTCGGGAGATATCGACTGGACGAAATACAATTCGGAGAATTCGATTTCGGGCCGCAGGACAGGCTATGTCGAAGCCTATGCCAATCTGATGGGCAAGCACCCGCATATCGCCCGCTCCTACCCGCACATTCCGCCCTACATGATCTCACGGCAGATCATCGCCGATATTCTCAGGGGCCGGATACCGGAGGCGTTCGATGGCTATATGGCCAATCGGTCGTCGAAGGCGCTCGGCTACTCCTTGCCGGAACTGGTCAACGGCTATGTCCAGGGCCGGCGCTGGCGCCGCGATCTCTTCAACACGTTCCGCAACGAGTTTGGCGCCCGGCCTGCCTGACCCACGGCCAGGCTTATCGGTCCAGTTCCGGGAAATAGGGATCCGACAGGAACCGCCTGTCCCGTTCCCCCAGAAGGCAGTCGATCGGGGCGTCCATCTCGACAGGCGTGATTTTGGGCTTGTCCTGAATGCCGCTGACTTCCAGAATCAGCTTGCGCCGGATCGCCGTCGAGAATTCGGCGGCCGCATGGATCGGCAGGACGAAGGAACCAGGTCCGCCGGTCACGCACTGCGCATAATACTGATCGAGATGGCTGAAGGTCGGCGATGGCTTGATCAGGATCGGCAGGCCGTTGACGACTATGCCCTTGGCAATGGCCGCATCACGCGTCACGGTGACCGGCGGCCCGATATTGTTGGGGCCGTCGCCAGATATGTCGATGACGCTGCGTTCGCCCGCGAAATTGGTGCCGTCGAAAAGCTGGGTGCCGAAAGCAAGCGCGCTTGAAATCGAGGTGCCGCGGAAACTCCGGAAGGGGCGGGCCGCAAGCTTGTCGGCAAAGCTGTTGGCGCTCTCGGCGCCGTCGATGATCTGCCAGCCGATGACCGCGTCGTCGCGCACCGTGCCGGCCCACTCGAAATAGGCGAGCGCAATGCGGCCCGTATGGCCGGAACGGACCGCCTCGATGAAATCGGCATGCCGCAGCGCCTCTACGTAGCCGGCGCGTTGAAGGGCGAACTCGGTTTCGTCCATCGACAGGGAGATATCGACCGCCAGCACCAGTTCGACGTCGACGGTCAGCGTATCCGGCGCCGAAGGAACCGGAGCGGCCTCGGCGCAAGCCAGGCAGGCAAGCAGGCTCATTATCTCAAGCATGGCCAGCACAAGCGATGTTTCGATCGCAACATCGCTCGCGATCACGGCGAAATAAAGCTTGTGGCAGGCGCGCGCCCGGCCGGTCCGAATGCCGGCTGTTCTATGCCTTGCGCCGTGCGGCGACTGGCGGCGGTTCGATGGCACCTGCCCGGACGGGGGCGGGTTTCAGGGCCGGCGCGCCGGTATCCTTCACGATCGTCAGGGACCGCGGGAAGAACTGATTGTTGTGCAGGCCGCGTCCGATATTGATGATCGCGGCGTCCTTCAGATGCTTATCCAGCAGCGATAGCACGCGCCTTAGCGACGGGCCGTCGAATGCATCCATCGCTTCATCGATAACCACCCATTTCGGCTTCCGCAAGGCGAGCCTGGCGAAGGCGAGCGATCGCTGTTCGTCATCGCCCAACTCCCGCTCCCAGCGGGCCGACCGGTCGAGCGAGGATGACAGCCGCCCGAGGCCGACTTCGCCAAGCACCGCCGAGATATCGGCATCGCTTGCCGGAGCAACACCATAGGGATGGTCAAGAACCTCGCGCAGCGTGCCAGCCGGGAAATACGGGACACGAGGCACGAAGATGGGGGCTTCTCCCGCCGGCATGCCGATCTTTCCGCTCCCCCATGGCCACAGGCCGGCAATGGCGCGGAAGAACAGCGTCTTGCCGGCACCGGGCTCGCCGGTGATCATCACGCGCTCGCCGGCATGGATTTCGACATGCTGGTCGGAGAGCTTCGTACAGCCCTCCGGCGAGGCCACCTGGAGTTTCTCCAACGTCAGGCTGCCATTGGCGTTCTGATCGAAGGAGATACGCTTCTCCTTGTCGTGCAGCACATCGGTTTCATCGAGCGCGATGCGGAAGTCGGCGACACGCATCAGCGTGGCACGCCAGTCGGCGATACTGCCGATGTTGTTGATGAACCAGCGCAACGACGAATGCACCTGGTTGAAGGCGCCGACCGCCATCATCAGTCCGCCAAAGCTGATGTCGCCCGAGAAATAGACCGGCGAGGCGACCAGGATCGGCGCCACGACGGTGATCCAGCCATAAGTATCGGTGACCCAGGACAGGTTGATCTGGGCGGTGTAGATGCGCCGCATGGCACCCAGCACCGTGCCGAGGTCGAGTTCGAGCCGTCGCTTGGCATCATTCTCGCCACGGTACAGCGCGATGGCATCGACATTCTCGTTGACGCGCACCATCGAGGAGCGCAGCTCCGCTTCGCGCGTGTAGCGGTCGCTGTTGAGGCGGATGAGCGGCCGCCCGACCAGCCAGCTCAGCCAGGAGGCGGTGCCGGCATAGAGGAACGCCGCCCAGACCATGTAGCCCGGTATCGCCAGCGACCAGCCGCCAATGTGGAACACGAAACCCGAAGACAGCTCCCACAACACGCCGACGAAAGACACCAGCAGGATGAAGGACTGCAGCAGGCCGACACCAAGATCGGTCGACAGGTCCGACAGATGCGCGGCATCCTGCTGCATGCGCTGATCGGGATTGACGCCGATGGCGCCGGCATTGGCCAGCCGGAAAGCACGCGCCGGCCGCATCCACTGGTCGATCAAATCCAGCGTCAGCGCCTCGCGCAACTTCAGCCGGATCATCTGGTTGAGCCAGGTCTGGCCGATGTTGAGCACCAGCAGCCCACTGGCGATCATTGCAAAGACGAGAAGCTGATGCAGGAAGGCGGCCATGTCGCGGCGCGCGAGCGCATCGTAAAAGGGTTGGTTCCAGCGATTGAGCAGAACCTGGCCAATCGACGTCGCGACGATGACGGCCATGATGCCGGCCGACGTCCACAGCAACCATTTGCGAACCGGCGATTCTATCAGCGCCCGCTTGATCGCCGCCACCTGATCGCGCAGGCTGCTGACCACGGCGACCGGCTGAACGGTGGCCTGATTGTCCAGTTGATCAGCCATAGCCGAGGTCCTTGCGTTAAGTAGCGAAGCTGAAACCGGATGAGATTAAGGGAGCCGACGGCGGCAACCCCTCAACCACTTTGCGAGCCCAGCACCACAGATAGGTCAGAAAGATGCCGCGCGATGCAAGTTTCCATCGCGATCACGACGGTGTCGCTTGCCGAGCCGACGATGCCGCACCGCTTCCCTCGGCCCGCCGGCCGAGCCGTGTCGCGCCATGTGGCGACAGCACCGGCACGAAGACGCGGCGAGACGCTCGCTGGGCCACCGGCACGCCTTGATAAAGTCGCTTCTGCGCTTCCACGACAATGACGCCGGAGAAGATCGGCCACAGCCGCCGGCCGGCGCGCTCCAGCACATTGTGGAAGCGCATCATGAAGCGCCGTCGCGATGGCGGGAAAAACAAGGCATCGGACCACGCGGCGGGCGTGAAATTCGCCTCGCGCAGCAGTTCGGTGAGCTGCCCGCGTGAGAAAGGCCGGCCGTTGCCGAACGGCGTATGTTCGAAGCGTGCCCAGACGCCGCGCCGGTTGGGCACGACGATGACGACGCGCCCCGCCGGCGACAGCACCCGCCAGATCTCGTTCAGCGTCTCGCGCGGGTTCTCGACATGTTCGAGCGAATGGACGAGCAGCATGCGGTCGATGCAGGAATCGACCAGCGGCAGCTCCTCGTCGAACACCAGTGCCGTTGCCGTCGGCCCCGTCGCCGGCCAAACCACGGCGCCCTGGGTCGCCGGCATGAAGGCGAAGACCCGCTCGGCGTCGGAGCCGAAGCGCTCCAGCCAGGGCAAGGTATATCCGAGACCTACCAGCCGCTCATTGGGCACCGCGGCCCATATCGACGATAGCGCCATGGTGATCGAACGCTCGGCGAACCGGCCGAGCGTTGTCGAATAGAAGGAGCGAAGGTCGACGATGTCGGAATGCATGTCAGGGATGTAGCCGTGATGTCGGGCGGATTCAACAAAAGGTCCACAGCGGGCGGCATCCCAGATGTCAATTTGATATCCCAGGATGACATTCGGACGTCATTCGCTTTGACATCCGGGATGTCATTCGCTTTGACATCCGGGATGACATTCACGCAGCGGCACCCTATGTCTGCAGCGGTAAAGGGAGAGATGCGATGCCGGTCGAAATCGAACAGTTCATGTGCCGCACCGACAATTTCGGTGTGCTGGTGCATGATCCCGAAAGCGGCCAGACCGCAATCATCGACGCGCCCGAGGAAGCGCCGATCCTGGCCGCGATCAAGCGCACCGGCTGGACGCCGACGATGATCCTGACCACGCATCACCATGTCGACCATGTCGAGGCCAATCTGGCGCTCAAGGAGCGCTTCAAGTTGCGCATCGTCGGGCCGGAGGCGGAAAAGGCCAAGATTCCCGGCATCG
This sequence comes from Mesorhizobium sp. Cs1299R1N3, assembly GCF_037179625.1. Taxonomy (NCBI): domain Bacteria; kingdom Pseudomonadati; phylum Pseudomonadota; class Alphaproteobacteria; order Hyphomicrobiales; family Phyllobacteriaceae; genus Mesorhizobium; species Mesorhizobium sp. Cs1299R1N3. The sequence goes on along the minus strand of NZ_JAPYKQ010000007.1, from coordinate 225,549 downwards.
ACGAAACCGTCGAAGAAGGCTCCATCCTTCATCTCGGCGATGAGCGCATCGAGGTGATCGCCACGCCCGGACATACCGCCGGCCATGTCTCCTACCATCTGCCGGCATCGAAAGTGGCGTTCACCGCGGATACGCTGTTCGCGCTGGGTTGCGGCCGGTTGTTCGAATGCAAGCCGCCGGTGATGTACGAATCGCTGAAGAAGCTTGCGGCTCTTCCGGCCGAGACGACGGTCTATTGCGGCCACGAATATACGCTCGCCAATGCCCGTTTCGCGCTGAGCGTCGACCCCACCAATTCGGCATTGAAGGAGCGCGCCGCGCGGATCGAGGCGCTGCGGGTCGACAACAAGCCGACGCTGCCGACGACGATCGGCGAGGAACTGTCGACCAATCCCTTCCTGCGCTGGCACGATCCGGCAATCCGCAAGCATCTGGGCATGGAGAAGGCTGGAGATGCCGAGGTCTTCGCCGAGATCCGCAAGCGCAAGGACAATTTCTGAGCGCCGTGTTGGCTTTCTGCCGATGACCAGTTCCGCGGAAATCATAGCAACGCTCGCACTGAAGCCGCATCCGGAAGGAGGCTGGTACGCGGAAACTTTTCGCGACGAAGCCGGCGGTGCGCGGGGTCATTCGACCGCCATCTATTTCCTGCTGGAACGGCATCAGCTTTCGGCCTGGCATCGGGTCAGGGACGCCGCCGAGGTCTGGCATTTTTATGCCGGTGCCCCGCTGGCGCTGTCGATGTGGGAAGAAGGCGGCGCCATTATCGAGCAGGTTCTCGGCATCGACCTCGCGGCGGGCGAACGGCCGCAAATCGTCGTGCCGGCAGGCTGGTGGCAATCTGCGCGCAGCCTGGGCGAGTGGACGCTGGTCGGCTGCACCGTCGCGCCAGGTTTCGATTTCGCCGCCTTCGAACTCGCCGAGCCGGGCTGGCAGCCCTAACCCAGCAGGAAACCCAGGGTAATCGCGAGCTGGGCGGCGTAGTACAGCACCCAGACGACGAGGCGCATCAAGGCGCGCTGCGGTGATATGGCGGCGACCAGGAATTTCTCCGTGGCGAGCAGCCCGTCCGATGCCATGAACAGCACCACGCCGCCGATCACCCAGCTACTGTTTGTCGTCAGCGCCGACATGCCCATGGCCAGGATCGCAAGGATATAGGCGGCGATCGGAATACGCAGGCCGGGACCGACACGGCGCCAGAGCGCCGCCAGCATGACAATTGCGAACACCGCCATGGCCAGTGCAATCGCGCCCAGCCAGGATTCGGCGGCAAGCAACTCCAATCCGCCACCGCTACGCAGGAACAGCGCGGCATACACGATGTGGGCGACGAGAAAGCTCGCCAGCCCGCCGAGAAATGCCTTTTCCCCGTCGCGCGACAGGAAGGCGTCACCAACCGCGCTCAGCGCAAGGGCGGCGACCAGCAGCAGCGGGCCGCCCTGGATTGCGGCGAGTACGGCGAGCATAGCCACGGCGAGCGTCTTTGCCGCCGAGCGGGCCAGCGTCGGCCGCATGCCAAGCGTGAAGGCATAGATCACCGCCGCCACCAGCGAAAAGATCAGCGTTGCATTGGCATTGGCGTCGATGCCGCCGGCAAACGGCATCGTCATGCCCTGGCTCCGCCTTCGGATGCCCTGGCTCCGCCTTCGGATGCCCTGGCTCCGCTCCCGGTCGCCGCTGGCTTGCGCAAGAAGAGCGACTTTGCCGCCAGCGCCGCGCCGCCCGTGATGAGCACGCAGGCGGCCAGAATGCGCAACGAAGGCTCGGCGACGCCGGCCGCGATCAGCACCAGTGTCGACAAAAGCGGTGCCGCGTAGCTTGCGGCACCCAGCACCTGGATGTTGCCGCGCTTGACGCCGATGTCCCAGGCATAGAAGGCAGCGCCCACCGGCATCAGGCCGAGCCCGAGCACGGCCAGCCACTGGCCGGCGCCGTCAGGCAGCACTGTTTCCTCGAGCGCCAGGTGGCAGGCGAGCGACAGCACGGCGGTTGCCGCGCAGAACCAGGTGACGATGCTGGTCGGCACCGACGGGAAACGTCGCGACAGCAGTGAATAGGACGACCATAGCAGGGCGCAGACGGCCGCCATGGCATAGCCGAAGGCATAGCGCGCGTCGAAGGCCAGGCCGCCACCCTTGGTGACGATCAGCACGGTGCCGGCAAGGCCGAGCAGCGCGCCGACGACATGATTCCAAGCCAGTTTTTCGCCCGGCATCAGCGCCGAGCCCAGCACGATCAGCAGTGGCCAGAGATAAGCAATCAGGCTCGCCTCCACCGCCGGCGCGTTGCGCAGCGCGGTAAAATAGAAGAAATGGTAGCCGAACAGGCCGGCAATACCGATCACCCAGACCTGGGGCGGGATTTTCTGGTTCCTGTCGGTGGCCGGCATGAACAGTCGCGCGACAAGCCCTACGCCCGTGCCGATCGAGAAGGTGATCGCCGACAACAGGAATGGCGGCACCTTGCCGGACGCATCCGTCAGCAACGCAAGCAACGCCCACATGGCGACCGCCGAAAAGCCGATCAGTGTTGCGCGCCCCATTTTGTCTCCAGTGGCGCGCCCCATCCTGTCCCCGGTGGCGTGCCTTATTGTACTGCTTCGAACCGCCTGGCGCTGATGGTCAAGGTGCCGATCTGCGTTCCGACGGTGGCGTGGATCGGCGCATATACGCCGGTTTGGCCAAGCGGTGCAAACGTCACCATCATGCGGCTTTTGTTCTTGAGGTAGTTGAGCGCCTTGCGGCCCTTGCGATAGCCCGCCACCGGCTCGAAACCCATCTGGCAGGTAACTGTGTCGCCCTTGTAGCCCGGCACCGAGATCGTTCCTTTCGAGGCGTAGGTCAGTGTCAGGTCCGCGCGCATCTCGCCATCATAGAACTTGACCTTGCGGCCGCAGACCTGGTCGAGGCTGTCGGCATGGATGACGGTGGCGGCCATCGGATCGAGCACCGATGCCAGGTCGCCGGCGCCGATCGGCACCCATGCCTCGGGGTCGCGCTTGCCCGGCGCGGGGATGACCTGCGTCGAGGTCACGTTACCGTTGGCAAAGCGAATGTCGATCGAGGATGCCTTCTTGCCGGAAGTGTAGTCGGCACGGAATGCCTCCGGCACCATCTTCTGCCCGGAGATCGTACCCTTGGACGAGATCGTGCCCCGCGTGTCGTCGAACAGCTTGGCGAGACCCGCCGCGGAGACACTGCCTTCGATCGCGTAGGCGCCATTCTCATAGTGGCTGGAGAAAGTCGACCTCGCGATCGAGAGACCCAGAAACGACACCGTGTACTCTCCCTTGAACGACTGCGGCGAGGCAGCGGACGCGGCGGACGGCAAGGCGACGGCAAGCGCGGCAACAAGCGCGTGAGACGAACGAGGCATGGCGGGATCGGATCCTTGATTTTCGGCCGGAGCCGGGCGACTCCGGTCTGGCATGTCCCTGTGAGACCGCTTATAGGGTGAAATCCGGCCTTAATATGAAATGCCGGGCGCTTCCGTGGGGAAGCCGGAGCTTGACGCCCCGGTGAAATGCAACTAAGGAACGCCAACTTTTCCATAAGGCCGCCTGACCAGAACCGCGCGCCACCCGGCGTGGGCACAAAAGTTTGGCAGGCCACGAGAGAACTGAAGGTTAGAACCATGTCCCGCACCTGCGAACTCACTGCCAAGGCAGTCCAGACCGGCAACAATGTGAGCCACGCGAACAACAAGACCAAGCGTCGTTTCCTGCCGAACCTCGTCAATGTGACGCTGATTTCGGAAGCGCTGAACCAGAATGTGCGCCTGCGCATTTCTGCCAACGCGCTGCGTTCGGTCGAACATCGCGGCGGCCTCGATGCCTTCCTGGCCAAGGCCGACGTCAAGGAGCTGTCGCAGCGCGCGCGTCTCTTGAAGAAGCAGATCGCCAAGAAGACCGCCGAACAGGCTGCCGCTTAATTCGTCTCTCAGGCGGGGGACAACCGCCCTGGCCAACTCTTGTTGGCCACTGAGTATCGGATCGAGATCGCGTAGCGGCCATAGATTCGATGCTCGAACAAAGCGAGCGTGATCCGGTTTTCGGCAAAACGCTCCGCTGGTTCCATTACCCAGGATAAAAAAATGTCTTCCTATTCGCGATACCTGCCCTTTGTGGCCGCCATGGCGCTTGTCGTCGTGGCTTCGAACATCCTCGTCCAGTTCCCCATGCAGGGCCAGATCGGCGGCCTGTCGCTCGCCGACGTTTTGACCTGGGGCGCCTTCACCTATCCCTTTTCCTTCCTTGTCACCGACCTTGCCAACCGCCGCCACGGACCCGCCGTGGCGCGCCGGATCGTCTTTGTCGGCTTCATGACGGCGGTGGTGTGCTCGATCCTCGTCCCTCCCTTCCTGTTCCGTCACGGCCTGATCGAGTTCGAGACATCAGCCGACCGGCTGGTGCGCATCGCAGCCGCTTCGGGCGCTGCCTTCCTGACCGCGCAGTTGCTCGACGTCACCGTGTTCAACCGGCTGCGTCGGCAGAGCTGGTGGCGGGCACCGATCATCGGCACGCTGGTCGGATCGGTGTTCGACACCGTCGTGTTCTTCGGTGTGGCTTTTTCGGCCGCCTTTGCCTTCGTCGGTCCAAGCGACAGTTTCGCGCTCGAAAGCGCCCCATTGATGGGCGTGTTTCATGTCGATGCCATGCGCTGGGTGTCCTGGGCGCTCGGCGACCTCAGCGTGAAACTGATCATCGCTGTCCTGGCACTGATCCCCTACCGGCTGCTCGCCGCCCGCTGGAGCCAGCCGGCCATTGCCCCGGCCTAAGCCGTGATTCCCTGGATCCAGCTGGACTCCGCGAGAACGCCCGACAGCCAGCAGGAATTGCGGCTGAAACAGCGCGGTTCCGAATTCTCGATCATGCTCGGCACCAACGAGCTGATGAACAGCCGGCTGAGCGGCTCCGAGGAAGCGCTGGCGAAACTGTCCTGCCAGAAAATTGCCGGCCATAGGCAGCCGAGGGTGCTGATCGGTGGGCTTGGCATGGGTTTTACGCTGCGCGCTGCTCTCGCCGAACTGGGCAACAATGCCGAAATCATTGTCGCGGAACTGGTGCCGGCCGTCATCGCCTGGGCGCGCGGCCCAATGGCCGAGATTTTCGCCGGGTCGCTCTATGATTCCCGCGTCACCATCCGCGAAACCGATGTCGGCCAGTTGATACGGTCCGGGGCCGGAGCCTGGGACGCCATCCTGCTCGACGTCGACAATGGCCCCGAGGGCATCGTCCACAAAGGCAATGACGCCCTCTACAGTGCGGCTGGCCTCTCCGCCGCGCGTACCGCGCTCAAGCCGGGCGGCGTGCTGGCGGTGTGGTCGCAGGGGCCGGATGCCGGCTTCACGCGGCGGCTGAAACAGGCAGGTTTCGCGGTCGACGAAGTCAACACGCGCGCCAACGGCAAGCGCGGCGCGCGCCATGTCATCTGGATAGCCACCAAAGCCTCATGATCTTGACCAAGATCGTCGGCGGCCGGGGCTATTTTGACCGCTGAAGTTCGGCGGCAAGGGCCTCCAGCAGCCCGCGAGTCCCCTCCTCCCGTCCCTTGGCGGAATCGATGCCGTCGAAGAAAGCGCCCTGCTCGGTGTAGGTCAGCCTTGTGCCATCGCCTGAAGGCGTCAGCTCCACGGTGGTCAGCGATGCCGACATAGGCTGCGGCCCGACCGCCATCCTGTAGGAAAACACGATGCGCTGGTCGGCGACGATGTCCTGGAATTGCGCGTCGAGCCTGATCTCCGGACCGCCGCCATAGCTGAAGCGAGACACCTCGCCGCCGCCGACGCGAAAGTCGAAGCTGAAGTCGGCAACGGCAAAACCATCGCCTTCGATGCGCCAGCGCCGCACCGTCGCCTTGTCGGCGAAGGCATGGAAGACACGTGACGGCGATTGCGGATAGGTCCGCTCGATGGTGAAGGTGGAGTGGATGACGGAATGTTCGTCCTTGACGGGGGCAATCTGGTTCATTGCGGTTCGTCCTTTTTCTGGTCCTGATTTTCCGTCTCGGCCAGGATCTGGCCAAGACGGTCGAGATGGCGTTCCACCGGTAGGCGGCGTTCGGCAATCCAGTCGGCGAGCGGAGCGAGCCCGCCCGGTTCGATCCGGCAGGTGCGCACCCGCCCGATCTTTTCGCTGCGGATCAGCCCGCAGGCCTCCAGCGCCTGGAGATGCTGCAGCACGGCGGCGAAGGTCATGCCGAACGGCTCCGCCAGTTGGCTGACGGTGGCCGGTCCGCTGCTCAACCGTTCCAGGATCTGCCGGCGGGTGGGCTCGACAAGAGCGCGAAGGATGCCGTCGATCTCTGAATGATTAAGCATGGACTTGAGTATCGTTCGCACCATCTCAATTGTCAAGTCCAGACTAAAGTGTTTTCGCAAACACGGTCATGGTCGACAAACTCATTCAAATTTAGACTAGTGGTCTGTCAGGGAGAACGCTGGGAATGGCCGACGCATGGACAAAATTGCCAATAGGCGTCGCGACGGAGCTGCCACTCAATCCTGGTGCAGAATGAATTCCAGGTAGAGATTGCGCTGCAGGATCGACTGATTGTCGTCGGAGATCAGCGAAACCATCAGCGCGCCGTCATCGCGGGTCCAGACGTCTAGCCCTTCCATATTGTCGATCTGGTAGCCCATGTCGGCTTGCAGCAGCACCGGCCCGTCGGCAACGGCGCCCTTCTCGACGCTCTCCCCATAAATGCGCCGCAGCCGCATCTTGAGGCCGCCCGTCATGGTGAAACTGCGCTCCAGCAGCAAAAGGTCGCCATCGGGCAGAAAGGCGCCATCGGTGATGTCGAAATCGCCGTTGCGCTTGACGGTGAAGACGCCCTTGCGCGGCCCTTCGATGATGGCGGCGTAGATGTTCCCGGCCCGATCGAGGCTCTTCTCCGAGACCACGACAAGACCGCCCTGATGCTGGCCGTTGGCATTTGAATAGGTGACTGTCTCGAAGCCGCGGTTCTGCCGCAGTTCCCGCGCCGGCACCAGGAAATCCAGCTGCCTGAACGGCGCCTTCATGTTGTCCGGGTCGATCCTGAACTGGACGACGCGGTGGTTGCGCTCGAAACCGACGGTCGCGATGCCGTCCTTGACCGCGAGGCCTTCGGCGTCGACTTCCCGTTTTTCGTCGATCGGCTGGCCGCTCTGATCGACCATTTGCTGCATGCGAAAATTCTGGATGCCGACGGGTCGCCCGTCTGCGTCTCGGGCCACCGAGCCGAAGAACCAGTAACCGGTATCGGCCACACCGATGAAATCGCCGCCGGCTTTCAGAAACCGGAACGCCGACAGCGCGCCGAAATCGCGTGATGGCGAGGTCATTTCCAGCCCGCCGACGAATTCGAATTGGCCAAACTGCTTGTCGGTACCGCCAATATGGAAGTCGGTGATCGGGCCGGCCGAGACTGCGACAGGCTCAACTGCGGCCGAGCCGGCCGAACCGGCTGGCGCCGAAGTCATGCCGGCAAGCAAGGCGGCGGCGAAAAATGTGTCCCGAAACCCGCGCCGCGAAAGGATCATCCGGCCCGTCGCGTGCCGCCGCGCCGCGTATCCTTCGCGCTTTCCTCGGCAAACAGCGAAGCCAGTTGCTCGGTCATGGCGCCGGCCAGTTCCTCGGCATCGACGATGGTGACGGCGCGCCTGTAATAGCGGGTCACGTCATGGCCGATGCCGATGGCCAGCAGTTCGACCGGTGAGCGCGTCTCGATCAGTTCGATGACGGCGCGCAGATGACGTTCGAGATAATTGCCCGGATTGACCGACAGCGTCGAATCGTCGACCGGCGCGCCGTCCGAGATCATCATCAGGATCTTGCGCTGTTCGGGCCGGGCGATCAGCCGGTTGTGCGCCCACAGCAGCGCCTCGCCGTCGATGTTTTCCTTGAGCAGGCCTTCGCGCATCATCAGGCCGAGGTTGCGCCGCGCCCGCCGCCACGGATGGTCGGCCGACTTGTAGATGATGTGGCGCAGATCGTTGAGCCGGCCGGGGTTCGGCGGCTTGCCGTCCTTCAGCCATTTCTCGCGCGCCTGCCCGCCCTTCCACGCCCGCGTGGTGAAGCCGAGGATCTCGACCGAGACGCCGCAGCGCTCCAGCGTGCGCGCCAGGATGTCGGCGCAGGTGGCGGCGACCGTGATCGGCCGGCCGCGCATCGAACCGGAATTGTCGAGCACCAGCGTCACCACCGTGTCGCGGAATTTGGTGTCGCGCTCCTGCTTGAACGACAGCGGCTGCATCGGATCGATGACCACGCGCACCAGCCGCGCCGGGTCGAGATAGCCCTCTTCCAGGTCGAAATCCCAGGACCGGTTCTGCTGCGCCATCAGGCGGCGCTGCAGCCGGTTGGCGAGCCGACCGACGACGCCCGACAGATTGGCGAGCTGCTTGTCGAGGAAGGCGCGCAGCCGGTCGAGCTCTTCCTCTTCGCAAAGCTCCTCGGCGCCAACCGTCTCGTCGAAAGCTGACGTGTAGATCTTGTAGTCGATTTCCTTCGGCAGATTGGTGAAGGGATTGTCGTTGCGGCGCGCCTCGCCGGGTGTCTCGGCGTCGGCATCGTCATCGTCGGACAGATCGTCGGCCGTTGCGTCGGAGGCTTCGGTCTCCGCCGATTGCTCGTCGTCTGCCGACGCCTCGGCGTCCTCGGACTGCGACTGCTCGGAGCCGGAATCGTCTTCGCCGCCCTCGTCGCTCTGTTCCTCGCCTTGCGGCTGGTTGTCGTCATTGTCCTCGGAGTCTTCGGTCTCCTGGTCGTCGCCGAGTTCCTCGGCCATTTCCATGGAGGCGAGCATCTCGCGCACGACGCGGGCGAAGGCCTGCTGATCCTCGAGCTTTTCCGACAGGCCATCGAGGTCGGCCTTGGCTTTCTCCTCGACCCAGGGCCGCCAGAGTTCGACCAGCCGCTCGCCGCTCTTCGGCACCGGCCGGCCGGTCAGCTTTTCGCGCACCATCAGCGCGAGCGCCTCCTCGATCGGCGCGTCGGCCTTGTCCTTGACGTCGACGAGGTTGGCCTTGGTGTATTTGTCCTCAAGCATCGAGCCGATATTGTCGGCGACGCCCTGCATGGCGCGGCTGCCGATCGCCTCGACGCGAGCCTGCTCGACCGCATCGTAGATGGCGCGGGCGGCCTTGCCTTCGGGCGCCAGCTTGCTGTGGATGCGAACATCATGGCAGGCGCGCTTCAGCGCCATGGAATCGCCGAGCCCGCGGGTGATCGCGATGTCGGCCTTCGATGCCTTCTTGGGCAGCTCGGGCAACCGCGCGCGGCTGCCCGCCAGCGCCGGCCTGTCCTTGGCGAAGCCGACTTCCATCTCCTTGTCGCCGGCGATGGCGCGCATGCAGACGGTGACGGCGCGCTTGAAGCTGTCGGCTTCAGACCCCGTCTTCGACTTGTTGCGTGTGTTGTCGCCTGGACCCGCCATCGAGGCTCTGCTTAGCCCAGCACCACGTTGGCCGCGCTCTCTGGCAGATCCTGGCCGAAGGCGCGCTGGTAGAACTCGGCGACCACCGAACGTTCCAGCTCGTCGCACTTGTTGAGGAAGGTCAGCCGGAACGCCATGCCGACATCGCCGAATATTTCGGCATTCTCGGCCCAGGTGATGACGGTACGCGGGCTCATCACCGTCGACAAATCGCCATTGATGAAGGCCGAGCGCGTCATGTCGGCGACGCGCACCATCTTGTTGACGATGTCCTTGCCCTTGGTGTCGCGATAATGCTTGGCCTTGGCGAGCACGATGTTCACTTCATTGTCGTGCGGCAGATAGTTCAGCGTGGTGACGATCGACCACCGGTCCATCTGTGCCTGGTTGATCTGCTGGGTGCCGTGATAAAGACCGGTCGTGTCGCCCAGCCCGACCGTGTTGGCGGTCGAAAACAGGCGGAACGCTGGATGCGGGCGGATGACCCGGCTCTGGTCGAGCAGCGTCAGGCGGCCGGACGATTCCAGCACGCGCTGGATGACGAACATCACGTCCGGACGGCCGGCGTCATATTCGTCGAAGCACAGCGCGACATTGTGCTGGTAAGCCCACGGCAGGATGCCGTCGCGGAATTCGGTGATCTGCAGGCCGTCCTTGACGACGATCGCGTCCTTGCCGACAAGATCGATACGACTGACATGGCTGTCGAGGTTGACGCGCACGCACGGCCAGTTGAGGCGGGCGGCGACCTGTTCGATATGGGTCGATTTTCCGGTGCCGTGATAGCCCGAGACCATGACGCGGCGGTTGTAGGCGAAGCCGGCGAGGATCGCCAAGGTCGTCGCCTTGTCGAACAGATAGTCGGGATCGATGTCGGGCACATGCTCTGATGTCACCGAATAGGCCGGCACCACCATCTTGGACTCGAAGCCGAATTTCTCCTTCACCGGCACCGTCGTGTCGGGCAGATTGGCGATGTCGCGATCGACCTTGTTCATATCTCTCAACGTCTCCACGGGCGAAACGTCGCGTTTCGCCGGCAATCCATTTTGTTCGGGGGCGGTCTTAGAGCGTTTTCCAACCTTATGAAAGTTGGAAAACGACACGAACCATAGGGTCGCTCAGCACAGGCCTGCCTGTTTGAGCACGCGATAGGCCTGAAGCACATCGCGGAACCGGTCTTCCGAACCTCTGTCGCCGCCATTCGCATCCGGATGGTGACGCTTCACCAGTTCCTTATAGCGCGCCTTGATGTCCTTGCCAGTCGCCTTTGTATCAAGGCCAAGCGTTTCCAGCGCCTTGGCCTCAAGGGGCTTGGCCTTGCGCTCGCGCGCCTCGCGCGGATCCTTCGGCCCCTTGAACAGGTCGAACGGGTCGCGCATGCGATTGTAGTAGCCGGCGCGGCCGGAGCGCATCTGCGCCATATCGGGCGAGGAGCGTGTCGAGGCGCCGTTGACGCCCATCTTCCAGGTCGGCCGATGGCCGGTCATCGCTTCCTTCTGGAAGCGGGCGACCTCGGTGTCCGGCACGCCGGAGAAGTAGTTGAAGCCCTTGTTGTACTCGCGCACATGGTCGAAGCAGAAGCGGAAATACTCGCCCTCCTTCATGCGCCCGACAGGCGCGCGATGCGTGCCCGCCTCCTTGCAGCCATCCCACTGGCAAATCGGCGCGTGCGCCTTCACCTCCGCGTCCTTGTCTGGACGGACGCGAATCTTCTCGAAATATTTGGGATACGGCTTCATCTCACCCATTTATGGGGCGTTCGCAGATGCGAAACAAGAATTGACATTTTCGCGATCATCGCCCTAACCGCTGAATCGCGGCTTAAAGCGGGCGAATGACCGATTTTGTTGTACGCCAGCGGCCTGGTGAGCCCGATTTTCGGCTTTCATGGCGGCGAGCCAGCCATATGTGGTGAAGGGAAAAGACGATGTCCATACAGGCGACCATGGAAGACAAGCTCAACAAGGCATTTTCGCCCGAGCGGCTCGTCATCCTCAACGAAAGCCATCTCCACGCCGGCCATCATCACGTGGAATCCGGTCACCACACAGAATTCGACGGCACCGGCGAGACGCATTTCCGTGTCCGTATCGTCTCTCGGAGTTTTACGGGCATGAGCCGCATCGACCGTCATCGCGCCGTCAACCAGCTTCTGGCCGACGAGTTGAACGCGGGCGTGCACGCGCTGGCGATCGAGCCCGCGGCGCCCGGTGAACAGACGCGCTGGTAGGCCAAGCTGCGAGCCAGCTGCGCCTCTCACGCTGCGCTCAGATGACCGCTTCGATCAGAAACGGCCCCGGGCGAGACAAGGCAGCGTCGAGCAGCGCGTCGAAACGTTCGCAGCTATCCGCACGCGCCGCCTCCACGCCCATGCCTTTGGCCAGCGAAACCCAGTCCAGCGCCGGATGGTCGAGATCGAGCATGCGGCGCGCATTCTCGCCGATCGCGTTCACGCCGACATTACGCATCTCGCCATGCAGGATCGCATAGGTGCGGTTGGAAAAGACGAGCGTCACCACGTCGAGATGTTCCCGCGCCTGCCGCCGCCGCTTTTGGCATGATCCAGCCACAGGGCGCCGCGGCGGTCAGCGCGTCGCCATCCCTGCCGAAGTCGCGGTCGATCTCCAGATCGCAGGTCTTCGCGGACGCTGCGAGCGCTCAATCAGGACAGGCAGCCATTCGGGCTGGAGCGATGCCAGGATTTTGATGCCAGATGCACGCGCGTCGACGGAACAAACAATGCCATCCCGCAGTTGAATGTGTGTGCCCCGCCAGAATGGCTCTGAAGGCAATGATCATGCGTGAGAACCCATCCGACGTCTTCCATCTCTTTTCGGAAATTTATGCAAACGCCGCCCAGGAGGAGATAAGTCTCCAGCAATATCTGCTTGCCTGCAGCGAAGACAAGTCGATGTATGCCTCGGCGCCGGAACGAATGGTCGAGGCGATCGGCGAGCCTGACCTGGTCGACACCAGCAAGGACGAGCGGCTCGGCCGCATTTTCTCGAACCGGACCGTCAAGATATATCCCTCCTTCTCCGACTTTTACGGGATGGAGGATACGATCGAGCGCATCGCCGGATATTTCCGCTATGCCTCTCAGGGCCTCGAGGAGCGCAAGCAGATCCTTTACCTCCTGGGCCCGGTCGGCGGCGGTAAATCCTCCTTGGCCGAACGGTTGAAGAAATTGATGGAGGAGCGCCCGATCTACACGCTGAAGGTCGGCAACCAGATCAGTCCGGTTTTCGAATCGCCGCTTGGCCTGTTCCATCCGGATCGCATGGGCGATCTCCTGGAGGACAAATACGGAATAGCCCGGCGCCGCCTGAACGGGCTTATCTCGCCATGGGCGGCCAAGCGCCTCGACGAATTGTCCGGCGACATTTCCAAATTCAGCGTCGTCAAACTGATGCCGTCGCGGCTGCGCCAGATCGGCATTGCCAAGACAGAGCCTGGCGACGAGAACAATCAGGATGTCTCAGCCCTGGTTGGCAAGGTCGACATCAGGCAATTGGAAAATTTCAGCCAGTCCGACCCCGACGCCTATTCCTACAGCGGCGGGCTGAACCGGACGACGCAGGGTCTGCTCGAATTCGTCGAGATGTTCAAGGCGCCGATCAAGGTGCTGCATCCATTGCTGACGGCGACCCAGGAAGGCAGTTACAACGGCACCGAGAATTTCGGTGCCTTTCCCTACCAGGGCATCATCGTTGCCCATTCCAATGAATCCGAGTGGCAACAGTTCAAGAACAACAAGAACAACGAGGCATTTCTCGATCGCATTCTCGTGGTCAAGGTGCCGTATTGCCTGCGCATCACCGAAGAAAGGCAAATCTACGAAAAACTGCTGCGCGAGAGTGAATTGGCCGCCAGCCCCTGCGCGCCCGAGGTGTTGGACATCCTCAGCCGGTTCAGCGTCTCGACGCGCCTTGCCGAGCATGACAATTCACCGCTGCACACCAAAATGCGCGCCTATGACGGTGAGAACCTGAAGGAAGTCGACCCGAAGGCGAAGTCAGTCCAGGAATATCGCGACGCCGCCGGCGTCGACGAAGGCATGACCGGCGTCAGCACGCGCTTTGCCTTCAAGATCCTGTCGCAGACGTTCAACTATGACACCGCGGAAGTGGCCGCCGATCCGGTGCATTTGATGTACATACTGGAAGAGGCGATCAAGCGGGAGCAGTTTCCGAAGGAGATGGAAGCGGCCTATCTCGAATTCATCAAGTCGGAACTGGCTGCCCGTTACGCCGAGTTCATCGGCCACGAAATCCAGAAGGCCTATCTGGAGTCCTATAGCGAATATGGCCAGAACCTGTTCGACCGCTACATCGCCTATGCCGATGCCTGGATCGAGGATCAGGACTACAAGGACCCCGATACCGGCCAAATCCTCAACCGCGAGGTGCTGGACAGCGAATTGTCGCAAGTCGAAAAGCCGGCAGGCATCGCCAATCCGAAGGATTTCCGCAACGAGGTGGTGAAGTTCACGCTGCGTGCCCGGGCGCGCAACCATGGCCGGAACCCTTCATGGACGAGCTACGAGAAGCTGCGCGAGGTGATCGAAAAGCGCATGTTCGGCCAGGTCGAGGACCTCCTGCCGGTGATCAGCTTCGGCTCCAAGCAGGACAGCGTCACCGAAAAACGGCACAGTGAATTCGTCCAGCGGATGGTGGAGCGCGGTTATACGGAACGGCAGGTCCGCCGGCTGGTCGATTGGTACATGCGGGTGAACAAGGCGGGCTGAGAGCAGTCCGAATGGTTGCATGCCGATCTTTATCGACCGCCGCCTGAATCCGAAGGACAAAAGCCTTGGCAATCGCCAGCGCTTCCTCAGGCGTGCCCGCGAGGAACTCAAGCGCAGCATTCGCGACCAGATCCGCGCTGGGCGGATCGCCGACGTGGACGCGGAGCATGTCGTGCCGATGCCCGAGAGAGGCACCGGCGAGCCGACCTTCAACGACGCCAGGGACACCGGCCGGCGCCGGCACATCCTGCCGGGCAACAGGCAATTCGCCCAGGGGGATCTGATCCCCAAACCTGGCCAGGGCGGAGGCAAGGGCGGTTCGTCACCGGGAAACACCGCATCCGAGGACGACTTTCGTTTCGTCCTGTCGCGCGAGGAGGTGCTCGATCTTTTCTTCGAGGATCTCGAACTGCCCGACCTGGTGAAGCTCAATCTCAAGGAGATCCTTGCCTTCAAGCCGCGCCGGGCGGGTTTCGCGGCCACCGGTTCGCCGACCAACATCAATGTCGGCCGCACGATGCGCAACAGCCACGGCCGCCGCATTGCGCTCAGGCGCCCCAAGCAAGCGGCGGTAGACGCGATCATGCAGGACCTCGCCTCGCTGGAGGCCGCACGGCCCAATGCTCAGACGCGCGAGCGCGTCGCGGCCCTCAAAGAGGAGATCGAGCGGCTGGAACGCCGGCGCCGGCGGATTGCCTTCGTCGACCCGGTAGACATCCGGTTCAACCGCTTCGATCCGCGCCCGGTGCCGAATGCGAAAGCGGTCATGTTCTGCTTGATGGATGTGTCGGGCTCGATGGGCGAGCGCGAGAAGGACCTTGCCAAGCGCTTTTTCGTGCTGCTGCACCTGTTCCTGAAAAGACGTTATGAGCGTACCGAAATCGTCTTCATCCGCCACACGCATGAAGCGCAGGAGGTGGATGAGGAAACCTTCTTCTACTGCACGCAAAGCGGCGGCACCGTCGTTTCCACCGCGCTCGAGGAAATGCATCGCGTCATCGAGCAGCGTTATCCCGCGAGCGAGTGGAACATCTACGCCGCCCAGGCCTCGGACGGCGACAATTTCGCCACCGATTCCGAGCGCTGCATCGCCCTGCTGAACGGCAAGCTCATGCGCCTGTGCCAGTATTTCGCCTATGTCGAGATCATCGACGAACGCGAGAGCCACATCTTCGGCGCGACCGAAAACGGGACGTCGCTCTGGCGGGCCTACAGCGCCATTGAGTCAAACTGGCCGAACTTCCAGATGAGCCGAATAGCCACCGCCGCCGATATCTATCCTGTCTTTCGTCAGCTCTTCGCCAAACAGCCCGCGCTCCGCAAGAGTGCCTGAGGGGAACCATGGCCAGGACAGCCAGCAAACCGGGTTTGCTCTTTTCCGGATCCGACTGGGATTTCCAGAAATTGTCGCAGGCTTATGAGGCGATCGCGGCAATCGCCGTCGAGGAGCTCAAGCTGGACACCTATCCGGTGCAGATGGAGATCATTTCTTCGCAACAGATGCTCGACGCTTATTCATCGGTCGGCATGCCGCTGATGTATCGTCATTGGTCGTTCGGCAAGCATTTCCTGTACCAGGACTTTCTCTACCGCAAGGGCGGCCGGGGGCTGGCCTATGAACTGGTCATCAATTCCAATCCCTGCATCGTCTACCTGATGGAGGAAAACACCATGGCCCTGCAGGCCCTGGTGACGGCGCATGCGGCGCTCGGACACAATCATTTCTTCAAGAACAATCACCTTTTCCAGCAGTGGACCGATGCCGGGGGAATCCTGAGCTACCTGGAGTTCGCCAAGGGCTACATTGCCCGATGCGAGGAGCGGCACGGATTGTCAGCCGTGGAAAGCATTCTCGATAGCGCCCACGCGCTCATGGAGCAAGGCGTGTTCCGATACCACAGGCCGCCAAAGCTGTCGTCAGAGCGGCAGCGTGAAGGGCTGCGCGAGCGCCTGGAATACGAAGAGCGCTCCTACAACGATTTATGGCGCACGCTGCCTCCTTCACAGGACACCAGCAAGACCGAGAAGAAGGATGAGGGCCTGACGGAGCGGAAGAAATCGCTCAACCTGCCCGAGGAAAATCTGCTCTATTTCCTCGAGAAGAACAGCCTTGTCCTGGAGCCGTGGCAGCGCGAGATCATCCGCATCGTGCGTGTCGTTGCGCAGTATTTCTATCCGCAGCGGCAAACGCAGGTGATGAATGAAGGCTGCGCCACCTTCGTGCACTACACCCTCATGAACGCATTGTTCGACCGCGGTCAGATCAGCGAGGGCGCCATGCTCGAGGTCCTACGCAACCATTCCAATGTGATCTTCCAGCCGGCTTTCGACGACCCCCGGTTCTCCGGTATCAACCCATACGCGCTCGGCCTCGACATGATGCAGGACATCCAGCGCATTTCGATCGAGCCGACGGCGGAGGACCGCGACTGGTTTCCCGACATTGCGGGCCGCGGTGACTGGCGCGAGGTGCTGCTGGACGCATGGGCCAATCACCGCGATGAATCCTTCGTCCGCCAGCACCTCAGCCCAGCCCTGATACGGAAATGGCGGATGTTTGTCCTGGCCGACCAAGCCGACGACTCGCATTACGAGGTCGCCTCGATCCACAATGAGCGCGGCTACCAAAAGATACGTGCCGCGCTGGCCCAGAGCTACGACATCGGGGCGAGCCGGCCGGATATCCAGGTAGTGGACGTCGACCTGCTCGGTAACCGGCATTTACGGCTGCAACACGAGGTGAAGGAGGGCGTCCTGCTCGACAATGGCAGCCGCGACGCCACCCTGCGCCACATCCGGAGCCTCTGGGGTTACGAAGTCAGCCTGGCTTCGGTCGACGCCGAAACCGGTGCGACACTCAACGAACGCTCCAGTAATGACTGCTGAGTTCCGGCTTCGGGCCGCATCGTAGGCTGTCGAGCGGAACGAGTGGAACATGCCCTGCGGGCACGCTGGGTGCGCTCAGCCGACCGTCGATTTCAGGAACGCCAGCGCCGCTATGGTCAGCGCATCATCACCCTCGCCGAAGTCGCGGTTGATCAACATGTGCGTATAGGCGCTACCGTCGAACAGCGTCACATCAGTGCCGCTGGCGCGCAGGCGCTCGGCAAAGGCCGTGGACTGCTCGCCGCGACCATCGGCGCGAGAATAGGCGATGAACGTCGGCGGATGCTTGCGACCATCCACATAGCTCGCCGGCGACAGCGCCGCCCATTGCGAAGGATCGGAAAAGACCCGCGAATAGGCCCGCACCATGCCGCCATGTTTGGCGAGGGCGGCAAGATCATAGGCTCTGGTATCGTCGAGAAGCAGCCCGGCAACGCCGGGCAATTCGCCGCTCATGCCGGTCAACGCAATCAGATGGCAGCCCGCCGAATGGCCCATGCCGACGATGCGGTTGGGGTCACCGCCATGTTGGGCGTATTGGTCGGATATCTGGCGCCTGCTGCAGGGAGGGTGAATTTGGGGAGGCGTATGACTGTTCCTCGACAAACCAACCACAGTTCGTGTCGAGCACCGCATCGCGCGGGCTTGCCGTCATCAAGTTCGGCGCAAGAAGGGACCGCGTACCCATCGCAAGGGTGCGGTCCAGCGCCAGCTGCGGGACGCGAGAAGCGCGTTGCGTTCTGCGAGGAAAGCGTCCCGATCGCGGACAATCACGTCACATTCGAGGCTGAGCTCGTGGTGAGCACGAACGACCGCCTCATGATCTAAAATCCGCCCTCGAAGCTCTCCACGGAGATGTTCAGCCTCCGCCGTCGCTATCGCCAGAACATCACAGCTCTCGTTGAATATCGTACGTACCAGATCCAGTTGAGCGCGCAGTTCACGGCTTTCGCCGTCGACCGCCATGGAACGCAAAATCTCATACGCGGTCCGGATCAGAGGTGTGATGTCCGGATGGTTTCGCAGCTCTTCGATCGAGGCTCTCTCGTGATGCAGGTCCTCGTTCAGGAACTTTTCAATCTCGATATCGGACTGGTTAGCAGGAGCCGGCCAGATGACCCCGGTTTCGTCAGCCGCATGGTTCAATTGCCGCCGGCAGTCAGTGCGGAAATCTTCGTGACGCAAAAAATGACGTGGCATGTCTCGTGACTGGTGCTCCGCTTCGAGCACGTGCCTCAGCCAAAGCAGAAGTGATTTCGCCATCGGCAAGCCATCTCGCCGCTTCAACGACAGCGCGACCTCAAGAGGGTTGCGGATCGGCAGAAATGCGACCGTATCGACCTCCATCTCGGCCAAGATCGACGATATGAACGAGGCAAATCGGCAAATCCGCGGATCCTTGACAAAAAACAAGGGCTCGTCGCCGAATTCGTTGCCGAGGACTGCTCTGATCTTGTGTCGATGCCGCTCTGCGGCCCGCGATTGCATCCATTGCGGGTCGAGCGCTCGCCAGTCATGCCAAGAGGAGTTTGCCGATGCGAGTAAGTCGTCATTGGCCAGATTGAGGCGGGCGCTCTCCCAGTATCCCGTGGGATTGTGGGAATTGGCGGGCAGCAGATTCTTCGGACCGGTCGCTCCCAGTGCGTTGATCACGCCACCAAGCGCCGAGGTGCCGCTGCGGTGCATGCCCAGGATGAGGATTGCCTTTCTCCGGGGCAGTTTTGGGAGGTCACGCGTCGGGGCAGCCTGTTGCGGGTGTTCCGACAGCGGCAGCCGGGCCGCAAGCCATTCCGAAATTCCTGCCGGAAGCTCCAGCGTTCCGTCCAACACCGGATTTGCACCCGCCGACCCGGCGCTGAACAGTCCGTGATAGTGGACGTGGACCAACCGCGCCGTGTCAGGGGCCGCAAGCGCAGCCAAGTGGTTGAGAGGGAAATTATGCGTGGCTGGCAACATTCGCACGGGGTGGTTTCCGGCGACTGCAGCCAGCGAAAGGGCGGCTTGGCTCGTGCCCCAAAAAGCGGTGGCCTCTCCGTCCAGAGCCCCGGTCCCGGTGTTGATGATTGGGCCGTCGGGCCACGACTTCATATCGGCAGCCACCAATCGTTCCAAAATGTCTTCGGCACGCTGAAATAGCCCGTGTGATCGTTTTGCTACAAAAAGCCCACCATTGTAGCTCGCTCGCACTGCCTGACCATGGACAGTTGTTTGCACGACCGGGAGATGCTCATAGTCGACGCTGACAAGTGCGCATGCCTTCCTCCAGTAATCGTCGAATGGGTCACCAGAACCCGTCGTGCACATCCCTTTAACGTCCACCGGGCGTGCGGCGGCCGAATTTGTGTCCAACGAAAAGTCCGGCTCAGCGATGAATATTGTATCGCTATCGACCTGGATAATGATTGGCGGCCCAGGCCGACGTTCGACGTGGGCGAGCGCATGAACACGATAGGACGGGCCGTAGTGCGGACAGCAGCTTTCTATCTCGATCGGTAGATATTCGACATTCAGTCGCTTGAGTTGGTGGAGTGTAGACAAGGATGGGCGACGGCTGCTTCTTGGCGACACGACCGTTATCGGGCACCGCGAATAGGCGCCGGCGAAACACCGTAGGCTTTCGCATAGCAAAAGGGCTTGCGCTTCGAGAATGCCCGCCTCGACAAGCAGCACAAATTCGACGCTGTCTTCAACGATGTCGCCGATGTCGCCGCTCGGGCGCGTTGCTATTCCGATATCCATTCCGTTATCCACCGATCCCACCCAGCCTAGGCCTTCCGATAGCCCGATCACGTCGGCATCCGCAAATAGAAATCGGTACAAGACGACTGCACAATGTGACTGTTTTTGGGGTGATCCGGGTAGCTGGCCGTCAAAGAAACCCAAGTGGCGCATCTGCTGGGTCAATCCCTCCGCAACCAATGCCGCCGCCATTCGTTGACCTATGCTGGTTGATCCCAGCATCCTGAACTTTTGCCCGTCGGGTCCCACCTGGCGGGCCCTTTTGGTGTCCGGAACATTATCCGGCGGCGCACGTTAATGGCGTTTCCCAGTCTGGTTTCCACCCCATCTTCTGTGGCTCAGTGGTAGAGCACTCCCTTGGTAAGGAAGAGGTTGAGAGGTCGGTTGCGTCAATGCCGGCATAGCCGTTGGCCTCTTTGGCAGCGCAGTTGGCGTGAAGCGCTCCTGCTAGTCCCGTTCTCGCTCAGCACAGATCGGGCGTCTCTAGTGGTCTTGCGTAAGAACAAAGAGTTAGACGATTCTATCAAACACTGAACCGCTCTAACTGTCGCCGGCCGGCCGGATCCTGACCCTGGCAATCCGGTTCTTGTCGCGTTTCATGACGACGAAGCGCTTGCCGTGGAACGTAAAAGCCTGCTTCTCCTCGGGGATCGATTGCGCCTCGTGGATGACGAGGCCGGCGATGGTGGTCGCCTCTTCGTCGGGCAAGTTCCAGTCGAGCGCCCGGTTGAGGTCGCGGATCGGCACCGTGCCTTCGACCACGACGGAACCGTCGGCCTCCTGCTTGACGCCCTGGATGTCGACATCATGCTCGTCGGCGATCTCGCCGACGATCTCCTCAATGATGTCCTCCAGCGTCACCAGCCCCTCGACCTCGCCATATTCATCGACGACGACGGCAAAATGCGCCTTGCGGCGCAGGAACGCATTGAGCTGTTCCTGCAAGGTCGTGGTGTCGGGCACGAACCAGGGTTTTGACGCGATCTTCATCACGTCGATCTGCGAAAAATCGTTGCCGACCTCGTTCAGCGCCCGCAGCAGATCCTTGGCGTGCAGCACGCCGACGATGTTGTCGAGCGAGCCTTTCCAGAGCGGCATGCGGGTATGCGGGCTCTGCAGGATCTCGCGCACCACCGCTTCCGGCGCGTTGTCGGCATTGACCGAGCGCATGTTGGTGCGGTGGACCATGACGTCGGACACTTCGAGCTCTTCGAGATCGAACAGACCGCCGATGCGGTCGCGGTCCTCGCGCACCATCTGCCCGTCGCGGCGGAAATCGTCGACCGCGCCGCGCAATTCGTCCTGGCTCGAGCGCGGCGGCTCGATGCGCGACAGTTCATAGCCGAACATCGCAAGCAGGCGTATGCGCACGGCAACGACCAGCAGGACGACGATGGCAAGGACGGCGACGACGATCCAGCCAGTGTCCATCTCAGCCGGCTTTCCGGCTGGCTGGGTGGCTTTCCCTGAGGAACGACAGCACTTCCGAGGCCGGCACGTCCTTGGCGATGAAGGCCTGGCCGATGCCGCGCGTCAGAATGAAGGTCAGTGCGCCGCGCGACACCTTCTTGTCCTGCGTGATGAATGAAAGCAGGGCCTCGGCATCTGGCAGTTCGCCCGGAATATCGGCCATCTGCCACGGCAACCCGACGGCACGCAGATGCGCCTCGACGCGGGCCGCGTCGTCGGGGCTGGCGAGATTGAGCCGCGACGAGAACCGGTGCGCCAGCGCCATGCCGATGGCCACCCCTTCGCCATGGACAAGGCGAGCGCCGTCATACTGCGTGGCGGCTTCCAGCGCATGGCCGAAAGTGTGCCCGAGATTGAGCAGGGCGCGGTCACCGGTCTCGAACTCGTCACGGGCAACGACATCGGCCTTGGCGCGGCAGGCCTCGGCAATGGCCTCGACCCGTTCCGGTCCGCCGGCGAACACCTTTTCCCAGTTGGCTTCCAGCCAGGCGAAGAATTCCGGGCGGTCGATCAGCCCGTATTTGGCAAGCTCGGCATAGCCGGCGCGGAATTCGCGGATCGGCAGCGTGTCGAGCACTTCGGTGTCGGCCAGCACCAGCCTGGGCTGGAGGAAGACCCCGACGAGGTTCTTGCCGCGCGGGCTGTTGATGCCGGTCTTGCCGCCGACCGACGAATCGACCTGAGCCAGAAGCGAGGTCGGAACCTGCACGAAATTCATGCCACGCCGAACGATGCCGGCTGCAAAACCGGTGAGATCGCCGATGACGCCGCCGCCAAGGGCGATGACGACATCGCCGCGCTCCAGCCTGGCCGCCAGGACGCCATCGACCACCGCCTCGAGATGGGCAAAGCTCTTGGTCTTCTCGCCGGGCGGCATCGTGATGACGGCCGGCTGGATGCCACCCTTCTCGAGCCCGGCCTTCAGCGCATCGAGATGCGCGGCGGCGACGTTCTCGTCGGTCACGACGGCGGCGCGTGTGCCGGGCAGCCGGCGTGAAATCTCGGCGCCGGCGCGCGACAGCAGGCCCGAGCCGATCAAGATGTCGTAGGCCCGGTCGCCCAGACCGACTTCGACGGTGACAGGCTGATCCGCGCTCATGTATCGACCTCGCCCGTCGCGGCTATCGCATCGATGCCGAAATGCCGGCACAGCGCCTCAAGCACCTCGGCCGCGATGACCTCCTTGCGATCGTCGCGGGTCGGCACGGTGATGTCAGCGGTGGCATAGACCGGATAGCGCTCCCCCATCAGCCGCTCCAGCACGGCGCGGGGATCCGCGCTTTTCAAAAGCGGCCGGTTCTGCTTCTTGGAAACGCGGTCCATCAGAAGATCGAGCTCGGCCTTCAGCCACACCGACACGCCGTGCGTGGCGATGGCTTCGCGCGTCTGCGCGTTCATGAAGGCACCGCCGCCGGTCGACAGGACCTGCGGGCCGTTTTCAAGCACGCGCAGGATGACACGCTGTTCCAAAGCCCGGAACTCGGTCTCGCCATAGCGCTCGAACAGTTCCGGAACGGTCATCCGCGACACGCTCTCGATCTCCTGGTCGCTGTCGATGAAGGGCAGCGAAAGCATCGTCGACACCTTGCGGCCGATCGCCGTCTTGCCGGCGCCCATCAGCCCGACAAAGACAATGGACCGGCCGCCCAGCCGGCCAAGCAGCGCGGCATGGGTCTCGCCTGGAGGATTTGCCTGTAACGCGTTCATCAGCTGTTTCTTGGGCCCTCTTTGCCGGCGTATCGACATGAAAAGCCGGTTTGCGTCAAGCGTGCCGAGTGCCTTGGGCTGATATGGACAGGGCGACGCTCGCATCAGAAGTTGCTAACAGGGCCCCGCTTCTTCCTTGAATTGGCCGGGTTGGCGTCCCATAAGGGCACAGGGTTTGGAAACGCAGAACAAAAAGACGGGCGAGAATTGATGCCGACACTGTTTCGCTTTGTCGTGACTCTCGCGATTCTGGCTGGCATTGCCTATGGTACGATGTTCGCGCTGGTGATGTTCGTCGAGCCGAAAAAAGCGGAAATGAGCGTGCGTATTCCGCCGGAAAAGCTCAATCCTAAGAAAAACTGAACCCCAAAAAACTGACTCGGAACCGCCTCAAGGAAATGAACAGCGCCGCCCGTATCGAGGCCTTCCTGGAAATGATGAGTGCCGAGCGGGGGGCGGCCGAGAATACGCTTTCCTCCTATCGCCGCGATCTGGAGGATGCTTCCGACGGGATCGATGGCGGACTTGCCCGCGCAGGTGCCGCCGATATCAGGGCCTATCTCGACGACATTGCCGCGCACGGCTTCGCGCCGACCTCGCAGGCGCGCAAACTGTCGGCGATCCGCCAATTCTTCAAGTTCCTCTATGCCGAAGGTTTGCGCGGCGACGACCCGACCGGCACGCTTGACAGCCCGAAAAAGGGCCGCCCGCTGCCCAAGACGATGAGCGAGGCCGAAACCGGCCGGCTGATCGACCGCGCCGCGCACGAAGCCGGCGATGCCGGGCTCGGCCACGCCGACAGGCTGGCGGCGCTGCGCCTGCATGCGCTGGTCGAAGTGCTCTACGCCACGGGTCTGCGCGTTTCCGAGCTGGTCGGCCTGCCGGTGACGGTGGCGCAACGCGACGACCGTTTCTTCATGGTGCGCGGCAAGGGCGACAAGGAACGCATGGTGCCGCTGTCGGCCAAGGCGCGCGCGGCGATGCGGAGCTGGCTTGGCGCTCGGGCCAAGCTGCCCGCCTTCGCCAACAGCCCGTTCCTGTTTCCGGCGGCATCCGACAGCGGCTATCTCTCGCGCCAGGTCTTTGCCCGTGACCTGAAAGGATTGGCGGCGCGCGCCGGCATTGCCTCGGCCAAGATCTCACCGCACGTGCTGCGCCATGCTTTCGCCAGCCACCTCCTGCAGAACGGCGCCGATCTCAGGGCCGTGCAGCAACTGCTCGGCCATGCCGACATATCGACGACACAGATTTACACCCACGTGCTGGAGGAGCGGCTGGTGCGGTTGGTCAACGATCATCATCCGCTTGCCGACTAGACCTCATATCGCTATGTGAGGACGACATTTCACCGCCCGGAGCCTTGGTTTCAATGGTTCCGCAGTCTTGCCTTCCGACGCATCGGTCCGCCCAAGCATGTACAATTACCTCGATTTCGAAAAGCCGGTGCAGGATCTTGAGCTCAAGATCCTCGAGCTCAAGAAGCTTGCCGAGAACGGCGAGGCGGTCGATGTCGCCGATGAGATCACCAGGCTCGAGAAGCGCTCGCGCGATGCGCTGCGCGAACTCTACAAGGCGCTGACGCCATGGCAGAAGGTGCAGGTGGCGCGCCACTCCGACCGGCCGCACTGCGTCGACTACATCAAGAGCCTGTTCAGCGACTTCACGCCGCTCGCCGGCGACCGCAATTTCGGCGAAGACCAGGCGATCGTCGGCGGTTTTGCCCGTTTTCGCGGCGAACCCATTGCAATCCTCGGCCAGGAAAAGGGTTCGGACACGGCGAGCCGCCTGAAGCACAATTTCGGCTCGGTGCGCCCCGAAGGCTATCGCAAGGCGGTGCGGCTGATGGAGCTTGCCGATCGCTTCAAGATCCCGCTGCTGACGCTGGTCGACACGGCCGGCGCCTATCCCGGCGTCGGCGCCGAGGAGCGCGGCCAGGCCGAAGCCATAGCCCGCTCGACCTCGGCCTGCCTTGGCCTGAAAGTGCCGTCGATCTCGGTGGTCATCGGCGAAGGCGGTTCGGGCGGCGCCATCGCGATCGCCACCGCCAACCGCGTCTACATGCTGGAACACGCCATCTATTCGGTGATTTCGCCTGAAGGCGCCGCCTCTATCCTGTGGCGCGACACGACCCGCTCCAAGGACGCGGCGACCAACATGAAGATCACCGCCCAGGACCTGCTGGAACTGAAGATCATCGACGCCATCATCCCCGAGCCGATGGGAGGTGCCCAGCGCGCGCCCGAAACGGTGATTGCCGCGACCGGCGATCTCATCGCCAAGACGATGAAGGAATTTGCCGGCGCCAACACCGATTTCCGCGAACAGCGCCGCGAGAAATACCTGGCGATGGGCCGCAGCCTCTGACGCCCCTTGGGCGGCGGAACACGGCTGGCGGAAGCTCCCTATCCTTGGCAATGTGGCGGCGATGAGCAATTTCGCCACAAAAATGCCGCCCCATTCGGTTCAATGAAATCACCGTGAGAGATTGGCCGAGCCTTGCGGTAAGGAATTTTCAAGGTTAACGGGCTTACGGTCCGTCGGTGTTCAGCATGCGGGTTTGGCCGTTTCGAAGCCATTGGCCCGAGAAAAAAGACATAGCCTTGCCCATGTTTGCCAAGCTTGCACGTACTGGAGTCCTTGCCGCCTCGATAGCCGTCGCGGGCTGCAATGATTCGTCGATGAAGGACTTTGCCCCGGAAGCCAACAAGCCGCTGCCCGACAAGATCCTTGCCGACATGAGAGCCAAGGGTATGGTCCGCACCTCCTCGGTGATGGCGCGCATCTTCAAGGAAGAAGGCAAGCTCGAAATCTGGAAGGCCAAGACCAACGGCCGCTACGACATGGTAGCGAGCTATGACATCTGCAAATGGTCGGGCAAGCTCGGGCCGAAATACACGGAAGGCGACCGCCAGGCGCCGGAAGGTTTTTACACGGTTCGACCGTCGCAGATGAATCCGCGCTCGAATTACCATTTGTCGTTCAACATCGGCTTTCCCAACGCCTATGATCGTGCCAATGGCCGCACCGGGCAGAATCTGATGGTCCATGGCGCCTGCTCGTCATCGGGCTGCTATTCGATGACCGACGCACAGATCGAGCAGATCTACGCCTTCGGTCGTGACGCCTTCCAAGGCGGGCAGACCGAGTTCCAGATCCAGGCTTTTCCGTTCCGCATGACCGCAGCCAATATGGCGCGCTACCGCAGCGACCCGAATTACGAATTCTGGAAGATGCTCAAGGTCGGCTACGACAATTTCGAGGTCACCAAGGTGCCGCCGAAGGTCGACGTCTGCGAAAAGCGCTACGTCTTCAACCAGGTGGCCGCCGATGGGCAGACCTTCAATCCGACCGGTCCCTGCCCGGCGACCACGCAGCCGGATTCGCTGAAGAGCGCCTACAACACCTATCAAAGCACCTATGACGCGGCCTTCAACAGCGCGCTCAAGGCCAGCGTGCCGCCACCCAAGCCGACGATTGCCGGCATCAAGGAAGCCAGCATCGTCTCCGACTGGTCGAAGCGCCGGGCTCGTGGCGAGCGCGTGCCGATCGATCCGCCGTCGCTCAACACCGACGGTTCGGTGACCGAGACGGCGCGCATGGGCCGCATCGATTCGCCCGCCGGCCGCAAGATGGCCGCGCTCGACGCCGAGAAGGCAGCCAAGCAGAAGGCGGAGGAGCAGAGGCTGGCGGCCATCGAGGCCGCCAAGCAAGCCAAGGCACAGGCGTTGGCTGAAAAGGAAGCAGCCAAGGCGCAAGCTGTGGCTGCAAAGGAAGCGGCCAAGGCCGCCAAGGAAGCTCCCGTCGCCACCGCGACCATCGCTGCCCCGACCGAGGCCGCACCTGCGGCCGAGACGCAGGCTGCAAGTGCCGATGAGAGCCGCGTGACGAAGCTGAAGAACAAGCTGCTCGGCATGTTCGGCGGCTGAGTTGGCCAATGCATGTCGCCCAAAAGTGCGTAGCGGTTTTGGGTCAACGATATGCATGACTTAAAACAAGCCGCGGTCTATGACCTGAAGGGGCTGAACTGCCCCTTGCCCGCACTGAAGGCGAAAAAACGCCTGGCCGGTATGCAGCCCGGCAGCAGGCTCTGGCTGGAGACCACCGACCCGCTGGCCGTCATCGATATTCCGGCATTCTGCGCCGACAGCGGTCACCAATTGATCGAGACAGCGGCGATGCCCGATGGCCATCGCTTTCTGGTCGAACGCGGCGAACAGCGCCCGTAAGACTCAACGTCCGGCGATCGCCAGCGGATTGTGTTCCAGCGCCGCGCGGTCGGGCGTGTCGACCGACGGCCGGTTGGTGAAGGCAGCGAACAGCCGGCGCACATAGTCTTCCGGCATGTCGAGCGTAATCAGCACCAGACGCGTGCCGCGCTGGCTGTCCGGCCAGGATGGCAGCCGCACCGGCGGATGCAGGATCTTCTGCACGCCATGCACGACCAGCGGCCGCGACGGGTCCTCCTGCAGTTCGATGACGCCCTTCATCCGCAGCAGGTGCTCGCCATGTGTGGAACGCAGGAGATCGAGGAACATCTCGATCGCTGAAAACGGCACCGGTCCGTCATGCACCAGCGAATGGGTTTTTACGCGCTGGTCGTGGCGATGGGCATGATCATGATGATCATGATGATCATGGTGGCCATCATGGTCGTGATCATGCGCGACCTCTTCGCCGAGCCAGCGCCGCACGTCGGCGGACTTGGTGGCCGGGTTGTAGAGGCCGCAGTCGAACAGCGCCGCCACACCGGCTTTCGTCTCCCCGACATCGAGCAGTCGAGCCCCGGGATTGATCTGCCGCAGGCGCGCCCGCAGTGCTTCGAGATCGCCGGGATCGGCGACCAGATCAGCCTTGGAGAGCACGATGCGGTCGGCGACCGCGACCTGCTTGACCGCCTCGACATGCGCATCAAGTGTCGCATCGCCGTTGACCGCATCGACCAGGGTGATGACGCCATCGAGCCGAAAAGCCTGGACCAGGGCCGGATGGCCCATGATCGACTGCAGCACCGGTGCCGGGTCGGCCAGCCCCGTGGTCTCGACGATGACGCGGGAAAGGCGGGCGATGCGGCCGGTCTGCAGCCGATCGACCAGGTCGGCCAGCGTGTCGACAAGTTCGCCGCGCACCGTGCAACACAGGCAGCCGTCGGAAAGCTGGATGATGCCGTCGGAGGCCTGCTCGACCAGCAGATGATCGATCGCCACCTCGCCATACTCGTTGATGATGACCGCGGTGTCGGCCAACGCCGGATCCTTCAGGAGCCGGTTGAGCAGCGTGGTCTTGCCGGCGCCGAGGAAGCCGGTCAGCACCGAGACGGGGATCGGGAAACCGTTCATCTGATTCTGCCTTTTGATTTGAGCATGATCTCCAGCGAAAACCGGATTTCTTGGATTATGCTCTAATTCGCGACCTTGGCCGACTGGTCGCCTTGCGCGGCGGCACCCGCGACTTTCGGGCCGGTGCCGGTGGGTATGGGCTTGTCAGGCCGCCAGGTCGGGATCGGCACATCGGCATATTCCTGCGCGCCCTCGTCGAGGATCGCTTTCGGCGCCGGACCGGTGGCGCCGCCGAGGCCGACGGCAACCAGTGTCGGCACATGGTCGAGCTTCTCCTGATAGGCTGATTTCGGCGCGTCCTTGGCGGCGGTGGCGGGCGGCGCTTCGGACTGCTCCGCCTTCGTCTTCTTTTTGCAGACCTCGTCATGCATGTCGTTGGGCGAGATCAGATCGCCGTAGGGGGCGAGCGTGGTGACGGTGGTCGACCCGGCGGCAGGCGCGTCAAAGCCCAGATCGAGCAATTTAGCCGCGGTTTCGGCACGGCTGACCGCCGACTTCTCGCCGAGCACGACAGCCACCAGCGTGCGCCCATTGCGGGTCGCCGAACCGATCATGTTGAAGCCGGACGGGCAGACGAAGCCGGTCTTCATGCCGTCGGCGCCGGGATAACGGCCGATCAGGAGATTGTAGTTCGGAATCGCCTTCTTGCCGACCGCGAGCCCCTCGATTGAGAACCACGGCGCATATTGCGGGAACTCGCGGCGGATCGCCATCACCAGGATCGAAAGGTCGCGCGCCGTCGTGTACTGGTCGGGCGAGTAAAGGCCGTTCGGGTTGACGAAATGGGTGCCGTTCATGCCGAGCCGGGCCGCCTCGGCGTTCATCCTTTCGGCGAAAGCGGCCTGCGAGCCGCCGACATTCTCGCCGACCGCCATGGCGATGTCGTTGGCCGATTTGACTAGCATCATCTTCAGCGCATTGTCGAGCCGCATCACAGAGCCGGGCTTGAAACCCATCTTGCTCGGCGGTTCGCCGGCGGAGTGTTTGGTCACCTTGATCGGCGAATCGAGCTGGACTTCCCCCGCCGCGATCGCCCTGAAGGTCACATAGGCGGTCATCAGCTTGCTGAGCGACGCCGGATACCAACGCTTGAACGCATCCTGATGCTGCAGGATCTGGCCGCTCTTCAGGTCGAAGACCACCACCGGATTGGCCAGCGCCGGTCCGGCCAGAACCGACAGCATGATTGCGCCAGCCGGGAATAGTTTGAGGAAATGCCTGTGCCGCATGATCGAATCCGAAATCGCCTCTTGCCCTGATTGCCCCTGGCTCCGTAAGATTTCGTTACGTGACCGCCAGCATAAGGATCCGACCCTCAAAAACCGGACCGCATTATTGCGGTGCTATTTACCCTATGTGACGCCAACATGGCAAAGCGCCTGATAATCACAATTGCAAAGCCCGGGGCACAATTGCAAAGCCTACGGCACAATTGCAAAGCACCGGCCCATTTGCAAAACCTCAGGCTGAAGCCGGCTGCACCAACAACGAAATGGAACCACCATGCCAATCCTGAACCGCGCCGCCGAAATGCAGGACGAAGTCGCCGGCTGGCGACAGCATCTGCACCAGACGCCAGAACTGAACTTCGATGTCTTCAAGACCGCGGCCTTCGTCACCGAAAAGTTGAAAGAGTTTGGCTGCGACGATGTGGTGACCGGCCTCGGCAAGACAGGCGTCGTCGGCATCATTCGCGGCCGTCAGGGGGAAGGCCCCACGATCGGTTTGCGCGCCGACATGGATGCACTGCCGCTCAAGGAGATCACCGGCAAACCCTACGCGTCGACCGTTCCGGGCAAAATGCATGCCTGCGGCCATGACGGCCACACCGCGATGCTGCTAGGCGCGGCGAAATATCTCGCCGAGACGCGCAATTTCACCGGCTCCGTTGCGGTGATCTTCCAGCCGGCGGAGGAAGGCGGCGGCGGCGGCAACGAGATGGTCAAGGACGGCATGATGGAGCGCTTCGCTATCGCGAAAGTGTTCGGCATGCACAACATGCCCGGCCTGCCGGTCGGCCAGTTCGCCATCCGTCCAGGCCCGATCATGGCGGCGACGGCCGAATTCACCATCACCGTGAAAGGCAAAGGCGGCCATGCGGCGATGCCGCACGGCACGATCGACCCGATCGTCATCGCCAGCCAGCTGGTCGGCGCCCTGCAGACGATCGCCTCGCGCAGCACCGATCCGGTCGAGGCCGTGGTTGTGTCGGTGACCAAGTTCCACGCGGGCGACGCTTACAACATCATTCCGGAATCGGCCGAGATCGCCGGCACCGTACGCACGCTGAAGAAGGAAGTGGCCAAGAAATCGGAAGAGCGTATCCGGGCGATCTGCGCGGGGCTGGCTACCGCCTATGGCGCGACGATCGAAGTCGACTACGACGCGAACTATCCGGTAACGTTCAACCATGCGGATGAGACGGTCTTCGCCAGCGATGTGGCCGCCGACGTGGCGGGCGATGCCCAGGTGCACCGCGCGATCCAGCCGGTGATGGGCGGCGAGGATTTCTCCTACATGCTGGAAGCCCGGCCCGGCGCCTTCATCTTCATCGGCAATGGCGAGACCGCCGGTCTTCACAACCCGGCCTATGACTTCAACGACGAAGCCATCCCGCACGGCATGAGCTATTGGGTGAAGCTGGCGGAGACGGCGCTAGCCGCTTGAGGCCGGTCAGTAAAAAAGCCGGCCGAATTGCGTTCGGCCGGCCCTCTTGGCGAAACGATCCGAAGCGGCTATGTGTCGGGCCGCGTGGTCCCGTAGCTCAGTAGGATAGAGCGGCAGATTCCTAATCTGTAGGTCACAGGTTCGATTCCTGTCGGGATCACCACTCGGGTTCAAGCGGCTGGCAGTTCCATTGCCTGAAGCAATCCCTACCGAGGCTTGTCGCTCGGCACCCATTTGAAGTGGTCGCCGTCCGTCTCGATCTGCCCGACACCCGGGAACGGGAAGTGTGGTGCGAAGATCATCTCGTGGTCCTCGGCCAGCGTCGTCAGGGTCTTGGCCCTGTTCTGCTCCGCTTCCGGCTTGTCGCCGTCGAAGGCCAAGGCCCAGTCCGGCTTGGCGAGCGAGATGATTGAGCTGTGCACCGTGTCACCAATATCGAACAGCCGTTCTTCTCCGGATTTGATCTGGTAGCCGACATGGCCAGGTGTGTGGCCCTTGAGCGCTACCGAGGTGATGCCAGGCGCAATTTGGACGCCGGCCTTGAATGGTTTCACATGGTCGGCGATGACCTTGACGATATCGGCCGCATCCTTGTTGGACTTGGCAAAATCCCACTCCACGTCCGACATCCTTATCGTGGCATTGGGAAAAGCCAGTTTGCCGTCCTTGACCAGTCCGCCGATGTGATCGGGATGAGAATGGGTGATCAATATCTCGTTGACGTCACCGGGTTTGACACCGGCCTTGGCCAGGCTGTCCTGCAGCGCGCCGCCGACACCAGTGTCGATCAGCACGACACTGGTCTTCGATTTGACCAGCAGGGCGTCAACGCTCAGTGTGATGGTATCGGTCGGCGCCCCCGCCGCCTTGAGCAGTTCGCCGACTTCCGCGGGGCTGTGATCGAGGCCGAAGGTCTTGCCATCGTTGGGTTTGACGAACTGGGCGTCGTGCAGTGCAACGATGTCGAGCTTGCCAAGCTTGAATGATTTTGCATCCGGCTGCTGCGCCGGCATCTGCGCCATTGCCACGCCTTGATAGAGCAGCGTCAAGGCCGTCATCGCCAATAGCCTGGTCGTGGAATTGAACCTTGTCATGCGGAACATCCTCTGGCTACGGAGGCACGACCGAGGTCGGGCCGATCGCGAATTCGCTAGGGATATAGGCTCAGGGAATGTTCCGGCAATGGCGACCCGTTGCCGACGGCCGCCCTGTGGCACAGCTCCATCGACTGGCATACCGCATAGGCCGCCGTCGTGCTCAAGGGCAACGCCGAAGAAAATGTCCGCGCACCGTCAGCGCACCTGGTCTGAGCCATCGGAGACACCCAGCGAAGCAGGTTGATCGCAGTAGTGGTGCGGGTAGCTATGCCGCAATGTGCGCGAAGCTGGCCGTAGTCACCCGCCATGGCGAACCATGGCGGGATTTTTCATGCTTCGAATGCGATCAGGCCGGCTCAGCCGACCCGGACGACAAAATGCTTGGTCACCGGCTCGATGATCTTCCAGGTGCCCTTGAAATCGGCTTCCACCACGAAGGCGTCGCCGGGGCCAACTTCGACCGGCGTGCCGCCGTCGGGCGTGATGATGATGCGGCCGGCGATCATGTGCACGAACTCATAGTCGGTGTAGGTCGCATGATAGGTGCCGGGCGAGGCCCGCCAGGTTCCCGATATTACCTTGCCATCCGCAGTCGTGTGCTGGACGGCGGTCTGCATGGTCGGCTGGCCCTCGACCACGATCCAGCCAGGCAGGTCGCCGGCTTCCGCGTGCTCGACGGGGCCGAATTTGAAGATGGTCTTGTTCGTCATGCCGGGCTCCGTTTGCTTCATGTGTTCGCGGTCGGATAGCCGATGCACATGACGGGAGCAATGCCGTGCAATGCGAAACAGGCGCGGCCGCGCATCCGGGCATGACCCGGCCGCTGCCCGCGCCCACTTGGAGTGCTATGGCTTGTGCCGTGCCGAGACCAACTCCGCCTTGCGTTGCGCCGTCTCCAGCCCGAGGCCGATGAAGGCGCGCGCGTGCTTGGCGAGCGCCATATTGTCGGTCCACAGATTGCGCCAGATGGCGGTCTTCTTCGACAGGTTTTCGTCGACGATCGCCGAGGAGAAGGATTCGAAGCTGAGGTCGTCGGCATAGCCGATGGCGGTCAGCGCATCGAATATCCCGGCGAAGTCGATGTTGCCGGTGCCGAGGAAGCCGCGATGGCTCTCGCCGATATGGACATAGCCGATCTTGGCTGCCGCGTGGCGGATGGCGAGACCGACATCGGCCTCCTCGATGTTCATGTGGAAGGTGTCGAGATGCAGGAAGATGTTGTCCGACCCGGTGTCCTCGATGAAGGCGAGGCCCTGCGCGGCGGTGTTGAGCAGGTTGCTCTCGAAGCGATTGACGATTTCGAGGTTGAGCGTGACCCCGGCGGCCTTCGCCGTCTCGGCGACCTTGGCCAGCGTTGCCGCGCTGCGGTTCCATTGATCGCGTGTCGGCGCCTCGACCTGCAGGCCATGGCTGGTCGAAAGAATGCCGGCGACCTTGCGGCCGCCAAGGTCGCGCGTCAGCGCGATGGTTTCGTTGAGGATCTCGACGCCGCGCGCGGCGATCGCCTTGTCGGCGCTCGACACATCGCCATCACCAGGCAATCCGATGCTGATCGCGACGCCGAGATCAAGGTCGGCGATGCGTTTGGCAAGCCCGCCGATATCGACATTGGCGGGGTCGAGATAGGAGAATTCGATCAGGTCGAACCCGGCCTCCTTGGTATTGGCCAGCGTGCGTTCGAGCTCGCCCTGCGCCGAGCTTGCCGACCAGACGAAGGAATGGATTCCGATGCGCGACATGATCGTCTCCGGGCATTGAGATGGGAGAGAGGTGCGGCCGGGATCGCCCCGGCCGCACCAGCCTTGGGAGGCTTAGCGGGCTGCGGTCCAGCCCTTGTAATCCTTCAGGTTCTCGGCCGTGATCAGCTTCGGGTCGAGCAGCACGGTGGCCTCCGCCGGCTTCTTGCCGGCCAGCAGATCGGCCGCCAAGGTCAGCGATTGGCCGGCCATCACATAGGGATCCTGCGAGGCCGAAGCCTTGATCATCGATTTGCCGGACGCCAGTTCCTTCTCGATATCGGGTGCGCCATCGACTGCCGTGAAGACGAACTCGGAACGGTTGAGCTGCTTGGCGGCGAGTTCGGCGCCGATCGCCGTCGGATCGTTGATGGCGAATACCGCGTCGATCTTGTCAAAACGAGTGAGCAGCGACTGGAACACTTTCAGGCCACCGTCACGCGAGCCTTCGGCATTCTGGTCGTCGGACAGGATCTTGATGTCGGGATGCTGGGCAAGCACGTTCTTGCAGCCCTTCACCCGCTCCAGGATCGACGAAGACGCCGGTCCGTTGAGGATGACGTAGTCGCCCTTGCCGCCGGTGTGGTCGACCAGGTATTGGCAGGCTTCCTCGCCGGCCTTGACGTTGTTGGTCATCACCGTGACGTCGGCGCCCGGCGCCGAAACGTCGAAAGCGGCGACGACGATGCCGGCTGCCTGCGCCTTCTTCACCGCCGGCGCGATTGCCTTGGCGTCGACCGCGTTGAGCATGATCACGTC
The DNA here is from genome assembly GCF_037179625.1 of Mesorhizobium sp. Cs1299R1N3. Classification (NCBI taxonomy): domain Bacteria; kingdom Pseudomonadati; phylum Pseudomonadota; class Alphaproteobacteria; order Hyphomicrobiales; family Phyllobacteriaceae; genus Mesorhizobium; species Mesorhizobium sp. Cs1299R1N3. Next base: position 190,983 of record NZ_JAPYKQ010000007.1, on the reverse strand, counting down.
GACGCCGGCGGCGATGAAGGAATCGACCTGCGAGACCTGCTTGTTGAGGTCATAGTCGGCCGATACCGAAGTCACCTCGACCTTCGGATTGATCTTCCTGGCCGCATCCTCGATGCCCTTGATGGTGGCGACGAAGAAGGGGTTGCCGAGCAGGCCGACCGAGATGCCGACCTTGTTGAGGTCCTTGGCCGATGCCGGCACGATGGCGACGGCCGCGAGGGCGGCGCCGCAGAGCAGTTTGGCGATGGTCTTCATTACGCTTACTTCCTCCTGATGCCCCGCGCCTCTCACGGTGCGTTACACAAGCCGGTCTTTAATGCCGGCGACCAGGTCACTCACGTTCTCGCCCCTGCCTGGAGCCGGTAGCGGTCGAGGGCGACCGCCACGATGATGACCAATCCTTTGATGATGTACTGCCAGATATCAGAGACACCGGCCAAGATGAGCCCGTTGGACAGCACCGCGATGATCAGGCCGCCGATCAGCGTGCCCCAGATCGAGCCGACGCCGCCGACGAAGCTGGTGCCGCCGAGGATGACGGCGGCGATGGCGTCGAGTTCATAGCTCTGCCCGAGTTGCAAGCCGTTGGCGGCGTAGAGTCGGGCCGCCGACATCGCGCCGCCGAGACCGGCGAGCAGGCCGGAAACGCCGTAGACGAAGAGCAGCACCAGCGGCACCTTGATGCCGGTCAGTCTGGCTGCCTCGTCATTGCCGCCGACGGCGTAGATCCAGGTGCCGAGCACGGTGCGTTTCAGCACCAGCCAGGACAGCACCACCACCGACAGCGCGATGATGACCAGCCAGGGGATGCCGAGCACCGAACCGTTGCCGATGAAGTCGAACGGCAGGTCGGAGTTGAACACCGTCGTGTCCTGCCCGAGCAGGCGGGCAACGCCGCGCACGGCGGTCAGCGAACCCAACGTGACGATGAACGGCGGCAGCCTGATATAGGCGACCAGCAACCCGTTGATGAGCCCGAAACCGAGACCGACCAGGATGGCCGCCGGCACGCCGAGCAGGCCCCAGTCCGGCACCAGCGACACCAGCACCGCCACCATCGCCGAGGCGGCGAGGATGGAGCCGACCGACAGGTCGATGCCGCCGGTCAGGATGACGAAGGTCATGCCGGCGGCAAGGACGATGTTGATCGACGATTGCTGCGTGACGATGAGCAGGTTGGTGCCGGTCAGAAAGCGCGGATTGATGAACTGGAAGCCGGCGGCCAGCAGCACCAGAACCGGCAGCATGCCAAGCGCCGCAAGCGCGGTGCGCAGCCGCCGGCTTCTGACCGCCGCCTGATCCACGCTCTTCGTCCCGGTCGTCCTGTCTGTCATCGCTGAGACGCTCCCGTCGCAAATTCCATGATCGCTTCCTGACGAAGCGGCTCGCCTTCGGATGCCGTCACCTCTCCAGCGATCGCGCCATCGCGCATCACCAGCACGCGGTCGGCGACGCCGATCACCTCGGGCAATTCGCTGGAGATCATCAGGATGGCAATGCCCTTGTTGGCGAGATTGTCGATCAGCCGGTAGATTTCCGACTTGGCGCCGACATCGACGCCACGGGTCGGCTCGTCGAGGATGACGACCTTCGGCTCGGTCTCCAGCAGGCGCGCGAGCAGCACCTTCTGCTGGTTGCCGCCCGACAGCGAGCCGGCATTGGCCTGTGCCGAGCCGGTGCGGATGGACAGGTCGGCAATGGCCTTTGCCGCTCTGCTGTCGGCGGCGGTGAAATCGCGAAAGCCGCCGGCCCGCGCGTCCCTGGCCAGCACGCCCATGCTGATGTTGTCCGAAATCGACATGTCGAGGAACAGGCCGAGTTCCTTGCGGTCCTCGGTGAGGTAGGCGATGCCGGCGTCGAGCGCCTCGCGCGGCGAACCGACGGTCACGGGCTTGCCGTCGAGTTCCATCGTGCCGGCGCTGCGCTTGTCGGCGCCGAAGATCAGCCTGGCAAGCTCGGTGCGGCCCGAGCCGACGAGGCCTGCCAGTGCCAGCACCTCACCGTGATGGAGGTCGAACGAACAGTTCTTCAGCAGATGCCCGTCGGACATGCCGCGCACCGAGAGCGCGACGGCGCGTTTCTCGTCCGGAGGGCGATGATCCTTCTTGTAGAAGGCGGAGAGGTCGCGGCCGACCATCATCGACACCAGGCGCGAGGCGTTGAGGTCGGCGCGATCGAGCGTGCCAACATAGCCGCTGTCGCGCAGCACACTGACGCGGTCGGCGAGTTGGTAGACCTCTTCCATGCGGTGGCTGATGTAGATGATGGCGATGCCTTGCGCTTTCAGCGTCGCGATCACCTCGAACAGGCGGTCGGTCTCGCGCGAGGTCAGCGATGTGGTCGGCTCGTCCATGACGATGATGCGCGCATTGGTCGACAGCGCCCGGGCGATCTCGACCAGCTGGCGCTCGCCGAGCGACAGGCTGGAAACCAGGGCACGCGCCGAGAAGGAGACACCGAGCCGGCCGACGATCTCGGCGGCGCGCCGGTTGCACTGGTCGCGGTCGACGACGCCGAAGCGGCGCGGCTCGTTGCCGAGGAAAATGTTCTGCGCCACCGTCAGGTTCGGCGCCAGCGACAGTTCCTGGTAGATCACCGCGATGCCGGCGGCGCGCGCCTTGATCGGATCGCCGGTCGCGGCGGGCGCGCCATCGATCAGGATCTCGCCGCCGGGATCCGGCCGATAGGCGCCGGACAGCACCTTCATCAGCGTCGACTTGCCGGCGCCGTTCTCGCCCATCAGCGCGTGCAGTTCGCCTGCGTGGACGCTGAGCGAGACGTCCTGCAGGGCGCGTATCGCGCCAAAGGTCTTGGAGATGTGGCGCATCTCCAGCACCGGCTGGCGCGTCGCTAGCGTCTGGACTGCCGCACTCATCGCGCACCACCTGCCGCCCTGGCGGCGCTATCATGCCCGGCAACGAGATCGCGCCAGGCATCGCGATAGCCGGCGAGGCCGCCGAATTGTGTCGCCTGCACCGGCTCCGGCGGCTCGGCGGCGAAGTCGCGGCCCACACTCTCGAAGGCGAGCGCCGCGGCACCCGTGGCGCTGCCTTCCAGCGAGGCACCTTGCAGGAAGGCCTGACCGAGACGCAACTGCGCCAGCAGCCCGGCAAGCAGGCCGCCAGTGTTCAGTCCGCCATCGACGATGACGGTATTATCGGAATGGATGAGGTCGAGGCAGAGATCGATCATCAGCGCCACGTAAAGCAGCGCCACCGCCGCGCGTTCCCCGGCATCGGGCATGCGCCCGACCAGCCGGCCAGGACGATCCGGCATCGGCCCGCCCGGCGCGAAGCTCGGCAGCGCCATGAGGCTGGCATCGATCGCCTGCTGTATCGGGCCAGGCGGGATGGCGCCTTGCCAGCCGCCGCTGATGACGGCGAATTCGCGCCCGCCCATGAAACGAATGGTCGGCACCGGACCGCCGTCGACATCGACATTGACCAGCATGTCGCGGTCGCGGTCGAGCGCTTCGAGCGGACAGTCGGGATTGAGTACGACGACCCAGGTGCCGGTCGACACGACGGTCAGCGGTCCAAGCCCTTGCCGTCGATAGGCGTACAGCGCCGCATTGGAGTCGTGGACGCCGTTGTGGATAGCGATCGGGCGCCCGGCACTGCCGAAGCGCTGCTCGCCGATGACGGCGCCGGCGCGTTCGAAAGCCGGCATCTGGCCGCGCCAACCCTCGGCGTCGACCAGCGAGGAGAAATCACGTTCGCGCGGCGCCCACAAATGCGAATGGCAACCGAGATAGGACACTTCGCAGACCGGCAGGCCGCCGAGACGCCAGCTCCAGTACTGGGGATAGCCGAGGAACCATTTCGCCGCCGCGAACGTGTCGGGATCGACTTCCTGCAGCCACAGCATGTGACGGCCATAGTTGAAGCCGAGCGGCAGGCGGGGAGAGAACGTCTCGGCGAAATCCGGAATACGGCGGTCGATCCGCGCCGCGATTTCAGCCGGCGGCTCCTGTTCGTAGTCGAGGATCGGATGGGTCAGCGCCTTGTCGTCGACAAGGGCGAAGGTGCAGCCATGGCCCGACACCATCACTCCTTCCACACCGTGGCTTTCGACCGCGTCGGTGACGGCACCGTGCGCCCAGTCATGGAGGGCGACCTCGTCGAGGACGCTGAAACCGCCCTGTCGTGTCCATTTCGGCTGCGTCCGGCGCTCGTCGAGGATACGTCCGTCCTGGCCGAAGACGAACAGCTTCGAATTGGTCTTGCCGAAGTCGAGCACCGCCACGTTCACGCGAGGGCTCCCGAGGTTGAAGCAATCCGCACCATGACGCCGGCATCCTCCAGCATGCGCGCATCGGCATCGGAGAGCCCGTCATCGGTGACCAGCGTGCCGATGCGCGACAGCGGCAGCGCGACATTGCGCGCGTGGATCGACAGTTTGCGGCTGTCGGCCAGCACCACGATCTGATCGGCACAGAGGCTGAGGTCGACGATGGAGCGCACCAGCAGCGGATGCGATTCCAGCAGCCCTTCCTGGTTGAGGCCTTGCGTGCCGAGAAAGAATTTCGAGGCATAGAAAGGCGTTGCCTGGGTCAGCGAATGGATGATGCCTGGTTCGCGGTGCAGGTCGCCGCCGGCAACCGTCAGGCTGCAATGGCCATGATCGCTGAGATAGGCCGCGAGCGGCATCGAATTGGTGTAGAGCCTGATGCTGCGGTCGGCGAGCTTGACGCCGAGATGAAAGCAGGTCGAGCCGCCATGGACGATGACGGCATCGCCATCGCGCACCATGGTCGCGGCGACCGCCGCGATCTGCCGCTTGGCCTCGACGGCAAGGTCACGGTTCTCGTCATAGGGCCGCGCATAGGCGACGCCCGCATGCGAAGCGCCGTCAAGTGCCGAGATACCGCCATAGACCTTGCGGGCTTCACCGGCCTCATCGATCCGGTCGATATCGCGCCGGACCGTCGCCGCCGAGACACCGAGCCGCTCCTGCAACTCGCGCACGGAAGCGAACGGGCGGTCCCGCAGCAATTCGACGATCTGACGCTGGCGGCCGAGGTCGCTCAACCCTTTCCTCCCTGACGCCATTTTCCGTGGCGATTGGTGCAACTTACTCAACATTAGTCGGATTGCAAGCTGATTTGACGATAGTAGATCAGCATTGACGCAGATCACTCACATCTGCGATACCATCGCCAACACCGGTCCCGACGACGGGATTTTGTGCGAGCGCTGGAGAAAAGGGCCATGGCAACCCAAGCTGATGCACAGGAACTTGCCGCGTTGCGGGCGCTTTCGGCCAGCATCGGGCTGAACCCGCATATGACGCAGGCGGCGGGCGGCAACACCTCGCTCAAGGCCGGCGACACGCTGTGGATCAAGGCCTCGGGAACCTGGCTGAAGGATGCGCTAAGCGACGACATCATGGTGCCGGTGGCGATGGCACCGCTGCTCAAGGCCGTCGAGCAGCGTGATCCAGCCGCCGACAAACCACAGGCCTTCGCCATCGAAGACCTCAATCCGCGTGGCCTGCGCCCGTCGATCGAGACCACGGTGCATGCCTTGATGCCACAACGCGTGGTTCTGCATGTCCACTGCGTCGACACGATTTCGCTTGCCGTCCAAGCCGATGGCGAGGCCGAGGTCGCCAGGCGGCTGGGCGACATCGAATGGGCCTGGGTGCCCTATTTCCGGCCAGGCCTACCGCTCGCCCGCGGCATTGCCGAGAAGTTGCGGCCGGGGGTCGACGTGCTCATCCTTGGCAATCACGGGCTGGTGGTCGCCGCCGAAACCGTCGCCGCGGCGGAGGCTTTGCTGCACCGCGTCCGGTCGCTGCTGGCGCGGCAGCCGCGCACGACCGCAGCACCTGATATCGCGGCCTTGACGGCGCTGGCCGGCGACTACCGATTGCCGGCGGATGTCGAAGCGCACGCGGTCGCGCTCGATGCGGAAAGCCTGGATATGGCCGAAGCCGGCAGCCTCTATCCGGACCATGTCATCTTCCTCGGCCAGGGCTCGGTCGTTGCGAAGCCGGGCGAGGACGTGGCCGGCGTCATCGCGCGGCTCGGCGCGGCACCCGTGGCAATCCTGTTTCCCCGCGCCGGCGTGCTGATGCGCGGCGACGCAAGCGCCGGTGCCGACGCCATGCAGCGTTGCCTCTCCGACGTGACCGCGCGCGTCGATGGCGAGGCGCGGCTGAACTATCTCACCGCCGCCGAGAACGACGAGCTGGTCAACTGGGACGCCGAGCAGTATCGCCAGAAGCTAAACGCCGCCAGCACGGCCTAACAGGGGACGGACGACATGACGCCATTTGTCGTCGGCATCGACATCGGCACATCCGGCGCCCGCGCCGTCGCCATGCGTCAGGATTTTTCCATCGCCGGCCAATCCGCCGTGCCACTCGACAGATTTGGCCAGAACCCACGTGATCCCCGGACCTGGTGGCAAGCGGTCCAGGCGGCGCTGGCGGATCTGCTTTCGGGCATCGACCGCGCCGCGATCCGGGCCATCGCCGTCGACGGCACGTCGGGCACGCTGCTGCCGGTCGACATCGATGGGCGGCCGCTGGCCGAGCCACTGATGTACAACGACAAGGTCGATGACGCCGACATCCTGGCCATGGTCGCCCGTGAGGCGCCGGCAGCGAGCGCCGCCCACGGGGCGACGTCCGGCCTCGCCAAAGCCTTGCGGTTCCAGCATCAGCCCGGCATAGCGGCCGTGCTGCATCAGGCCGACTGGATCGCCGGCAACCTGTCCGGACGCTTCGGCGTCAGCGACGAGAACAATGCGCTCAAGACCGGCTATGATGTCGAGGCCCGCCGCTGGCCGGACTGGATCGCGACCACCGGCATGCGCATGGACCTGCTGCCCGATGTCGCCGAACCGGGCGATGTCACCGGCACGCTCACCGCGGCCGCCGCGGAGCTTTTCGGCCTGCCGCGCGATGTGGTCGTGGTTGCCGGCACCACGGACGGCTGTGCCTCGTTCCTGGCGACGGGCGCCACCGCGGCCGGCGACGGCGTCACCGCTTTGGGCTCCTCGCTAACCATCAAGATCCTGTCTGACCGGCCGATCTCGGCGCCGCGCTTCGGCATCTACAGTCATCGACTCGGCGATGTGTGGCTGGCGGGCGGCGCCTCGAATTCCGGCGGCAAGGTGCTGGCGCAGCATTTTCCGCTCGCGCGGATCATCGAACTCAGCGCGATCATCGACCCCACGACCGAGACCGGCCTCGACTACTATCCGCTTGGTACGGCTGGCGAACGGTTTCCCTTGGCCGATCCGGCCTTGCCGCCGCGTCTCACCCCACGGCCCGCTGACGATGCCGATTACCTCAAGGCGATGTTCGAGGGCATGGCGGCGATTGAGGCGCTTGGTTACAGCAGGCTGGCCGAACTTGGCGCGCCGGCCCTGACCTCCATTCGCAGCGTCGGTGGCGGCGCCGCTAACCCGGTGTGGAGCGCGATCCGGCAACGCAAGCTCGGCGTCGCGTTCCTGCCGGCATTGTCGGACGAGGCCGCCGCAGGTACGGCACGGCTGGCGCTGAAAGGCGCAAGCGAGGCAGGGCTTCTATGAATACGAAAAAGCTCGAACGTCTCGACGGCATCGGGCCGCTGGCGGAACGCTACCAGGTCTTCCTGCTCGACCAGTTCGGCGTGCTGCATGACGGGCAGGCTCCCTATCCCGGCGCGGTGGCGGCACTGTCCACGCTGAAGCGCGCCGGCAAGACCGTGGTGCTGATCTCCAATTCCGGCAAGCGCGCCCGGCCCAACGAGGCACGCCTGCTGAAGCTTGGCTTCGAGGCCGGCAGTTGGGACCATTTCGTGTCCTCCGGCGAGGTGGCGTGGCGACGTTTCAACGAGCTGGCGGCGACCGGAGCCTTGCGGTCCGGCACGAAGTGCCTGCTGATCAGCCGCGACGGCGACCGCAGCGCGATCGAAGGCCTGCCGTTCGGGCTGGCGGAGGCTGGCGAAGACGCCGAACTGGTGCTGATCTCGGCCAGCGAGGGGGACCGCCACGACCTCGACCACTATCGCCGGCTGCTCGCCCCGGCGGCGGCGCGGCAAGTACCGTGCTTCTGCACCAATCCCGACAAAATCATGCTGACGGCGGTCGGACCTCGCTTCGGCGCCGGCGAGATCGCCGATCTCTACGAAACCCTGGGCGGCGGTGTCACCCGCATCGGCAAGCCCTATCCGGCGATCTTCGAGGCGGCACTCGCACTGGCCGGCGAACCAGAGCACGGCAGCGTGATCTGCGTCGGCGACAGTGTCGAACACGATATTGCAGGCGGCAATGGTGTCGGAATCGCAACGGCGCTGGTGCTGGGTGGAATACTGGCCGGCACGCCTGACCTTGCCGCTGTTTTCGACGAACACAAGGCCTGGCCGGATTACACCACGAGTTCGTTCAGCTTTCGCTGACCGCTTCCAGCATCCGCCTTGCGCTTTCCTCGTCGGTGATCAGGATTGTCGGCGCAATCAGGTTCATGGCGCCGAGCAGCGCATCGGTCTTTTCCGCGCCGCCGGAGGTCAGAATGCGGATCGGCGCCTTGCGCAGCCGGTCGACGTTCACGGACATCACATGATTGTTGACGGGATGGTCGACCAGGTCGCCATTGCGGTCGTAGAAATGGAACAGGAGGTCGCCGACGGCGCCGCGCGCCAGCAGCGCCTCCCGGTCCGCTTCCCTGAGGAAGCCGCCGCGCGAGAAGGTGGTGGCTGAAGCGATGCCGCCAACACTCAGCAGAACGGCATCGAGCGCGTCGGCCATTTCAAAAACCTCCTGCAGGCCGCAACGTTCGACCAGCGCGATCTTGGTCTCGACGCTGTCGACGACGGCCGGTGTCGGCATCAGATAGCCGTCGCCCTGGAAGATTTGGGCGAAGCGCCAGGCGAACTCGGCCGGGTTGGTCCGGCGTGCGATGCCGACGCCGCCAAGCAGCGAAATCACCTTGAAATCGGTCAGCGATTTGGCGCTGATGAACGGCAAGGTATGGAACAGCGTATTGCCCCAGCCGACGCCGACCTGCATGCCGGACTTCATCGCATCGGACAGGAACATGCCGGTCTTGGCGGCGATTGCCGGGATCGGGTCGGCATTGGCCGCTGTCAGCGGCGCCACCAGCGCCTGCTGCAGGCCGAAGGTCTTTTCGAGCGCGCGTTCCAGCCGCACGATCTCCAGAAGCTCGCTCTCGATGGTGATCTTGACCTCGTTGCGCGACCGCGCCTCCGCCAGCATGCGCACGATGGTGACACGGCCGACCCCAAGCACGTCGGCGATCTCGTTCTGCGTCATCTGCTCGACGAAATACATCCAGGCGGCGCGGATCCTGAGGCGGTCCGTCCGGCTCTCGCTGACGATCTGCTCGGTCGCTTCGGCTCCTACCCGCCTTTCATCGGCCCGCCTTTCATCGGCCCGCCTTTCGTCGGCCCGCCTTTCGTCGGTTTGTCGTCCCCTGGCCAAATGATCCCTCCCCCGCGGCGGCGGACGCGCGCGCCGTCGCCGATTCTGCGTGCTGGTCTAGTATCGCCTATTGATCTACCAATCGATAGGAACAATGTAGAGTCGGTGGGCGGGCCATTGCAGGTGGCCCCGCACGGCACATTCGAGGCGAACCGCGATGCTCCGACAAATCTCCGAAGATGTCCGCGTCAACCTCAAGGACCGGCTGCGGGAAGTCCGTGACATCATCCGCCAGAGCCGCCATGACGGCGCCAGCGAGGCCAGCCTGCTGCACGAAGCGACCAGCCATCTGCCGCCGTTTCCGGGCAAAGGCATCGAAGGCCTGCTCAGCCATGCCGCGAGTGCCGTCGACGAAGCGCTGTCGATCGCCGAATCCTTTGTCCCGCATGAACGTCCGATAAGGGTCGACGGAACGACCGTAAAAGGCCTCGGCACCTATTTCCCGGCAGGGGACGAAGTCCAGCAATTGAGCGCCGAGCGCCTGTTCCGGCGCGACATGTATTATCTGACCAAGGCGGTGCTTGCCGGGCTGAAGATCGACCATGCCCGTATCCATGAAGCCGGGTTCGCCGCCGTCCACGCGGCCATGCGCAAGCGCCATGGCGATCTGCTGGCCGCCCTGGCCGCGCCTGGTGCTGGACTGCAGGCGATCGCGGCGACGTGTTCGGCGTTGCTGATCGAGTGCCTCGGCCAGCGCCCGATCCGTTTTGATGACACCGCCCCGGAAGCGACGGCAATGGGTGATAGGGCGCTCGACATAAGCTGCCTGGCGCCGGTCGTCCTGGCCTGCGGGCTGGCGACAAACGGCCGCAACGACGCGCCGGAGCCCGACATGCTGGAAATCGCGATCCTGGCCGCCGATATCCGCCGCGACCGCATCATCCAGGCCTGCGCCAAAACGAGCCCGGCCGATGAATTGACACCTGTCTTCGCCACCTTGCTTGCGCATTTGCCATAAGGCCTCCTGGCGCAGTTCAGAAAACAGAGCGGCCGCAGGGCTACTCCCCGGCCGCCATCGCCATGATCGTCTTCTTGGCGCGCTGGACCGAGGCCGGGCTCATCGACAGTTCGGTGAGACCCATCTCCAGGAAGGCGGGGATGAGATCCGGCCGGCCCGCCGCCTCGCCGCACATGCCCACCATGATACCGGCGGCGACGCCGGCCCTGGCCGTCAGTTCGATCGCAGACATGACGGCTGGATTGGTGACGTCGTTGAGCTTCGCAACGGTCGGGTTGAGCCGGTCGGCGGCCATGATGTACTGGGTCAGGTCGTTGGTGCCTATCGAGAAGAAAGCCACCTCCTTGGCCAGTGCCGGCGCGATCAGCACCGCGGCCGGGGTCTCGATCATCACGCCGAGATCGAACGTAGCGTGCGGCACGCCTTCGGCCTTGAGTTCGGCGGCGCATCTATCGACAAGAACGCGCGTCTGCCGCACCTCGCCAAGATCGGAAACCATCGGCAGCATCACCTTGATGTTGCCGTGTACGGCGGCCCTTAGCAGCGCCCTGAGTTGGCGCTTGAAGATATCGGGCCGGTCGAGGCACATGCGGATGCCGCGCCAGCCGAGGAACGGATTTTCCTCGTCGGGAAACTCGATGCCGGCAATCGGCTTGTCGCCGCCGATGTCGAGCGTGCGCACGATGACCGGATAAGGCGCGAAGGCCTTGGCCAGCGCCGCATAGGTCTCGGCCTGCATGTCTTCCGACGGCAGGTGCATGTGGCGCATGAACAGGAGCTCGGTGCGGAACAGGCCGACACCCATGGCGCCGGCTTCCTGCGCCGCCTCGATCTCCTCGAGCGAGCCAATATTGGCCGCGACTTCGATCACCTTGCCGTCCGCCAGCTTCGGCGTCACCGTCTTGAAGGCGGCCAGGCCGGCACGTTCCTTCGCCGCCGCTTCGACCCGGCCGGCGAAATCGGCGCATGTCGCCGCATCGGGATCGATGATCACCTGGCCGGTATTGCCGTCGAGCGCTACTTCTTGCGCCGTGCGCAAGGCATTGATCCGGTCGCCAAGGCCCAGTACCGCCGGAATGCCATGCGAGCGAGCGATGATGGCGATGTGCGAAGTGGCGCCGCCATGGCCGCACACCACGCCGCCGATGCGTTTCAGCGGCGCACGCGCCAGGTCCCAGGCGCCGATGTCGTCGGCGATCAGGATCGCACCTTGCGAAATATTTTCGAGGCTGACGTCGTCTTGGCCCAGCAACGCCAGGCAGATCTGCCGTCCGACCGCATGGACATCGTCCGCCCGCGCATTGAGGTAGTGATCGTCGACGGCGCTGAAATCGGCGGCGATGGTGGAAGCGGCGGTGATCATGGCCGAGACCGCGTCATTGCCGCCCTTGATCGCCTTCTCGGCCTCGCCGGTCAGGCTGTCGTCGGCCGCGATATCCCTGAGCGCCGCGATGATGCCCCGGTCACCGGCCGACAGACTATCCTGCGCCAGCGCCCGATCCATGCGCGCCTGGACAGCGGCGACGGCGGCGCGGAACCTGTCGATTTCGCCGGCGATTTCATCGGCTTGCAACATGCGGCCCTGTCCGGCGATGTCAGGCGGGAAATGCGCGAATGCCGGCCCGATGGCAACGCCCTCGCTTGCGGCGACACCACGCAAACCACTCGCTTCGCCTGATACCGCCGGCGCGGATTGGGGTGCGGGCGCCGCTTCCTTGCCTGCGTCATTCGCCGGGGCGTGGGCTTCGTCGTCGTCGAGACCCGCCTTGGGGTTCTCAAGATAGCCGATCAGCGCCTCGATCGCCTCGATGGCATCGGCGCCGTTCGCCCGCACGGTGACTTCCTGGTTTTCCTTGACCGCCAACAGCATCAGCTTGACCGAGCTCTTGGCGCTGACCGCCTTGCCGTCCTTGACCAGCTCGACGTCGGATTCGAAAGCCTTGGCGAGCTTGACGAAGCGCGTGGCGGGACGGGCGTGCAAACCTTCATGCACTCTGACGATGGTCGAGCGTTCCATGGCAAATACTCTGCTTTTTTGGGCGCCAAGGCCAGACTGGCCGAGGCGCGAATGCTTTCAGGCGGCGATGGTGATGATCGCGTCTGTCTTCAGGGCGGCCACGAGGGCTTGCGTATCGACCTGCGATGCGCAGATCTCGCCCGGCCTTTCGGCCTCGGTGGCGCCGTTGAACGAGATGACGACGTGGCCCATCTCGAGGACCTTGCTCCAGGCGCTGGAGCCGACGGCGGTTATAACGGCCGAAACCGGGCCAAGCGTGATCGACGCGCCCTTTTCAGGCGCGCCGTCGCTGGGTCCAATCTCCGTCTTGTGGAGCACGGAAACCTCGGCAAGCTCCGGTGGCGAGCCATCCGCGAACAGGATGACCACGCCGCCTTCGGCGAGGTCCGCCACTTCGGGCCCTATTGCCGTGACCCGTGTCTTGAGAAGAACCGACATATGGCGAACCTCGTTATTTCTGGTGTTTAGAACACGATCAGGGAGACGACCCAGGCGATCAGCACCGAGACCGGACCCATGATCTGGCGGCTGATGAGCACCGCCGGCACGCCGATTTCGATGGTTTTCGGCTTGGCTTCGCCGAGCGCCAGGCCGACCGGGACGAAGTCGCAGCCGACTTGGGTGTTGTAGGCAAACAGCGCCGGCAGCGCCATTGCCGGCGAAATCGTGCCGTTGGCGATCTGCGGGCCGATGATGGCGACGCCGATGACCTGCGCGATGACGGCGCCTGGCCCGAGGATGGGCGACAGGAACGGCAGGCCGCAAATGGCCGAGATGACCAGCAGGCCGACGATGTTGTTGGCCAGCGGTCCCATCGGCTGCGCCAGCACGTCGCCAATGCCGGTGTACAGGATCAGGCCGATGAGCATGGTCACGAAGGCCATGAACGGCAGCACGTTGCGGACAACCTGGTCGATGGTGCGGCGGCCGGCATTGAAGAAAATGCCGACGACACGACCCATGACGCGGCCGATCGTGCTGATGAACCCGATCAAGCCACCTTCGCTGGGCAGCGCCGTCGGCGTCGCAGTGTTGTTGGTAGAACTCATCGATGCTGCTCCCCCCGCAGTTGTGACCGCCTCGGAACCGTCCGCCATTGTGACATTGGCCGGTTTCACGCCCGAAACGTAGATATCCTCGGTGATGAACTGGGCGAGCGGCCCAGCCTGGCCGACCGGCGTCAGGTTGACGGTCGGGATACGCTTGCGCGGATAGACGCCGCATCGCGCGGTGCCACCGCAATCGACGACGACAACCGCCATCTCGCCTTCCACCGGCGGCGCCTTGAAACCGTCTACGGCTGTGGCGCCGGTCATGTCGGCGATGAGCTGGGCCACGGGATGGATCCCGCCACCGGTGACGGAGACGACCTTGTCGCGCTGCGCGGTCGGCTCGATGACGAGCGGGCCGCCCCAGCCGGTGGAACCCCGGGAGACTTTTACGGCTTTGTATGTCTTGGCCATGATGTCCTCCCCGCCCTTACAGCTCAACGCCCTGGCGGCGTGCCATGATGGCTGTGATGCGCTCGGTCAGCATGCCCTTGAGCAGGATCACGACGAGACCAACGATCGCGTACCAGATCGCCACCTTGACGTGGTAACCGGCGACGACAACGCCCCGCTTCTCGAGATCGAGCAAGGCAACGAGCATGCCTCCCCAGACGAAATATTCGCCAGGGTTGATGTGCGGGAAGAGGCCGAGCGGCGGATGCACGTAGGACACGGCCGCGTCGTAGAAAGCGGGCTTGTGCTTCTCTTCCAGGAACGACCCGAAGGTATAGGCCATCGGGTTGGTGAGGAAAAACACCGCCAGCAGCGGTAGCACGGTATAGCGGGTCAGCGCGATACGGCCAGCACCACGCGCCAGGCCGTGGACACGCTCTTCGCCGACCAGTTCGGTGACGGCGTAGAAGGCTGTCATCAGCACGACAAGTGTCGGGATGATGCCGGTGACAAAGCCGGCGAAAACCTCGCCGCCCTTCTGGAAGATGCCGATGAAGTACTTGCCGATGGCAGTGAGCCAGCCAAGCTGCTCTTCCTGCTGCACATTTTTCAGCTGTTCCTTCAGCTGCTCGGCGGTAACCGGCGCACCGTCGGTCTGCGCCTGCGCAAGGATCACGAGATGATCGGAAGCATGCTCGGCGGCGAGCCTGCCATGCAATGCAGCGTCCGAAACCATGGCACCCGCGATATGCAGGTTATGCACGGCCATGTCGGCATGCTGCGCCAACAACGAAAATACAGACATTTCTCCTCCTTATGCCGGCCCGCCGGTTGATCCCAGTCGGCGCACGGCCTCCTCTATCCCTTTGATCCAGAGGCGGATTCAGATTTCAGGTCGATTTGACCTGGAAATCATCCGACTCTAGGCCCTTGCTACATTCAAGCCGGCCAGGCCCGGCTTCTTCCCCGGCTCCGACCGTGCTTTGTCGATCTGTTCGATCGCCCGCTTCACGGCCTCGGCCACACCGGGTTCCCCCTCCCCCATGATCGCAGGGTTGGACCGGAGTCGATCGAGGGGGACACCCTCGAATTCTTCATGTCGCTTGAATTTGGTGAACACGGAACGGCCGCTCATCACCATCATGCGGCGCACGATCAGGTCGGGCGTAACCACGACCAGCGCGATTGTTCCCTTGGCAAATCGGCCCCGAAAATTGCCGGCGCCGACGAAGCCATCCTTGTACTGATCGGTGACGCCCCGAAAGACATCCGAATAGTGCCGCATCTGCAGCCAGACGCCGAGCGACTGCAACGCCCACACAATAACCAGCAGGAGCAGTCCCCACTGCCAAATCGCCATTCGGTTCTCCTCCCGAAGCTTCAGTCGAGGCGCACCTTGGACCGGCACGCGACAACAGCAAAGTGAGAACATTTGTTTCCGCGAATGTCAATATGTATGATATTGGCCTCAACCACGGTCATCCACAGGGCCGCCGCGCGATTTCGGCGGGGGCACGACTGTGCTAGCCTGTGGGGAAACGGGATACAGGAAATGGAACTGCCCTTCAGGGATGAACTGGCCCTCATGCCCGATCTGCGCCACCGGCTTCGGCAGTTGCGCTGGTTCCGCGCCACCTTCCGCGGCAGCGCCAAGGTGGTTTCGGACACATTCGGCGTACGCTTCGAAATCGACGAGGCGAAGCTGACCCGGGCTTTTCTCGACTGGGTCGAGGTGATGGAGGCGCAGAAGCGCTTCGCCGCGATCGACCGCGCCGATTTCATCGTCTTTGCCGCCGGCCTCGTGCTGCGCGAACTGATCAAGCAGGCGCCGGCCAGGGAGATCTCCGGCCTTACCCAGCTCATCGAAACGGATCAGAATGCCGGCACGCTGGACATCATCCGCTTCTGGCCGGAAGGCTTTCTCTACACCAACTACTGCGTCTCGGTGATTTCGGCCATCTACGAGCAGGAGTTCGGTTCAGCGCCTAGCATCGACAAATGCGCCGACGACCTGCGCACCTGGTGGTCCTATCGCGAAAACGTCACCGAAATGCCGGCTTATGCCGTGGCTTTCCTCGACCGCTTCCTGGGCGCGGAACCGAACTGGATCACGCCCGACCGCGCGCAGTCGCGGCAGGCCATGCAACGAGCGTTGGGGTCCTCTCGCGCCAGCGATGCCTTGCGCCAGCTTTGAATTGGCCTCTATTGCCCCCTATTCACGAGGCCGCGAGTGCCCGCTATTGAACATTTGACTTTTTCTCGATAGCGATGTGCCAATTCTGACAGAGGCCGGGAGAAACGCGTGGCGCCGTCAAGACTGATCATTTTCGATTGCGACGGCGTTCTGGTCGACAGCGAGCCACTGGCCGCCAAAGCCTATGAACGTGTCTACGATAAGCATGGCATGCCGGGCGTTCACGGCGGTATCATCGCCCAGTGCGTCGGCATGAAGCAGGCCGACATCATCGTCAGGATCAAGGAATTGACCGGCCATCAGTTTCCCGCGACGGCCGATGGCGATATCTGGGCCGAGACTAAAGCCCTGTTTTCGCAGGAATTAAAGCCGACACCGGGAATCACCGCGTTCCTGGAAACGCTCGAGGGCGGCAGTTGCGTTGCCTCGTCGTCCTCCGTCGAGCGCATCAACCACAGCCTGGCCATTACCGGACTGGCGGGGTTCTTCGGCGAAGCCATCTACAGCTCCTCGATGGTCAAGAACGGCAAGCCGGCGCCGGACATTTTCCTGTTCGCCGCTGCGAAGATGGGCGCCAACCCGGCGGACTGCATCGTCATCGAGGATTCACCTTTCGGCATCCAGGGCGCGGTCGCCGCCGGCATGACCGCGATCGGCTATACCGGTGGCGGACATACCTACGCCGAACATGCCGCACGGCTGACGGCCGCCGGTGCCGATTTCGTCTGCGCCGACTGGCATGAAGTTAGCCGGCAATTGGCTAGGCTTGGTGTGCCGGCCTAGCGAGCGGGTAGTCCAAGGCGCGCCCATTCGCCAGGTGGAATCACAGCTCCGACACGGAAGTCGAAGGACAAGACCCTGGTCGCGTCGCTGTCGACCTCGCAGCGGAAGCCCAGATGGAACCACGTGGTTGAGGTACGGAAAGCAACGTCAGGGGCGTCAAGAACATTGCCGGCCTTCAGCGGAACACTTGGGATCAAAATGGGAAAATAGGAGGCGTCCAGCAATTGCTGCTGCAACGCGCTGGCGCAAAGTTTGGCACCACGCTGACCGCGAGGCACGCCACCCATTGAGGTCGTGGCCAGCGCGTCACCCGTAGCGCCCTGCGAGTAAAGCTTGCGAACGCCCGGAAGGCCTGAATACCTGCGCGATGCCGCGCTGGCTACGTCAGTGGAACCTGGGCTTCCGGCGCCCCCGTTTCGGGACTTCGCAACCTTTGAAGAGCTGGGCTTCGGTGTATTTGTTGGTTTAGGCTCCGGCTTCGCAGCCGACATTGGAAGCTCGACCTCACCGTCCCCGTCGGTGGCCAGCGGCGTTGGTGCCGCGCCTGTCTGCTTGGCGGAGTCCTGCACTCCCGCCTGTCGTTTGGCGGCCTGCTGCTTATCTGCGTCCTGGGTCAGAGTTGCCTGCTTCTCCTGCGCGGGCTCGGTGTCCTTCGCATCGGTTACCGGCTTTTCGCCGGCCTCAGCTGAATCCGCCGGCTTCTCGGTGCCTGCCGGCACGTCGGATTGGGTCTCGGCAGGCTTCTGCACGACCGGCGGCTTCGCATCCTCATCCTTGGTCGGCGACGGCGAACTGTCTTGAGCGCTGGCCCCATCCAGGGATTTCCGGGGGCCTGCATCCTTGTCGCCGAACTGAAAAACAGGCTTCAGCACCTCGATTGGCGGAGGCTTCCGAGGTTGCGGAGCCGGCTTTTCAACTTTCTGCTCAGGCGGTTTTTCAACCTTCGGTTCCGGTGGCTTAGGAGACGGTACAGGGGCAAGTTTCGGTTTTGGCTGCTCGGGCGGGGGCACGAGCGCGACATTGACCGGTTCCTCCTCCTGCGGCTGTTGGGGCGGCGTGGGCAGGCCATAGATCAAGAGCCCCGCGACAAGCGCATGCAGGATCAGCGATGCGGGGATACCCCACAGCAGATTCCGACGCCGCTCTCCTGTCTCGCCCTTCATCTGACCGATGTGGAATGAAATAGCGGCGGCTTCAAGCATAAGCATTGGATTGGCGCAATTTGGCCTCTGACAGGTTGGTGATCTGGATCACCACGGGCAGGGCCGTGTTACCGAGGCGCCGGCGCGACATCGGGCAAGATGCGATCATTGCCGCTGCTCACGGCGAGGCTGGTGCGGCCCTTTTCGCCGAAACCGCCAAGCAGGTCCAGCATCATCAAGAGGCTGCTCCCGCCGCCGGGATCAGCCAGCCGGATTTTATGCGCAGGCGCGCCTGCGCCCCGTTCTCCAGCACAACCGGATCGGGCTGCTCGAAATGCAAGGTGAGGTCGGGATCGGCCTTGGGCGTGAATTCGATGCGCGCCGCGCCGCCTTGGTAGACCGCCCGCTTGACGAGACCGTCGAAGCCCGAGGCATCGGCCGAAATCTCGATGTCGGCGGAGCGGCAGCAGATCCTGGCGCCGGCCCGCGGCCGCTCGCCACGCCGGCAGCGGACCACCAGCTCGCTTCCGAGTACCCGGACCTTGCAATGGCCACTTTCCTCGCCCGTCAGCACGTCCGCCGGCAGCAGGATGCCTTGCGAAATGAAGGAAGCGACCATTTCATTTGCCGGCTCATGATAGAGGTCGCGCGGCCTCGCAAGCTGCGCCAGGCGTCCACGATCCATCACCGCGATGCGGTCGGCCAGCGCCATCGCCTCCGTCTGGTCATGGGTAATGTAGACGATGGTCGTGCCCGTGCGCTTGTGGAAGGCGGCGAACTCGTCCTCCATCGAGGCCCTGAGATGCACGTCGAGATTGGCGAGCGGCTCGTCGAACAGCACCAGCGAGGGTGTCGCCACCAGGCAACGCGCCAATGCCACGCGCTGGCGTTGGCCGCCGGAAAGATTGGCGGGCCTGCGCTCACCCAGGCCCTGCAGATTGACCAAGGCAAGCGCGTCTTCCACTTTTTTGCGCGCAACCGCCTTGTCGAGTTTGGCCACCTTCAGCGAATAGCCGATATTCTCGGCGACACTCATGTGCGGCCACAGGGCGTAATTCTGGAAGACGATGCCGACGCGCCGCTTTTCCGGCGCGATGCTGCCGCCGCTGTTCGAAACGACATCGCCGCCGATGCGGATTTCGCCCGAGGTCACTTTCTCGAAACCGGCGATCAGCCGCAGCAACGTCGTCTTGCCGCAGCCGGAAGGTCCGAGCACCGCCAGAAACTCGCCGTCAGCGACATCGATCGAGACATCCTTCACGGCATCGAAATCGGCGAAGCTCTTGGTCACATGGTCCAGGGTCAGTCGCGCCATGGCAGAACTCCGCTCGGAAGATGAGGGGCAAGCAGGTTGGTCACCAGCATCAGCGCGAAGGTGACGGCGACCGTGACGACGGACATCGCCGCCGCGTAGTTGGAATCGCCGCCCTGCTCGAAGGAAAACATGACCACGCCGATGGTCTCCGAACCCGAGGACCACAACAATGCCGAGACCGTGAGTTCGCTGAGCGCCGTCATGAAGATCAAAAGGCCACCGGCGACCGCAGCCGGCGCGACCAGCGGAAAGATGATGGTGCGCATGCGCGTGAACAGGCCGGCGCCCGCCACCTGCGCTGCCTCCTCCAGTGCCCGGTCGATCTGGTGATAGCCGCTGATGGTCGGCCGCAGCGCCAGCACCAGGAAGCGGGCGAGATAGGCATAGAGGATGATCCAGACAGTGTTGTAGAGCTGGATGCCGGTTAGCGGGATCGGCCGCAGGAACAATAGGAGCGAAGCGATCGCCAGCACCACGCCGGGCAAGGCGTAGGGCAGTTCGACCGAGAGATTGAGCAGCCGCACCCAGCGCTGCTTGCCCCAGGCGATGAGATAGCCAACCGGCACGGCAACGATGACGGCGAAGAACGCTGCGGCGATCGACAGCCAGAAACTGTTGAAGAAGGCGCGATTGGCGGCATCATGCTCGAACAGCACGAAACGGTAATTGTCGAGCGTCGCCGTCTTGGTGGTGAGCGCAATGCCGTAGCCCGGCACCAGCGAGGTCAGCACCAGCCCGAACAGCGGCAGGACCAGCACCAATACGATGAGCAGCCACATGCCGGCCTGGACGACAGGCCGCCAGCGGCCCAGTTCGTAAGGTTCGGCCGGCAGCGATGTCGAAGAGATGCGGTAATCGCGGCGGCGGCTCATCACCTCCTGGGCGAGGATGCCGGCCATGGCGATGATGCCGATCAGTACGGACAGGAACGCGGTCTCGCCGAGCACCGCCGGACCGCCGCCGGCCAGCTTCTGATAGATGAGCGTCGGCAGCACCAGGTAGTTGGCGGGAATGCCGAGAAAGGCCGGAATGCCGAAATTGCCGACGCAGGAAACGAAGGCAAGTGCTGCCGCCGCCATGATGGAGGGCGTCATCAAGGGCAGCACGATGGTGGCCAGTACGGTGAACCAGTTCGCACCGCCGGCACGTGCGGCCTCGACCAGTTCGCGCGGCAGCTTGCGCAGGCCGGCCCGCACCAGCAGGAAGACCAGCGGCCCGTACTGTACGCCAAGCAGCAGGATGATGCCCGGGGTCGAATAGAGCGGGTTCTTCGTGCCGAGCGGGGGAGCCGCCCCGAAAAGCTTGAGGAACGGGCTCGCCGGGCCGAACAGTTGCAGCCAGGCCAGCGCCGTCACCTGCGGCGCGATCATCAGCGGCATGACGTAGCAGAGCACCAGGGCGCTTCGGCAGCGTATGTCGGTCAGCGAGACGAGCACGGCCACCAGTGTTCCCGAAAGCACTGCCAGAAGCGTGCCGCCGATGCCGACGACCAGCGTGTGCCAGATCGCGATCCAGGTTGCCGGACTTCTCAGCCCGGCCTCCACGGCCGCGGTCGACAAGATGCCGCCGGGCGCCACGATCTCCTCGACGAGGCGCAGCATGGGCAACATCGAAAGCAGGATGATGACGACGGCCACCGCCGCCGTCAGGACCATTTCCTGGCCACGGCTTTCCCTGATGCGTGTCGGCATGATTGCGTTTCCTGGGGTCAATGCGACCGGGTGCGGTTCATTTCGGCGCAATTCCGGACGGAAAACGCTTCGCACTTTTCCTGGAATTGCTCTGGCGAAGCGAGCGGGATGCCGCTGCCGGCACCCCGCCGCGATCGACGGTTCAGCCGCCGAACAGTTCCTGGAATTTCGCCTTGTCGGCGTCGGTCTTGGCAACGATCGCCTTGGTGTCGAACGTCATCACCTTGACCTTGACGCCTTCCGGCAGCCAGTCGGGACGGCCGACCGAGGCGCGTGCCGGCAGGTAGCCCATAGACAGCGCCAGCTTCTGGCCCTCATCGGACAGAATAAAGTCGACGAACTTCTTGGCGCCATCGACGTTCTTGGTGGTCTTCATGATGGCGACCGGCTCGGTCACGGCAGGTACGCCTTCGCTGGGGAACACGAACTCGACCGGCGAGCCCTTCTTCTTGGCGTTCATCGCCATGAAATCGACGAGGATGCCATAGGGCTTCTCGCCCGAAGCCACCGACTTCAGCACCGCGCCATTGCCGCGCACGCTGACGGTGTTGTTGGTCTTCAGCTTCTGGAAGAAATCCCAGCCATAGTTGGTATCGCCGGCGAAGCCCGAAAGCAGGTAGGCGGCCGCACCCGAATAGAGCGGGCTTGGCATGACCAGGCCATCGGCATAGGCCGGCTTGGCGAGATCGGCCCAATGCCGCGGCCTTTCGGCGGCGGCGGTGTTGTAGACGATGCCGGTGGTGATCAGCTTGCTGCCGAAATAGGTCTTGTCGGCATCATAGGCATCCGCGTCGACCCCGTCGAGCTTGGCCTCGGGATAGGCCATCAACCTGTCGTCCTTCTTCAGCAGTTCCATCGAGACCGCGTCGGCGATGAGCAGCACGTCGGGCTGCGGGCTGCCTGCGGCGAACTCGGCCGCCATCTTGGTCAGTATGTCGCTGGTTCCGGAGCGATAGATGGTGACGTCGATGCCGGGCTGCGCCTTCTTGAAGGCATCCACGGTCTTGGCCGCGTCCGCTTCCGGCTGGGATGTGTAGAGCGTCAGTGTTTCGGCATTTGCCACGCCGGCGAACAACGTTGCCGCGAGCGCCAGCTGGCTGGCCAACAGCTTGATGAATAGCGTCTTCATGAGACCTCCTGTCCTGTCTGTGCATGACCGGTCTGGCCCCTGACCAGCACCCCGTCTCTTCCTCCCTGCACGGCGCATATGACTGGTGGATGACACAGCGCATCAAGGCTTGGATCAAGATGAGATCAGGGCCGCCTTCTCGCGCGAGAGGCGCGTCGATGCCCAACAGGCGCTTTGTGTAAGGCTCCGCCGGGAGGAGCCTGGGCGGGAGGTCATCAGATAAAGCCGGAGATCGGTGCTACACCAGCATGCCCATCGGATTTTCGATCAGCTTCTTGAAGGCGACCATCAGTTCCGCCCCAAGCGCTCCGTCGACGGCGCGATGGTCGGTCGACAGCGTCACCGACATCACGGTGGCTATTTTGATCTCGCCATTCTTGACCACCGCCCGCTGCTCGCCGGCGCCGACCGCCAGGATCGTCGCATGCGGCGGGTTGATCACCGCGGCGAAGTCCTTGATGCCGAACATGCCGAGATTGGAGACCGCCGTCGTGCCACCCTGATACTCCTCGGGCTTCAGCTTGCGGCTGCGGGCGCGGCTGGCCAGATCCTTCATCTCGTTGGAGATGACGGACAGCGTCTTTTCGTCCGCATGCCGGATGATCGGCGTGATCAGGCCACCGGGGATCGCCACGGCAACGCCGACATCGGCATGCTTGTGCTTGACCATGGCGCTCTCGGTCCACGAGGCATTGGCATCCGGCACCGCCTTCAGCGCCATGGCCATCGCCTTGATCACCATGTCGTTGACCGACAGCTTGTAGGCAGGCGCCTCACCCTTGTCGGTCTTCTTCACCGGCGCGTCGGCATTGAGTTGCGTGCGCAGGGCCAGCAGCGCATCGAGTTCGCAGTCGAGCGTCAGGTAGAAATGCGGGATGGTGATTTTGGCTTCGACCAGGCGCCGCGCGATGGTCTTGCGCATGTTGTCATGCGCAATGAGTTCATAGGAGCCTTCCTCGAACAGCTTCAGCACCTGGTCGTCCGACATTGGCTTCACAGCCGGCGCGGCGGCCGGTGCGACAGCCGGAGCCTTGGCGGCGGGCGCTGCCTTGGCACCACCGCCGGCGATCGCGGCATCCACGTCTGCTTTCACCACCCGGCCATGCGGGCCGGTGCCGGATATGGCTGAAAGGGTGAGGCCCGCCTCGCGCGCCAGACGGCGAGCCAGCGGTGTCGCGCGTCCGCCCGATGGCGATTGGCCAATCTCCCCCCCTGTGGGGGAAATGCCCGGCAGGGCAGAGGGGGGCGTGACGGAATGAGGCGTTGGCGGGACAGCGCCCCTCTCTGTCGGCTCCGCCGACATCTCCCCCACGACGGGGGAGATTGGCGCCGCTTCCTGCTTGGCCCCATAAGCCTCGCTGTCGGCATAGATCCACGCAACCGGCGCGCCGACCGGAATGTCGACACCTTCCTTGCCCGTCACGTCGCGCAACACGCCACTGGCCGGTGCATCGATTTCCATCGCCGCCTTGTCGGTCTCGATCTCGAACAGCACGTCGCCCTTCTTGACGTGCGCGCCTTCCTCGGCGAACCAGCGCGAGATCTGTCCGGTCGCCATGTCCATGTCGACCTTGGGAAGAATGACTTCGGTCGGCATGTCTCAGCGAACCCCTTTCACGAGGTCGCGCGCGGCGGTGATGATGTCGGGAACCTGCGGCACCGTGGCCTTTTCCAGCTCCGGATTGTACGGGATCGGCGTTTCCGCGCCGCCCAGTCGCACGATCGGCGCATCGAGGTAGTCGAACGCCTCGCTCTCGGCGATCATGGCGCTGACCTCGGCGCCGATGCCCAGCGTTTTGACCGCTTCATAGACGCACATCAGCCGCGACGTCTTCTTGACGCTATCGATGACCGTCTGCTTGTCCATCGGCCGGATGGTCCGGAGATCGACGACTTCGACGTCGATGCCTTCGGCCTCCAGCGTGGCGGCGGCGTCGAGCGCCTTCTGCACCATGATCGAGGTGGCGACGATCGTGAGGTCGCGGCCCTCGCGGCGGATATCGGCCCTGCCGATCGGTACGGTGTAATAGCCTTCCGGCACCGGCCCCTTCATCTTGTAGAGCAGCTTGTGCTCGAAGATCATCACCGGATCGGGATCGGCGACGGCAGCCAGAAGCATGCCCTTGGCATCATAGGGTGTTGCCGGCTGGATGACTTTCAGACCCGGCACATGGCCGAGCCAGGCTTCCAGGCTCTGGCTATGCTGCGCCGCCGCACCCGTGCCGGAGCCGGCGGGAAACCGCATCACCACCGGCACCGAAACCTCGCCGCCCAGCATGAAGCGCATCTTGGCGGCCTGGTTGACGATTTGCTCCATGGCGAGCGTGGCGAAGTCGGAAAACTGGAATTCGAAGATCGGCCGCATGCCGGTTAGCGCGGCGCCGACAGCGACGCCCGCGCCGCCCAGTTCAGAGATCGGTGTGTCCAGCACCCGCTCAGCGCCATAGCGCTCGACCAGATCGCCGGTCACCTGGAAGGCGCCGCCATAGACGCCGATATCCTCGCCCATCAGGAAGACGCGTTCGTCCATGTCCATGGCGACCGCCATGGCCTCCTGGATCGCCTGGGCGTAGCTCAGTTCACGCACCATCGCGTCCATCACGCCCGCTCCGTATACACGTAATTTCCGGTCTCGGTGACGTCGGGCGAAGGGCTCGCCTTGGCGAACTCGATGCCATCGGCGATCTCCCGTACCACCGCCTCGCGGATGGCCTCGATGCCCTTGTCGTCGATGAAACCGAATTCCCGCAGTTCGTTCTCGAAGAGGGTGATCGGATCGCGGTTCGACATCCAGTCCTCGATCTCTTCCTTGGTCCGGTAGCGGTTGCGGTCGCTCTTGGAATGGCCGCGATGGCGATACGTCTTGGATTCGATCAGCGTCGGCCCCTCGCCCGCACGTGCCCGCTCGACCGCCTTGTACGAAGCCTCGGCGACCTCGGAGAAGATGTTGCCGTTGACGATGACGCCCGGCATCGAATACGCGGCGGCGCGGTCGGCGATGTTCTTGACCGCGGTGGAGCGGGCCGTCGACGTCGACATGCCGTAGCCATTGTTCTCGCAGACGAAAATCACCGGCAACTTCCAGACTGCCGCCATGTTGAGCGCCTCATGGAAGGCGCCTTCATTGTTGGCGCCGTCGCCGAAGAAGGAGACCACGACCTTGCCGGTCTTCATCATCTTGGAGGAGAGCGCGGCACCGACGGCGATCGGAATGCCGCCGCCAACAATGCCGTTGGCGCCGAGATTGCCCTTGGCGACATCGGCGATGTGCATCGAACCGCCACGGCCCTTGCAGTAGCCGGTGGTCTTGCCAAAGAACTCGGCGAACATCCGCTTGACCTCGGCGCCCTTGGCGATGCAATGGCCGTGGCCGCGATGGGTCGAGGTGATCTGGTCATCCTCGCCAAGCGGCATGCATATGCCCATGGCGCTGGCCTCCTGGCCGATCGACAGATGCATGGTGCCGTGGATGAGGCCGCGCGTGTAGCTTTCCTCCGCGCCCTCTTCGAAGCGGCGGATGAGGTACATCTTGTAGAGCACCTGCTTCAGTTGCTCGGCGCTGTATTGGCGATAGACGAAGGGCAGGTTGGCGCGACTGTCCGCGACGGCTTTGCTGGCTCCGGCCATGATCAGGCCTCCACGGTTCCGTAGACGAGCTTGTCCTGGCGGGCGCGCAGTTCGGCGATCTTGGAGCCCGCTGCCGGAGCGGCATTGGCGTAGGTGATCAACTCGCCCTTCTTGATCGGCGCCGTCACCGAACCGCCCTGTAGCAGGCCGCAGGGGATGGCCCTGGCGGCATGCGCTTCCGGCGCCGTCATGATCCAGGCGCGATAGCAATATTCGCCGATCGCATCGAGCTTTTCGCCCGGCTGCATGTCTTTCTTGGCCACCGCACAGACTTCCGCCACCGGCTTTGCCAGCGGCACCATGTCGGCCTTGCCGTAGAGCACGACGCGGGCGCAGGTCAGCGGCACTTCGAGCGACGTCAGGTGATAGGGGCGGTGGAAGGTGAAGTACGGACCCTTGCCCATCTTCAAATCTTCCATACGCTCCGAGATGCGCGGATGCGACATGTCTGCGACGACGAAGACGCCGGGCGCGACACCCTTGCCGATCGAATAGTCGACGACGCCGACCCTGGACAACACGCCGCCATCCTTCTGCGGCACCAGCACCTTGTTCAATTCGCCGAGGGTCGCGGCCGGGCCATGCATGCCGGCCTTGTCGGGCACCAGGCCGGTGGCGTTGGCGATCGCCGCCATCTCGACCATGGTCTTGGAGCCGTCGACGAACTCGACCAGCATGCGCACATTCATGTGCCGGCGTCTGGCCTCTTCCTCATAGGCGGGCGGCGTGGCGTCGATGTTGAGCGGGTTGTTCTTGCCCTTGCCGGCGGCGACGATCGGGTGGCCCATGGCCGAAACGAATTCGATCAGCTCCATGCAGGAGGACGGCTCGTCGCCGGCGCCCAGCGAATAGGTGACGCCGAGCCGGTCGGCCTCGCTCTTGAGATAAGCGCCGATGGTGACGTCGGCCTCGACATTCATCATCACCAGATGCTTGCCATGCTCCATGGCGCGCAAGCCGATCTCTGCGCCGACGGCGGGAACACCGGTCGCATCGATGACGACGTCGATAAGATCGTTGTTGATGACCAGGCTGGCGTCGTTGGTCACCGCCACCTTGCCGGCCTCCATGGCAGCCGTCATCGCCGAAGCGTTCGCAACCTCGCGTGCATGGCCGGTTTCCTGGAAGGCGATGTCCACCGCCTTGCTGGCGGCGGGCAGGTTCAGTTCGGAGATGGCACCAATCTCGATACCCGACATATGGGCGACACGGGTGACGATGTCGGTTCCCATCTCGCCCGACCCGATCAGACCGATGCGGATCGGCTTGCCCGATTTGCCGCGTTCCTCGAGGTCGCGGGCAAGGCCCGTCAACGAAACATTGGAAGCCATACCGCTCATTCCTCCCATAATGCAGGCTTGTTCAATTGTCTGACGGGTATTGAACATCTGTATTTCTGTCAAGACTAATGTCCAAACCCGCGTGCTTTTGCAGCACTTTCCCGGCGCACACCGCAGGGTGGAAAAGAGGTCGGGAAAGCCGGCAAATCGCGGAATTCATCGGCGCACGCGGGCTCACAGTCGAGCGGTCAGCGTCCTGATCCTGTTGGCGGCGTTATCCGGCGACAGGAAAATCGTGAAAATGGACGACCACTCCATCGGCATCGATGAAGATGACGGCATAAGCGGGTGGCTCGTGGCCCAGTTGCCAGCTGTCCGAAAAATCGAGGGCGCTCTGATGGTTGGTGCTGCGCAGCGTGCTGACCGGTATGCCGCGCCAGCTGCCGGCGATCAGCCTGTGGACGTGGCCGGCAAAGATGTGGCCGACATTGCCGTGGCGCAGGAGAACGTCATGGAAGGTATCGGCGTCGGCGAGCATGACCTCGTCAAGCACCGGCATGTGGATCCGGAACGGCGGATGGTGCATGAAGAGGAAGACCGGCCGGTCGCGGGCTTCCTGCAACTTCTCGTCCAGCCAGCCCAGCCGTGCCGGGCACAGCCTGCCCTCGACATGTCCGCTGTCCAGCGTATCGAGCAGGATCAGGCGGCCATCGCTGCCATCGAAAACGCTCTGGACGAACCCGCGCTCGGCTGGCGTTTGCGGGAACATCTCGACAAAAAGCGCACGGTCGTCGTGGTTGCCGAGCATCAGCCGGCAAGGCGGCGCGAACCCCGACAGCGCCTCCCTCAATGCCGCATAGGCGGCGCGCTCGCCATCATTTGTCAGGTCGCCTGATATCACCACCAGATCGGCATCGGCATGGTTCCTACCGATGTCCGCCAGGCAGGCCTCCAGCCGGTCGAGCGGATCGGAGCCGTAGAGACGACCACCCGGCGCCATCAGATGCGGATCGGAGAGCTGGATGATTTTCATGGGCCCGCGCACTGCTTGCTGCCGGCGCCCCTGGCGTCGGCCTGAAGGCGTTATCTCTCGACCAGCTCTACTGTGCCGTCCAGCCGCCGTCCATCGGCAAGGTCGTGCCGGTGATCTGCTTGGCCGCATCCGAGCACAGGAACAGCGTCAGCGCCGCAAGCTCTTCCACGGTGACGAATTCCTTGGTCGGCTGCGCGGCCAAGAGCACGTCGTGCTTGACCTGTTCCTCGGTCATGCCGCGCGCCTTCATCGTGTCGGGAATCTGCTTCTCGACCAGCGGCGTCCAGACATAGCCGGGCGCGATCGCGTTGACGGTGACGCCGTCCTGCGCGACTTCCAGCGCCACCGTCTTGGTCAGGCCCGATATGCCATGCTTGGCCGAGACATAGGCCGACTTGAACGGCGAGGCGACCAGCGCATGCGCCGAGGCCGTGTTGATGATGCGGCCCCATTTGCGGCTTTTCATGCCTGGCACCACCGCCTTGATGGCGTAGAAGGCGGCCAAAAGGTTGATGCGGATGATGGCTTCCCACTTGTCGTCGGGAAACGCCTCGATCGGCGCCACATGCTGGATGCCGGCATTGTTGACCAGGATGTCCAGGCTGCCGAATGCCTCTTCGGCGTCATGGACCATGACGGTGACGGCGGCGCCATCCATCATATTGGCATCGGAGTAGCGGCACTTGACGCCGAAGTCCTTCTCGATGCCGGCGCGCTCCTGCTCGATGGCGGCGGCGTCGCCCAGGCCATTGATGGTGACGTTGGCACCCTCGGCGGCAAACGCGCGGGCGATTGCCAAGCCGATGCCGCTGGTCGAGCCGGTGACAAGCGCATTCTTCGAAGACAGGGAACCCATGGGAGATCTCGCAAGAGGTGGGAGGAACTGAATGAGAATAGTTTGTGCGACGCAACACGACAATGCCACGGCCATATGTCGGCTCGATTACAGCTCCGCGACGGCCTTTGCCAGCTCCGTGAGAAGGCGTCTTCGAGGTGACACGGCATTGTCATGGTGCCGTGCAACATATTTGCCAGCGCATTCGCGCGGGGTCATTTTCGAACCGTTGGGGGCACCTGGATGGAAATCGCCGATGTCGTGAAGCGCGCATATGCGATGCCGCTCACCAATCCCTCCTTCCCGCCGGGCCCTTATCGTTTCTTCGACCGCGAATACATCATCATCACCTACCGCACGACACGCGAGGCGCTCGAGGCCGTCGTGCCGGCGCCGCTGGAGATCGACGAGCCGCTGGTCAAGTACGAATTCATCCGCATGCCGGATTCGACCGGCTTCGGCGACTACACCGAGACTGGCCAGGTCATCCCGGTACGCTACAGGGGCCAACATGGCGGCTATGTCCATTCGATGTATCTCGACGACGACGCGCCGATCGCCGGCGGGCGTGAACTGTGGGGTTTCCCGAAAAAGCTTGCCAATCCCAAGATCGTTCATGAAGGCGAGGTGATCGTCGGCACGCTGCACTATGGCAGCGTTCTCTGCGCCACCGGCACGATGGGTTACAAGCACCGTGAGGCTGATCATGACCAGGTGCTCGCTTCGCTCGCCGCCCCCAATTTCCTGATCAAGATCATCCCGCATGTCGACGGCACGCCGCGCGTTTGCGAGCTGGTCCGCTACTACCTCACCGATATCACGCTGAAGGAAGCCTGGACGGCGCCGGCCGCGCTCGATCTGCGGCCTCATGTCATGGCCGACGTGGCGAAGCTGCCTGTGCTCGACATCGTGTCGGCGGTTCACTTCAAGGCCGATCTGACGCTCGGCCTGGGCGAAGTCGTGCATGATTACCTCGCTGACCACAGCCGATCCGCTGCCAGCGCAACCGAGCTGGAGAAAGTCAGTGCTTGAGCGTAACCGCAACAAGGCAGCCGCCGCCACCATCGAGGAAATCACGGCGCAGTATGATCGTATTGCGCTGGTCTTTCAGGGCGGCGGCGCGCTCGGCGCCTATCAGGCTGGGGTCTACCAGGCGCTGGCCGACGCCGGCTGCGAGCCGAGCTGGCTATCAGGCGTCTCGATCGGCGCCATCAACGCCGCGATCATCGCCGGCAATGAACCGAGCCGCCGGCTGCAACGGCTGGAACAGTTCTGGCAGACGATTTCCGGCCGCAAGATCTGGTCCTACACGCCCGAAGGCGACATCTACCGCGACATCCGCAACCAGACCTCGTCGTTGATGACGATGACGATGACGATGGGCCAGCCCGGCTTCTTCAAGCCGCGCAATCCCAATCCCTGGTTCCAGCTGTCGGGAGCGGAAGGCGCCACCAGCTTCTACGACACCGCCGAGTTGAAGGACACGCTGGAGAGCCTGATCGATTTCGACGTGCTGAACGACGGCAAGAAGCGGCTGAGCGTCGGCGCGGTCAATGTCAGGACCGGTAACTTCGTCTATTTCGACACCGAGAACGTGCGTATCGAGCCGGAGCACATCATGGCGAGCGGCGCGCTGCCGCCGGCCTTCCCCTCGATCCGCATCGAGGGCGAGTATTACTGGGATGGCGGCATCGTCTCCAACACGCCGCTGCAATATCTGCTCGACCAGGAAGAGGACCGTTCCTCGCTGGTCTTCCAGGTCGATCTGTTCAGCGCCCGCGGCGTGCTGCCGCGCGGCATGGCCGACGTGCTGTCGCGCCACAAGGACATCATGTATTCGAGCCGCACGCGGCAGAACACCGACAATTTCGAGCGCATCCATGCGCTGAAAATGAAGCTGCTCGATGCGCTGAAACGCGTGCCGCAGGAGCAGCTCAAGGATGGCGAGAAGGAGCTGATCGCCGATTATTCCAACGCCGGCGTCGTCAACATCGTCCACCTGATCTACCAGCACAAGGGCTACGAGGGCCACGCCAAGGACTACGAGTTTTCGGGCACCTCGATGCGCGAGCATTGGGAGATGGGCCTCGAGGACACCGAGCGCACGCTGCGTCACAAGAAGTGGCTGATGCTGCCGACCAATGCCGACGGCGTCACCATCCACGACCTGCATCGCGAAGATCCGACCTGAGTTTCAGGCCGGAAACGCCTGGCTCGGAACACTGAGCCGGGCTCAGAATCTGAGATTGGCGCCGGCTCTCAGCAAGAGCCAATAGAACAGGCCGGTCGCCCCCGCCGCGATCAACAGCGCCAGCTCGAAGCCGCCGGTGTTTGCGTGAGCGGCAGCCCGGCGGTGTTCATGCCGAACATGCCGACGATCAGCGAGCCCGGCAAAAGTAGCGCGCTCATCACCGCCAGCGCCTTCAGGCTGCGGTTGGATTCGTCCGCGAGCTCGGCGGCGACTTCCTCCTGCAACAGCCGCGCCCGGTCGTTGACCATGACGACCTCCCGGTCGAGCCGTTCAAGACGAGTGGTGAGCCGGCGCAACGTCTCGTGTGCGCCTTCCGACAGTTTCCAGTCCGAGCGGTCCTCGTCCTGGAAAAGTGCCGCCAGCGCCGAGATCGGCCGGTGCAGGGAGACCGCGAGGCGACGCACATCCTTTAGCCTCTGCCTTTCGTCGGCAAGCCGCTCGGTCACCAGATGATCCTCCACCTCATCGAGCCGCTTGGTGGCGGTCGCGAGCCGCAGGCTGGTGCTGCCGCAGAAGGCCAGCACGATCGCCTCGAAAAGTTCGAAGGCGGTGGCGGGCCGCAGCCCCGCGGCCAGCGCCTCGTGCACCTCCTCGACCGCTGCCAGCGAATGGCGGCGGCCGGTTACCAGCAGCCGCTCCGAAACCGCGAAGCGCAACCTGCCGATGGTGGTCGACTGACGCGCGATTTCGCTGTGCAGGTCGGCGGAAATGCCGTGGACGACACCATCCTCATGCGCCAGCGCGGGGCTGTCTTCCTGGCCTTCGAGGATCGCATGCGCCGAGGCCGGCAAGGCGCAGGCGTGGCTGACCCAGGAATGGGCGCGCTGGTCGACGAGATCGACATGCAGCCAGACCCAGCCTTCCGGCATCGCCAGTGCGGCATCGATATCGCGCGGAGCAAGTGCCACCGCGGGTTTGCCTGGCAAGCCGCGATAGGCCCAGACCAGCCCGGGCGCCGGATGCTGGTCGTCGACGGCAAGCAAGGCCAGATGCGATGCGTCGTTCATAACTGCCGTCCGAGATTACAGCCAACATAACGTTGGAAAACGAGACGGCGCCAATTTGGCGCCGTCGGTGCTGTCGTCGCTTACGTCGCCCGCTCAGAACACCTGGCGGAAGACGATGAACAGCACAAAGGCGAGCGTGATCGAGCAAGGCAAGGTCAGCACCCAGGCGAGCAGCAGATTGCGCACCGTCGACCATTGCAGGCCCGAGCCGTTCGCCGCCATCGTGCCGGCGACGCCGGATGACAGCACATGGGTCGTCGATACCGGCAGACCCAGGCGGTCGGCCATGCCGATGGTGACCATCGCGACGAGTTCGGCGGCAGCACCCTGGCCATAGGTCAGGTGGCTCTTGCCGATCTTCTCGCCGACCGTGACGACGATGCGTTTCCAGCCGACCATGGTGCCGAGGCCAAGCGCCAGTGCCACCGCGACCTTCACCCAGATCGGGATGAACTTCGTCGCGTTATCGACGGCCTTGTGATAATCGGTGACCGCCTTGAGATCGGCGGCCTCCATCGGCAGCAACTTCTTCTTGTCGATCAGTTTCAGCGCCTCGCCGATCAGATAGATGTCGTTGCGGGCGTTGCTCACCAGATCTGTCGGCACGGTATCGACCGAAGCATAGGGCTGCAGCTCGGCCGTCGTGTTGTGGATATAGCTCTGCAGCGCGACGGTCGTCTTGTCGCTCCAGGTCCGGGTGCGCACGGCATCCTGCACGGCTGCCTTGGCATCCTTCGCATCGGCGACGGTGACACCGGGCTTCACATATTTGCCCAGCGCGGTCTCCACGCTGACCGAAGCCGATTTGTAGGCTTCGAGATAGTTGATGTCAGGCGTGCGGTTCAGCGCATAAGCCGTCGGCACCACGCCGATCAGGATCAGCATGATCAGGCCCATGCCTTTTTGTCCGTCATTGGAGCCATGCGCGAAGCTGACGCCGGTGCAGGTGAAGATCAGCAGCGCGCGGATCCACCAGGGTGGCGGGGCATTGCCTTTCGGCGCCTCGTAGAGCGCCGGATTGCGGACGAGAAGCTTCATCGCGTAGAGCAGGATGGCGGCGGCGAAGAAGCCGATGATCGGCGACACCAGCAAGGTCACGCCGACATTGGTGGCCTGCGACCAGTCGACGCCGCTGGTGGCGCTGCCGGCAGGTGCCATGAACTGGTTGGCAAGGCCGACGCCGATGATCGAGCCGACCATGGTGTGCGAGCTCGACGCCGGCAGGCCGAGGAACCAGGTGCCGAGGTTCCACAGGATCGCGGCCACCAGCAGTGCGAACACCATGGCAAAGCCGGAGGAGGAGCCGACCTGCAGGATCAGCTCGACCGGCAGCAGCGACAGGATGCCGAAGGCGACCGCGCCGCTGGAGGTGAGAACGCCGAGGAAATTGAAGGCGCCCGACCACATGACGGCGAATTCCGCCGGCAGCGAGCGCGTGTAGATGACGGTCGCCACCGCATTGGCGGTGTCATGGAAACCGTTGACGAATTCGAAGCCGAGCGCGATCAGCAAGGCGATGCCGAGCAGGATCCACGGCACCGTCTTGGCCACCGCCAGATCCTGGCTCAGCGCGTAGCCGACATAGACCACGCCAACCAGCACCAGCACACCGAAGACCGGCAGGAACCACTTCGCGCCGCCTGAACTATCCAGCGGATGATCCGGCCTCGGAATGCCCGCCTCACTAGAAACTATGTCCACCATGTCCCACTCCTTTTGCATTGCAGCAAAGAACTGGAAAAGACGCTATGTTCGGACGATGAACCCTGTGTGACGCCGAGAGAGGCTCTGCCTCGACGCACGATCCCTTTCATGCGGGACCGGAGCGTGTCTTCAGGATCGCCGAGAACAGCGGATCGAAGGCACGGCTGATCGGCGCGGCGGCCGCGCCAAGCGCGATCGACCAGGGATCGGTGGTGCCGAGTTGCAGGCGCGGCAAGGTCCGGCCTGGCCTGTCGGCGATCGACGGCAGCAGCGGATGCATCGCCTCGACGAGCCGGCGCGCCAGCGCTTCCGGCGCGCCGCTGGTCAGGATCACTGTCTGCGGATCGAAGATGGTTTCGATCAGATGCACGCTCCAGCGCAGGTCATGGGCCGCCCCGTCGATCCAGGCCATGATCTTCACGTCACCCGCCGCGGCCAGCGCGCCGATCTTTTCGTAGAGGTCCTCGTCGGCTGGATCGAGACCAAGATGCTGGTAAAGCGAGGCCAGCGACGCGCGATGTTCGAGCGGTGTCGAGCCGGGACCAGCCGGCGACAGCAAGGCCATGCCGATTTCGCCTGCATTGCCATGACCACCGCTGTACAGCTCGCCGTTCAGGATCAGTCCGGCGCCAATGCCATAGCCGACATAGAGACACACCGCGTGATCGACGCCATGCGCGGCACCCACGATGCGCTCGGCCGTCGCGCAGGCCGCGGCATCGTTCTGCAGGCCGACATTCAGTCCAGTGCCTTTGGCCAGCGTGTCCAGCAGCGGAAACTTCTGCCAGGCCGGCATCATCCATTTGTCGTCCGAATTCTTCAGGCCGAACGGGCCGGGCATGGCGACGCCAAGACCGACGAGGCGTTTTTCCGACTGCGAGGAGATGCCGGACAGCTCGCGCCGGACGCCATCGATCAGGCCGAGGATCACCTCGACGCCCCTTGACGGCTCATCGAAAGGCAGGTTCGCCTCGGCGCGCGTCAGCACGCTGCCCATCAGATCGACCGCGACCGCCCGCGTCAGGTGACGGTCGATCTGCAGGCCGATGGCGAAAGCGCCTTCAGGAACCAGCCTGTAGGGGGTCGACGGCTGGCCCCGGCCCCTGCGCACCGCATCGAGCGCGACGACCAGGCCATCGCTTTCCAGGTCCTCGATGATGTTGGAGACCGCCTGCTTGGTGAGCTGCGTCGCCCGCGCAAGGTCGGCCCGCGACAGCGCGCCATTGAGACGCAGCGCCTCGATCATGACGCGGCGATTGTGCGCGCTTGTGCCTTCCTGGTTGGTGCCGCTCTTGGCGCGGATCGGGCTGATGTCGTCCATCGGCGTTTCCCCTCTTGACTCTATTAGGATATTGATCGACTAATTAAGTCAAGCGAATTGACTTAATGCAAACCGAGCGCCCAAAAACAAGATGGCCAAGGCCTCCGCCTGTCGCCACTGGTCAGCCGGGTAACCATCAGGTCACGCGACACGGATCCGGGAAGACGATGCCAAATGCCTGGCAGCGCCGGCCCGTCAACGCTGCAATGGGAGAAGAAAATGCTTAGGACGATCACCAAGACACTGGTCGGCGCGGTTTTTGCCGGAGGACTGCTCGTCCCCCACGCCTTCGCCGAGACGACGCTCAACGCGCTCTTCATGGCGCAGGCCGCCTACAGCGAGGCCGACGTGCGCGCCATGACGGATGCCTTCACCAAGGCCAATCCCGACGTTAAGATCAATCTCGAATTCGTTCCCTATGAGGGCCTGCACGACAAGACCGTGCTCGCTCAAGGGTCGGGCGGCGGCTACGATGTCGTCCTATTCGATGTCATCTGGCCGGCCGAATACGCCACCAACAAGGTGCTGGTCGATGTGTCTTCGAAGATCACCGACGACATGAAGAAGGGCGTGCTGCCCGGCGCCTGGACCACCGTCCAGTATGACGGCAAGTATTACGGCATGCCGTGGATCCTCGACACCAAGTACCTGTTCTACAACAAGGACATCCTGGAAAAAGCCGGCATCAAGACCCCGCCGAAGACCTGGGAAGAGCTCGGCGCACAGGCCAAGATCATCCAGGACAAGGGCTTGCTGAAGACCCCGATCGCCTGGAGCTGGTCGCAGGCCGAAGCCGCGATCTGCGACTACACCACGCTGGTCAGCGCCTATGGCGGCGACTTCCTCAAGGACGGCAAGCCGGACTTCCAGAATGGCGGCGGCCTGCTGGCGCTGAAGTACATGGTAGACAGCTACAAGTCGGGTCTCACCAATCCCAATTCCAAGGAATTCCTGGAAGAGGACGTTCGCAAGGTCTTCGAAAATGGCGATGCCGCCTTCGCGCTGAATTGGACCTACATGTACAATATGGCCAACGACCCGAAGGACTCGAAAGTGGCCGGCAAGGTCGGCGTCGTGCCGGCGCCGGGCGTTGCCGGCACCAGCGAAATGTCGGCCGTCAACGGCTCGATGGGCCTCGGCGTCACCGCGGTCTCCAAGCATCCGGACGAGGCCTGGAAGTACATCACCTTCATGACCTCGCAGGCAACGCAGAACCAGTACGCCAAACTCTCGCTGCCGATCTGGGCCTCGTCCTATGACGACCCGGCCGTCACCAAGGGCCAGGAGGAACTGATCGCCGCCGCCAAGCTTGGTTTGGCCGCCATGTATCCGCGCCCGACCACGCCGAAATACCAGGAGTTGTCGACCGCCCTGCAGCAGGCAATCCAGGAATCGCTGCTCGGCACGGCCTCGCCGGAAGATGCCCTGAAGACCGCCGCGCAGAACAGCGGCCTCTGATTTCCATCCATTGCGGGCGGCCTTGTGCCGCCCGTGCTATTTCTGAAATCGTGTTGAATTGAGAGAGGCTGCTCCGATGTCGAGCACCTGGATGACAACCCGCGCCTGGCTGCTGATGCTGCCGCTGCTCGTGGTCATGGTCGCCGTCATCGGCTGGCCGCTGGTCGATACGGTCGGGCTCTCCTTTACCGATGCCAGGCTGGTTGGCACGGCCGGCAGTTTCGTCGGTGTCGACAATTACACCAACATGCTGTCGAGCTCGAATTTCTCGCGTACGCTGATCACCACGACATTGTTCGCGGTCATTTCGGTCGCCGCCGAAATGGTGATCGGCGTCCTCGCCGCCCTTCTGCTCAACCAGGAATTTCGCGGCCGCGCCATCCTGCGCGCCCTCATGATCCTGCCGTGGGCGCTGCCGACCGTGGTCAACGCCACGCTGTGGCGGCTGATCTACAATCCCGAATATGGCGCGCTCAACGCCGCGCTGACGCAACTGCATCTCATCGACGCCTATCGGTCCTGGCTCGGCGAGCCGGGCACGGCGCTGGCTGCTCTCATCGTCGCCGATTGCTGGAAGAACTTTCCGCTGGTGGCGCTGATCGCGCTCGCCGCCCTGCAGGCGGTACCACGCGACATCACCGCGGCCTCGCTCGTCGACGGCGCGGGACCGTTCAATCGCTTCCGTTTCGTCATCCTGCCCTATCTTGCAGGCCCGCTGATGGTGGCGCTGGTGTTGCGCACCATCGAGGCTTTCAAGGTCTTCGACATCATCTGGGTGATGACCCGCGGCGGGCCGGCAAACACCACGCGAACACTGTCGATCCTCGTTTACCAGGAAGCGTTCTCCTTCCAGCGTGCCGGCTCGGGCGCGTCGCTGGCGCTGATCGTCACCTTGCTCGTCACGCTGCTCGCCGTCGCCTATGCGGCCCTGGTGAGGAAGACCGCAGGGAGTGCCGCCTGATGGAACGCAAGAGCCCCGCTTTCACCATCTTCATCTATGCCTGCGCGCTGCTGCTCGCCGCGATCATCCTTGCGCCCATCGCCTGGCTGTTCATCATGAGCATTTCGCCGGCCGCCGATCTTGCCGCCAAGCCGCTGCGCTGGTGGCCGCAGGCAGCCGATTTCTCCCGCTACCAGCTATTGCTGTCGACGGCTGAAAACAGCGCCGGCGGCGCCTTCACCTCTTCGCTGCGCAACAGTCTCGAGATCGCCGGCATGGCGACGCTGGCGGCACTCGCCTTGGCCATTCCCGCCGGCTGGGCGGTGTCGCGCACGCCCGCGATCGGCTGGTCGCTGTCGATGGTCATCGCCACCTACATGCTGCCGCCGGTGGCGCTGGCCGTGCCGCTCTATATGGGCCTGTCGCATCTCGGCCTGCTCAACAATGTCTTCGGCCTGGCTTTGGTATATCTCACCATCCTGGCGCCCTTCACCACCTGGCTGATGAAATCCGGTTTCGATTCCATCCCGCGTGAGATCGAGGCGGCGGCGATGATCGACGGCGCCGGCCTGTTCCAGACACTGCGCATCATCACGTTGCCGCTGGCGGCACCGGTGATGGCGACATCGGCGCTGTTCGCCGTGCTGCTGGCCTGGGACGAATTTTTCTATGCGCTGCTGTTCACCTCAGACCAGCGCGCCAAGACCTTGACCGTCGCCATCGCCGATTTGGCCGGCGGCCGTGTTTCCGACTACGGATTGATCGCCACGGCCGGCGTGCTGGCCGCCCTACCGCCGGTGCTGATCGGCCTTGTCATGCAGCGGGCGCTGATCTCGGGCCTGACCAGCGGCGGTGTGAAAGGATGACCATGACTGCAACAGGAATTCGGCCGGCCGGACTGGTCGCCATCGATCGCGAAATGCAGCGCCAGCATGCGGATGCGCGCGCTTCATTCGAACAAAACACCGCCATGGCGCTAAAGGTCGCCGCCTCGATCAGGAAGACCGGACGCCTGCTCCTGCTTGGCATGGGCGGCTCGCATGCGGTGGGGCGTGCAGTTGAGCCGCTCTATCGCACGCTGGGCATCGATGCGCTGGCGCTGCCGCTGTCCGAACAGCTCGGCCAGCCATTGCCGCTCGCAGGCCGCACAGTGATCGTGACCTCGCAATCCGGCGAGAGCGCCGAGGTCGTCAGATGGTTTTCGCAGGCCGGCGGCAGCTCGGATAGTTTCGGCCTGACGCTCGAAGGCGGTTCATTTCTCGCCCGCACTGCGCCTTGCCTGGTCGGCGCTGGTGGCACTGAGCTGGCTTTCGCCGCGACCCGCAGCCTGACCGTGACCCTGGCCCTGCATCTGGCCATCCTGGCTGCTCTGGGTGAGAATCCGGCCGCCGCGCTTGCCGTGCTCGAGGCTCCGCAGGATTGCGTCATCGCCCCCGCACTTGTCGCGCTTGGCAAGGTGGACACGATCGTCACCTCCGGCCGCCGCCTGCAAGGCGTGGCCGAAGCCCTGGCGCTTGGGCTGACCGAACTGTCGCGGCTGCCCTGCTTTTCGCTGGAAGGCGGCCAGTTGCGGCACGGGCCGATGGAGATGCTCGGCCCCCAGATCGGCCTCGTCCTGTTTCGTGGTGACGACCCAACGTCGGACCTTGTCACCGCCATGGCCCTTTCGGTGGTCGAGGCCGGCGCGCCGCTGGTCATCTTCGACGCGTCCGGGCAACCGCCTGTCGCCGGCGCCGTCACGCTCTCGTTCAAGCCGGCTTCGGGGATGGCCGCTGTCTTCGCCATGCTACCGGTGGCGCAGCGCCTGATGATCGCCTTCGCCGACAGCCGGGTCGACAATGCCGGCACGCCCGTGCGCACCACCAAGATCACCAGGAGCGAGTGATGCGTCCGCTGGCGGTGATCGGTAACGTCAATGTGGACCTGATTGTCGGCCCGATCGCGCCATGGCCGAAGGCGGGAACCGAGACCGTCGTCGACCATGACGAACTGCGCGTCGGCGGCCAGGCCGGCAACACCGGGCTTGCCTGGCAAGCGCTGGGCGTCGATTTCGCGATTGCCGCCAATGTCGGTGACGACCAGTTCGGCCGCTGGCTTCGCGAAGCGTTTGGATTTCGCGCCGAGAAATGGGCGGTCCGTCCCGAAGGTACGACCTTGTCGGTCGGCATGACCCATCCCGATGGCGAACGAACTTTCTTGACCACGCGCGGCCACCTGCCCCGCTTCAGCCTCGGCGATGTCTTGTCCGTTCTCGACGGCGGCGCGCTTTCCGGCGGCTATGCACTGCTCTCCGGCTCCTTCCTGACCGAGGACCTCACGCGCGACTATGAAGCTTTCTTCGACTGGACCGACAGCCACGGCATATCAGTGGCGCTCGACACTGGCTGGCCGATCGATGGCTGGACCGAGGCCAATTGCGCCGCGACAAGGGCGTGGCTCTCGCGCTGCGCGCTGGCGTTGTTCAACGAAGTCGAGACGGTGACCCTGGCGGGATTGCCAGGTCCTGAGGAGGCGGCGCGTGAAATCCGATCCAGCATGAGGCAAGGTGCGACCTTTGTGGCCAAGCGCGGGCCGCGTGGCGCCATCGCCATCGGCCCGGACAATACGCTTGTCGAAGCCGTCGCGCCCGATGTCCGTGTCGTCGACACGATCGGGGCCGGCGACGTCTTCAATGCCGCCTTCCTGGCCGCATTGGCACAGGAACAGCCGCTGTCCGCCTGCCTCCGCGCCGCGACGCATGTCGCCTCGCGCGCCATTTCCACCTTGCCCCGCAACTATGGCGGGCCGATGCAGTTCGAGGGGTCCCATGCATGAGCGCGCTTGAAATCCGCGGTATCCGCAAGAGCTATGGCAGTGTCGAAACGCTGAAAGGCATCGACATCGCGCTGCAGAGCGGTGAATTCCTGGTGCTGCTCGGCTCATCCGGCTGCGGAAAATCGACGCTTCTCAACATCATCGCGGGACTGGCCGAAGCTACGAGCGGCGACGTGCTGGTCGGCGGCCGCTCGATACTCGGCGTACACCCCAAGAACCGCGATATAGCCATGGTTTTCCAGTCCTATGCGCTCTATCCGAACCTGACCGTGCGCCGCAACATCGGCTTCGGACTGGAGATGCGCGGCGTCGCGGCCGACGAGCGTGACAGGGCGGTGAACGAAGCGGCAAGGCTGCTGCAGATCGAAGTTCTGCTCGACCGCAAGCCGAGCCAGCTGTCCGGCGGCCAGCGCCAGCGCGTCGCCATCGGCCGGGCGCTGGTACGCAAGCCGCAGGTCTTCCTTTTCGACGAGCCGTTGTCCAATCTCGACGCCAAGCTGCGTCTGGAAATGCGCACCGAGTTGAAGCGCCTGCACCAGATGCTGCAGACCACCGTCGTCTATGTCACCCACGACCAGATCGAGGCGATGACGCTGGCCAGCCGCATTGCTGTCATGCGCGACGGCAGGATCGAGCAGCTCGGCACCCCGGAAGAAATCTACAACGACCCGGCAACACTCTATGTCGCCGGCTTCGTCGGCGCGCCGTCGATGAATATGCTTCAGGCCACCATTGCCGGCGGCAGGCTGGCCATTGCCGGGTCCGATGTACGGATCCCTTTGCCCGCACGCTATGCGAATGCGGCTCGTGAGGGCGCACAAATGGTCGTCGGCATCAGGCCGGAAGCGCTTCGTGTGGCGACCGGAGCCGCCACGGACCTGTCATTGCCGGTGGAGATCGAGGTGGTCGAACTGACTGGCCCTGAACTGGTCACCACGGCCCGGATCGGCGCGCAGCGGCTGACGGCTTGCTTGCCGCCGCGAGCCCAGCTCGCCAAGGGCGAAAAGCACAACCTCACCTTCGACGAGGCCGCGCTTCGCTTGTTCGACCCCTCGACAGGCAAGGCCTTGCCGGCGATTTGAAATCACAGCGTCGTCCTGCACCCGCGCGGGCAGGCCTATTTGGCGATCTCGAGAAGTGACGATACCAAGAGTTGGCGCTCGTCCTTCGACAGCACGTCGGAATCGAACAGGTTCATGCTGCGCAGTCCTTCGATGGCGAGATAGCAGACCAGCAGCGATCTGAGGTCCGGCGCCTCGCCCTTCAGGCGCTCGAAAAGCTGCCGCTTGAATGTCTTTATCGGCGTCATGAAATCGGGATCCTCGGCGATCGCCGAAAAAATCCAGGATGCCGACGGCTGCTTTTCCTCGCAATCCTCGGCTGACAGTCTGATAT
Source organism: Mesorhizobium sp. Cs1299R1N3 (assembly GCF_037179625.1). Classification (NCBI taxonomy): domain Bacteria; kingdom Pseudomonadati; phylum Pseudomonadota; class Alphaproteobacteria; order Hyphomicrobiales; family Phyllobacteriaceae; genus Mesorhizobium; species Mesorhizobium sp. Cs1299R1N3. The sequence goes on along the minus strand of NZ_JAPYKQ010000007.1, from coordinate 149,216 downwards.
AGACGGCGAGGGGATTTTTGCCGTTGTCGTTGCTGTTCGCGGTTTCCAGCGCTTGCTCGAAATCGTGCAGATAGTCTTCGACGAGGCCCTGCATCAATTTGGCCTTGGTCGGGAAATTGTAGAGCAGCCCACCCTTCGACACGCCGGCGCGGCTGGCGACGGCATCGAGCGACAGGCTGCCAGGCCCGGATTCCCGGGCAACATCAGCCGCCGCGGCGAGAATCTTCTCGCGCGAGTTCGGTCTTTGGGCTCTCATGGCGCCTCCCATCGCAAGCTTAGGCCCAATTGACAAGACCGTCCAGACGGTACAGTAAGACCGCCACCATTTGAAATCGGGACCCGCAGTCGGTATGTGTCCCGATGTCCGTGCTTTGCGCCGGATTTTCGACTGAGGGGACTTCCTTGTTCAAGCGCATACTCCGTGTCTTTATCATTATTGTGGTTCTTGCCGTGCTCGTCATTGTGGTCGGCGGCATCGTCGGCTTCAACTTCCTGCGCGACAACGGCATCAAGCAGTATTTCGCCACCATGAAGCCGCCGGCGGCGACCGTGTCGACGACCATCGTCAAGCCGTCGAGCTGGACGCCGGGTGTCGAGGCGATCGGTACGGTGCGGGCCGTGCGCGGTGTCGACCTGACGGTCGAGACCGCCGGCATCGTCAAGCAAATCCCTTTCCATGCCAACCAGAAGGTGGCGGCCAATGCGGTGCTGCTGCAACTCGACGACGCCGTCGAGCGCGCCGATCTCGATGCTCAGAAGGCGCAGGCGGCGCTCGATCAGACCACGCTGACCCGCGCCATCGAACTGACAAAGCGTGGTGTCGGCTCCGACTCGACGCTGGACACCGCGCGTGCGGCGGCGTCCGCTTCGGCATCCCAGGTCACCAGGCTGCAGGCCGTGCTCGACCAGAAGCAGCTTACCGCGCCTTTCAACGGCACCGTCGGCATTCCGAAGATCGATCTCGGCCAGTACCTGTCACCTGGCACCTCGGTGGTGACGCTCCAGGATCTCGACACGATGCGGGTCGACTTTTCAGTGCCCGAACAGCAACTCCCGCTGCTCAAGATCGGCCAGACCGTTCGGCTCGGCCTTGGTGGCGACGACAAGCCATTTGCCGGCGCCATTCGCGGCATCGACCCCAAGATCGACCCCTCCAGCCGGCTGGTGAACATCCGGGCGGAAGTCGCCAATCCCGAAGGGAAGTTGACCCCAGGCCAGTTCGTGCAGGTGCGCGTCGAACTGCCCGCGGAGCAGAACGTGCTCTCCCTGCCGCAGACGGCGCTGACCACCAGCCTCTATGGCGACTACATATTCGTGGTGCAACCGGCGAAACCCGCCGGGGCGCCCCCGGCGCAGCCAGCCAAGCCGGGCGAAAAGCCAGCCGCTGCGGCCACCGACAAGCAGGCGGACGCCAAGCCTGCGGACGCAATGAAGCCGGCGGCCGATGCCACCAAGCCGGCGGACGCCAAGCCAGCGGACAAGGCTGCTTCCGATGCCGCCAAGCCAGCAGCGGCCGATCCGGCCAAGCCGGCGGCCGAAGGTGAGAAGCCCACGCTGGTGCTGTCGCAGGTCTTCGTCAAGCCCGGCCGCCGCAATCAAGGCATGGTCGAGATCGTCGAAGGGCTCAAGGCCGGCGACGAGGTCGTCACCGCAGGTCAGAACCGCCTCTTCAACGGCATGACCGTCAACGTGGACAACACCATCGACCCGACCAAATCGGCAAACAAGCAGGCCGACCAGCAATGAGCTTTTCCGATCTCTTCATCCGCCGGCCGGTCCTTTCGACCGTCCTTGCCTGCATGATCCTGCTGCTCGGTTTCCAGGGCATCTTCAACCTGTCTATCCGGCAGTATCCGAAGGTCGACGAAACCGCGATCACCATCACGACGGCCTATCCGGGCGCCAGCGCCGACCTGATCCAGGGTTTCATTTCAGCCCCGATCGCGCGCGCCGTCGCCTCGACCGAGAACATCGACTACGTCACCTCGTCCAGCCGGCCGTCCTCCAGCACCGTGACGGTGCAGATGAAGCTCGGTTCCAATCCCGACGTGGCGCTGACCGAAGTGCTGTCCAAGGTCCAGGGCGTGCGCGGCACCTTGCCGGACGCCTCCAAGGACCCGGTCATCGTCAAGGGTACGGGTCAGCAGTTCGCGATGATGTACATCTCGATGCAGAATCCGAACATGACCAAGGAGCAGCTGACGGAGTATATCGAGCGCGTCATCAGGCCCCGCATGTCGACGGTCGAAGGCGTCGCCGACGTGCAGATCTTCGGCGCCCAGGAATATTCGATGCGCGTCTGGATCGACCCGGTCAGGCTTGCAGCGCGCGGCGTGACGGCGGCCGAAGTGCTGACGGCGATCAACAATTCCAACTTCCTGTCGGCGCCCGGCAACACCCAGAACGAATATGTCGTCTCGTCGATCACCGTGCGCTCGACGCTGCAGACACCGCAGGCCTTCGCCGAGCTGCCATTGCGCTCGACCGACGGCAATGTCGTGCGCCTGCGCGACGTGGCCCGTGTCGAACTCGGCGCCGAGAACACCGATACCCGGGTCTCCTTCAACGGCAAGCCCGGGACCTTCCTCGCCATCTTCCCGACCCCGGCAGCCAATCCGCTGACCACCGCGGCAGCGCTCACCAAGCTCGTCCCGCAGATCCAGGAGACGCTGCCCAAAGGCATGACGATCGAGGTCGTCTACGACGCGACCGGGCAGATCAGCGCCTCGATCGACGAAGTGTTCAAGACCATCGGCGAGGCGGTCGCCATCGTCGTCGTCGTCATCCTCCTGTTCCTCGGTTCGTTCCGCTCGGTGATGATGCCGATCATCACCATTCCGCTGTCGTTGATCGGCGTCTGCTTCCTTTTGTTCGCGGTGGGCTATTCGATCAACCTTCTGTCGCTGCTGGCCATGGTGCTGGCGATCGGCCTTGTCGTCGACGACGCCATCGTGGTGGTGGAAAACATCCATCGCCACATGGAAGAAGACCACATGCCGCCCATGCAGGCGGCATTCAGCGGCATGCGCGAGATCGCGTCGGCCATCGTCGCCATGACCATGACGCTGGCCGCCGTGTTCGCGCCGCTGGCTTTCACCGGCGGCCTGACCGGCGCCCTGTTCCGCGAATTCGCGGTGACGCTCGCCGGATCGGTGGTGCTGTCTGGCGTCATTGCTATCACCATCACGCCGATGATGTCGGCGCGTCTCCTGAAGCCAGGCAATGCCGGCCGTTTCCAGCGTATCGTCGACGGCACCTTCTCGCGCGTCGAGCACGTCTATGAGCGCGCCGTCACCGGGTCCTTGAACTATCGTCCGCTGACTCTGCTCATCGTGCTGGCGCTTGTCGGCGTGACCGGCTTCATGTTCACCAAGACCTCGACGGAACTGGCGCCGGAAGAAGACCAGGGCTTCCTGCTCTCGCTGGTGACGGGGCCGCGCTATGCTACCTCCGACTACACCGAGACCTACGTCAACCAGATCCTGGGCCTGGTGAGGGATATTCCCGAAACCCGGGCGCAGTTCTCGGCCGTCGCGTTCGGCGGCACGACCAACAGCGCCTTCGTCGGTTTTGCCTTCAAGGATTGGGCGGAGCGGAAGCGCAATTCGAAGGAGCTGCAGGCCGACATCACGGCTCGTATCGCCAAGGTGGCGGGTGTCCAGGCGTTTGTCTTCGCACCGCCGACGCTGCCGGGCTCCGGCGGCGGCTTGCCGATATCCATGGTGGTGCGCTCGACAGGGGATTCCGCTCAGGTCTACGAGGAAGCCGAGAAGATCAAGAACAAGGCGCAGGCGTCGGGCCGCTTCATCGTCGTGCAGAATTCGATGGCCTATGACGCACCGCAGGTGACGGTGACCATCGACCGCGACCGCGCGGCCGCGCTCAACCTGCCGATCGCCGATATCGGCCGGACGCTGACGCTGCTGGTCGGCGGCGCCGAAGTGGCGCAGTTCGACCGCGACTCCAACAGCTATGACATCATCCCGCAGGTGCCGCAGGAATTCCGCGACAACCCCGAAAAGCTCGGCGAGTACTTCGTGCGCAGTGTGACGGGCGAGATGGTGCCGCTATCAGCCGTGGTGAAGATTTCGAACAATGCGTCGCCAGCGGCAATCGAGCAGTTCAACCAGCTGAATTCATCGACGATCTCGGCGCTGCCGCTGCCCGGCGTCACCACCGGCGACGGTTTGAAAGTCCTCGAGGACGTTGCCAGGGAGAGCCTGCCCGACACCTTCTTCATCGACTATTCCGGCCAATCCCGGCAGGAGAAGGAACAGGGCAACACGATCCTGATCGCTTTCGGCGCGGCCGTCATCGTCATCTACCTTGTGCTGGCGGCGCAGTTTGAAAGCTTCCGCGATCCGCTGATCATCATGATGGCGGTGCCACTGTCGATCTTCGGCGCGATCGTGCCGCTCAATCTGGGCCTCGGCACGCTCAACATCTATACGCAGGTCGGCCTGATCACGCTGATCGGCCTGATCACCAAGCACGGCATCCTGCTGGTCGAATTCGCCAACCAGCAGCGCGAACTGCATGGCATGAGGCGGCGTGACGCCATCATCGCCTCGGCCAAGGTGCGCCTGCGGCCGATCCTGATGACGACGGCCGCGATGGCGCTGGGCGTGGTGCCGCTGATCGTTTCCAGCGGCGCCGGCGCCGCGGCCCGCTATTCGATGGGCCTGGTCATCTTCACCGGCATCCTGGTCGGCACCATGTTCACGCTGTTCGTCGTGCCCATGTTCTACACCTTCATCGCCAGCAAGGACCTGCCGCATCTAGCGGAAAAGCCGGATCCAAAGCTGATGCCGGCGCTGCCGAGCTGAGGCACAAGGCGCAAGAACCAAAAAGAGGCCGGAGAAATCCCGGCCTCTTTTTTTGGCGGTCGCTCCAGCAACTCCGGCCCATGGCCGAATGCGGCAACCTGCCTGCTACTTGACGATGACGATGCTGGTGTTGGCCGGGCCGAAGGTCTCGACGAGCTGGTAGAAATCGGCGGCATTGTCCGGGTGCAGCCGCACGCAGCCATGCGAGGCCGGCTGGCCGAGGCGCTTGATGGCATAGGTGGCGTGAACCGCGTAGCCGCCGCTGAAAAAGACCGAATGCGGCATCGGCGCGTTGTCGTACTTCTTCGAATACCACATCTCATGCATGCGCGTCGGCTTGAACGAGCCGGTCGGCGTGACATGCGCCCTGTCGCCGGTGGAAACCTTCCAGGCGAAAGTCGGCCGGCCGTCGACCGAGACTTCCATGACCTGCTGCGACAGCGAAACGCGCGCCACGATGCTGTTGGCGGCGTGGGCGGCGTTGGCGCCGAACAGAAGCGCGCTGCCCACGAGCGCCGCGGCGGTGACGTTGATGAGCTTTGCGGAAATGGTGGTGTGCATGATGTCCCCTCTCTCTGCCGGCGGCCGGCTCCAATTCGATGAGCGGCTTATCCCTGCGGCATGTTTCGGACAGATTTCGCGAAATGCTCGTTTGTGTTTCGAATTTGTTTCCTCTGGTTAACAGATCAATCCGCATTCTCGGCACTGCCCGCATCCAAACACGGGATCAAGAATGAACGTACATAGGTATTCACCCCGAAACGAAAGTTCGAACCGCCTCCATATGAAAGGATGCAGGTCGATTTCGAAACCGAACTGCAACAAAGCGCGGATTTTGGCGGCATGATGCGGATACGGACCGGAGGCAAAAGTTGACGCAACGAAAGCAGACGGCAACGACCATGGGAACGAAAACGAACACGCGGTCCTGGCTCTTCAGGATCAGCATCGCGGCAGCGGCCATCGGCGTCGTCGGCACCATTGCCGGCCGCCCCGTGGCGAAGCTGGCGGCGATGAGTTCGAGTGAGATTTCGACCCTGCACGTCGCCCTGTTTTGCGCCACGGTCTGGATCGTTTCCAGCCTGCGCATCGCCCGGTTGAAGGCCCTCTGGCGGGTTGGCCTTCGGCTGCTGGTATTGCGCGGCCCCTCCGGCAACTTGCTGCCGAGAGGACCGAAGGCCCGCGCCGCGACGGGGGGCTCCGTGGGCGGCGCGGGCACTTCGGGAGTTTCCTGAAGCGACCCGCGACACAGTCATCTTTTGGGGAATTCCGATCATGAAAACTAAGTTTGCAGCTTCCGTGCTTTCCGCACTGCTCTATGCGCAGGGCCTGCTCGGCTTTGCCGCACTCGCCAGCGTGCTCCTCAAGGAGCGCGCTCATGCAAGCGAGTTCGCCGCCGGCGGCGACATGGCCTCGGGCCCGTCATTGCTGGTGGTGCGCTGAACCTCTCGGGCATCGGCGCGGAAATGGCAAGTCCGATGCTCATCCGGGGACCCAGCTGGAAAAGACAGCCGTCAGTCGGCGAATTGCCGTGGCGGATCGAACCTGTAGCCGGCGCCGCGTATGGTGGTGATGGTCTCGGTGTCGAGCTTGCGGCGCAGCCGCACGATACGCGAGTCGATCGAGCGATCGAAGGCATCGGCATTCTCGGCCGGTGCGGCGGCGATGATGTCGTCACGCGTCAGCACCTTGCGCGGGCTCGCCAGGAACAGCCTGAGCAGCGCCACCTGACCGGGCGAGAGCTGCTCCTGCGTACCCGAGCGATGCATGACGATCGCCGATCTCAGATCGACGGTCGCGTTCTCCAGCACGATCAGTTCCTGGGTGCCTCTGCCGCGCCGCGAAAGCAGGCCGCCGACACGCGCGGCGAGTTCCCTGACATTGAGCGGACTTTCGACGACGTCGGCGGCGCCAAGCTCGAGCGCCAGCACCTTGTCGAGGAGATCGGCCGGCCGGCATATCAGGATGAAATCCGGTCCATGCTCGCCACCCCCACTTTGGCCGCCATAACGCCTGAGCAGATCCCGCCCTTCCGCCTGGCTAACGCTGTCCCCGACGACGACGACATCGATGCCGATGCCCGCCAGCAGCGATTCCGCCTCCCAGGGCTGCCGCGCCTGGCGCACGTCATGGCCGCGCCGCTCAAGATGGTCGGCAAGCTCGGTCGCCACGACTTCGGCGACGGAAACAAGCGCGATGACGGCTCGTGCGGCCATGTTTTCCAACCGTTCCCTGGCAACCGGATATGAGTACTGGACATCATGTTTATACCCAATCTACTTTCCACTGAAAGTGGGAGCGAGAGTATCGTGCGGGCAAGAATTGTCATCGTCGAGGACGAGCCCGACCTGAGGGACGCGGTCGCCGAATATCTCGGCGCCGCCGGCTATGATGTGGCGACCGCGGAAACCGCGGCCGCCGCGCGCACCCTGATCGAGACGCAGCCCTTCCATCTGGCCATCCTCGACATCGCCATGCCAGGCGAGGATGGCCTGTCGCTCGGCCGCTGGCTGCGCTCGAAAATGCCCATCGGCATCATCTATGCGACCGCCGCCGGCACCGCGCTCGACCGCATCGTCGGGCTGGAACTCGGCGCCGACGACTATATCGTCAAGCCGTATGAACTGCGCGAAGTGCTGGCCAGGGTGCGCAGCGTGCTGCGCCGTGTCCCGCAGCCGACGGAGCCGCAGGACAGGAAAGCCAGGACCGACCGCCGTTCCGTCGCTTTCGGCCCCTTCCAGGCCGATCTCGACGGCAGGCTGGTCACCGGTGCCAACGGCACGGTGATCGACATGGCCAAGAGCGAGTTCGACGTGCTGGAGGTTTTCCTGACCCGCGCCAACCGGCTGCTGACCAGGGCCGCGATCTCCGAGGCGATCGGCTTCACCGAGGATCCGGAATCATCGCGCGCCGTCGACATCCGCATCATGCGGCTGCGCAAGAAGATCGAGACTGATCCGGCCAACCCGAAATTCCTGCGCACGGTGCGCGGCGAAGGCTATATCTTCTCGCTGCCGACCGGCGACGGCGACTAAGCGTCAAACCCACAGGGTTTCCGCTCCGCAGCCGTTGCCAGCCGATTGAATCGACGTGACTCTGGAATGACGGCTGACAATGACGGGCGAGACGGCAAGCACGGATGTGCAGGGTTTCAGGCAAGGCGCGGCGATGGCGGCCGTGCGTGTCGTGCGCCGGCTGCGCGAAGCCGGCGACTGGCAGCGCGAAATGGACGGCATACTGGAAACGCTGTGTAACGCCATGGAGTGCCAGCGCGGTATCCTGTTCCGCCTGCGCGAATTGCCCGGCCAAGGTTTCGCCCAGTCGGTCGCCGCCTACTGGATAGATCCTGATTTCGGCGGCGAACTGGCCTCACCGACCGTCATCATGCAGTCGATCGTCAATTCGGATCCGCTGCTGGAGCGGCTGGCCGAGGATGAGCGGCAGGGCAAGGTCTTCGCCGGGCACACGCGCGATCTCGAAGGGTTCCTCAGGGCCGATTTCGAAAAGCAGAACATCAAGTCGTTCCTGTCGGTATCCGTCTTCGCGCACGGCCATCTGTGGGGCACGCTCGCCGTCAATGATTGCGTCGAGGAGCGTGAATGGACCGACGAGGAAGAGGCGACGCTGCATATCATCGCGCTCGCCATCGGCGACGCCATAGAACACTCCCCCTCCGACGCCCATGCCAGCGAAGTGATCCGCCGGACCATGCTGCAGGCCTCGCTCGATGCCATCATCGTCATCGACGAGGCCGGGTCGATCATCGAATTCAATCCGGCCGCGGAAAAGATGTTCGGCTTCCAGCGCAGCGATATCCTCGGCAAGGACCTGCTCGATACCGTCGTTCCGGAATACTACCGCAAGGGTTATGCCTCGGGCGCCGACTACATGTCCGGCCGCGGCGCGCCGATGGTCGGCCAGCGGCTCGAGACGGTGACGCAGAATGCCGCCGGCGAGGTCTTCCCGATCGAGCTGACGGCGACCGAGATGCGGGTCGCCGACCGCCGGCTTATCTTCGGCTCCATCCGCGACCTGCGCGAGAGGCTGCGCGCCGAGGAGGAGATCAATCGGCAGCGCGAGAAGCTGCACCAGAACGAGAAGATGGCGGCGATGGGCTCGCTGCTCGCGGGCGTTTCGCACGAGCTCAACAACCCGCTGGCGGTGGTGGTCGCGCAATCGACGCTGCTGCATGAATTCGCCTCGGACCCGCAGACCAAGGTCCGTGCCGAAAAAGTGCGCGCCGCAGCCGAGCGCTGCGGTCGCATCGTCAAGAGCTTCCTGTCGATGGTCCGCCTCCATCCGGCGGCGCAGACCGAGACCGATCTCAACCAGGTGATCCGCGCCGCTCTCGAGGTGACCGCCTACGGCGCGCGCTCGAGCGGCATCATCATCGACACCGATTTCGCGCCGGGTCCCCTGCTGGCCATGGCCGACGCCGACCACGTGACGCAGGTGGCGGCCAATTTCCTCATCAACAGCCAGCATGCCCTGGCTGGCATAGCCGGCGACCGGCTGATCAAGGTGCGGAGCTTCCGCAGCGACCGGGGCAATCCAGGCTTCTCGGTCGAGGACAACGGGCCCGGCATTCCCGAGGCCATCCGTTCGCGCATTTTCGAATCCTATTTCACCACCAAGCCGGTCGGCGTCGGCACCGGTATCGGCCTGTCGATTTCGAAATCCATCATCGAGCGGCACAATGGCAATGTCTGGTTCGAGGAAGTGCAGCCGAGAGGCGCGCGTTTCGTCGTCCAGTTGCCGGCTATTTCGACAGGCATCGCCGCCGCTGGCGAAAGCCAGCCACGATCGAGCGGCCTGCGCCATGCCCTGATCATCGATGATGAGCCTGACGTCGCCGGCTCCTTGTCCGACATTCTCGAATTGATGGGCATCAAGTCGCGGATCGCGCCGGTCTGGGAATCGGGCGCCGCCACCTTGAGCGGCCACATGCCGCCGGACATCGTCTTTTCGGATCTGCGCATGCCCGGCACGTCAGGCATTTCGATCTACCGCGAACTGCTCGCCGAGCGGCCCGACCTGGCGCGGCGCTTCGTGCTGGTCACCGGCGACCTCATCGGCGCAAAGGCGGAAATCGAGGCCTTGCCGGCGCAGCAGCGGCCACAGATCCTCGAAAAACCGTTCAGCACGCTGGATGTACGCAGCGTGCTTTCGACCATCGCCGAGCAGGCCGCGTCGAAAGCATAAAAAAGAGGCCCCCGGCCGACATCGCGGCGGGAGCCGAAGGGAGCGCTGGAGGACGCTCGGGGAGGTCAGGGCATGATCCCCAAACGGGAACCGGTTTTCGGGATCATGCCAAGCAAATCCAGAGACAGAAATCAGAAGATGTTGGGCGTGCTGGTCAGCGGCGCGGCGTTCGCGATCATGCGGATCGCGCGGGCCTTGTGCGTTCCGGACTGCTCGGCAATGGCGCGCAGGCAATCCGCGCTCTCGGCGCCCCAGGCCTGCCCCTTGCAGGCGAAATCGACGGCGGGCATCGGCAGGCGGGCGGTCGTGGTCGTGGTCGGCGCACCTTCGACGATGTTGGCGGGCGGATTCAACGAAGCAAAGGCTGGGCCGACCGTCGGCGTGAACGCCATGCCGGCGAAGGCGCAAGCAGCCAGCGCCATGAACATTGCCATCGGGTGGTCGCTGGCACGCTGGCGAAGCGCCAGCTTCGGGCGGCGGTCAGCGCGCTCTGGAGCCTGAAAGCGGTTGCTGCTGGTGATCTGGACTTTCGCATGCATCATCTTCCCCTTCGTTGATTTTCTTTTTGCGATAAAGCGAATTTAATCGCGCCTTGTAACGACGGAAAGGTGACGAGAGCCCGGCAATGTAACCGGATTGAAACAATAATGCGGGCAGAAACGGTCAAAATCGGTCATCGACTATTTTGATCCGGGATAGCGGGTTGCCCAGCGTCCCCGCTAATGGCCGACGCGAACGGCAGGGCTTTTCTTGCCAGCGGGAATACCTTGTCAGAGGCGCGATTTGCAGCATGAACCGGCAACGGGTGGAGGTTATGGAACTCTGGCTAACACCCGGATTTTCCGAGGTTTTCAGAGACCGCAGCGGAGCATAATTTCGTTGGAACCGGGGCTGACATTTTCGCCCCGAGACCTGCGCATTTCCACAAACCATTGCATTTCAACGCAAAATATGGTTATATTGAATGCATATTCAATAAAAAGAAGAGACGTTTCATGAACCCGCACCTCCGTGACGTGGCAATCCCGAATGATTGGGACCGGCGGGGATTGCCGGGCTGGAGTTACCATTCCACCGCCCTTCTCGAACTGGAAAAGGAGCATGTCTTCCGCAATCATTGGCAGATCGCCGGGCATGTCTGCGACATACCCAATGCCGGCGACTACCTCACCATGGATGTCATCGGCGAGCGCGCTTTGATCGTGCGCGGCAAGGACGGCGTCGTGCGCGGCTTCAACAACATGTGCCGCCACCGCGGCAGCCGCGTCGTGGCCGACAGCCAGGGCAATTGCAAGAACGCGCTGGTCTGCCCGTTCCATGGCTGGGTCTACAATCTCGACGGTACGCTGCGCGGCGCCGCCCGCCCGCGCTCCTTCCCCGACCTCGACAAGACCGAGTTCGGCTTGATGCCGCTCGATCTCGAAATCTGGATGGGCTTCATCTTCATCCGCTTCCGCAATGGCGGGCCACAGGCTTCCGTCGCCGAGTTGTTGAAGCCGATCGAAGCCGAATTCGCGCACTATAATGCCGCCGACATGGTGCCCTCCTGGGGCATCTGGACCCAGAAAACACCTGTCAACTGGAAGTCGGTGCGCGACGTCGACAATGAAGGCTATCACGTCGCCATGGCGCATCCGGCCCTGCAGGATCTCTACGGCGCCACCTATTTCGACGAGCCTTTCATCAACGGCGTCTCGCGCTCCTTCGCCACCTACAACCCGCATGCCGGCCGCCGCTGGAGCGTCAAGAACTACGTCAAGATCGCGCCGGAGCCGACGCATCTGCCGGACCACCTCAGGAAGGCCTGGGTCTATTACGGCATCTTCCCGAACGCCGTTCTGTCGGTGATGCCGGAATCGGTGCAGTTCTATCAGGAGTTCCCGCTGTCGACGGGTGAGACGCTGCTGCGTGGCGCCATCTATCGCTACCGCGATGAAAGTCGCGAGCAGGCCGCCGCCCGCTACCTCTCCTTCCGCATTGATCGCGACACCATGTCGGAAGATGTGCAGCTTTCGGTCTGGTCGAACGAATCCATGCTGTCCGAGTCCTTCGAGGGTTTTTACTTCTCCGACCTCGAATATGGCGTGCGCACCCACCACGACCATCTGCGCAAGCAGCTTCCGGTGCTCGGGCTGGAAACAGCGCCGGAAGAAAAGGACATGTGGAACCTAAACGATGCGCTGAGATCGCGAGGGTAGCGGCGCAAGCCGCGAAGCTCTCCCCCCACAAGAGGGAGATTGGCTATCACCCCCGCCAGACACCCTCTTTCCTGAGATCGTCCATGGTGCGCGAAATGCCTTCGCGCAGGATACCGACCATGTCGTCGATCTGCTCGCGCGTGATGATGAGCGGCGGCGACATCACGCACATGTTGATCAGTGGCCGCACCAGCAGGCCAAGCTCATGGCAGTGGGCGTCGATGCGTTTTCCGACACTCTTGTCGAGTTGCAGCGGGTCCTTGCTTTCGCGGTCGGCGACGCATTCGACACAACCCATCAGCCCCACGCCGCGCACTTCGCCGACCAGCGGCAGCTCTTCCAGCGTCTTCAGCTGCGCTTGGAAATAGGGGGCGACCGCCTGCGCGTGGGCAAGCACGCTTTCCTCCAGCAGGTCGAGGTTCTTCAAGGCCACCGCGCAGCCGACGGGATGGCTGGTGTAGGTCAGCCCGTGGCCGAACATCGCGTCGGGATGGTTCGAGCGGCGCAGCTCCTCCAGCAGCCGTTCCGAGATGATGACGCCGCCGAGCGGGAAATAGCCTGAGGTGACGCCCTTGGCAAAGGTGATCATGTCGGGGTCGATGCCGAAGACGTCGCCGGAGGCAAAGACATGGCCAAGCCGGCCGAAGCCCGTCACCACCTCGTCGGAAACATAGAGAATGTCGTTGTCACGGCAGATCTCGCGGATGCGCTTGAGATAGCCGTCGGGCGGCACGACGACGCCGCCGGACGCCTGCACCGGTTCGCCGACGAACGCGCCTATTCTGTCGGCGCCGACGCGCGCGACCGTGTCGCGGAACTGGTCGACGACGAAATCGGTGAAGGCGGCAAGGCTGATGCCTTGCGGACGCCGGAACGGGTCGGGCGAGGAGAGCTTGACCACCAGCTCGTCGGCGCCGTCCATCCAGTCGCGGTCGCGCGGGCGGCCATTGAGCGAGGCCGAAAGATAGGTCGAGCCATGGTAGGCGCCGCCACGGCTCAGGATCAGCTTCTTTTCCGGCCGGCCACGTACATTGTTGTAGAACTGCATGAAGCGCAACGCCGTCTCGACCGCGGATGAGCCGCCCGTGGTGTAGAAGACATGGCTGAGGTCGCCTGGGGCATGGCCGGCGATACGTTTGGCAAGCTCCGCCGATGGCGCGTTCATCGTGTACCAGGGCGTGTTGTAGGACAGCGCCATCGCCTGGTCGTACATCACCCTGGCGAGTTCCTCGCGACGATGGCCGACATTGACGCACCACATGCCGGCCGGGCCGTCGATGAGCCGCTTGCCGGTGTCGTCGGTGATGTAGATGCCATCGCCCTCGCCGATCAGCGCACGCGCCTCCGAACCGACGGAACCGGCATAAGGCCAGGGCTGGATGAGATGACGCTTGGCCAGCTCGACCGCATCGTCGTCGCCAGGGCCAGCCGTTTCGCCTGCCTTCAGATCTCTCACCGCCGCCATCATCGCCTCCACATCACCGAATTTTCCCGGGGCCAATCCGGCTCGCTATGGCCGAAATCATCGCCCCGCTCACACGATTTTGAATGTCCGTTCAATCAACATTGCAGAAATGGCGCTTGATTTCAATCCGCGGATGCGCGCATGATGAAAGAAAGCCGGCAAGGGGAACAAAAGCCGGCACCAGCCCAATGGGATGCCGTATGGCGGGACAGTCCAGGCCAGCAACCGAGATCACAGCCGGAGCCCCGCCCTCTGGTGCCCTGCAATGACGGTGGCTGCGGAAGGGTCGCCTCCGTTGCGCATGACGCGGGCCAGACGAAATGCCCTTCTGCAATCCGAGCCCGTACAGGGCTTTGCCCTGATCAGCCCGACCTTGCTCTACGCGCTCATCCTGCTGGTCCTGCCAATACTGGTGGTCATCGCCCACTCCTTCTGGACGCAGCACTACCTGACCATCGACCGCACCTTCACGCTGGAAAATTACCGCGTCGCGCTGACCGAGCCGATCTACCGCGATCTGTTATGGCGCTCGCTCTACATCTCACTGACGGTCAGCCTGTTCACCGTCGTCCTCGCCTACCCGATCGCTTACTTCATTTCCTTCCACGGCGGCCGTCACAAGAGCCTGTGGCTGTTCCTCATCACCATCCCGTTCTGGACCAGCTATCTGTTGCGCGTGATGTCGTGGAAGGTCATCCTGGGCTATAACGGCGTCTTGAATTCCGGCCTGATGGGTCTGGGCATCATCGACGAACCGTCGACAGCCCTGCTCTACAATTCGAGCGCCGTCATCATCACCCTTACCCATGCCTGGGCGGCCTTCGCCATTCTGCCGATCTTCGTGTCCTTGGAGAAGGTCGACCGCACGCTGGTCGAAGCGGCCACCGATCTTGGCGATGACCCCTTGCGCTCGTTCCTGCGCGTGACCTTGCCCCTGTCGGCGCCTGGCATCATTTCCGCGGCGCTGATCGTCATGATCCCGACGGTCGGCGACTACGTCACGCCAAAGCTCGTCGGCGGCAAGGACGGCGTCATGATCGCCAACGCCATCCAGGCGCAGTTCGGCAAGGCAGCCAACTGGCCGCTCGGTGCCGCACTTTCCGTCACCACCATGCTGATCGTCTCCCTGATGGCCGGCGCCACGGTGCTGATCATCCGCACTTTGCAAAGGATGGCGCGATGAGGCTGCGGCGCTCCCTGCCGGGCGGCTGGCTGTCCGCCTACGCGTTCCTCTATATCGTCTTCCTCTATCTGCCCGTTATCTTCCTGCCGATCTTCTCGATCAACACGGCGGCGACGCCGAAATTCCCGCTGACCGGCTTCACCCTGCAATGGTACGAGGACCTGCCGCGCACGCCGGCGCTGCTCGACGCCGCCTGGAACAGCCTGATCGTCGGCGTCTCGGCGGCCATCCTCTCCACCGTACTCGGCATCCTCGCCGCCCGCTCGATCACCCGCTACCGCTATTCCGGCCGCCGCGCCATCAATGGCCTGATCATGGCGCCGCTTGTGCTGCCTGAAGTGATCGTTGCCATCTCCATGCTGCTGGTGATGCTGCAGCTTGGCTTGAGCCTGTCGCTGTTCACCGTCGTGCTCGGCCACGTGCTGATCTGCATTCCCTATTCGATGACAGTGCTGACCTCCGGCTTCGAAGGTTTCGACCGCAGCCTCGAGGAAGCCTCCGCCGATCTCGGCGAGAGCGCCTTCGGCACTTTCCGGCGCGTGACGTTGCCGATGGTGGCGCCGGCGATCATTTCCAGCCTGCTGGTCTGCTTCACCATCTCTCTGGATGAATTCATCATCGCCTTCTTCCTCACCGGCACCGAGGCGACACTGCCGATCTACATCTGGGGCCAGTTGCGTTTCGCATCGAAACTGCCCGGCGTGCTGGCGCTGGGCACGCTGCTCTTGGTCGCCTCCTTCCTGCTGATGACAATCGCCGAAATGCTGCGTCGCCGCGCGGCCAGACGCACCCAGAACGAGGGGGGCCTCTATGCCTGAGCAGCCGCGGATCGAGCGCACTCACGCGCACAGGATCCAATCCGAAAGACCGATGATCGAGATCCGCAACGTCACCCGCAGTTACGGAGCCTTCAGGGCGCTGGACGACGCCTCCCTGACCATCAGGGAAGGCGAGTTCTTCTCGCTGCTTGGTCCGTCCGGCTGCGGCAAGACCACGCTTTTGCGCATGATCGCCGGGTTCGACAATCCGACCAGCGGTTCGATCGCGGTTGGCGGCCAGTCCATGGAAGGCATCCCGGCCAACCGCCGGCCGACCAACATGGTGTTCCAGAGCTATGCGATCTTCCCGCACCTCAATGTCGAGCAGAACGTCGCCTACGGACTGAAGCGGCTGAAGCTGCGGGGCGGCGAGGAGAAGCGCCGCGTCGAGGAAGCGCTGGCGCAGGTCTCGCTCACCGGCCTCGGCAAACGGCTTGCCACGGAGCTCTCCGGCGGCCAGCGCCAGCGCGTCGCGCTTGCCCGCGCCCTGGTGATGCGGCCCAAGGTGCTTTTGCTCGACGAGCCGCTCTCGGCGCTCGACAAGAAGCTGCGCGAGCAGATGCAGGTCGAACTGCGCCGCCTGCAGCAGGCCGTCGGCATCACCTTCGTATTGGTCACCCACGACCAGTATGAGGCGCTCGCCATGTCCGACCGCATCGCCGTGATGTTCGGCGGCAAGATCGCCCAGGTCGCCTCGCCGAAGGAAATCTACCAGCGCCCGGTCAACCGCCAGGTCGCCGACTTCCTTGGCGGCATGAACTTCGTCAAGGCCGAGATCGTCGAGGAGAACGGCGCCTCGCTGATCGTCGACACGCTGGGTTTCGGCCGCATCAAGACCGACAAGCCCAAGGCTTTCGTGCGCAACGGCAGCGGCGCCACGCTCGGCATCAGGCCGGAGCGCCTGCGCGTGCTATGGGACAATGCGACAGCCAAGTTCGAGGTCGCCGGCAAGGTGGTCGAGCGCCACTATTTCGGCGAGATCACCCATCTGATCGTCGAGATCCCCGGGCTGGAAAAGCCGCTATCGGTGACCGAGACCAACGATTTCGGTGCCGATGATATCCCGGTCGGCACCTCCATCCGCCTCGCCTACGATCCCGAAGCCCTGGTCGCGATGGCCGACTGAACATCGGCGATGATCCTGCGCGCCGCGATGCGCCCGGCCACGATCGCGCCTTCGACATAGCCCGGGAATGACGGCGACAGTTCCGACGAAGCGAAATGCACCGGCGGCGCACCGGCAAGAATGGTGCGCTCGGCATCCCTCGCCGTCACATCGACGATCAGGTCGCTATAGGCACCGCCGCTCCAGCCGTCATGCGTCCAGTCGCGGCGGTTGAAATCGAGACTATCGGCAGCCTCGGAACCGAGAGCCTCCACAAGCCTCGTCGTCACCTGCGCCAGCAGGTCCGCCTCGCCGAGTTCGTGCCAGCGCAGCGCCAGCGGCCCGCCAATGAAGACGACTAGCGCCGCATGCTCGGAATCCCTGCTGGCGTCGCAGGCAAACAGCCCTGGCAGATCCCGCCACATCACCATCCCGCTCAAATTCCGTTCGCGCCAGAATGGCTTGGGATAGCGCAGCAGGATCTTGATCACCGCGCCGCTTTCCCAGGCGCCGAGCGCCGTTTCCAGGGCTGCTGGCAAGGCTGGCGTAAAATCGAGCTTCGCGGCTGTCGCCGGCGGCACGGCGACCAGAACTTCGCGCGCTTCGATCACGCCATTGCTCGACACAACCCGAACCCCTGACTGATCGTATTCGATGTGGGTCACCGGTTCACCCAGCCTCACACGGCCGCCGAGGTCCCTAGCCAGATCGTCGGCCACCGACTGCATGGTCTCGCGCAGGGAATATTGCAGCTCCGGCACCTCGTTGGTGATGCGCCGGTCATTGTCGATGAGATACCACAGTGGCACCTTCTCCAACGCCAGGCACCACAGGCCTTCGATCATCGACCGGAAGGCCGCCTTGGCCTCGCCCGCGTCATCCTGCGTCTCCAGCCACCCGGCAACGGTCAATCCCGCAATGGCAGGGTCGTTGGGCTCGATCCTGTTCATGCGCTCGCGGATTGCCATGGAGGCGTGATAGGTCCGCTCGGCCTGGTCGACCGACATTGACGGGTGGGTGATGAAATCACCCGCGACGTAAGTCTCGACGAATGTCTTGCCGCGAGCCCGGGCCAGGTCCATCAGCTGCGGCATGTCCTCGCACAGGAATTGGCCGCCGCTGTCGATGCGCTCGCCAAGTCCATTTCGCACGGTCTCGACGCGGCCGCCGACACGATCGCGGGCCTCCACAAGCACGAAGTCGACGCCGGCGCGCTGCAATTCAATCGCGGCCGATAGGCCGGTGAAGCCGGCGCCGACGATGACGACGTCGGTTCTTTCGATCTTGTCGTTCAATAGCCAGCCTTGATCTTCTCGAACTCGTCGATCATGCGCTTCTTCAGCTCCGGCGGTACCGGCTGCTGGAACAGGGTCTTGTCGAGGAACTTGTCGAGATTGTCGAAGCCGCGGTCGGCCAGCACCTTGTGGTCGATTTCAGCCATCCCGGCGCCATTGCCGTGGCCGTAGCCGAAGGTCTTGACCAAATAGTCCGACACGCCGGGCGCGTTGACGGCGCTGAGGAAATCATAGGCCTCGTCGAGCTTGCCTGGCGCATCCTTCATCAGCACGTAGCCGCATACCCAGGTCGAAATCCCTTCCTTGGTCTCTCGGTTCATGGCGATCGGCAGGCCCTGTCCCTTCAGCGTCACGAAGGTCTCGTTCCAGCCCCAGACGAGATCGACCTCGTTGCCGATAAAGGCCTGGTTGAGGTCGGTGTCGTCGGTCCAGTAGAAACGGATGTTCTTGTGCACGTCGCGTAGGAAAGCGGACGCCTGCTTGAACTGGTCGTCGGTCATCTTGGTCCAGTCCTTGAGACCGATGACCAAACTCGCCAAGGCATAGGCGTCATCGACATTGTCGCCGATGGTGACGCGACCCTTGAACCGCGGATCGGCGAAGATCTTGAGCGACTGTGCCTGTTCGGCCGTCACCTTGTCGGTGCGGTAGAGCAGCGAGGTGTTGCCCCAGTCGAATGGCATGAACCAGGCCTTGCCGTCGGCGGTGACGGCGAGATCCTTCATCGCCATGATACCGGGATTGAGATCCTTCCAGCCTTCTATCCTGGACGTGTCGAGCGGCTGCAGCATGCCGGCTTCGCGCCACTTCACCACGCTTTGCGAGCAGGGATGCGCGATATCGGCCTTGAAACCCGCCCGCATCTTCTCGAACGCCTCGTCCTCGTCGCCGAAGAAAGCAAAGGTCGGCTCGGCGCCGTATTTGGTGGTGTACGCCGGGTGTAGCAGCGGGTCCTCATAGCCCGACCAGTCGAACACGACGAGGTCGCCGCCGCACTCGGCGAGCGCGTAAACCGCGCCGGCACCGAACGTGCAGGCAGCGGCGATGACAAGCCGGCGAAGCACGGAATTCATGGTGCGAAAAACTCCCCCATCGCGAAAGATGCCGAGAGCGAGGTTAGGCAAATTCAAGCGCTTTGGCGAGCCCATCCGCCGCTCCTGCCGGCGCACGGACGGGTCCGCCAGTCAAAGGCTTAATAGCCCGCTTTGATCTTCTCGAACTCGGCGATCATCTTGAGCTTGAGATCCGACGGCAGCGGCTGCTGGAACAGCGTCTTGTCGACGAATTTCAGCACGTCGTCATAGCCCTTTTCCTTCAGCACGGCCTGATCGACGCCAGCCATGCCCTTGGCATTGGCCTGGCCGTAGCCCCAATCCTTGACCAGCACCTTGGCGATCTCCGGATCGTTGACTGCGTTGAGATAATCATAGGCCTTGTCCGTATTGCCGGGTGAGTCCTTGAACAGCACATAGCCGCAGACCCAGGTCGAGATGCCTTCCGCCGCGTCCTTCTTCGACTTGATCGGCACGCCGGCGGCGACCGACTGCACGGTCGCATCGTTCCAGGCCCAGGCGAGATCGACCTCGCCGCCGCTCAGAAGCTGGACGACGTCGGTGGTATCGGTCCAGTAGGAGCGCACATTCTTGTGTACCTGGCGCAGGAAATCGGAGGCCTGCTTGAACTGGTCGTCGGTCATCTTGGTCCAGTCCTTCACGCCGATGGCGAGGCTCGCCAGCGCATAGGCATCGTCGACATTGTCGCCGATCGAGACCCGGCCCTTGAACTTCGGATCGGCGAACGCTTTCAGCGACTGCACGTCCTTCTCGTCGATCTTGGAGGAATTGTAGGTAAGCTGCGTGTTGCCCCAGTCCCAGGGCATGAACCAGGCTTTTCCGACATCGGTCGTGGCGAGATTCTTCATCGCCATGATGCCGGGATTGAGGTCCTTCCAGCCCGTGATCCTAGAGGTGTCGAGCGGCTGCAGCAGGCCAGCCTCGCGCCACTTCACCACGCTCTGCGAGCAGGGATGGCCAAGGTCGGCCTTGAAGCCGGAACGGACCTTCTCGAACGCCTCGTCCTCATCGCCGAAGAAGGCGAAGGTCGGCGAATCGCCGTTCTTCTCGACGTATTTCGGGTGGAAGCCGGGGGCCTCGTAGCCGGACCAGTCGAACACGATCAGATCCTTGTCGGCGGCGATCGCCAGTGCGGCGGCGGAAGCCGCCAGTGCACCGGCCAGTGCGAGCGTCAGTGTCAGGCGTCTTGTCAGTGTCTTCATTGCTGCTCCATCCTCTGTGGTTTTCTTATGATTTCGTTGGGGCGGCCGCCTTCCGCGGGTAATGTTTCGGGAAAGCCGCCGACAGGAATTCAATCACCGCCTGCAAGGCCGTCTCGCGGGTCGTGTCCTCGGTGCCCATCATCAACCGCAGCCACAAGCCTTCCAGCATGGCGCTTAGAGCCAGCGCCATGACCTGCGGCTCGTAGGCGTAGCCGCCGCTTTGCTTGAGCGCCGTGCAGAGGTCGATGAAAATATTCTGGTAAACGGCATCCCGCGCGCTGCTCAGCGCCTGGTAGGTCGGCCGCGATTTGGCCTCGCCCCAGAAGGCGCACCAGGCGGCAAGCTTGCGCTTGTTGCAGATCGAGCGGTCGAAATCGGCCGCGACCAGCGCCTGGAGCTGGTCGGCAGGATCGTCGCCTGCCTTGTGCAGCGCATTGCGCCAATGCGCCGAGTATTCGTCATACATGTACTGCAAGGTCGCGATGAGCAGCTTTTCCTTGCTCTCGAAATGGAAATTGACGATGCCGCGCGACAGACCGGCGCCATCGGCGACATCGGCCATCGTCGTTTCCGAATAGCCGCGCTTGGCCAGCGAATCGATCGTCGCCTCGATAAGCTGAAGCTGCCTGACCTCCTTCGCGGCCTTGCGCCCGCGCTTTTCGGATTCAGCCTTCCGTACGGGTTCAAGGAGCGCGTCCCTGGCGTCTGCCGTCTTCATGCGTATGATGGTCTCCAGCATCGCCGGCTATCCCTTTGCATCCGGCTTCCACCCGCGAAGATGAGTGGGACGGTGCTCGCCACTGTCAAGCACCTTCTGCATGGCTTCCCAGGTTCGAATGTTGTCGACACAGGCCGACCGACCACGGCAGCAACGACCGAATAGCGATCCCTTCAACCCCATAGCGCCTCCAGGAGCGGATGGCGGTGTAGTCATACTCCGGCTCGGCCTCCGCCGTTTCGATCATCAGCCCTCGGTCCCCAATGGACGAACGCCTGTTTCGAACGCCGGCAAAGCGTAATCCATGTCTGGAAAAACGCAACATCATTTGTTGAACATTCATTCAGAATAGCTGGACAGAATGGCTGACACCATGCCAAATTCCACGTATTCGGGAACAGATCACGCGAAAATGAAGAGCGGGTCGCGGATGAGAACTGGGCCAAAATGAAAGCTTGGGACGCGATCATCATCGGCGGCGGACACAACGGCCTGGTCAACGCCTGTTACCTGCAGCGCGCCGGTCTTGACGTACTGGTGGTGGAGAAAAACGACTGGGTCGGCGGTGCCGCCACCAGCCGCGAACTGACGCCGGGCTTCCTCTATTCCAACTGCTCTTATGTCTGCTCGCTGTTCCGGCCCGAGATCATGCGTGATCTCGAGCTGCCGCGCTTCGGCCTGCAAGTGATTTCCTATGAAGGCGGCGCGATCTTCACCCGGGATGGCGATTATCTCGCCAACTACCGCGACCACGACGCGCACCGGCGCGAATTCGCCCGCTTCTCCAAAAGGGATGCCGAGGCCTATGACCGCTACTCCCGCGACGTGACGCGACAGTGCCGCTTCATCCAGCCGCTGCTGATGCGCACGGCGCCTGACCCGACCAGCCTGCGTCCGCGCGATCTCGGCGAACTGCTCTATCTCGGCAAGAAATTCGCCGGTCTCTCCGCCGAGGAAATGGCGCTGACCCTGCGCTTCTGGACCATGTCCATCTCGGACTTCCTCGACGAATATTTCGAGACCGATGTCATCAAGGCGAACTTCGCGCTGTCCGGCATCATCGGCACGGCACTCGGGCCGATGTCGCCCGGCACGGCTTACGTCCTGCTGCACCATTATATGGGCGAGGTCGACGGTTCGGTCGGTGCCTGGGGCTATGCGCGCGGCGGCATGGGCGCGGTCACCAAGGCACTGGCCGCTTCCTTCAAGGCCTCGGGTGGAACCATCCGCACCGGCGCCGAGGTCGACCACGTGCTGGTGAACAGAGGCAAGGCGAAAGGCGTCGTTCTGGCCGGTGGCGAGGAGATTTACGGCAAGCTGGTCGTCTCCAATGCCGACGTGAAGCGCACCTTCCTGAAGCTGGTCGAGGAGAAGGAACTGCCCGACATCTTCCTGCGCCGGGTCAAGAATTTCAAGATCCGGGGCTCCTCAGGCAAGGTCAACATCGCACTCGATTCGCTGCCGGAATTTCCCGCGCTGCCAAAGGACTCGCCGGTCTACCGCGGCGACATGCATTTCACCGATTCGATGGAGCGCATGGGGCGCGCCTATGACGACTGGAAGGCCGGCCGCTGGTCCGCCGATCCCTTCCTCGATATGGTCATCCCGACGACGCTCGACCCGACCATGGCGCCGCCTGGCAAGCATTTCATGAGCTGCTTCGTGCAGTACGCGCCGCCCAAGATCGCGGGTCGCGAGTGGACGGACGCCGATCGCGACGGTTTTGCCGAAAGCGTGGTCGCGCAGATCGCTGAGTATTCGCCGGGTTTCCGTGAGCGCATCGTCCATATGGAGGTGCGCACGCCGCGCGAGATCGAAGCCGAGGTCGGCCTCACCGAAGGCAACATCTTTCAGGGCGAACTCACCTTCGACCAGCTGCTGTTCAACCGCCCGGTGCCGGGCTACGCGCAGTATCGTTCACCGCTCGGTGGGCTCTATATGTGCGGTTCCTCCACCCATCCCGGCGGCGGCGTCATGGGTGCGCCCGGGCGCAACGCCGCGGCCGAAATCCTGCGCGATCTCGCAAAATCCACCTCGCATATGAGCCCGGCCCATGACGTCATTTGATGCGCCAAAATGGGATGTGCTTGTCATTGGCGGCGGCCACAACGGGCTTGTCGCCGCCGCCACGCTGGCGAAGGCAGGTCGCAAGGCGCTGGTGCTGGAAGCCGGAGCCGATCTCGGCGGCGCCGCGCGCACCGAGGAATTCGCGCCCGGCTTTCGCATCTCGTCGGTCGCGCATGTGCTGAACCGGCTGCATCCCGATGTGGTGAAGACGCTGGAGCTGGAAAAACACGGGCTGCAAATCGCTCGCGCCGACTTCGCCCCGTCGGTCGCTTTGTCGAAGGATGGACCGCCGCTTGTCCTGCATGGCGCCTATGGCGAGGTGCTGACCGGCGCCAGTCTGTCGGAACAGTCCGCCTGGAAGGAATTGCGCGCGCAACTGCTGCGCTACGCAGGCATCCTGAAGCCCTTCCTCTCTCGACGCCCGCCCGATCTCGGCGGCATGTCGCTGTTCGAAGGCGCGGCACTTGGCCAGACCGCGCTGGCGCTGAAGAAGCTCGGCAAGGAAGACATGCGCGACTTCCTGCGCGTGCTTTTGATGAACGTTGCCGACCTGCTTGACGAGCAGCTCGCCGACGACAGGCTGAAAGGCCTGCTCTCCTTCGATGCCACGCTCGGCAGCCACCTTGGCCCGCGCTCGCCGACCTCGCTGCTCGGCCTCTATTATCGTCTGGCCGGAGAGATCGGCGGTGCGGCCGGAGCGCAGATACTGCCAAAGGGCGGCATGGGCGCGGTGGTCGCCGCCCTCCGCGCTGCTGCCGAAAAGGCTGGCGTCACGATCCGCACGTCGGTGCCCGTCGCAAGGATCATTGTCGAGAAAGGCCGCGCCGTCGGCGTCGTCCTCGACAATAGCGAGGAGCTTCGCGCCAGGACGATCGTCTCCGCCATCAATCCGGCGACCACCTTCCTCGATCTTGTCGGGCCGCGCGGGATCGACACCGGCTTCATGCGCAAGGTCAGAAATATCCGCATGAAGGGCGATGCCGCCAAGCTCCATTTGGCGCTCGACCGGCCGCCGCAATTTTCCGGGGTCGATGCTGCCGGCAGCAAGGGGCGGCTGGTCATTGCGCCCTCCCCAGACCATGTCGAGCGTGCCTTCAATCCATCCAAATATGGCGAGTTCTCGCCCGAGCCGGTGATGGAAATCACCTTGCCCAGCATTGCGGACCCATCGCTGGCGCCAGGCGGTGCCTGCGTCTTGTCGGCCGTGGTGCAATATGCGCCTTATGCACTGAAGGTAGGCTGGGATGCCGGCAAGCCGAAATTCCTCGAGGCTATCATGGCTCAGTTGGAAGCCTACGCACCTGGCATAGGCAAGACCGTGGTTCAGGCCGAACTGCTCACCCCTGCCGACATCGAGAAGCGCTTCCGCATGCCGGGCGGCCACTGGCACCATGGTGAACTGCAGGCCGATCAGATGCTGATCTCGCGCCCCGTATCCGGCCGGTCGGGCTACGACACGCCGCTCGACGGGCTGTTCCTGGCCGGTGCGGGTTCGCATCCCGGTGGTGGTGTTTCGGGTGCGCCCGGCTTGATCGCGGCACGGCACATCATCGCGATGAAAGGGTGACGGGATGTCTCAGTCGGCCAACGCCGCCTTCCACTGCGAAGGAACGCTGCCATGACCAGTCAGCTCGACAACGCGGCCCGCACCCTGGCGCAATCCCACTTCCGCACGCTGCGCATTGGCACGCCGTTCCAACCGCGTATCGACGCCCTAGCCAAGACCCAGGACTGGTACAATTGGGCCGGCTACCGCGCGCCGCATTCGCTTTGGGACGAGGAGCTCGAATACTTCGCCATCCGCAGCCAGGCAGCACTTTTCGACATCTCGCCGATGACCAAATACCGGATCGAGGGACCGGATGCCGAAGCCTTCCTCGACCGCGTCACCTTGCGCGATGTCACCAGGCTCAGGCCGGGCCGCGTTCATTACACCGCGTGGTGTGACGACGAAGGTTTTGTCCTGGACGACGGCACGCTTTTTCACTTGTCGCCGACACGCTTCCGGCTGTGTTCGCAGGAGCGGCATCTGCCGTGGCTGCTGGACAGTGCCCTTGGCTTCGACGTCATTGTCGAGGAAGAAACGGAGGCCGTCGCCGGCCTCGCCTTGCAGGGCCCAACCGCCTTCGCCGTGCTGCGCGATGCCGGTTTCGCCGGTGTCGAGAAGCTGAAAATATTCGACCTTGCCGAGTTCCCGCACGACGGCGACACGGTCACCATCTCGCGTACCGGCTTTACCGGCGATCTCGGCTACGAGCTGTTCGTGCCGCTCGACAAGGCACTCAGCCTGTGGGACCGGTTGATGGCCGCGGGCGAACTTCGCGGCATCCGCGCCATCGGCTACACCGCGCTCAATCGGGCTAGGCTTGAAGCAGGGCTGATCGTCGCCAATGCCGATTTCACCACCGCCGAACACGCCATTCGCGCCGACCGCCGGCGCATGCCCGACGAGATCGGGCTCGGCTTCATGATCGATCTGGAAAAGGGCCATTTCAACGGCCGTCGTGCCATCCTCGAAGCGAGGGCGAAACGCAAGCTGCGCCATGTCCTGGTCGGGCTGGAGATCGAGGGCAACATCCCGGCCGAACACGCGATCGTCTACTATAAGAAGAGCCAGGACGTCGGCCTGGTCAGCGCCGCCATGTGGTCGCCGATGGCCAAGCGCAACATCGCCATCGCCTCGCTGGCGCGGCCCTATGGTGATACAGTCGTGGAGGACCTCTGGGTCGAGATCTACGCCATGCGCGAGCTGCAGTACCAGAAGCTGATGAAACGGGCCAAGGTCGTGGCGCGACCCTTCATAAAGCTCGACCGCCGCACCGCCAACCCGCCGGCGGATTTCTGACCATGACCGGGGAAGCCGACAAGCACCAGGAAGGCGAGGCCGCCGAGCAGTGGGAGCTGGTCAACACACCGCTCGGCGAGAAATGGTCGGGCCGCACGCGCTATGCTGCCGCCATGTTCTTCTACAAGCAGGGCGAGATGAGCGCCGAGACGCTCGAAGTCTACCGCATCTGCGCGCGGCTCGATGCGGAAAATCCGCTGCCGATCATCAGGGATCGTGGCGTCGGCAAGGATTGGCTGAAGCGCATGGGCTTCGAATAAGCCACTCTAACCTATCGTTCTTTCCAGCATGCTGAGCCAGTTGCGGTAGGCGATCTTTTCGATCAGTGCGCGGCCGAAACCGCGCGCCGCCAGCGCATCGATGAGTTTCGGCAGGCCAGCGACGTCGCCGATGACGGCCGGGATCATGGCGCCGTCGAAATCCGAGCCGAGACCGACGCCGTCCTCGCCCAAAGCCTGCAGCAGGGAATCGATATGGCGCACCATGATGTCGAGGCTGGTGTCGGCATTCATGCGGCCGTCCTCGCGCAGGAAGCCGGTGGCGAAGTTGAGGCCGACCATGCCGCCGGACTCGCGGATCGCTCCGAGCTGCCAGTCCGTCAGATTACGCGAATGGCCGCAGATCGCGTGCACGTTGGAGTGGGTGGCGACCAGCGGCGCATCGCTAAGTGCTGCAACATCGCGAAAGCCCTTCTCGTTGAGATGCGAGAGGTCGATCATGATCTTCAGTTCATTGCAGGCCTTGACCAGCGCCTTGCCGGCATCGGTCAGGCCAGGTCCGGTGTCGGGCGAGGACGGAAAGCGGAACGGCACGCCATTACCGAACGCATTCGGCCGGCTCCAGACGACGCCGAGCGAACGCAGGCCCGCGGCATGCAGAACGTCGAGCATGGTGAGTTCGGGATCGATCGCCTCGACGCCCTCGATGTGGAACACTGCGGCAATCGTGCCTTGTGCCATGGCGTTGCGCACGTCGCCGGCACTGCGGCAGATCGCCAATGCGCCGGCGCGCTCAAGCCGGAACAGGATGGACGCCATGGCGATCGTCGAGTTGAGCGCATCGGCGCGCGGAACCTCGGGCGGCAGCGGCTCGCTGTCGCTCGGCGCCGAAGGCACGGCGCTGCGCCGCGCTTTCTCGACCGGCGGAGGGAAGATGGCGAACATGCCGCCGGCGAATCCGCCGGCCCTCGCACGCGGCAGGTCGATATGGCCGCCCGATTTCCCGTCGATGAACAGCTTTTCGACGTCGCTGTCCTTGGACTGATAGAGCCTCAGCAGCGTGTCGTTATGGCCGTCGAAGACGGGGACGAGGTCGGAGTCTGTCATAGGGGGTCATTCGGTTCGTTCATCGGCGCGGGAGCGATATATCATACCCACTTAGGCACGATGTGCTACCCGCGCAAATGACAAAGCCTGTCCGACCTATTGCTTCAGCACGTCGGCCCATTCCGGATGGCGGCGGAACTGGGCGTTGGCGAACGGGCAGAGCGGGATGATCTTCTTGCCCGCTGCCCGCGCGTCCTCGACGGCGCGGGTGACGAGCCGAAGCCCGGCGCCCTGGCCGCGAAAGGCGTCCGGCACTTCGGTGTGGTCGATGATGAGCTGGTGCTCGCCGATCTTGGTGAAGGTCATCTCGGCCTTGGCGTCGCCGGGGCCGCGCAGGAAGTAGCGACCCTTGGATCCGCGATCTTCAAGTTCGATCTCTGGCAGTTGATCGGGCATCTCTACACTCCTTGGACGACACCGGCAAAAAGCCGCCGCGCCGCCTCGATTTCGTTTGGCCGCACCTCGTGCCCGCCGTCGTGCCACTCCACTGTGACATCGGCGCCATCGGCACGCAAATAGGCTTCCAGCCGCGCCGTCAGGTTCGGCGGGCAGATCGGATCGCGCCTGCCGGCGGTCACCAGGATGTGACGGCCGGCAAGGCTGCCTTTCACCTCCGGTTCGAACGGGATCAGCGGATGCATCAGCACCGAAGCGTCGAACAGGTCAGGGGCTTCGAACACCAGCGAGGCCAGGATGTTGGCGCCGTTGGAATAGCCGAGGCCCAGCACGGCCGACGGCGTCGCAGCCTCGACATGGGCCTTGACGAATTCAGCCATCTTGCCCGTCGCCCGCGCCAGGTCGTCCATGTCGTAGACGCCCTCGCCGGTGCGGCGGAAGAAACGCGCCGCACCTTGTTCGGAAACATCGCCGCGCGGCGAGATGATGGTGGCCTGGGGCGCGAGATCACGCCCCAGCGAAACAAGCTGGCTCTCGTCGCCGCCCGTGCCATGGAAGACGAAGAGCAGCGAACCGCCCGGCGAACCGGGCAGCACCTTGTGGATGAAAGCGTCCTTGCTCATCGTCTCAGCCCTCCAGCTTCTGCAGATGCTGTTCGAGATAGGGCCGCAGGTGCCGATGCTGGGTGGGCAGCTTCAGCGCCTCGCCGAGATGGGCGGTGTCCTCGTCGTGGTCAAAGCCCGGCTCGTTGGTGGCGACTTCGAACAGCACGCCGCCTGGCGTGCGGAAATAGATCGCCCAGAAATAGTCGCGGTTGATCACCGGCGTCACGCCATAGCCTGTATCCATCAGCGCTTTGCGCACTTCGAGCTGCTTGGCGCGATTCTCGACGGAGAAGGCGACATGATGGACGGAGCCCGCGCCGAGATCGGCGAAAGGGGCAGTCGGCAGCGATTCGATGTCGACGACATCGGCGCCGTTGCCGTTCCTGATGGCGAGCCGCCTGACATTGCCTGACTTGTCGACCTCCTCGTAGCCCATGAATTTCAACAGCTCCTCGGTGGCGCCGCCATCCTTCAGCCTCAGCGAAACCGAGTGAAAGCCGCGGATCGCCTCGTCCGCGGCAATGCCGCCTTTCACCCAGGGCGCTCTGCTGTCGGCCTTGTCCTCGACAAGGGCAAAGCCATCGCCGTCCGGGCCGGCAAATCCGAGCCGCTTCTCGCCAAAGCTGTCCTCGCGGGCGACATTGGTTACGCCTTCGTCGGTGAAGCGTTTTTCCCAATAGGCGAGCGTGCCTTCCGGCACGGAGTAGACCGTGGTGCCGACTTCGCCGACGCCATGGCGGCCTTTGCCGATATTGGGAAACGGGAAATAGGTCATCACCGAACCCGGCGTTCCGACCTCGTCGGCATAGTAGAGATGGTAGACGTCGGGCGCATCGAAATTGACCGTCTTCTTCACCCGGCGCAGGCCAAGCTTGTGGGTGAAGAAATCATTGTTCTGCCGTGCATCCCTGGCCATCGAGGTGACGTGATGCAGGCCCTTGATCTGGTCGAGCATGGTCTTTGCTCCTTCCCTTGGTGCTTGTGCGGCCTCGCCGCTGTCCACGCCAATATGAGGACGCGATCGATTGTGGCAAAGGCGGCAAACACAGAATGGACTGTGCTTCAAAAGTGAACAATGAGAAGGCGTTTGTTCAACATCCAGCCAACAGCCTGGTCTTGCGCGGTTGATGGAAATCGGTTCCATGTGCGCATTCGAATATACTGGGAAGGGGTAGCGCAAGTGACTGGAAAAGGCAGGCGGCCGAATGTCCTCCTCATCACTTGCGACCAGTGGCGCGGCGACTGCCTGTCGGCTGCCGGCCATGCCCAGGTGAAGACACCGAATGCCGATGCGCTGGCCGCCGAAGGTGTGCTGTTCAAGCGCCATTACGGCGGTGCGGCTCCGTGCTCGCCCGCGCGTGCCTGCCTCTACACGGGCCTCTACCAGATGAACAACCGTGTCTGTCGCAACGGCACACCGCTCGATGCCCGCCACGGCAATATTGCGCTTGCCGCGCGCAGCGTCGGTTACGATCCAACCTTGTTCGGCTATACCGATGTGTCGCTCGATCCGCGCCAGCTTGCACCGGCCGATCCGCGGTTGCACAGCTACGAAGGCGTGCTGCCCGGCTTCACTGTGCGCCAATTGCTGCCCGAACATCAGAAGCAGTGGTTGTCCTGGCTGAAGCAGCAGGGCATCGATGCCAGCGCTGGAAGTCCTGATGTCCATCGTCCCGTTGGCGAGGCGGACGGCGCGGTGACTGAGGCGCCACCCATCTACTCGAAGGATCAGACGCCAACGGCCTTCCTCGCCGGCGAATTCATCCGCTGGCTGGGCGAGCAAGAGGAAGCCACGCCATGGTTTGCGCATCTTTCCTTTATCAGCCCGCATCCGCCCTTCATCGTGCCGGAACCGTACAACATCCAATACGATCCGGCGGACGGCCCCGCTTTTCACCGCGCGGAAAGTTGGCGTGCCGAATCTCAGGGCCACCCCTACATCGCCTATGATCTTGGCCGGCAAGAACGCGCGAAGTTCCGCCCCGGCGCCACAGGCAAGGTACACGACTGGAGCGAGGACGATTTCCGCCGTATCCGGGCAATCTATTACGGCATGATCTCGGAGGTCGACGCGCAACTCGGCCGCCTATGGCAAGCGCTGAAGACCGAAGGCGCGTGGGATAACACCATCATCGTGCTCACCTCCGACCACGCCGAGATGATGGGCGACCATTTCATGCTGGGCAAGGGCGGCTATTTCGACGGCAGCTACCATATCCCGCTGATCATCCGCGATCCACGCCACCGTAAGGCCGCCGCCAGCACGATCGATCGCTTCACAGAAGCGGTGGACATTTTGCCTACGCTCATCGACCTGCTCGGCGTGGCTCCCGAGCCGCATCTTGACGGGTGCTCGCTGAAACCCTTCTTGAGCGGTGGAACTCCAGCCGTTTGGCGCGACGCCGCGCACTGGGAGTTCGACTTCCGCTCGGTCGCGGACGGTGAAGCCGAACAGCACTTCGGCATTACCTCGCGCCAGTGCAACCTCGCTGTCATCCGCACACAGAAATTCAAATATGTGCATTTTGGCGGCGGCTTGCCGCCCCTGCTTTTCGACATGGAGGACGACCCTGGCGAACTGAAGAACCTCGCCAGCAGTCCGGCACACCGTTCCACCCGGCTGGAATTCGCCGAAAGGCTGCTTGCCTGGCGGGCCGAACATCTCGACCAGTCGCTTGCACTCTGGGAACTGACGGAAAACGGGGTGGCTGGATATGCCAGGTCGCAAGCAGGGCGGTAAGGGACTTCCCCTACCGCCCGCATCCTTGCCTACCGGACGACGAGGCGCTGCTCGTCGCGTTTCTGGGCGTAGGAGCCCTTGTCGTAAGCCGCTTGCTTCTCAAGCTGCTCCTTGGTGAAGGTCGTATACAGATACTTCTTGCCGTTCTTGTCGGTCATGAACTTCAAATTATCCATGCCGACCGCGACCTCCTTCGAGCCGATGCCGAGGAAACCGCCGACATCGACGATGACGGCATCGGTTTTCTTGTCAGGCGCCAGCACGACATCGCCGATCTCGCCGACCTTGGCGTCGTTGGCGCCATAGACCGTCGTGCCCTTCAGATCGTCACCCCTGATCTCGCCGACCGGCATCTCTGTCAGCTTCGACTTGTCGATGGCCGCGGTCTTCGTCTGGTCAGGAGCTGTGGCGTCAGCCGGCGCAGCCGCCGTCTTGTCCGCCGGAGCGGCAGCGGGAGCTGTCGCGGCGGGAGCGGTGGCCGCCGGCGCGTTCGATGCCGTCGTGGCCGGCGCCGGATCATAGGCCTTGCGGTTGAAGTCCGGCTGCGCCTGCAGCTCTTCCTTGGTGGTCTGCGCCACCAGCCAGCGGTCGCCATTCTTCTGTGCCCACTGCGCCTTGGCGAAATCATAGGCGACGTTCTTTTCGCCCATGCCGAGGAAGCCGCCCACGCCAATAATCAGCGACTGCGCCTTGCCTTCCTTGGTCAGTACGATGTCGTTCACGTCGCCGATCTTCTGCGCGTCATCGCCTGTGCCGTTGTAGACATTTTCGCCGATGATGTTTGTGGCCAGGTTGCCATCAGCCTGTTTCACCGGTTGCGCGTTCGCCTCTGCGGGCTTCTGTGCCGTGTCGGTCGACGTGGCCGGCGCCTGGGCAGTCGTCGATGCGGCCGGGGCCGGCGCATAAGCTTTGCTGTCGAACTCCGGATGCGCCGTCAGCTCGTCCTTGGTTGTCTGGGCCACGAGCCAGCGGTCGCCGTTCTTCTCGGCCCATTGCAGCTTGTCATAGTCGAAGGCGACGTTCTTGGTTCCGACGCCGAGGAAGCCGCCCACGCCGATGACGACGGATTTCGCCATGCCGTCCTTGTCAAAGACGACGTCCGTGACCTTGCCGATATTCTCGGCATTGTCACCAGTGCCGTTATAGACGGTTTCGCCGATGATATTGGTGACGATGCTGCCTTCCGCCCGGATCACTGGCGCTGCCGGCTCCTGAGCGGCCGGTGGGTTCGCGGGGGCTGGGGTTGCGTTTTGCGCGAAGGCCCCGGTTGCAACCATTGTTGCAAGGGCGGTGGTCGCTAAAAGGGTGCGGATCATGATAATCTCTCCTCGTGCCTGATTTCGTGCACGCCGCGTCCGGTTGAACCGTCGCTGGGAGATCGGGCGCGGCATCTCTACAGGTTCACAACGTCGTGACCATGCTGTTGTTCCGACAAAAAACCGCGACATCCGAGACCAAAGGCACCAAGCGGATGCGTAACCGCCAGCCGACGCAACCCCTGGATTCCGGCCTTGGATACTGGCCTGGATTCCAGCGCAACCGGAACCTTTCCTGGTCCGCTGCGTTCCAGCCTCCGGCTAGGTACGCCTGGCCAGTTTTGACTGAACAGCGGAGCCGGGCATGAATTTTGCGGCGGTGCTGAACCGGGACGGCGGCACCTTGCGCACCACCGATCTCATGGCCTTTTCCGACCGGATGCGTCAGACGCTGGAATCGGCGGGCCATTCTCTCAGCATCGACATCGTTGCCGGCCGGGATATCGCGGAAACCCTCGACAGCGCCGTCTCGCGCCGCACCGTCGACATCGTGCTCGCCGGCGGCGGCGACGGAACCATCTCAGCCGCGGCTGCCAGGCTGATGGGCAAGAAAAAGGCGCTCGCCATACTGCCGGCCGGCACGATGAACCTGTTCGCGCGCGGCCTCGGCATTCCGCAGTCGCTCGATGCCGCGCTGGAATCCTTCGCCGACGGCGAAATCATTGCGGTCGACATGGCCACGGCCAATGGCCAGCCATTCGTTCATCAGTTCTCGATCGGCATGCATGCCAAGATGGTGCAACTGCGCCAGAAGATGGAATTCGGGTCGCGCCTGGGTAAGATCGGTGCTTCAGCCAAGGCCGCCTGGGCGACGATCAAGAACCCCCCGGCAATGAACGTTACGCTCGGCATTGGCGACGCCGAGGTGACGGCGCGCATATCGGGCATCGGCGTCACCAACAATCTGTTCGGCGAAGGCCATTTGCCTTATGCCGACAACCCTGCGGGCGGCGTGCTTGGCATCTACGTCACGGTGGCGCAACAGCGCGCTGAACTGGTCAAGTTCTTCTTCAACATGGCGCGCGGCAAATGGCGCGACAACGAGCACGTCGAAATCCATCAGGCCGACCGTGCAGTGCTGAAAATCCATTCCGGCGGCAGAAAATTTCGCGCCGTGATGGATGGCGAACTGGTCAGGCTCGATCGTGAGACGACGATCGAAATCAAACCCGGAGCGCTCAATGTGCTGGTGCCGGCCAGCGTGGCCCAGGCGAAGGCCGCCTGATGCGGTGTGAAGCCACGGGAGCCGCGATTTTAGCCGGAGGGCGCCGGGCCGGAATCCGGCGGAGCGGGGACGTGTTGTTCGCCTGTGCTCGGTGCTTTGATCAACTCGCCGTAGATCTCGGCGACGCCCCAGGCGATGAGCGCCAAGAGTAGTCCGGCGATCAGGATTTGGAACCCATGCCAACCCCATCGCCCCTGACGCGCTTTGTTTTCGGGAATGTTCTTGGTCATGGCGGTTCCTCGTCTGGTTCCGCGTCGGCTGGCGCGATCGGCAACTCACGCTCGGGTAACGGTCCCTCGCAAGGATGGTTCCGGCTGCAGGGTTGTCTCGGGTCGGCGAGGACATCAAGGCAAGCCGTTGGAGACTTGGTTGGATAGCAGGGTGGAAACAGTGTCCGGCGCGACGGCGTCTTCGCCGAGATATCGATGGCGCTGGAAGATCTGTCGAAGTGACACGGGGCCGGCCGGCCGGCGCTGCTATCCCTCGCCGGCATCCGGACGGTCGGCGTCGGACTTCGCGTTCTCGCGGTAGATGGCATAGGCCGCGAGTGCCACGGCCGGACCAAGAATAATCCCGAGTCCACCTTTTCCCCTGAGCCCACCTTTTCCCTTGAGCCCACCTTTTCCCTTGAGCAAAGTCGGTAGCACCGCGAGCGCGGCCGCAATGCCGATCGCCTTCATGTCGGCCTTGCGCCGCCTTGCTTCGCGGCGGACCTGGGCGCCCGACACCAGCCGATGGATCAGAACAACAAGGCCCGCGATCACCAGGAAGCCGACACCGAAACCAACCGCGGCAGCCAGCGATCCATAGCGTGCCGATGTCCAGATGTAAGCCGCCCCGACCAGGAAGCCGAGGCCGCAGAATGCCGCCAGCGCTGCAAGCGCATAGACGATGGCCGCCGTGCGCGCGCGGCGCACCGCAGCCATTGTTTCACCCGAGGCGAAACCCGAGAGCAGGGAAGCCAGCAGTCCCATCTCGGCGAAACTAGCGACGCGCGAGCAGCGCGAACAGGAAGCCGACGCCAGCGGCGATTGCCAGCGACGTTACCGGCTTTTCGCGTACGCTTGCCACCATCTGCGCCTCGATATCCCTGGCGTTGCCGCGCAGGCTGTCGAAGGCGGCCTCCCCTTGGACGCGCAACTGCTCGACGCCTTCGGCCGCCGCCCGGCGGGCCGTGCCGTAGCCGTGTTCACCGGTCTGAGCCAACTGTTTGGTGAGCTTGTCGATATCGGCCTTCAACTGCCTGATGTCGGCTTCAAGATCCGAATTCGTCCGGGCTTCGTTGGCGGTTTTCCCTGCGGCGGTTGCCATTGCGTAACTCCTTGTGATTGCTCGATTTCAAACGCGACGTGCGTCTCAAGGTTCCGATGCCGGGGCAAACTAGCCGAAAACCAGGTCATGCGCACCCGATCTCCTACCTCTGGCAAGAAGCGCTGCGTCAGATCAGCGGCCGTAACGGCCATTGCTCGCAAGGATATTGCCGGCTTGAAAAAACGCGCTCGGTCTTGCTTGGCATTTCGCCCCTTGCAAATGCCTGCCGCCAGCAGGTCCGTTCCACGCGCCTGCCTGAGATTGGCCTTTCATCGGCGGCGCATATCCTTTTTAAATGACAACACACCGAATTGCGATCATGACTCCCGACGTTTCAAGGAGCAATTGCCTGTGCCTCAATTACTTGACGGATTGCGCATTCTTGTCCTGGAGGATGAATACCTTATAGCCATGGATGTCGAGCAACTCTGCCGCGACCACGGTGCAAGCGAGGTGGTGGTTGCCCGCGACCTGGCCGAGGTCGATGGCCGGAAGGTCGCGACGGATTTCGACGCGGCCATTGTCGATCTAGTGCTGGGCGGTGCCTCGACGCTTGAATTCGCCGCGGGCCTGCGTGAAACCGGCGTCCCGTTCGTTTTCGCGTCCGGCTATTCGGATGCGGACGAGATCAAGGCGTCCTTCCCTGGGGTGAGGCTGGTCACCAAGCCCTATTCAGGCGAAGACCTCGTCGAAGCCGTGGCGCTGGCCTACGGTCGCGGCTCCCCTGGCAGAGACTGACGCGACACGTCCGCATCGCCGTTATTCGGCCCGCATTCAATGCGCCGCCGTCCCCGTGACCTGAGCCGAGATCGCATCGGGACCATACTCGTCCTCGCCGGAGATTTTCAGGATTTCCTGCAGGCGCGTGCGGGCCCTGCTGACGCGGCTCTTGATCGTTCCGACCGCGCAACCGCAGATTTCGGCGGCCTCCTCATAGGAGAAGCCCGAAGCGCCGATCAGGATGATGGCTTCGCGCTGGTCCTCCGGCAATTGCTCGAGAGCGCCGCGAAAATCCTTGAGGTCGAGTTGGCCGTGCTGGGCGGGGTGCACTGCAAGCCGGGCCGTCATGATGCCGTCGCTGTCCTGCACCTCGCGGCCGCGCTTGCGCATCTGCGAATAGAATTCATTGCGCAGGATCGTGAAAAGCCACGCCTTGAGGTTGGTGCCGGGCTGAAAGCTCTCATGCTTGTCCCAGGCCTTGACCAGCGTTTCCTGAACGAGATCGTCGGCCTTGTCGGCATTCTGCGTCAGCGACACGGCAAAAGCCCGCAAGCTTGGGATTGCTCCAAGCAAATCGGTCTTGAAGCCTTGGGAGACCGCTGCCATGCCTCAGTCCTTCTTCTGCGCGGGTTCGGCCTGTTCCAGTTGGCTGAGCAACCGGGCGAAGCGATCCGGCACATTGTCGGAGACCAGCTCGTCATAATATTGTTTGAGTTTGCGCCCGATTTCGGAGTTCGGCCCAAGAGGGTCGCCGACGCCGTTCCGGCGCCTGCCCGCGGCGCCAGCCAGAATATCTTTCGTCATATCCTTCATTTCGCCCTTTTATTCCCAGAACTCAAGCCGCTCATACACAACACAAGACAAGCGTTGCCCTCGTCTGGTTTGCCCAACCCGACGTCCAAACGCCATTGCCACTGATTCGTTCCATATCGGCGGAACTTTTTCGGAAAAGCGGCGTTATTTCCATGGGGCTTGCAATCAGCGTGACCCGCAATGCATCCAACCCGCGTCATCTGAGGGAGACGTCCATCATGAGCTTGTCCGCCACCATCGCTCCGCATCTGCCGTTCCTGCGGCGCTTCTCGCGTGCCGTCTCGGGATCGCAGGAGAGCGGCGACGCGCTGGTCGCCGCGATGCTTGAGGCCATCATTGCCGATGTCGACATCTTCCCGGAGGCGTCGAGTGACCGGATCGCCTTGTACAAGGTTTTTGCCAAGCTCTTCACATCCGTTGCCATCCGCGTTCCGCAGGAGCAGTCACAATCGGCCTGGGAGCAGCGCGCGGCCGCCAACCTCAATGCGATCGCGCCGCTTCCCCGCCAGGCCTTCCTGCTGGTTGCCGTCGAAGGTTTCAGCGAGGACGAGGCGGCCGAAATCCTCGATGTCGGCGACCAGCAGTTCTCCGAGCTGCTCGCCCAGGCAAGCAACGAGATTTCCCGTCAGGTGGCGACCGACGTGCTGATCATCGAGGATGAGCCGCTGATCGCCATGGACATAGAGGAGATGGTCGAAAGCCTCGGTCATCGGGTCGTGGGAACGGCGCGCACCCATGCCGAAGCGGTGACGATGTTCGGCAAGACCCGCCCGAAGATGGTGCTGGCCGACATCCAGCTCGCCGACGGCAGTTCAGGCATCGAGGCCGTGAACGAAATCCTCTCGTCGACATCGGTGCCGGTGATCTTCATCACCGCCTTTCCCGAACGGCTCCTGACCGGAGAGCGCCCCGAACCCGCCTTCCTCGTGACCAAACCGTTCAATCCCGACATGGTCAAGGCGCTGATCAGCCAGGCGCTGTTCTTCGACCGGCAGGCCAAGGCTGCCGCATAGATCGCAGGACAGAGACATCAAGGCCGTTGGATGCGATTGTTTCCGGCGGCCTTTTTGACAAGCCGGATCGGCCACTGGCGACTTTCCGGCCCGCGCCACCCGGAACGATTTGCAAGTACCGTCTTTTTCGGCGAATGGTGGAACAAACCGCATCCACCCACGTTTTTGTCGCATCATTGGAAGGAGATGAGCCATGCTTTACTGGGCGCTCGTATTTCTCGTCGTGGCGATTATCGCCGGCGCGCTTGGTTTCGGCGGCATTGCCGGCACCTCCGCCGGTATCGCGCAGATATTGTTCTTCATCTTCCTGGCTTTCCTGATCATTTCGCTTCTGGCCGGCCTGTTCAGGCGGGCGTGAGTCTGGCGAGTCATCAGGCGAACACTGGAAGCCGCACCCCTCAAACGGTTTCCAGCCACCGCCGGGCGGCGTCCTTCAATGGATACCGTCCGGCGGACCGCTTTTAGGGAACCCATTCGATAGTGAGCCGTTCAGCTTGAGTTGGGTGAACAGATTGACCTATGCGCTCCAGGACTTCAGATAAAACGGAAGGCGCACGGAGCGATGAAGTCATCGCCATGCACCCCGCTGAAAGCGGCATGCAGCTTGGCCGTGCCCTTCTTCACGCCCTGCACAATGCCGGCATTTCCGTCCTTTATCAGGATCGCGAGATGAAGACCGTATGGGCTCGCAACATGCGCGCGCCCTGGGCCTCCGATAAGGTCGAGGGGAATGGCATCCTGCCGATGGCGCAGACCGACCGTATCGCCGCCGCCAAGCGCGAGGTGGTCTCGACCGGCGATGCTCAGCGCCTTGAAATCAGTGTCCCGGTCGAGAACGGCGTTCGCTGGTTTCAGATCTGGGTCGATGCCGACCGAGGCGATGATGGCAATGTACAAGGCGTCGTCACCACCATGGTCGAGACGACCGAGCAGAAGCGGCGCGAACAGACCTTGACGACGTTGCTGCGTGAAGTCAGCCACCGCTCGAAGAATCTGCTGGCGATCATCCAGAGCATCGCGACCCAGACCGGTCGTTATTCCGACGGCGTCGGCGACTTCCTGACGCGCTTCCGCGGCCGGCTGCAGTCGCTGGCCTCCTCCCAGGATCTGGTGACATCCTCCAACTGGCGAGGGGCAGCCCTTCATGAACTGGTGGCGAGCCAGGTCGGCCGCTACGGAGCGAACCCATCGCACAGCCTTCGCTTCCGTGGCGCCAATCCCTACCTCAATCCCAACGCCGCGCTGCATATTGGCCTGGCGATGCATGAACTCGCCGTCAACTCCGTCAGCTACGGCGCCCTGTCCCGGCCGGACGGTTTCGTCGAGGTCACCGCCGACCTCGACGCCGCCGCCACGGGGGACGTGGCCTTGTCTTTGACATGGGCCGAAACGATAGGGACCGACGACGATGGGGGCGGTCAAAAGCGATTCGGCAGCGTCGCGTTGGAGCGGGTGGTGCCAGCGTCCCTGAACGGAACCGCGAACCTCGATATCGGCGACAGCCACCTTGAATACCGCCTGGTCGTTCCGCACAGCAATTTCGAGACGCAGTGAGAGCCCGGCAAGCAGCGATTCTTAACCGGCTGTTCACCATAAGAGCGAATACTGTTTTTCCCAGACATCGCCGGAACCCACCCCGTTTTCGGACATTGTTGGCAGGCTTGCAGCGCGGTACGGGAGGAAAGTCTTGACGGTTGCCGACATGAACAGACTGGAACAAGCCGCCCGGATTTCGATGGGCGAATTTCAGGAATCCGAATCCTCCGCAAGGACACTCCCTGAAGCAGGCAAGGGTTTGATGAAGGGGCTGGTTCTTGCCCTGGCCGCGATAATGTTGCTGGCCGTTCTTTGGCAGTTGACCTGACTTAGGTCCTGCTCTCCTCACCGTGCGCGCTGTTGAAATCGCCGATCGGTCAACGCGGGCTCACCTTCGACCGTGGGAGCCCCGTTGGAATGACAGGAACTTTCTGACGATGTTGGTCGTTATTGCGGCCAGAGGAACATCTGTCATGCAACACATAGCCGCGTTGGCCGAATGCCGGGAATTGCAGGTCCCTGTCAGTGTTTTTGCGACTGCTGACGAATGCAACGCTGAGCGCCCCTTCGCGATGGGCGACGTACAGGGGCAGGCGCGGCATGTCGTCACCAAATGCCTCGCGGTCGATCCCGCGTTGGAGGACGACCACGATCAAATTGTCTGGAAGATGCGGCCAGACGGTAGCCTTGACGCTTCGTTGACCATTTCCAACCTCGTCATGGCGTCGAACACGATCCGCCCAGAAAAAGACCACCTTAGTCAACAATAAATTGCAGCAGCAAAGGCCGTCGTTTCATGCTAAATGGCGGTTGGAGCTTACTAAAGTGTGGACACAAGCGAGGAGTGACTCTATGCGGAAAATACTTATTGCCATGGTTGCGGTGGTCGCCGTCAGCGGCTGCACCACGACCGAGCAGGACGTCGTCGGCGGCGGCTTGATCGGTGCGGGCGTAGGCGGGTTGGTCGGCGGCGGCAAGGGCGCGCTGATCGGCGCGGCCGTCGGTGCCGGGTCCGGCCTGCTGGTTCGCAACCTGCGCAACGGCTACTGCCAGTATCGCGATCATCGCGGCCGGATCTACACGGCTCGCTGCAACTAATTCAGCGATTAGAGCAATCCAGGAGCGGCTCGGCGATTTCTATCAAACGCTGAACCGCACTAATAGAATACCAAAACCGGGGGCCATGTCCGGCCTCCGGATTTTCTTGGCCGTTGCCGATCGGCAGGATTTCAGCCGACCAACGGAATTCTGATTTCCACCTTCAGGCCGTCATCCTGGAAATCGCGCTTGATCGTGCCGCGCAATTCGCGGGTGACGTTGAGGTCGATCAGTTTCGTGCCGAATCCGGTCACGGCCGGCGCCTCGATCTTGTTTTTTCCAGCTTCCCGCCAGTTCAGCGCCAGGATCCGCTCGCGTCCACGCCCTTCCAGCGACCAGTCCACTTTAAGCGCCCAATCCCCCTTGGACGAATTCGCGGAATTGCCGGCTTCACCATATTTCAGCGCATTGGTGGCGAGTTCATGAAAGGTCAGGCCAAGCGCCTGCGTCGTGGTTTCATCGAGCAGCACCTCCGGGCCTGACAGGAGCCCCTCCGGCAGCTCCTTGCCGAACACCTGGCCGAGCTCGATGCGCAGCAGGTCGGCAAGGTCGGCTTTCTGCCAGCGCGAGCGCGTCAACATGTCCTGCGAGGCGGCCATCGCCTGCAGCCTGGCCGAGAAGGAAGCGGAGAACTCATTGACGTCGGTTGCCCGCGACGCCGTCTGCCGGGCGATCGCCAGCACCCTGGTGATCGAGTTCTTGATGCGATGCTTCATCTCCTGCAGCATCAGGTCCTTTTCGAGCAGGCTCTTTTCCGTTGTCTCGTGCAAGGCCGACACCGCGTCATAGGCTCGCTCCTGATAGCGCGCCACCAGCGCGATGGCGCCGGCCAGGAGCAGGCCGAACAGTCCCAGCATGACAGGAATGGCGCGCGACGAGGGTTGCGAGAAGGCACTGGTCGGCCTGAACAACACGGTCCAAGGGCGCCCCGCCACGGTCATCGTGCGGGTGACCAGCAGCCGGTCTCCCAGGGATGAAGCCGGTGGCGTCTCCGAGCGGAACAACAGATTGTCGCTGTTTGCCGCTCCGTCATAGATCTCTGTATTGACCGGCAGCAGCGGCGCGCGGCTCAGCGCGATCTGGAACAGATCCCGGGCGCGGAAGGCGGCATAGAGAAAGCCGGCGGTCGAGGAGCGCGATGCGTTGATGACCTCCGGCGCCGTTTCGACGTTGAGCCGCACGAAGACCAGGAAGCCGGTGAAGGTCTGCGCGGCACCAGTGTCCTGGCCGAGCTGCACCAGCCCGCTTGCATGCTGCTGATCGTCGGCCATCGCCTTTTCGATCGCCGCGCGCCGCACCGGCTCGCTGAACATGTCGTAACCGATACTGGCCTGGTTGGACGCATCCAGCGGCTCGAAAAGCGCAATCGGCGTGCGCCAGGGCTGCGTCGTATCCGGATAGACCGGATGGCTGGCGCCGAAATCGTG
Organism: Mesorhizobium sp. Cs1299R1N3; assembly: GCF_037179625.1. Lineage (NCBI taxonomy): Bacteria > Pseudomonadati > Pseudomonadota > Alphaproteobacteria > Hyphomicrobiales > Phyllobacteriaceae > Mesorhizobium > Mesorhizobium sp. Cs1299R1N3. The sequence goes on along the minus strand of NZ_JAPYKQ010000007.1, from coordinate 107,694 downwards.
GAGGATGTCGCGTTCGACCGTTGCCTCGTCGCCCGTCTTGACCAGCCGCAGGAAGCCGATGCCGCGCAGGCCGCCGAAATTGCTGTCGACATCCAGCGCCTTGAAGAAGGCCTTGAACTCGTTCTGGGAAATATCGCCGTTGCGCGCGTCGAACAGGGCCTGTGTCGAGCGCAGCAGCGACAGATGCAGGTCGATGCGGCTCTCGATCCGATTGAGGGCGTCATCGGCCGCCCCTTCGAACTTGATGCGGGCGGCTTCCTGCGTCGCGAAATAAGCGAATCCCGCCATGGTCATGCTGATCAATGCGACGGCAATGAAGGCGACGATTGGAAAAAGCTTCTTCAACTGATGATGCGGTCCACGATCAAACAGGACCTTTATGGGCAAGTCGCCGGGCCAACACAATGGTCAGGCCAAGCCATCGTGATCACTGGCATATCATGTGAACGGCAAGGGGCGTGCCCGAGCAGCCTCGCCGGCCTCAGGCGGCGATCTTCAGCGCACCCGGCCCCGGTATGGCACCTGGAGGACATTTACCCAGGATGATCATGCCCAGCACCTCGTCCTGGGTGACATCCGTGGTGCGTGCCGTGCCGACGACCTGACCGTTCTTCATCACGCAGACCCGGTCGGCAAGCTCGAACACGTCGTGGATGTCGTGGCTGATCAGGAAGATGCCGATGCCGTCGGACTTGAGCTGCCTGACCAGTTCGCCGACCTGTGCCGTTTCCTGGGGGCCGAGTGCCGCCGTCGGCTCGTCCATGATCAGGATGCGGGCGTTGAACAGGATGGCGCGTGCGATCGCCACTGACTGGCGCTGTCCGCCCGACAGTTTGATCACCGGTTCCTTGAAACGCTGGAAGCGAGGATTGAGCCGCCCCATTACCTTGCGCGCCTCGGCCTCCATGGCGACGTCGTCGAGCGTGCCCCAGGCAGTCATCAGTTCGCGGCCGAGGAACAGATTGGCGGCGGCATCGACATTGTCTGCCAGCGCCAGCGTCTGGTAGATCGTCTCGATGCCGTATTTCTTGGCGTCGCGCGGGTTGGAGATCGCTGCCTCCTCGCCATTGACGAATATCTGGCCGGAGTCGCGCTTGTAGGCGCCGGACAGGATCTTGATCAGCGTCGACTTGCCGGCGCCGTTGTGGCCGAGCAGCGCCACGACCTCGCCGGGGAAAAGATCGATCGAGGCATCGTCGACGGCACGGATGCCGCCGAATGCGATCGAGATATTACGCATGTCGACCAGCGCGGTGGCCGCAGGAGCAGTCTTGTCAATCACGGTGATGCCTCCCTAAACGCGCTTGCGGTAAACGGTGTCGAGCCACACCGCGATGACCAGCACGGCACCGACGACGATGCTCTGCAGCGGCGAATCGACGCCGAGCAGCACCATGCCCGACTGCAGCGACTGCATCAGCAACGCGCCGAGCATGGCGCCGATGATCGTTCCCGAGCCGCCGGCAAGCGACGTGCCGCCGATGACGGCCGCGGCAATGACGAGCAGCTCATCCAATGTTCCAAGCACATTGGTGGCCGAGTTCTGCCGGGCCGACGAAATGGCGGCGGCGATCGTGGCCAGCACGCCCATGATCATGAACACCTTCATGGTGATCCAGCGCGTGTTGATGCCGGCGAGGTTGGCCGCTTCCGGATTGCCGCCGATGGCAAAGACATAACGGCCGAAACGGGTGCGTTTTGTGATGAAGGTCATGACCAGACCGACGGCGACGGCCATCAGTACCGGTATGGCGATGCCGTGGGCGATGAATAGCCCGCCCTCCGGCACGGTGATGTTGTTGGCGGCCGCGTACCGGTTCACGATGCCGATCGGCCACGGATAGGAGTTGGCCAGCCACACCGCGCCCATGATGACGGCACAGGTGACGACGCCGAGCAGCGTCTCGGCCCAGATCGGCCGCAGCGGGAAGCGGAACCGCTTTCGTTGCACCCGCCCGTTGAACAGCGCAAACACGACGGCCAGGCAGGCGACGATGCCTACGACCCAGCTCCAGGTCGCGCCGATCGATCCGGCCGGTCCGCCGCCCATCAGCTGGAAGGTGGCGTCGAGCGGTGCCACCGTCTGGCCGCTGGTGACCCACCAGGCGGCACCGCGCCAGACCAGCAGGCCGCCCAGCGTGACGATGAAGGCCGGCACTTCGAGATAGGCGATGACGAAGCCCTGGAAGGCGCCGATCAAAAGGCCGAGCGCCAGGCCGATGACCAGTGCCAGCACCCAGATCCATGGATTGCCGAGTTCAAGCCCCACGAACCGGACCAGGAAGTGCACCTGGGCAAAGCCCATGACCATGCCGATCAGGCCCTCGGCGGAACCGACGGACAGGTCGATGTTGCGCATGACGATGACCAGCACCATGCCGCAGGCCATGATTGCGACCGCTGACGTCTGCACCGACAGATTCCACAGATTGCGCGGCGTCAGAAACGTGCGGCTGTCGAAATCGAGCGGATTGACGCCAAGACGCAAGCTCGAAATCACATGCAGCGCGACCCAGATCAGCAGCAGGGCGCCGATCATGCCGAGCATACGGGTGTCGATCTCGGTCGCTTTCAGGAACCGGGCGACCGCGCCGAGTTCCGAAGCGCGCGCGGTATCGGCCTGCAGGTTGGACGTCGTGTCGGTCATGATTTCCTCCAACCGGCTGGCCGTCTGACGCGGATGCCGAACCCGGCCTAGAAGCTATCCGCGTGATGCGGAAACACAAATCTTTTTGAGAAAACGCCGCGGCTTGGGGGCCGCGGCGCCTTCATTTCTTCAAGCGGTCAAACTCAGTTGCAGGCCGCGACGCTGCCGGCGGCGACGCCCGCGCAGACTTCGTCCTTCTTGATCCAGCCGGCGTCGATGACGAGGTTGAGATTGTCCTTGGTGATGGCGACCGGGGTCAGGAACAGCGACTTGACGGTGTTGCCGCCAGGCGTCGTGAAGTCCTTCGCGCCGGCGATGTCGGTCATCTTCTTGCCGTCGGCGAGCTGCGAGGCGATCTCGGCGGCGTTCTTGCCGAGTTCACGCGCGTCCTTCCACACCGACACGGTCTGTGTGCCGAGCGCGATGCGGTTGAGCGCGGCGTGGTCGCCGTCCTGGCCAGAGACCGGCACGGTGCCGGCGAGCCCCTGCGCCGTCAGCGCCGCGACGACGCCGCCGGCGGTGCCGTCATTGGCCGCGACCACGGCGTCGACCTTATTGTCGTTGGCGGTGAGGAACTGCTCCATGTTCTTCTGGGCGTTGGCGGGCAGCCAGCCGTCCGTATAGGCTTCGCCGACATTCTTGATCTTGCCGCTGTCGATGGCTTCCTTCAGCACTTCCATCGAGCCCGAGAACAGGAAGTCGGCATTCGGATCGGCACCCGAGCCCTTGATGAAGACGTAATTGCCTTCGGGCTTCACCTTGAACACCCCGCGGGCCTGCATGCGGCCGACTTCCTTGTTGTCGAAGGTCAGGTAGAAGACGTCCTTGTTCTCGATCAGGCGGTCATAGCCGACGACCGGAATGCCCTCGTCGAGCGCCTTCTGCACCGCCGGGCCGATGGCCGAAGCATCCTGCGCCAGGATGATCAGCGAATTGGCGCCCTGCGAAATCAGGCTTTCGACATCGGTCAGCTGCTTGCCGGGATTGGACTGCGCATCGGCGGAAATGTACTTGTCGCCCGCGGCCTCGATCGCCTTCTTCATGGCGGCCTCGTCGGTCTTCCAGCGCTCTTCCTGGAAATTCGACCACGAAACGCCGATGACCTTGTCCTTCGCCTGCGCCACCGGCGCCAGCGTCAGCGACATGGCGACACCCGCCAGGATGGCGACTGTGAATCTCTTCATGATATATCCTCCCTGCGCCGCGTATGGCGCGACCAAACTGGCCCGAAGGCCGGCACAAAGGCCCTATTTTTTCGAGCCTCGAAAAAACACTGATCCATCGTCGGAACACTGTCAACATCGATTCTGATGGATTTTGAGGTGCCGGGACCCTTTTTTCGAGTCCCGCAATAAATAAATGACAGCTCCTGCCGCTTCTGCCAGTATTCGGCCCGTTGCCGGAGATGTTCGAGGGGGTGTCAAGAACCGCGGCGACGGGAGGATGTGGGAAGCATGTCGGTCGGAATCCGCCACGACGATCTGCGCCGGCGCAACCGCGCCATGGTGATTGCAGCCGTGCGTCAGGGTGGTCAGCCCTCGCGCACCGAGATCGCCGCCACCACCGGCCTCAGCCACTCGACCATATCGGCGATATCAGCCGACCTGATCGACGAGGGTATCCTGACCGAAGGCAAGCCGAACGAGGCCGGTTCACTGAAACGCGGCCGGCCGCAGGTTGGCCTTGGTCTCAACCCCGAGGCCGCGGCTGTGATGACCGTGGTGCTGTCGCTGAATTTCCTGTCCGTCGCCGTCATCGATTATTCCGGCCAGGTGGTCGCCGAGGAACAGCGCCGGCTGGACACGCTGACCATATCGCGCGAGGCGCTGATCGGCGAATGCACGGCAATAGTGCGGCGGCGCCTCGAGGACCCCGATCTCGACGTCCGCAGTATTGCCCGCATCGCGCTGGCGATCCAGGGCATCACCGACACCGAGGCGCGTGCGATGCTGTGGTCGCCGATCACGCCGCAGACGGATATTCCCTTCGCCGACATACTTGAAGCCGAGTTCGGCATCCCCGCCACCATGGAGAACGACTGCAACATGATGGCGGTGGCGCTGCGCTGGCGCGACCCCGAACGCTACCGCGACGACTTCATCGCCATCCTGCTCTCGCACGGCATTGGCATGGGCCTGGTGCTGAAGGGCGAGCTTTTCACCGGCACGCATTCGTCGGGAGGCGAGTTCGGCCACATGATCCATCGCCCGGGAGGCGCGCTCTGCCGCTGCGGGCGGCGCGGCTGCGTCGAGGCCTATGCCGGCAACTACGCCATCTGGCGCAACGCCAGGCAGCTTGGCGAGGACGCCGAACCGGTCGCCGATGTCAGCGATGCGCAGATGCGGGCACTCGCCGCGACGGCAAGGGAGAAAGACGGACCGGAGCGCGAAGCCTATCGCAAGGCCGGCGAGGCGCTGGGCTATGGGCTGGGCAGCCTGTTCGCTCTGATCGATCCCGCACCCGTCGCCATGGTCGGCGTCAGCGCCGCCGCCTTCGACCTAATCGAGCCGGCCTTGCGCGAGGCCATCGCCCAGACCGCCGGCGGCCAGCATTCGGAATCGATTTCCTTCGACACCGAGCCGAACGAGCTGCCGCTCATCCGCGAAGGTTGCGCCATGCGGGCGCTGACCTTCGTCGACCAGGAGATTTTCGCGCCGGGCGTGCTGGCGAGGCCCGGCGTTCCGGGCAAGAATGTAGCCTGATTTCAGTCTTCGCGGATCGCGTAGCCCGCGCCGCGAATGGTGCGGATCACGTCCGGCATGCGGCCGTTGTTGACCGCCTTGCGCAGCCGGCCGACATGCACGTCCACGGTGCGCTCGTCGATATAGATCGTCTCGCCCCAGACATTGTCGAGCAGCTGGCTGCGCGAGAACACGCGACCGGGATGACGCATCATGAATTCGAGCAGGCGGAACTCGGTCGGCCCGAGCCGGATCTCGCTCTTCTTGCGATAGACCCGGTGCGATTCCCGGTCGAGCACGATGTCGCCGACCTTGAGCACGCTGGACAGCACTTCCGGCTTGGCGCGGCGCAGCAGCGCCTTGACCCGGGCCATGAATTCCGGTGTCGAGAACGGCTTGACCAGATAGTCGTCGGCACCGGTCGAGAGGCCGCGCACGCGGTCGCTCTCCTCGCCGCGCGCCGTCAGCATGATGATCGGCAGCCTCTCGGTCTCGGGCCGCATTCGCAGGCGCCGACAGAGTTCGATGCCGGAAACCGCCGGCACCATCCAGTCGAGCACCAGGAGGTCGGGCACGTTCTCCTGGAGGCGGATCTCGGCTTCGTCGCCGCGCGTCACCACCTCGACCTGGTAGCCTTCCGATTCCAGATTGTAGCGGAGGAGCACGCCGAGCGGCTCCTCGTCCTCCACCACCATGATGCGTGGCGCGATCATCGATTGATCATCCCTGCCGTCAAGCCGCCGGCACCGACATCGCCGTCTCGTCCTGCTTCGGACGGTTGGCGGGCAGTTGCGTGCCGGTCAGCACATAATATGCATTCTCGGCAATGTTGGTCACGTGGTCGCCGATGCGTTCGAGATTCTTGGCGCAGAACAAAAGATGCGTGCAAGCCGTGATGTTGCGCGGATCCTCCATCATGTAGGTCAGGAGTTCGCGGAACACCGATGTGTATTTGACATCGATGCGTTCGTCGTCATTCCTGAGCTTGGCGAGCGCGGCGGCATCGCCGGCCGCGTATTCCTCGACCACGCCCTGCACCTGGATCAGCACCAGCTGCGCCATGGAGTCGATCGAATGCGACAGGTCGCGCGGCGTGGCGGAGAGGCCGACGGAGCCGACGCGCTTGGCAATGTTCTTGGCAAGGTCGCCGATGCGCTCGAGATCGCCCGCCATCCGGATCGAGCCGACGACGTGACGCAGATCGTCGGCCATCGGCTGACGCTTGGCGATCAGGGTGATGGCGCGGTCGTCGAGTTCGCGCTGGCGCGCGTCCATGATGGCATCGTCGGAGACGACGCGCTGTGCCAGCGCGTTATCGGAATTCAGCAGCGCCTTGGTGGCGCCGCCGACCATCGTGCCGGCGAGATCGCCCATGTCGCTGATCAGCCTGCTGATCTGTCCGAGATCCTCGTCGAAGGCTGCGACTGTATGTTCGGCCATGATCCTGGTCCTCGTATGCGTGATATCAGCCGAAGCGGCCGGTGATGTAGTCCTGGGTGCGCTTCTCGCGAGGCGACGTGAAGATCTTCTCGGTCTTGTCGAATTCGACCAGTTCGCCCAGATACATGAAAGCCGTCTGGCGTGACACGCGCGCCGCCTGCTGCATATTGTGGGTGACGATGACGATCGTGTAGTCGGCCTGCAACTCGTCGATCAGTTCCTCGATCTTGGCGGTCGACAGCGGATCGAGCGCCGAGGCCGGCTCGTCGAGCAGGATGACCTCCGGCTTCACCGCCACGGTGCGGGCGATGCAAAGACGCTGCTGCTGGCCGCCTGACAGGCTGAGGCCGCTGGCGTTCAGCTTGTCCTTGACCTCGGTCCACAATGCGGCGCGCTTCAGCGCCTGCTCGACACGGCCGTCCATTTCGGCCTTGCTGATCTTCTCATAGAGCCTGACGCCGAAGGCGATGTTCTCATAGATCGACATCGGGAACGGCGTCGGCTTCTGGAACACCATGCCGATCTTGGTACGCAGCAGGTTGAGATCCTGCGAGCGGTCGAGAACGTTCTGGCCGTCGAGCAGCACCTGGCCCTCGGCGGTCTGCTTGGGGTAGAGTTCGTAGATGCGGTTGAAGACGCGCAGCAGCGTCGACTTTCCGCAACCCGACGGTCCGATGAAGGCCGTCACGCTGCGCTCGGGCAGCGACAACGTGATGTCCTTCAGCGCCTTCGACTGGCCGTAGTAGAAATTGAGGTTCTTGACCTCGATCTTCGCCTTGGCGGCTGCCTCGGTGGCAATCGTCATGTCTGGAGACAACATCTGGCTCATTTGTCCTCTCTGCGTCCGGTCAGGCTGCGCGCAAAGATGCTGAGCGCGAGAACCGTCAATGTGATTATGAGTGCGCCGGTCCAGGCCAGCTGCTGCCATTCCTCATAGGGGCTGAGAGCGAACTGGAAGATGGTGACCGGCAGGCTGGCCATCGGCGCGTTGAGATTGCTCGACCAGAACTGGTTGTTGAGCGCGGTGAAGAGCAGCGGCGCCGTCTCGCCGGAGATGCGGGCGATCGACAGCAATATGCCGGTGACGATGCCGGAAAGTGCTGCACGGTAAGCCACTGATTTGATGACCACCCAGCGCGGCGCGCCGATCGCGGTGCCGGCTTCGCGCAAGGCGTTCGGCACCAGGTTGAGCATGTCCTCGGTGGTGCGCACGACCACGGGGATGACCAGGATGGCCAGCGCGACGGCGCCGGCGATCGCCGAGAAATGCCCCATCGGCCGCACCATCAATTCGTAGACGAACAGGCCGATGATGATCGACGGCGCCGACAGCAGGATGTCGTTGATGAAGCGCACCACGGTGGTGAGTTTCGAGAAGCGGCCGTATTCGGCCATGTAGGTGCCGGCCAGAACACCGATTGGCGTGCCGACGATAACGGCGATGACCGTCATCACCACGCTGCCATAGATAGCGTTCAGCAGGCCGCCGGCATCGCCGGGGGGCGGCGTCATCTGCGTGAACACATCAAGGGAGAGCCCGGCTGCGCCTTTGTAGACCAAAGCGCCGAGGATCAGTGCCAGCCAGGCAAGCCCGATGCCCGCGGCGGCGACGCACAGCGTCATCATCACCGAGTTTCTGGTCTTGCGGCGGCTGTGAAGCGACGAGGCTGTCGACATCGGTCAGGCTCCGGTGCGGGCGTCGATGCGCATCAGCATGTAGCGTGCGATGGCAAGGATGAGGAAAGTGATGACGAACAGGATCAAGCCGAGCGCCACCAGCGAGGACGTGTAGAGATCGCCGACGGCTTCGGTGAATTCATTGGCGATGGTCGCGGAGATTGTCGTTGCCGGCGCGAACAGCGAGGTCGAGATGCGGTGCGCATTGCCGATCACGAAGGTCACCGCCATGGTTTCGCCGAGCGCGCGGCCAAGGCCGAGCATGACGCCGCCCATGATGCCGATGCGGGTGTAAGGGATGACGACGCGGCGTGTCACTTCCCAGGTCGTGCAGCCAATGCCGTAGGCGGACTCCTTCAGCACCGGCGGCACCGTGTCGAACACGTCCTTGGTGATCGAGGTGATGAAGGGCAGCACCATGATGGCGAGGATCAGCGACGAGGTCAGCAGGCCGATGCCGTAGGGCGGACCGGCAAACAGGCTGCCAAGGCCGGGAACGCCATGGAAAACGCTGATGATGAAGGGCTGCACCGTCGTCTGCAGGAACGGCGCCAGGACGAACAGGCCCCAGATGCCGTAGATGATCGAAGGAATGCCGGCCAGCAGTTCCACCGCCATGCCGATTGGGCGCCGAAGCGGGCGCGGGCAAAGCTCGGTGAGAAAAATGGCAATGCCGATGCCGAGCGGCACGGCGATCAGGATGGCGATGGCCGATGTGACAATGGTGCCATAGATAGGCGCCAGGGCGCCGAATTTCTCCGTCACCGGGTTCCAGCTCTCGCTGGTCAGAAACGAGAAGCCGAAGGTCGACAGTGCCTGCCAGGAACCGGCAAACAACGAGATGGCGACGCCGCCAAGCAGCACCAGCACGAGAATGGCGGCGGCGCGGGTCAGCCCATGGAAGATCGAATCTGTTAACGCGAAGCGTCTGACGATGGCGTCGCGCGAGCCCTTAATGGCTGGCAAGGCTTCCTGGACAGCACTCATGTCAAGCTCGGCTCTTTGTGTTGAGAAAAAGGAGCGCCGCGTGAAGCGGCGCTCCTTCGGGTGATGTTACTCGCCAGCGTAGACCGGCTTGCCGCCGGCCGAGATGTCGGCCTTCCACGAAGCCTTGATCAGGTCGACGACGCTGTCGGGGATCGACACATAGTCGAGCGCCTTGGCGGTTTCCTTGCCGTCCTTGTAGGCCCAGGCAAAGAACTTCAGCGCTTCGCCGGTGGCAGCGGCATCGTCCGGAGCCTTGTGGATCAGCACCCAGGTCGAGGCGGCGATCGGCCAGGTGGCGTCGCCGGGCTCGTTGGTGATGATGACGTTGAAGTTCTTCGCGCCCTTGAAGTCGGCATTCGAAGCGGCGGCGCCGAAGGATTCGAGCGACGGCTCGACAACCTTGCCGGCTGCATTCACCATCTTGGAGTAGGACAGCTTGTTCTGCTTGGCATAGGCATATTCGACGTAGCCGATGCCGCCGTCGGTCTGCTTGACGGTGTTGGCAACGCCTTCGCTGCCCTTGGCGCCGACGCCGGTCGGCCATTCGACGGCCGTGTCCGAACCAACCTTGTCCTTCCAGTCGGGCGACAGTTTCACCAGGTAGTCGGTGAAGTTGAAGGTCGTGCCCGAACCGTCCGAACGATGCACGACCGCGATCGCGGTCGACGGCAGGGTGAGCGAGGGGTTCAGCGCCTTGATCGCGGCGTCGTCCCAGGTGGTGATGGCGCCGAGATAGATCTGGGCCAGCGTCTTGCCGTCGAGGACGAGTTCGCCCGGCTTGATGCCCGTGAGGTTGACGATCGGCACGATGCCGCCCATCACCATCGGGAACTGCACGAGGCCGTTCTTTTCCAGGTCTGCGTCGGACATCGGCTTGTCGGTGGCGCCGAAGGTCACGGTCTTGGCGATGACCTGCTTGATGCCGCCGCCGGAGCCGATCGACTGGTAGTTGAGGCCGATGCCGGTGTCCTTCTTGTAGGTGTCGGCCCATTTGGCGAACACCGGATAGATGAAGGTCGAGCCGGCGCCGGAAAGGTCAGCTGCCATTGCCGCGGAAAGGGTGAGGGTGGACGCCGCAGCCATTGCAATCGCAACGGCCGCCGAGCGGATGAAATGTCTCATGTGGCCTGCTCCTGTTCGGAAGATGGTCTCTCGGCGCCACTTCTTTCCGGCGCCCGCTGAGGCCAATAGCCTTGGATTATAACAGTCGCATGACAGTTTCATGTCAGCCCGGTAACGCGTCGCCGGCACCGGGAAAAGCACCGGTGTCGGGCGCTTCGAGGCGCGGTCCGAGTTTATCGCCGGAATCAGGGGCTTGAGCCGTTCGACGGGTGGAAGCACCCGGAATTCGACGGGGCTTTCCCAAGTGAAGAAAATCCGGACGGGAGCGCGTTGCTCGCAGCCAGAGCGTGTCATGGCCGGGCCATCGCCAAAAACAGGTCCGTTGGGGTAGAGTGACACTGTTTCTTGCAGGCGGTCGCTGCTCCCGCCCGTAACTGAGAAGAGCGGAATTCGATTTTGCTATTGTTCCGGCTGGACACCGTCTTTGATATGGCGCGATCGCACCATAGTCACTGCACGCGGAAGTAGCGGCAAATCCCCTGCTGATTCCCTCGATTTGCCTCACCGGATCCTAAATCAAGGCGACGCGGGCGCTATCCCGCGTTGCGGTGGACCTGACGGCCGGCGCCGACCCAACGCTCGACCTTCTCGAGCAGGGCCTTGGGGCTGATCGGCTTGGGCAGATAGTCGTCCATGCCCGCCTCCAGGCAGCGTTCGCGGTCACCCTTGAGCGCATGCGCGGTGACCCCGACGATCGGCACATGCGTACCGGTTTCCTGCTCCAGCAGGCGGATCGCGGCCGTCGCTTCGAGACCGCTCATCTCCGGCATCGAGACATCCATCAGGATCATGCACGGATTGAGCGTGCCGAAGGCGTCGAGTGCCTTGCGGCCGTTGCCGACGATCTCGAAACCGTAGCCGGTCTCGCCGAGGATCTGGGTGAAGACCATCTGGTTCACCTCGTTGTCCTCGGCCACCAGGATATCCAGCCTGTGCCCGCCCCCGGTGGCAGGCAGCCTGGGACGAACCGGCGGCGGCTGCAGCTGCGCGCGCTGCTCGGAAGGCGCCAGAGGCGACCGCGGGGTAATCTCGAGCGCCTCGCTCGCTGGCGGCTGAACGGCCTGGTCGTTGGTGGCGTGGCGATGGCGCTGGATGGTCGCGACCAGGGTCTCCAGAAGTACCGAGGAGCGTGCTGGCTTGATCAACTGCGCGTCGATGCCGAGATCGCGGTAGCTGGTGTTGGCAAGCGACTGGTCGACCGAGGTCAGCATGATGATCGGCGTGTCCGCGAGGCCCTCGGTGTTGCGCACGATGCGCGCCATTTCGGCGCCGCTCATCTCAGGCATCTGATAATCGAGCACGACACAATCCACCGCCACGCCATAGGCTGCCGCGGCGATCAGCACCTTGAGACCTTCGGCGCCGCTTTCGGCCGCGCAGGAATCGAACGTCCACGAGGTCATCTGCTCGGTCAGGATGGCGCGGTTGACGGCATTGTCGTCGACGATCAGCACGCGTGCGCCCGTCACGTCCACCGGCGTGATGCGCTGCCCGTTCTGCTGCCCGGCCCCCGGCAGCGTCACCGTGAACCAGAAGGTCGACCCCTTGCCTTCGGCGCTCTCGACGCCAATGTCGCCACCCATCAGGTCGACCAGCCGCGAGGTGATGGCAAGGCCAAGCCCGGTGCCCTCGTGGCGCCTTGTCGACGACGTGTCGACCTGGCTGAATTTCTCGAACACCAGTTTCAGTTTTTCCTCGGGGATGCCGATGCCGGTGTCGGTGACCGAAATCGTCAGCCTGGTTCCCGTCGGAACTCGTTCGCCGGTCACATCGACCAGCACGTGGCCTTCTTCGGTGAACTTCACCGCATTGCCGAGCAGGTTGGTGACGATTTGCCGGATGCGGCCGACATCGCCGATGAACAGGCTTTCGAGCCGCGGCTCGATGCGCACGATGAGCTCGAGGTCCTTTTCTTTGGCCCGCGTAGACACCAGCGTCGCCACGTCCTCGATCGCCTCGGCGAGATTGAAGGGCGCCGGGTCGAGCACCAGCTGGCCGGCATCGATCTTGGAGAAATCCAGGATGTCGTTGATGATGGTCAACAGCGCATTGCCCGATTTGACGATGATGTCGGTGAATGTCTTCTGCTTCGGGTCGAGATTGGATTTGGCCAGCAGTTCAGCCATGCCCAGCACGCCATTCATCGGCGTGCGGATCTCGTGGCTCATATTGGCGAGGAATTCCGACTTGGCGCGGTCGGCGAGCACGGCGCGCTGACGCGCTTCGCTGAGCTCCGCCTCACGCTGCTTCAGTTCCGTGATGTCGGTCGTCGAACCGATCAAATAGAGCGAACCGTCGGAGGCGATCATTGCGCCCTTGCGGGCGAACTGATGCCTGACGCTGCCGTCGGGCAGGCGCACCGTCTCCTCGATCTCTTGGGTCTCGCCGGTACGCAGCACGGCGAGATCGCTGGCCACGAAGGCCTCGCCATCCGGCCCGAAGATCTCGACGTCGGTGTTGCCGATCGCCTCCTGCTTGCTGAAGCCGGTGAGGTCGCACCAGCCCTTGTTGACATAGAACTGCCTGAGATCGGAGCGCTTGGCGTAGATCGACACCGGTACATTGTCGATCAGGCTGCGGAACACCTCGTTCTCGCGCATGCTCTCTTCCAGAGCTTGCTCGCGTGCCTTGACGTCGGTGATGTCGGTGCTGGAGCCGACCAGATGCACCGATCCGTCCGTGGCCACCAGGCGGCTCTTGCGCGTCACCAACTGCCGCACCGTTCCGTCACGATGGGTGACGGGCTCCTCGACCTCACGCACATTGCCGTTCGTCACGACATCGGTGTCGTCCTGGCTGAAGCTCTCTGCTTCCTCGCCGCTGAACAGCTGGCGGTCGGTCCGGCCGATGACATCGTCCTTGGCGAGACCGGTCAGCGCGCACCAGGCCTTGTTGACGAATTCGATGCTCAGGTCCTGCGCCTTGATGAAGGCGGCTACCGGCAACTCGTCCATGACATGCCGGAAGAGATCGATCTGGCGCATCGAGTGATGAAGCGCGGCCTCGCGGCTCTTCAGGTCGGTGATATCGACGCGCACGCCGATGAAGGTGCCGTCCCCGGTGCGCATGTCATAGACCTGGTACCAGCGTCCATCCCCATTGAGGCGCTCATAGGAGGAATTCGGCAGGCGGTAACGCGCCAGGATGCCATCAAGCCAGCGTTCGGAATCGACTTCGTAAAGGCTGTCGATTCCAGGATCGCCGCTCGACCGGAAATATCCGACCGAATGGCCGAACTCCAGCGCTTCGCGGAAAGTGCGGCCGGGCTGCCAGAACGGCTTCAGCGCCGGCAGCGAATCCTGCAGCCTGTGGTTGGCGAATACGAACTTGTCGTCCCGGTCGTAGATGATAACGCCTGCCGGCAGCGATTCCAGCACGCTGGCGAGATGCTTGCGCGCATCTTCGGCTTCGGTCTCGCGCCGCTTCATGTCGGAGATGTCGAAGAGAAAGCCGGCGACATAGTCGCGGCCGCTTGCCATGCGGACGCGGTTCTTCCTGACGATGCGCGAACGGCTGGCGCCGTCGGCCTCGAAGCTTTCTTCCACTTCATATTGCCGCCCGCCGGCCAGCACCTCACGTTCGCTGCTTTCGAACAGCGCGACGTCGGCCGGCCCGAGGAAATCGCTCCCCGGCCTGCCAAGCATGGCTTGCGGCGCCTGCTTGAACAGCGCCGCGAAGGCCTCGTTGACGAAGACGAAGCGCAGATTGTCGTCCTTGACGAAGATCGGATCCTTGACGCCGTTGATCACAGCCTCCGCCAGCCGCGCCTTCTCCAGTGCTTCGGCGAGTTCAGCCTCTCGGTCCTTCATGTCGGTGATATCGACGTAGGAAATGAACCGCTTGCCGCCGGCCAGCGCCGCCATCGACGAGATCAGCGTCCGGCCGTCATTGCGTGGGAACTGCCGCGATCCGGCCGTGCCGGCTCTGATTTCAGCCTCGCGTTCGGCGACATGTCGCTGCCATGTCGCGTCGTCCGAACCGTAGGGGTCTATGTCGCGGCTCGCGTCCATCAGATCGCGGAAGCTGCAGCCGATCTCGGCGCGCCGGGCGTCGATCTGCCAGAAATCGTAAAAGGCGCGGTTGATGACCTCGGCACGCATGTCGGCATCGAGGACGAGGACACCGATCGGCATCTGATCGACCATGGTGCGGAGATTGGCGAATGTCTCGGCGATCTTGGCGTTGGCATTCTCGATCTCCGCGTCACGACGCTTGACCTCGGTGACCTCATAGTAGGTCAGCAGCCGCTTGCCTCCCGACAGAGCCGTGACCGAGAACATCATGGTCCGCCCGTCGGTGTGGACAAACTCCCGAGGTGCGACGGTACCGCCCCTGATCTCCTCGATGCGAGTGGCGAGGTAGCGCTGCCATTGCTCTTCGTCGATGTCGCCATAGATGCCGTTGCGGCGGTTGAGTTTCATCAAAAGGCTGAACGGCGCTCCAACCGTCACGGCCCCATCCGGAATCCTGGAGAGGTCGCGATAGGCCTTGTTGACGATCAGCGTGTCGAGCCCTGCATCCAGAAGCACGACGCCCATGTGCATGGCGTCCATCGTCCGCTCGAGATCGGCAAGATGCTGGACGGGCTCGCCGCCAGCCGGCGGCTCCATGTCCTCGAAGGCGCTGGCCAGCGCGGTGACATTGCGGCCTATGCCGCGATAGCCGGCAAATTTTCCGTCACTGTCGAAACGCGGGAAACCTGACGTCAGCACCCAGCGGCAGTCGGGGCGGCCACCCTTCAGTTCGTAGACGAAGTCGCGGAACGGCCGGTGCGCCTGCAAGTCCTCCAGATGGGCTGCCGCGCTGCGGTTGCCCTTCCGGACCTGATTGAGAAAATCGAACCGGAACCGGCCAAGCACATCAGCCGGATCGATGCCCGTCGCAGCCTGGTAGTCTTGAGAAAGCCAGGAAAAGCGAAGCTCCGCGTCGGTTTCCCACGTCCAGTCCGAAGCCGCTTCGACGAGCTGGCGAAGCGCGCCGGCGCGATCCATGTCGACGCCGGACGATCCATCGCCGCCATGCGCGGCTGCCTTGCCGGGCTCACGCTTGCCGCGCGCGCCGATTGCTTCGTTCGATTCCGCCATGCTGTCCCCACCCCGAAAATCAAGGCCGAACCCTCCCTCCGCGGTTCGTCGGCGGAATGTGCCGCAGAAGCATTAACGATCCGCTAACCTTAACGGCGCAACCGGCCTGTTCCTGCTGCGTTATTCCGTCCGGTTGTGGCGCGCGGCAAGGCCGCGCTATAAGCATGCGCAGGGGTGTTGCTAATGTATGGACGAATAGGGCCTTTCTTGCTGGGCGTGGCGCTGCTTTTCGGCGGCGGCTGCTCGCGCAGCTATGACGGCACGGTCATCATCCCGCGGCCGCTCGACGCCAGGCGGATCTGGGACCGGCCACCGCCCAATGTCGATTACCAGCCGCAGGTCGACAACGGCGCCTTTCCGGGGCCGCCACAATCCCCCGGACGGGTTTCCGAGCGCAAGGCCCTGAAACCTGCGCCGCACAGACGGCATCAGACCAGGGCGTCACCGCCGCCTTCCCCGTCATCGGATTCCGAAAAGCAATTGGCATGCAGGAACGTCAGCGCGCCCGGCCAAAGGGTTCGCATGGTCTGCGAATAGAACGGTTCAGCGTTTGACAGTGTCGCCAGACCGCTCCCGCGAACAATGTCCTATAGCGACGCCGCGCCCTTCCTCGGTTGCTTGGCTCCAGCCTGTCATTCAGCCGGGAAGAAGGCGGGACCGACCACACGCACGGTGCGCTTGCCGGGCTCGATCGACTGGAGCTGAGCGGCACCCGGAGCCTCGATGTCGGTTTCTGGAATTGCCGCGACGCTGCCGAAGTCCGGCTTTGCCTGAGGCAACGGGATGATTGCATTGGTCATGTTCGTGGGCGTCACCGTCCTAGCCCTCAGTTCGGCAACCCGCTGATAATAACGCTTGACGTCGCAGGCCTTGAAATTGGCATCGTCACGATACCGGAAAGCGGCCGGCAACTCGGTGTATGGTTTGCGCGTGTCGAGCGCCACCATGCTGTCGGTTTCCTGGCTGATATCGCTCAGCGTGTAGAGATCGACCGCCGGATCATCGCAGATGTAACGGCATTGATCGGCCATTTCCTTGAGATCGCGGTTGCCGGCGAATTGCGACTTTGGCGCGGGGAAGAAATACCCATCCGAAAGGCGGACGCAAAACAGCATCGCATTGCCGCCGGTCGTGGCCCCGGCCGCTGCCGTCGCGGATTTCGCCTTCGGCGCCGGGCGCTCCTGCTTTACCCCCGATGAACAGCCGAGCGCCGCGAACCGCGCCTGCAGGCCCGAATTGTCACGGCCGGAATTGGACGCAGCCGCGATCTGGCGCTGCACCTCCGTCCGGTTTCGAGCGAGGTCGGCACAAGCGTTGAAGAAGCCGCCCGCGGCACCTTGCGCGGTGCACTTGCGCTGCCTCTCCAGGCCCTGGACCGCCGCGAGCTGGCGACGAAGCTGAGCCAGTGCCGGGCTCACGCCTCCGCCGCGGCCAGCGGACAGCAATTGACTTTTGATCGCACCACAACTGTCCGCGTAGGAAGGTGTCGTGCCGGACGCAAACGCAGCGACCGTTGCCAGCGCGATCATCATGAAAAGACAGAAACGGGTCATCTGAACGCCATGATCCTTGTTGCCGATAGTCCGGAACTACGCTCTTTCGACTTGGACAAACTTTCACTAAATGAGCTATACCTAATATTTTAAGACTTCTGACCTGAACAGACCTTCATCTAGTGTAATATAATCCTGCATGTAAATTCCATATTACATTTTTATTTCAAGATTGAGACGAACCGGGAAGCAACGGAGACAGATCCGCGGCCGTCGGCAGGCCGATGCGTCGAGCCATGCGATCAATCGGGCGTTACCGGTCTCTGCCTTGAAACCTTTGCTCGTGCTGCTGCGTTGAGGGGCGAAGGAGAACGCAGATGTCGATCCACTTCACGGTGTCGGAACTGACAAGAAACCTTTTTCACTCTCTCGGGCGGGATCACGAGCGTGGCCCGCGGCCGCTCAACCCCGAGCAAAGCCTGTTGCTCGAGTGCTATCTGGCCGGGCAGATTCCCGAATCGGCCTGGAGCGACTATGTCTTTGAGACACCGGATCTGGCACGGCATGCCGAAGTACGGCGCCTGAGCCGTTGATTTGCGCCAATCGGGGAAAGACGCCCGACGCAGCTCTCCGATCCAGACCAGCCACGCTGATGCCCACCCCATGGCAGGCTTTTTTGGGCGTACCGCTACTGCTTGGGCGAAACGAATTGCAGCGTGAACACGTTGCCGGCAATTCCTCGTGACAGCTCCGGCGATAAACTCAGCGGCGTGCAATTCTTCACCGCCGTTATTGCCGCATCGATGAATGACTGACGCGCCTTGTCGTCGCCGGCCACCTTGACGGCGGTTGGTCGCGGCGCGCCGATCAGAGTACCGTCGCGCTTGAAACTGAAGCTCAGGGTTACAGTCGAATTCCCGGCGTCGGCGGGCGGCGTCCAGCACGACTGGATCGCGGCCCCGACATCGTCCATGGTGTTGAGCGTTGCGGCAACCGATGCGCATACGACACCCGTCGACATCACGCCCGCAATCACCAGCTTTGCAACGCCTTTCATCGCACGCCTCATCGTCACGACCAGCCGGCAATCCGCGTCGGACTGCCGGAATCGATGGTAGGGCCGATACGGGCAATGGCAATATCCCTCGCCAAAAAGTTGTTCGGAGAGAGCCGACTGCGAAGCCGCCCGGGCGACTGACCGAGACCGATGCGAGCCAATGCCGAAAACAAAAAGGCCGGCACTGAGCCGACCTTTCCTTTCCGCCTCGACAGTTGCGCCAGTACATCCGTGGTCGCGGGCCGAAAGCGAATTGTCTCCAGTAGACAGGCTATTGGTAAACCAAACCTTAACGTGCCTGCCGTCCCACGCACCAAGTCAGGATTCGATAACCGTGAAGGCCATCATCTTGCGGTAGGATGGTCCAGGCGACCGCCCTGAACTCGGCTTGCGGCAGGTGGATTCGGGCATGGGAACAGCCGGTTTTTCACGGGGCATCGTGCACTCTTTCGAGGCATGCCGAGCCCATGCAGGTACTGGTCCGAACTTGTTAGATTGTCTGGAGGGCAACGACCGGGCCGTTGCTTGGTACGCCCAAGGGGAATCGAACCCCTGTTCCCGCCGTGAGAGGGCGGTGTCCTGACCGCTAGACGATGGGCGCGTTCAAGAAGGGGCGATATAGGCTGGCGGCTGGGAAAAAGCAACTGGGGTTCGGCGGCTTTGCAGCATCGAACGAAAAACCGCCCACAAGCTAGCGTTTCGGCTCGATCAGGTCCCAGAGATTGCCGTGGAGATCGGCGAAAACGGCCACGGTGCCGTAGGGCTCGAAGCGCGGCGCCTCGCGGAATTCGACGCCCTTGTTCAGCATGGCGGCGTGATCGCGGGCAAAATCGTCGGTTTCGAGAAACAGGAAGACCCGGCCGCCGGTCTGGTTGCCGATGCTTTTCCTCTGCGCCTCGTCGGACGCCTCGGCAAGCAGCAGCCTGGCACCCTGTCCGTTGGCCGGCGCGACGGTCACCCAGCGCTTGCCGCCGCCGAGATCGACATCCTCGGTCAGGGTAAAACCCAGCCGCTCGACATACCAGGCGATCGCCTCGTCATAATCGGCGACGACCAGCGTCACGGTCGCGACACGGCGATGTTCGGCAAACCCGGTCATGTCCGCCGCAAACTTGTTTGCTGCATTGCCGCCTGCCTATTTGTTGCGGATTGCAAAACGGCCGATCAGGCGGCGCTCGGAGATATCATAGACGAAGATCGCACGGCTGCCGTCGGCAAGCTCGGCGTCGATAGAAAGGCGGCTGCCCGACAGTGACTGACCGACCACCCGGGAGCCTACCGGCAGCACGATGTCCCCGCTGAGCGGTTCGCCGGCGGGCACCTGGACGTCGCCGGCCAGCGGCGGGCTCACCGGCGTTGCCTTGCGTGATTTGTAGACAATCGCCGCGATCACCACCATAAGAGCCAGAAGGAGCAGGCCGAGATTGATGGCCATGAAGCGGATGAGCCTGCCGCGCAGCTTGTCGACCGCGGGGTCAAGCGGCTTTTCCTGCTCTTCATCGGCATCGGGCCGGGCCATGGCAAATATTCCGGAATGGTTTTTCGATGAGCGCTCATAGCGAAGAGGCCCCTGAATTGATAGAGGCCGCGCCCACCTTGCTGGTCGCCGGCGCGGATGCGGCCGGCCAACGCCTCGACCAGTGGCTGGCGGCAGCGCTTGGTCCCGACATGTCACGCAGTCGCGTGCAGATGCTGATCAGGCAAGGCGGCGTCGTCATCGACGGCAAGCCGGTCAACGAAACCAAGCGCAAGATGAGCGCTGGAGAAAATGTGTCGGTCGCCATGCCGGAACCGGAACCGGCGCTGCCGCAGGGCGAGAACATCGCGCTCGACGTGCTCTACGAAGACAACGAGTTGATCGTCATCAACAAGCCGGCAGGGCTTGTCGTGCACCCCGGCGCCGGCAACTGGACCGGCACGCTGGTCAATGCGCTCATCCACCACTGCGGCGACAGCCTGTCGGGCATTGGCGGGGTACGCCGCCCGGGCATCGTCCACCGCCTCGACAAGGAGACCAGCGGCGTCATGGTGGTCGCCAAGACCGACCGCGCCCATAAGTCGCTATCGGAAGCCTTCGCCGACCACGGCCTGACCGGCGACCTCGAACGCGCCTACCTGGCTTTGGTCTGGGGCACACCGCAAAGGCCGACCGGCACGATCGATGCGCCGCTTGGCCGCGCCGCCGACCGGGTGCGCCGCGCCGTCGTGCCGGAAGGCCGCGACGACGCGCGCCACGCCGTTACCCGCTTTGCCGTGCAAGAGCGCTTCGGCGAGGGCCAGCGGGAATTCGCCACCGCGAGCCTCGTGGAATGCCGGCTGGAAACCGGCCGCACCCACCAGATCCGCGTCCACATGGCCCATATCGGCCATCCCGTTATCGGCGATCCCGATTACGGCTTGGCATTCCGCACCAAGGCCAATCGGCTGCCGGAGCCCCTGAAAACTCAGGTCAAGGCATTTTCCCGGCAAGCTTTGCATGCCTGGCTCCTTGCATTTCGGCACCCCACTACCCATCTAACGATGAGGTTCGAGGCGCCGATACCGGAGGATATGGAGGAACTCGTCGACGGCTTCCGCAAACTCTGAACCAGCCATCAAAAAACCTGACTGTCATTGTTCACTTCAGCGTGACACACTGTTTCGTGTTGAACAAATGCCTGTCTTTTCTGGTTTTGTTCCTGTATAAGATCTGATGTCGCGGGCGAGCCTTTTGGTGCTCGCGTCACATGCCCGCCGCGTTTCGGGGGCATTACTCCAATAGAGAGGGGCGCTATCATGGCCCAGTCATTACCCAGTATCGTTTCCGGCGAAGGCGGCCTCAGCCGCTATCTGGAAGAAATCCGCCGCTTTCCCATGCTTCAGCCGCAGGAAGAGTACATGCTCGCCAAGCGTTATGCCGAGCATGAAGACACCACGGCCGCGCATAAGCTCGTCACCAGCCATTTGAGGCTCGTCGCCAAGATCGCCATGGGCTATCGCGGCTACGGCTTGCCGATCGGCGAGGTGATCTCGGAAGGCAATGTCGGCCTGATGCAGGCCGTCAAGAAATTCGAACCCGAGCGCGGTTTCCGCCTCGCGACCTACGCCATGTGGTGGATCAAGGCCTCGATCCAGGAATACATCCTGCGCTCGTGGAGCCTGGTCAAGATGGGCACGACCG
Organism: Mesorhizobium sp. Cs1299R1N3; assembly: GCF_037179625.1. Taxonomy (NCBI): domain Bacteria; kingdom Pseudomonadati; phylum Pseudomonadota; class Alphaproteobacteria; order Hyphomicrobiales; family Phyllobacteriaceae; genus Mesorhizobium; species Mesorhizobium sp. Cs1299R1N3. Next base: position 86,346 of record NZ_JAPYKQ010000007.1, on the reverse strand, counting down.
CCAACCAGAAGCGCCTGTTCTTCAATCTCCGCAAGGTGAAGGGCAAGATTCAGGCGCTGGACGACGGCGATCTCAAGCCCGACCAGATCGCCGAAATCGCCACGCGGCTGAACGTTTCCGAGGCCGAAGTGGTGTCGATGAACCGCCGCCTGTCCGGCGACGCGTCGCTCAACGCGCCGATCCGGGCGACGGAAGGCGAGTCCGGCGAATGGCAGGACTGGCTGGTCGACGACCACGAAAGCCAGGAAGAGATGCTGATCGAGCAGGACGAACTGGAAAACCGGCGCGGCATGCTGTCGGGCGCTCTGGCCGTGCTTAACGATCGCGAGCGGCGCATCTTCGAGGCGCGTCGCCTCGCCGAGGAGCCGCTCACCCTGGAAGAGCTTTCGGCCGAGTTCGACATCAGCCGCGAGCGCGTGCGCCAGATCGAGGTGCGCGCTTTCGAGAAGGTGCAGGATGCCGTCAAGGCCGCCGCCAAGCGCCAGATGCAGGCGCTGCGCACCATCGAGGCACAGCCGGCGGCTTAAAGCCGGGACCGATTACGAAATAGAGGGCGGCGTCAGGAAACTGGCGCCGCCCTTTTTGTATACGAGAAGCCGGAGCGTACCCTCAAAGCCCATCAAGCGGAAACTTGAGGTACCGCCGGCCATTGGCTTCCGGCTCCGGCAGCCGTCCGCCATTCATGTTGACCTGCAGCGCATGCAGGATCAGCCGCGGCATCGGCAATGTCCGGTCGCGCGCCTCGCGCAGGGCGACGAACTCGGCCTCGCCGCGCGCGGCGACAAGATGGATGTTGGTCGCCTTCTGCGCCCCGACCGTGCTCTCCCACATCGGCTCGCGCCCGCCGGCCTGGTAATCATGGCCGACGAACAGCCGGGTTTCCTCCGGCAAGGCCAGGATGCCCTGGATCGAGCGCCAGAGCCGCGCGGCGCTCCCGCCGGGAAAATCCGTCCTTGCCGTGCCGCTGTCGGGCATGAACAGCGTGTCGTGCACGAAGGCGGCGTCACCGAGCACATAGGTGATCGAGGCCAGCGTATGTCCTGGTGAGAACAGCACCTTGACTGGAAGGGTTCCGATCCGGAACGTCTCGCCTTCGGCAAACAGCCTGTCCCACTGCGAACCGTCGGCGGGAAAATCGGGCCAGTTGTAGATGACCTTCCATAGTGCCTGGACGTCGACGATCCTGTCGCCGATCGCCATCGGCGCTCCGGTCTTCTGTTTCAGATAGTGCGCCGCCGAGAAATGGTCGGCGTGGGGATGGGTGTCGAGGATCCACTCGAGCTCCAACCCATTTTCCCCGATGAAAGCGAGCAGCGCATCCGCGCTCCTCGTACCCGTTGCGCCGGATTTTTCGTCAAAATCCAGGATCGGATCAATGATGGCGCAACGCTTCGTCGTCGGGTCCGCGACGACATACTGGATGGCTCCGGTCGGCTTGTCATAGAAGCCGCTGACCAAAGGCCTGGCCAAAGCTACATCCACGTCCGGCTCCATCGCTCACAGCCGGCAGGAACGATTTTCTCCGCCGGAACCCGCTGCGAGCATGGTTGTCCGCCCCGTCGAGCCAGTCAAGCATGACTTGGCTCGCAGGAGCGGAAAAACCAAAAACTGTTCCGACGCGCCGGCTTCAGGCGGAAGGTTGTTTGGTCTTCCTGAGATAGGGCAGGATGGTCTCGTAGGCGCCGAAGCGCTTGATCGCATCCTCGTTGGAAACGGCGGCCGTGATGATGACGTCCTCGCCCTGCTTCCAGTTCGCAGGCGTCGCCACCTGGTGCTTGGCGGTGAGCTGCATGGAATCGACCGCGCGCAGGATCTCGTCGAAGTTGCGCCCTGTCGTCATCGGATAGGTCAGCACCAGCTTGATCTTCTTGTCCGGTCCGATGACGTAGACCGAGCGCACGGTGGCGTTGTCGGCTGGCGTGCGGCCTTCCGAGGTTTCGCCGGCGCCGCCTGGCAGCATGTCGTAGAGCTTGGCGACCTTGAGGTCCTTGTCGCCGATCAGCGGATAATGCACCGAATGGCCGGTCGCCGTCTTGATGTCGTCCTGCCATTTGCCATGGCTTTCGACCGGGTCGACCGAAATGCCGATGATCTTGACGTTGCGCTTCTTGAACTCGCCTTCAAGCCCCGCCATCGTGCCAAGCTCGGTCGTGCAGACCGGCGTGAAATTCTTCGGATGGCTGAACAGGATCGCCCAACCGTCGCCGATCCAGTCATGGAACTTGATGGTCCCTTGCGTGGTCTCGGCGGTGAAGTCCGGCGCGATGTCGTTGATACGAAGACTCATGACCTATCCCTACCCCTGGTGAAATCTAGCCTGCATTCTATCGCCGGCCGGCGCCGGCACCTATTCCTAGCACCGCTACGTGACTGATTAAACGGTGGAGATGACGGCTATTCACCCGACGGGCAAAAATTTTTCCGCGCCTTCGGATCGGGGCGAAAATAAAGCGTGACATTGGGCATGAGACAAACGCTAGGGATCGGCGAGGCCCGCCTCAGGCCTTGGTGATCGCCAGCGACGTCGCCAGGTCTTCCATGCGCTGCGCCAAGGCGCCGAGCGCGTTGGTCAGCACACTGTCGCTCTTGTCGGCCTTGGTCAGTGCCTCGTCGCGCGTCTTGCGCAAGGTCAGCACTTCGCTCTCCATGCCCTTGACGCGCTTCTGCAGTTCGGAAAGCTCGTCCATCACCATGATGCCGGCCATGACGGTCAGCCGCTGGTCGCCGATCTCGCCAAAAGAATCCTTCAGATGCGAGACATAACGGTCGAAGCGTTCGGCGAGGTCGATCAGATGCTCTTCCTGGCCCTCGTCGCAGGCCATGCGGTACTGCTTGCCGTCGATTGAAACCGTGACCTGTGCCATCGGGCCAGCTCCTATCTGTCCAACACGGCGCGGATGGTTTCCATCGCGGTCACCAGCCGTCGCGAGACTTCCTTGTTGGCGTCTTCCAGCCGTTCGGCGCGCGCTTCGGAATTGTCGAGCTCCTGCGCCAGCCGCGAGCGATCGGCATTCATCCGCTGCACTTCTGCCTCGGCTTCCGAATAGTCGCGTTCGTGCTCAAGCTTGGCCGCGACGGCGTTTTCCAGCCCCTCGATGGCCTTGCTCAGCCTGGCGATTACTTCCTTGAGCGTGGTTTCCCCGGTCATGGCCTTCGTCCTGTGCCCTGCCCATCACCGAATCGTTCGCGTTCAGAACGCGTTATGTCAGAAACATTAGGCACCGGGTGAAGGCCACGTCAACAAAGCTCTCGCGACTGTCCCCCGCTAACGCTAAAGTAGTCCCGCCTGCGGCATCACAAGACCGGCAAATGTGCACCCGATTTGTTGACTAAAAGCCCGCGCCTGCTATGTGTCGCGCACCCTTTTCAAGGGCTCTCCCAAGCCCCCAAACCCCCACCCTGGAGGTACCATGACGTCGCGTGAACAACATGACCGGATGGCCAATGCGATCCGTTTTCTCTCCATGGACGCCGTCGAGAAGGCGAATTCCGGCCATCCTGGCCTACCCATGGGCTGCGCCGACATCGCCACGGTACTGTTCACCCGCTTCCTGAAATACGATCCCAAGGCCCCGCACTGGGCCGACCGCGACCGCTTCATCCTGTCGGCGGGCCATGGCTCGATGCTGCTCTACTCGTTGCTGCATCTGACCGGTTACGAAGACATGACCATCGACCAGATCAAGCACTTCCGCCAGCTGGGCTCGAAGACAGCGGGCCATCCCGAATACGGCCATGCCACCGGCATCGAGACCACGACCGGTCCGCTCGGCCAGGGCCTTGCCAATTCGGTCGGCTTCGCGCTTGGTGAGCGCATCATGAACGCCGCCTTCGGCAACGACCTCGTCAACCACTACACCTATGTGCTGGCCGGCGACGGCTGCCTGATGGAAGGTGTTTCCCAGGAAGCCATCGCGCTTGCCGGCCACCTCAAGCTCAACAAGCTGATCGTCTTCTGGGACAACAACAACATCTCGATCGACGGCCCGGTCTCGCTCGCCGACAACACCGACCAGGTTGCCCGCTTCCAGGCATCCGGCTGGAACGCCAGCCATATCGACGGCACCGATCCGGAAGCGATCGCCTACGCCATCGAGGCCGCCCGTCACTCCGACAAGCCGACGATGATCGCCTGCAAGACGACCATCGGCTTCGGCGCTCCGACCAAGGCCGGCACCAACAAGGCGCATGGCTCGCCGCTGGGCGCCGACGAGATCGCCGGCGCGCGCAAGTTCTTCAACTGGGACTCGCCGCCCTTCGAGATTCCAGCCGACATCCTCGACGCCTGGCGCACCGCCGGTAAGACCGGCGTCAAGGCGCGCACCGACTGGGAAGGCCGCCTCGCCAAGGCCGATCCGAAGCTGAAGGCCGAGTTCGAGCGCCGCACTGCGGGCAAGCTGCCGGCGAATTTCGACGCCGTGATCGCCGACTACAAGAAGAAGCTTACGGCCGACAAGCCGAAGGTCGCCACCCGCAAATCATCCGAGATGGCGCTGGAAGTCATCAACGGCGCGGTGCCCGAGACCATCGGCGGCTCGGCCGACCTGACCGGCTCCAACAACACCAAGACCAGCCAGACCAAGAACATCACGCCGGATGATTACGGCCAGCGCTACGTTCACTACGGCGTTCGCGAGCATGGCATGGCAGCGGCCATCAATGGGTTGACGCTGCATGGCGGTCTCATCGCCTATGGCGGCACCTTTCTGTGTTTCTCCGACTATGCCCGTCCGTCGATGCGGCTTGCCTCGCTGATGGGCATCCGCTCGATCTTCGTCATGACCCATGATTCCATTGGTCTGGGCGAAGACGGCCCGACCCACCAGCCGGTCGAGCACATGGCGGCCCTGCGCGCCATTCCCAACCACAATGTGTTCCGTCCGGCCGATGCCGTGGAAACCGCCGAGTGCTGGCAGATCGCGCTCGAAACCGAAAAGACGCCGTCGACACTGGCGCTGACCCGTCAGAACCTGCCGACCGTGCGCACCGAGTTCACCGAAAACAACCTGAGCAGCCTGGGCGCCTATGAACTCGCCGCCGCCAGCGGTGAAGCCGCGGTGACGATCTTCGCCACCGGTTCCGAGGTCGAGATCGCGCTCGGCGCCCGCGACCTTCTGGAAAAGCATGGCCACCCGACCCGTGTCGTCTCGGTGCCTTGCTTCGAACTGTTCGATAAGCAGAGCGACGCCTATCGCAAGAAGACGATCGGCGACGCGCCGATCAAGATGGCGATCGAGGCCGGCATCCGCCAGGGCTGGGATCATCTTATCGGCTCCGATGGCATCTTCATCGGCATGACCGGCTTTGGCGCCTCGGGCACCATCGAGCAGCTCTATCCGCATTTCGGTATCACCGCCGAGGCGGCAGCCAAGGCAGCGGAAGCTCGCTTGCACGGTAAATGACTTTGGGGGTCCGGCGAGATCGCCTGAAAAGCGGTTTTGCCGAACTGGCCTAACCTAATCGATTTAAATCCGGCCCGCTGCGGCTGGATTCTTCGCCCGTCCGCCGCTATGAAGCTGCGGACCAATCGTCTGCCTTCCAGCTCCCAGGGAGAGAACAATGACCGTCAGAGTTGCCATCAACGGGTTTGGCCGCATCGGCCGCAACATCCTGCGCGCCATCCATGAGTCCGGCCGCAGGGACATCGATGTCGTCGCCGTCAACGATCTCGGCCCGGTCGAGACCAACGCCCACCTGCTGCGCTTTGACAGCGTGCACGGCCGTTTCCCGCATGAAGTGTCGGTCGACGGCGACCAGATCACCGTTGGCAAGGAGAAGTTCAAGGTCACGGCGATCAAGGATCCGACGCAGTTGCCGTGGAAGGAACTCGGCGTCGACATCGCGCTCGAATGCACCGGCATCTTCACCGCCCGCGACAAGGCCGCCGCGCACCTGACCGCCGGCGCCAAGCGCGTGCTGGTCTCGGCACCTGCCGACGGCGCTGACTTGACCGTCGTCTACGGCATCAACCACGACAAGCTGACCAAGGACCACATCGTCATCTCGAATGCGTCCTGCACCACCAACTGCCTGGCGCCGCTCGCGGCCGTCCTGCACGAGACGGTCGGCATCGAAAAGGGCATGATGACGACGATCCATTCCTACACTGGCGACCAGCCGACGCTGGACACCATGCACAAGGATCTCTACCGCGCCCGCGCCGCCGCCCTGTCGCAGATCCCGACCTCGACCGGTGCCGCCAAGGCCATCGGCCTCGTCCTGCCCGACCTCAAGGGCAAGCTCGACGGCATCTCGATCCGCGTGCCGACGCCGAATGTGTCGGTCGTCGACTTCAAGTTCATCGCCAAGCGGTCGACCACGGTGCAGGAAATCAACGAGGCGGTGATCGCCGCCTCCAACGGCAGGCTGAAGGGCATCCTCGGCGTCACCCATCACCCGAACGTGTCGATCGACTTCAACCACGATCCGCGCTCCTCGATCATGGCGCTCGACCAGACAAAGGTGATGGACGGCAACTTCGTTTCGGTGCTGTCGTGGTACGACAATGAATGGGGCTTTTCCAACCGCATGGGCGATACCGCCGTCGCTTTCGGCAAGACCATCGCCTGATCGAAGATCCGTCTTCTCGACACTCGAAACGCCCGGCTTCGTCCGGGCGTTTTCGTTTGCCGGAGCAGCAACGCGAAAATCAGCGGCGCGGGGCAAAAAACCACCCTCCCGCCTTGTACTGGTCACGCCTTCGCCCCACTCTGCCGTAAAGCCAGCAAGCAGAGGAATTCGAGGGGCAAATCACGGATGGAGCATGCGATCTATCTCGTCACGCTGGTCGGCACGGCGCTTGTTGTCGCCGCCGCGTTTTCGAGCCTGATCGCCTTCCGCTTCGGCGCCCCGCTCCTGCTCCTGTTTCTGTGCATCGGGCTCGCCACCGGAACCGACGGCCTCGGCATCCAGTTCGACAACGCCCGCGTCGCCTATTTTGCCGGCTCACTGGCGCTCGCTGTCATCCTGTTCGATTCCGGTTTCGGCACGCCGCTCAACGCTTTGCGGCAGGCGGCGGGACCGGCCTTGTCGCTGGCGACCTTCGGCGTGCTTCTCACCACCGGCCTGTTCGGCGCCGCCGCCTATTATCTGCTCGACCTCAGCTGGCTGGAATCCTTCCTGCTCGGCGCCGCCGTCGCCTCGACCGATGCGGCGGCGGTGTTCTTCCTGCTGCGCGCCGGCGAGATCAACCTGCGCGAGCGCGTGCGCTCCACGCTCGAGGTGGAATCCGGCACCAATGATCCGATCGCCATCTTCCTGACCATCACACTGGTCGAGATCATAGCCGCACACGCCAATCCCGAAGCCAATGTCCTGGTCACCAACCTGATGCTCGGCTTCCTCGTCAACATGGGCCTCGGCGCCATCGTCGGGGTGCTTGGCGGCCTCGCCATCGTTCGCCTGGTCGATCGGCTCAACCTCGACCATGGCCTGTTGCCGATCTTCGTTCTGACCCTGTCGCTGATGGTCTTCGCAGCCGCCGGCGCGATCGGCGGATCGGGCTTCCTGGCGGTGTATATCGCAGGCCTGATTGCCGGCAACTCCGACATCCGCGCCGTCACCATCCTGAAGCGCTTCCAGGACGGCATGTCGTGGCTGGCGCAGATCATCATGTTCCTGATCCTCGGCCTCTTCGCCACGCCCTCGCAATTTCCGGCCATCATGGTGCCTGCGGTGCTGCTTGGCCTGTTCCTGATGTTCGTCGCCCGCCCTGTCGCGGTCTGGCTCTGCCTGATCCCGTTCCGCCTGCCGCGTCCCGAAGTCGCCTTCGTCTCCTGGGTCGGCCTGCGCGGCGCCGTATCTATCCTGCTCGCCATTACACCGCTGCTCGGCGGGCTGGAGAACGGCCGCACCATCTTCAACGCCGCCTTCATCATCGTTCTGGTGTCGCTGGTCATCCAGGGCTGGACCGTCGGCCCACTGGCGCGTCGCCTGGGCCTGATCGTGCCGGCGCGGCTCGGACCGTTGGACAAGGTCGAGCTGGAACTGCCCGGCTCCGCGCATCACGAGCTCCTTGCCTATCGCGTGGCGCCGGGCAGTCCGGTGGCGCGCGGCGAGCGCATCCCGCGCTGGGCGCGGCCCTCGCTGGTGCTGCGTGACGGTCGCTCGATGCGTTTCCAGGACATGGGCCGGCTCGCCGCCGGCGATCAGGTCTACATCTTCGTGCCCGACCGTTATCCGCGCCTGCTCGACAAGCTGTTCGCCAGCCGCGCCGTGGTCGATCCGGAGGATGCCGATTTCTTCGGTGCCTTCGCCGTCGATCCGGCGCGTTCCGCAGCCGAACTGGAAGCCGCCTATGCGCCCGGTCTCACCGAGGCCGAGCAGAAGCAAACCGTCGGTGCGTTGGTCACGGCGCGGCTCGGCGGCCATGCCGAATATGCCGACCGCGTGCTGCTCGGCCCGATCGAACTGATCGTGCGCGACGTCGACGACAAGGGCAAGATCACCGGTCTCGGCCTGTCTTTCGAGCCGACCGCGCCGGTGGCGCGCGTGCCTGTCTTCCTCAGCGCCGGTGAGATCGGCGACCGTCTCATCGCCTTTATCCGCGACTGGCGCAAGCCGGCTGAGGCGCAGGTGGCGGCGCGGGCGGATGACGCCCCCGAGCCGCCGGTCGAGAAGGCATCGGCCGAAAGCTGACACGGCAGACCGTTCGCACCGCCCGACATACGGCGGGCGGTCTTCACCGACTATGTCCGCGCCCGTCTCAAAATTTCGCATCCGACCCCGGCCAAAGCCTTGCATCGCCGCCGATGCGGGGTATGGTCCCGGCGATTTTCAGACGAAAGGGACCGGCATGGCTGCCTTCAAGACACTGGACGATATCGGCAACATCAGTGGCAAGCGCGTGCTGGTGCGCGTCGACCTCAACGTTCCCGTCGCCGACGGCAAGGTCACCGACGCCACCCGCATCGAGCGCATCGCGCCGACCATCGCCGAATTGTCCGGCAAGGGCGCCAAGGTCATCCTGCTCGCCCATTTCGGCCGGCCCAAGGATGGTCCTTCGCCCGAATTCTCGCTGGAGCCGATCGCCAGGGCGACCGCGCAGGTGCTCGGCCGCCCCGTTGGCTTCGCCAGCGATTGCGTCGGCGACACGGCGGGAAGCGCTGTCGCCGCCATGGACAAGGGCGACGTGCTGCTGCTCGAAAACACCCGCTTCTACAAGGCCGAGGAGAAGAACGATCCCGCCTTTGCCGAACGGCTCGCCGCCAATGGCGACATCTTCGTCAACGATGCCTTTTCCGCCGCCCACCGCGCTCATGCCTCGACTGAAGGGCTGGCACACCTGTTGCCCTCCTTCGCCGGCCGCACCATGCAGGCCGAGCTTGAGGCGCTGGAGAAAGGACTGGGCAACCCGGTGCGTCCGGTTGTCGCCATCGTCGGCGGCGCCAAGGTCTCGACCAAGATCGACCTGTTGATGAACCTGGTGAAGAAAGTCGACGCGCTGGTCATCGGCGGCGGCATGGCCAACACCTTCCTCGCCGCGCGCGGCACCGATGTCGGCAAGTCGCTGTGCGAGCATGACCTGGCCCCGACCGCCAAGCAGATCATGATCGAGGCCGCCGAAGCCGGCTGCGCCATCATCCTGCCGGTCGACGGCGTCGTCGCCAAGGAATTCAAGGCGGGTGCCGCCTGCGAAACCGTCGCCATCTCCGACGTGCCAGCCGACGGCATGATCCTCGATGTCGGCGCCAAGACCGTCACGACCATCGGCGAGTGGATCGATCGCGCGGCGACGCTGGTCTGGAACGGTCCGCTCGGCGCCTTCGAGATCGAGCCGTTCGATCACGCCACGGTGGCGGCGGCCAGGCATGCGGCCGCGCGCACAAAGGCCGGCAAGCTGGTTTCGGTCGCCGGCGGCGGCGATACGGTGGCGGCGCTCAACCATGCCGGTGTCGCCGACGACTTCACTTATGTCTCGACCGCCGGCGGCGCCTTCCTGGAGTGGATGGAAGGCAAGCCGTTGCCCGGCGTCGACGTGCTCAAGCGCTGAGGCGTTCGGCGGCTCGCCAACAATCCGATCAACTCGAGGAGAGCCGGAGCCGGAGCCGGCGACTTTCAATCGATTCGAGCTTTCCGGCGTCATTCCTTTGGCGGTAGTGTTCTGCTAGGCGCAGATCAACCGGTTCAGGAGAAGCATGATGAGCGAACGTCTCGAAGACATTGCCGCCGCGATCGTGGCCAACGGCAAGGGCCTGCTGGCCGCCGACGAAAGCTCCGGCACCATCAAGAAGCGCTTCGACGTCATCGGCGTCGAATCGACCGCCGACAGCCGTCGCGACTATCGCGAGATGATGTTCCGCACCAAGGACGCGATGACCAGGTACATTTCCGGCGTCATCCTCTATGACGAGACCATCCGCCAGAAAGCCGCCGACGGGACGCCGCTGGTCGACATCATCAAGGCATCAGGTGCCATTCCCGGCATCAAGGTCGATGCCGGCGCCAAGCCGCTGGCCGGCTTTCCCGGCGACACCATCACCGAGGGCCTCGACGGGTTGCGAGAGCGCCTGGCCGACTATTACAAGCTCGGCGCCCGCTTCGCCAAATGGCGCGCGGTGATCGACATCGACACGACCAGGGGCGTGCCCTCGGCCACCTCGATCGGCGCGAACACCCATGCGCTCGCCCGCTATGCCGCCCTTTGCCAGGAAGCCGGCATCGTGCCGATCGTCGAGCCTGAAGTGCTGATGGACGGCGCCCACGACATCGGCACATGCTACGAGGTCTCGAAGGCCACGCTGACGAAGCTCTATGACGAGCTCTATGCCGCCCGTGTCGTGCTCGAAGGTACGATCCTGAAGCCCAACATGGTGCTCTCTGGCAAAAAGTCGGGCACGGTGGACAGCCCCGAGGAAGTCGCGGCAAAGACCATAAAGCTGTTTCGCGAGACGGTGCCGGCGGCGGTGCCGGGCATCGCCTTCCTTTCCGGCGGCCAGGAGGACGAGGAGGCGACCGCCAACCTCAATGCCATCAACGCCATCGGCCCGCATCCGTGGAAGCTGACTTTCTCCTACGGCCGCGCGCTGCAGGCCGCCCCGCAGAAGGCCTGGAGCGGCAAGGCCTCGAATGTCGCCGCCGGCCAGGCCGCCTTCACCCACCGCGCCCACATGAACCACCTGGCGGCACTCGGTAAATGGAAGGCGAGCCTGGAACAGGCTGCCTGAAGACCCACTTTTGTTCCTTCCCTTCAAACCCGGGCCGACATGCCCGGGTTTTTCGTTTTGTCGCACCGGCCTTGGGGCAAGGCATTCGCATTCTTATTTCCTCTGGGCATTCCTGGCAGCGGCGATGTCGGCTTGCGCCCATCCCGTACGTCCTTGGGGTGCAGACAGGGAGAAGTTCATGCATCGCAACAAGGTCGTTTCGCGCGAAGAATGGTTCGAGGCTCATAAGGCCCATTTGGCCCGCGAGAAGGAACTGACGCGGCTTCGCGAACGCATCGCGGCCGAGCGGCGGAAGCTACCTTGGCTGAAGCTGCGGAAGGATTATGTCTTCGAGACGGAACAGGGACCGAAGAAACTCGCCGATCTCTTCGCCGGCCGCAGCCAGTTGATCGTCTACCACTTCGTGTTCGCGCCAGGCTCAACGCATCACTGCGAGAGCTGTGCCTTCGTCGCCGATCACATCGACGGCGCCAACCAACATCTCAGGCATCACGACGTGTCGCTTGTCGTGATCGCGCGCGCGCCGCTCGCCGAGCTGCTGCCTTACAAGCAGCGCATGGGCTGGAAGTTCGACTGGGTGTCCTCTTACGCCTCGGACTTCAACTTCGACATGCAGGTCTCCTTCACCGACAGGCAGATCGCCTCCGGCGAAGCCGTCTACAATTTCGAAACACCCGTGTCGACGTCGAAGGACCTGCCCGGCACCACTGTCTTCTACAGGGAGGAAGCCGGCGACATCTTTCTGACCTTCATGTCGCGCGCCCGTGGCAGCGAGCAGTTCATCGGCGCTTATCAATATCTCGACATGGCGCCGAAAGGCCGTGGCGAGACCGGTCCTTATGGGACTTCGATGGATTGGGTGCGGTTGCACGACAACTATGGGAACCGGTCGCGGCAGGACGACGCCTGCCCCTAGCGCAAGCGCGAAAGCGCGTAGCCTTTCCCTTGCGGAATTGCGTGAAAACAAAGCGTTAGAGCGGCTCAGCGATTCTACCAATCGCTGAGCCGCTCCAGGGCATGGGCCGATGAAGCAGGTATCCGTTCACGCCGGCCAAAACATGCGCTAAGGCTGCCACGGATTGTTGCACGGTATTGCCATGGGTTTTCCGACCATCCTCACCTGGCTCGCCTTCCCTGTCTATGTCTGGCAGGGGTTGGGCGTGCGCCGCCGCACCTCGCGCATGCTGCCGGCGCAAGGACCGGTCATGCACGATCTCGCCGGCAACGAGCCGGCGATCTCGCTGCTGGTGCTGGGTGATTCCTCCGCCGCGTCGGTTGGCATCGGCAATTCCGAAAACGGCCTTGCCGCGCAGCTTGCCGTCATGATCGCGCAGCGCACCGGCAGCGCTGTGCGCTGGCGTGCCGCCGGCTTCAATTCGGCGACGTCGGGCCAGATCCGCGACCACGTCCTGCCCAATCTGTCGGCCGATGCGTGGACGCATATCGTGCTTGCCATCGGCACCAACGACACCAAGAATTTTCATTCCGTACCGCGTTTCAAGAGAGAGTTCGGCGGCCTGCTCTATGCATTGCGCGCCAAATGGCCCGAAGCACGCGTGGTATGGTCGCCGGTGCTGGAGTTCACGCGTGCGCCGGCCATGCCGTCGCTGCTCGGCAAGATCCTCGAGATCCGCGCCACCGCGATGAACCGGATGGGCGAACGGCTCTGCCTGGAACGCGGCGCGGTGCCGGCGCCGCGCCTGCCGATCACCAATCCCGAGGCCGGCTTTGCCTCCGACGGGTTTCATGCCTCGGAGGCCGGTTACCGGGCCTGGGCGGAACATCTCGTCGGCCCAGTGCTTGCGGACTGAAGCCGACGGCAGGTGTCGCGAGGGCCTATGTCAGATGCCCGAGCACGGCCGCCAGCGAAATTGCCGCCATGGCGAGCAATGCCAATTTCCAGAAATCGCCGCGACGCCTGAGCCCGGGCCAACCGAGCGGCTTGATGATCTGAATCACCATGAAACCGGCAATGACAAGGGCGAGGAGTTTCGTCATGTAGCCTTTGACCAGCAACGCTGACACCTGTCAAAGCGGTTGGTTCTGTCTCCGGGAAAGAAAAGGCGCCGCGATCCCGAACCGGAACGCGGCGCCCGCCTTGACCGCGCAGCGATCTATTTCAGCGGCTTGAGGCCGGCCTCGATCGAGGCCCGTTTTGCCTCCAGGAACGGCGGCAGGGCAAGGCTTTCGCCGAGCGTCTCCAGCGGCTCGTCGGCGGTGAACCCCGGCCCGTCGGTGGCGATCTCGAACAGGATGCCGTTCGGCTCGCGGAAATAGAGCGAGCGGAAGTAGTAGCGCTCGACCTCGCCGCTCGACGGCAGCCGGAATTCGGCCAGGCGCGCTGTCCATTGATGCAACGTCTCCTGGTCCGGCGCCCTGAAGGCGACGTGGTGAACCGCACCGGCGCCTTGCCTTGCGGGCGCCAGCCCAGGCTGCACGGCCACATGAAGCTCCGCCGCCGGCCCGCCCGCGCCCATCTCGAAGACGTGGACCTGGCCCTCGCCGTCCGGCGAGGCATAGTCACGCGCCTTGCGCATATTCATCACCTCGGTCAGCACCGCCTCGGTGTTGGTGATGTCGGGAACACTGATCACGATCGGCCCGAGCCCACGGATCTGATATTCGGCCGGCACCGGGCTTTGCAGCCAGGGATGGCTGCCGCCCTCGCCGCCATCGCTGACGAGCCGCAGGCGCTGGCCTTCGGGGTCCTCGAAATTCAGGCTGGGGTAACCGCCGATATCGGCAATCTGTCCTGTCGCGATGCCTTCGCTGGCAAGGTGCTGCTTCCACCAGGCAAGGCTCTCCTGGCTGCTGACCCTGAGACTGGTCCGCGCGATGCTGTGCGTGCCACGCCGTTCGCGGCCGACCGGCCAGTCGAAGAAGGTGAGGTCGGTACCCGGCGTTGCCTCGCCGTCGGCATAAAAGAGATGGTAGGCCGAGGTATCGTCCTGGTTCACCGTCTTCTTGACCAACCGCAGCCCCAGCACCTTCGTGTAGAAATGAAGATTGCCGGGCGCATTGGCGGTGATGGCGGTCAGATGGTGAGTTCCTGTCAGTTGCAAGCTCATGGTCGTCTCCCTGTTTTTGGGGGAAGAATTTTCTCCTTTCATATCAGAACTCCGGTCACCTCGCTGAAGGCCGCCTATCCCGACAGTTCGTCACCAGGCGATGAACAATACAACCCCGATTAGCTTGATCTTGGTGAACGATCCGCAGCCGCATGACCTGTCACGGCAAGAACGGAACTGTCGTCGCACGACCTGCCATCCTCCTGACAGACTGCTGTCAGGAGGGGTGTGCGATACTGTCTCCAGTTAGAGAGAGGAGATTGGTCATGAACGGTTTTACCATTCTGCGCGGCATGCAGCATTATGTCGGCAAGATCCGCACGATGCGCAACGAGATCCGGACCCAGCGGTTCATGAATGCGCTGCCCGCCGACATTCGCAAGGATATCGGCTGGCCCGACATGTATGCCGAGCGTCGCCATCACGGCAATTGAGACGAAATTTTCAATGCAGCAGTTGGACGCTGACGCGTCAGCACCCAGATATTAGGTCCGGCGCGCGAGGGATGGAGCGAGCTTATGCCCGATCGGAAGACAATCGGCTTTCTGTTCATCGAGGGCTTTGCCGACTGGGAATATGGGCTGCTGGCGGCCTCGGCGGTCGAATGGTTCGGCGCTCGCGCCGTCTCGGTTACGCCCGAAGGCAAGCCGGTGACCGGAATCAGCGGTTTTCGGCTGACGCCAGACCGGTCGGCCAGCGTCGATGAGAATACCGATCTCGATGCCGTGGCCGTCATCGGTTCCGACCAGTGGGCGGGCAAGGCGCCGCCGGATTTATCCGAACTGCTGACGACCGTTGCCAGGCGCGGCGGTGTCGTTGGCGGGATTTGCGCCGGGACGCTTGCGCTGGCCCGGGCCGGTATGTTCGAGAACGCCAGGCATACCAGCAATGGCCATGACTGGATCAAGCACCGCGAGACCGGCTATGCCGGCGAGGGCAATTATCAGGACGTGCCTTATGCCGTGGCCGACGGCAGGATCGTGTCCGCGCCGGGTTCGGCGCCCGGCACTTTCGCTCTTGCCTTTCTGCAGACGCTTTACCCGGAAAAAGGCGGCGATCTCGCACAGATGCGGACGCTGTTCGCCAAGGAGTATGCTGAAGCCTCCTGACAGTATGCTGTCAGGAGGCGCGTGCGATGGTGGGATGATGATGCGCATGGCCGGCCGAGAGGACGATCGATGAAAAACTGGAACGACAGGCTGAACACGCCTGGCATCAACGGCGTGAAACCAACGCCGCGCACGGTGGGAGACGTCGTCGAAGGCCAGCCGATGCTGGTGCCGACCGCGCGCCAGGTCGATGATTTCATCCGCTCTATCCCTGAAGGCGTCGAGATGGACGTTCGTGCGCTGCGCACGGCGCTTGCCATTGAGCATGGCGCCGAAGTGACATGCCCGGTCACCATAGGCTATCATCTGCGCCCGGTCGCCGAGGCTGCCAAGGAGGATTTCGAGCGCGGCATGACGCTCCGCGACATCGCTCCCTTCTGGCGCGTGCTCGACGGGAAGACGCCGACAACGAGGAAACTGTCCTTCGGCGCGGAATTTGTTGCCACGCAGCGCAAGCGCGAAGGGCTGAAACCGTAATGCATGTCACGTGGAAGTGGATCCGGTCCGGGAGCCACGGCATGCATGGGAAGAACACTGGGGAAGCAAACGATGCGCCGCGCCGACAGGCTCTTTCAGATCGTGCAGCATCTGCGTGGTGGCCGTCTGGTCACCGCCCAGAAGCTAGGCACATGGCTCGAGGTTTCCGAGCGCACCATCTATCGCGACATAGCCGACCTGCAGTCGACGGGCGTGCCGATCGATGGCGAGGCCGGCGTTGGATACATGATGAGGGAGGGTTTCGACCTTCCGCCGCTGATGTTCACGCGTGACGAGATCGTGGCGCTGGTTGCCGGCGCCCGCATGGTTCGCGCCTTTGGCGGCGCTGCGATGGCGCGGGCGGCCGACGAAGCGCTGGTCAAGATCGGTGCCGTGCTCCCAGATGCCGAAAAGGACCGCATCGCCCGCACCGAGATCCACACGCCGATGTGGGTGGTCAGCGACGCCGCCCGCGAGGCGATCGACCTGATCGAACGCGCGGTCGAAAAGCGCCAGGTGCTGACCATCGACTACTCCGACGAAGCCGGCCGCGGCACCGCGCGCGATATCAGGCCGCTCGGCCTGTGGTTCTGGGGCAAGGTGTGGACGCTGGTCGCCTGGTGCGAGATGCGCGATGATTTCCGCGCCTTCCGCATCGATCGCATCGCCTCGGTGGTCATCGCAGGGCGCATTTTCAAGCCGGAACGCGGCAAGCAGCTTGCCGATTTCTACCGGGCGGTGGAGCGCAGCGAGGATTACGGCATGGCGCCGGACCGCGCGGCGCGAAGCTGACGGTTTCTTCCTTCTCCCCTTGTGGGAGAAGGTGGATCGGCGCGCAGCGCCGAGACGGATGAGGGGTGTTCCAGCGGAGTGAGGCGTCGGTGTTCCCTGGAACACCCCTCATCCGACCGAGCTTCGCTCGGCCACCTTCTCCCACAAGGGGAGAAGGAAGAGCCGACGCCTATTCCTCGTCGTCCCTGTCGGTATCCTTCGACTTCAGCGCTGACAGCTTGGCGAACACGGCGTTGGCATCGAGCTCCGCATCCTCGTCCTTCGGCTTCTCCGGCGCTGGCACCAGCCGCTCGGTCAATGCCGCCGGCAGCAGCGTGTCGCCGACCGGCTGCGCCTGCTCGCGGCCACGCGAGGCGCGGTTGACTTCCATGTCGAGGTCGATCTGCGAGGCGAGACCCAGCGTCACCGGGTCCATCGGCTGAAGGTTGGCCGAATTCCAGTGCTTGCGTTCGCGGATCTGCTCGATGGTCGACTTGGTGGTGCCGACGAGGCGCGAAATCTGCGCGTCCTTGAGTTCGGGATGGTTGCGCACCAGCCACAGGATGGCATTCGGCCGGTCCTGGCGCTTCGACAGTGGCGTGTAGCGCGGTCCCTTGCGCTTGGATTCCGGCACCCGCACCTTGGGGTCGGAAAGCTTCAGGCGCTGGTTCGGGTCTTTCTCGGCGCGCGCGATCTCGTCGCGGGTCAGCTGTCCGGTCATGATCGGGTCCATGCCCTTGATGCCTTGCGCCGATTCGCCGTCGGCGATCGCCTTGACCTCGAGCGGATGCAGCCCGCAGAACTGCGCGATCTGCTCGAAGGAAAGCGCGGTATTGTCGACCAGCCAGACGGCGGTCGCCTTGGGCATCAGCAGCGTATTGGCCATGTGCAAAATCCTTCTCGTTCGCCCGCGTTCCCGCGCGGGCGGTGGTTTAGAGCCACCAAAATGGGAAATTCGCGGCCTGTATAACCGTTCCCTGCCTGTTTCGCAACGTTTTTGGAGAAGCCCACCCGAAACCGCGAACTGGCAGGCGCGATTTGCCTCCGCCGCTATTCTGCTCCCAAAAGACAAAACCCGCCGGACAGGGTCCAGCGGGTTCGGAACCGGCGACGACAAGCGTCTACATCGGCTCTGCATTGCGACCCCTGCCTTGCGGCGGGGTCGCGCTTGCAATCAGATCGCCTGGCGGGCGATCCTCTCAATGTCGGCGCGGTTGATGCCGAGGTCACTCAGCTGACGTGCGTTGAGGCGGTTCAGTTCGCGAACGGTCTCGTTGTACATGCGCCAGTTACGGAAAGCGCGGATCGGGTTCATGGTAGTCCTCCTGAATTGGGTTCGTTTCGATGATGCTCAAATAGTGATCATCGATGAGGACTTGAACGGCTGATTTTGCATAGCAATGATGCAAATGCTGCATTGCACCATTAAGCTTCTGTTCATCTTGTAAGCAAGGGCGCGCGCTGCGGACGTGCCGCGATTGAGGTGATGCCGATTTAGCCGACGTCGAGCACGATCTTGCCTATATGCTCGCCCTCCTCCATCCGCTCGTGAGCCCGCCAGGCGTCCGTGAGCGGGTAGATCATGTCCATGACGGGCGCCACCTTGCGCGTGCCCAGCAGGGGCCATACCTGCGCCTCCAGCGCCGCCGCGATCGCGGCCTTGAATTCGACGCTGCGCGGCCTCAGCGTCGAACCCGTATGGGTCAGCCGCTTGACCATGACCTTGGAAAAGTCGGCGCTCGCCACCGCGCCGGCCTGGACGGCGATCTGCACGATCCGGCCCTCGACAGCGGCGGCCTCGTAGTTTCGCTGGACATAATCGCCACCGACCATGTCGAGGATGACGTTGGCGCCCCGGCCTTCGGTCGCCTCTTTGACCGCAGCGACGAAATCCTGCTCGCGGTAATTGATCGCGCGGTCGGCACCGAGCTTCAGGCAGGCGTCACATTTCTCCTGGGATCCGGCGGTGGTGATGACATAGGCGCCGAAGGCCGAGGCGAGTTGGATCGCCGTGGTGCCGATGCCGGACGAGCCGCCATGGACGAGCAGTGTCTCACCCTTCTTGAGCCCGCCGCGCTCGAACACATTGTGCCAGACGGTGAAGTAGTTCTCCGGCACCGCCGCCGCTTCCGTGTGGGTGAAACCCGCCGGCAGCGGCAGAACGCTGCCTGCATGAACCCTAGCATATTCGGCATAGCCGCCGCCGGGCGTGAGCGCGCAGACCCGGTCGCCAATGCGCCAGCGCGATATCTCGTCGCCAAGAGCGGCCACTTCTCCCGACACCTCGAGGCCCGGCAGGTCCGATGCGCCGGGCGGCGGCGGATAGGCGCCCTTGCGTTGCTGGACGTCGGGCCGGTTGACGCCGGCGGCATGGACCTTGATCAGGATTTCTCCGGGGCCGGGCAGCGGCACGTCGCGCGCTTCCGGCTTCAACACCCGGGGGCCGCCCGGCTCCGAGATCGCGATCGCCGTCATCCGTGCCGGAATTTTCTGTCCCCTCGCCATGAAGTTTCCCGTCTTTCCTCGCCGCACTCTTACCGGCTGTTTGCATCGACACCCCTGCCCTATGTATGCTCATTGCCAAATCAGGCAAATGGCCAATCTGGTCTGGCGGAGGAGGAGCAACGATGGCGATCTTCGACGACGAACCCAAGAAGAAGGCACGCCCGCACGAGATCGGGCAGGACCTGTCGCTGCTTTCCGTCGGTGAACTGTCCGAGCGCATCGGCATCCTGCGCGACGAGATCGCCCGGCTGGAGGCCGAACTCAAGACCAAGGACAACACCAAGTCGGCCGCCGAGGCGCTGTTTCGCCGCGGATAATTCGCTGAGGTAACCGCCCGCCGCCGAAAAGCCCGAATGCGACTGTCTTCAAACCTGCTTCCCTCCCAGTGCAGCCGGATCAAAAAATGCTCGCAGCCTACAGACCGATCCTTTCCCTGCTTCGCGGCACCGCCTTCCTTCTGGCGGCATCGGGACTGCACGGGCTGCTGTTGCCTCTGCGCGGCCAGGTGGAAGGATTCTCGACCGCGTCGCTTGGCCTGATGGGCACGGCCTGGGCCGGCGGCTTCGTCACCGGCTGTTTCTTTGCGCCGCGCATCGTGCGCCGCGCCGGACATGTGCGCGCCTTCGGCACCTTTGCCGCGTCCGGCGCCATCGTGGCGCTGCTGACGGGCCTTGTCATCGACGAGTATGTCTGGATCCTGCTACGGGCCTTCACCGGTTTTACCATGGCCGGCGCCTTCATGGTCATCGAGAGCTGGCTGAACGAGAAGGCCACCAACGAGAACCGCGGCACCGTCTTCGGCCTCTACATGATGGTCACCTATGCCTCGATCATGGGCGGACAGATGATCGTCGCCGGCGGTGACGTGAAATCGGCGTCGCTGTTCATGATCACCGGCATCCTGTTCTGCCTGTCGCTCATTCCGACCGCGGTTTCGACCGCCTCGCATCCGAAGCCGCTGCAGGACGTCAAGCTCGACGTCAGGGGGCTCTACGCCAACTCTCCGGTGTCGGCGATTGCCTGCCTCTTGATCGGCATCGCCAATGGCGCCTGGGGCACGCTTGGCGCGGTCTACGGTGCCCGCATCGGCATCCCTACTGCCGAGATCGCCTTGATGATGAGCCTTGTGGTCGTCGCCGGTGCCGCCATGCAGCTTCCGGCCGGGCGTCTCTCCGACAAGACCGACCGGCGTTTCGTGCTGGCGGGTGCCGCTTGCGGCGCGGCGCTGTTCGCGCTTCTCATCTTCCTGTTCGAGCCGCGCTCCGCAGTCTTCGTCCTCGTCTTCACCGCCGCCTATGGCGCTTTCGCCTACACGCTCTATTCGATTGCCGTGGCGCATGCCAACGACCACGCGCGCTCCGAGGATTTCGTCAAGGTATCGGGCGGCCTGCTGCTGCTTTACGGCTTCGGCACCATGATCGGGCCTTTGCTGGCGGCGGCCCTGATGAGCTGGATGCGCCCGGAGGGCCTGTTCCTGGCGACCGCCTTGGCGCATCTGTCCCTGGCAGGCTATACGCTGCTGCGCATCAGCCGCCGCGCTCCGGTGCCGATCGAGGATCGCGATGCCTTCAAGACGCAGCCGGCCGACCGTTCGGTGACCCCCGAAGCATTGCGGCTTGATCCGAGAAGAAAAGCAGAAGCAAACAGTTGAGATTTGAAAAACTTTGCCTCACAAATGAGGCATGATGTTTTCCGACGCCTTCATGGCGATCGCCGACCCCAATCGGCGCCATCTTCTGGAAGAACTTCGACGCGGTCCGAAGACCGTCAACGAATTGGCGGCCGGGCTGCCGGTCTCCCGTCCGGCCGTGTCACAGCATCTGAAAGTGTTGCTTGACGCCGGACTGGTCAACGCCAAGGCTGAGGGCACGAGGCGTGTCTACACGGTGAGCAATGCCGGTTTCCTGAGACTCAACATCTGGCTCGATCAATTCTGGGAAGCCTGATTATTTCTAGTGCATCTCGCGCAAAAGTGATCTCGGTTTGCGACAACGACATGCATCGGGCAAAGACCTAAGGCGCGTCGCAAGTATCCTTTTCGACGCGACGCGCTTTAGCCGCGGTACCCGCCCTGTCTAGCTCTCGGCCAGGAAGTCACCGAGCCGATCCAGCCGGCGTTCCCATGAGAGGCGCCGCTCGTTGATCCAGTGCTCAGCCGCTCGGAGTGCCTTCGGCTCGATCTGGCAGGTGCGCACCCGCCCGACCTTCTGCGTACGCACGAGGCCGCTCGCCTCCAGGAGATTGAGGTGCTGGACGACCGCCGACAGCGACATGGCCAGCGGCTCGGCCAACTGGCTCACCGAGGCGGGGCCGCGTGACAGCCGGTCGACCATCTGCCGCCGCGCCGGATCGGCGAGCGCCTGAAACATCAGGTCGAGCTGGGCGGGATCATGCAGCATCGCGATCAGCCGTTGTTGTAGGGGAAGAGCTTGAAATAGGGCTGCGCCTCCTCGATCACCCTGATGAAGGCGGCGCGCTGCAGCAGGCGGTCGTGATAGCGCTTCACGGCGGGATATTTGTCGCCGAACGGCTCGACCTTGTTGGCGTAGAAGAGCGCCGGAGACGCCGCGCAATCGGCCATGGTGAAGGCATCGCCCACAGCCCATTCTCTCGATTGCATCTCCTGTTCGATGATGGCGTAGGAATTGCGCAACTGGCCGCGCGCCTGCTCGACACCGAATGGATCGGTCTTGTCCTGCGGCCGCAACCTGTCGCCGACGATCTTCTGCATCGGCTCCTGCACATAGAAATCATAGAAGCGGTCGGCCTGGCGGACCGCCAGCGCCATGTCGATGTCGGCGGGAACGAGGTCGACCGATCCCGGATAGTGCGCGGCCAGATATTCCACGACAATCGTCGATTCCAGCACCGTACGGTCACGCGCGTCGTCGCGCAGCGCCGGCATCTTGCCGGTCGGCGAAACCTTCAGGAAGGCCGCGCGCGATTGCTCGTCGCCGAGATCGACAATGACCGGCGAAAAAGGCGTGGCATTCTCGTAGAGGGCGATCAGCGGTTTCCAGCAGAAGGAGGCCAGCGGATGGAAATGCAGCGTCAGGGACATTCTTGTGCTCGTCTGTTTCTGCGGCAATACTGAATCATCTGCTTAACTATTTCGGTGAGCCTTGCTCATCAAGGCTGACCCACGAAGTCTCAGCTGGATCGGACGTGCGCGACGATGGCGGCTTCCATGTCAGGCCAGTCATCCGGATGCAGTTCGTGACCGCCGCCTTCGACGCGAAGGAGTTTCGCGCCGCCAACAGCTTGGGCCAAGGCCTCGCCATGCTCGATCGGAAAGATCGGATCCGACGTGCCGTGGATGACCAGCAATGGCGCTTTCATCTCGTGCAGGCGACCCTTCCACTGATCCGTGCCCTTGAGCATGAAATGATTGGTGGCGCTCAGGAAGCCGCCGGACCTGATATAATCCCGTTCGATGAACGCTCTCATCCCCTCCTCGTCGAACGGATGGGCAGTGCTGGCGATTACCCGCGCATCCCTGACCATGAAATCGATGACCTGGCGGCGGTCCGCCCAATCGACTTTGGCCCCATCGGCCGAATGCTCCAGATAGGCGTCGGTCGTCCGCGGCAAATGCGAAGTGTCGGTCCCCACGGGCGAACTGCTGATCACCGTCAGCGATGCGACACGGGAGGGGTGCTTGAGCGCGACGAGTTGCGCGATCATGCCGCCCATCGACATGCCCGCGACATGGGCCTTGCCGATGCCGTGGCTGTCGAGAACGGCAATTGCGTCCTCGGCCATGTCGTCGAAAGTATAGGGCGGCTGTCCCACCGGATATTTGGTCGACCGGCCGGTGTCGCGATTGTCGTAGCGGATCACGTATAGGCCGGCATCCGCCAGCTTCCGGCAAAACGCCTCCGGCCACCAAAGCATCGAGGCCATAGCGCCCATGATAAGCAGCAGTGCCGGATCCGCCGGATCGCCGAAGGTTTCGGATATGATCTCCGGACGGTCTTTGGTCGTCATCTCATGGCCTTCTCATCTGCTTGCATTTTGCAATCGGTTGCACGATAATAAAACCGATACGATAATGCAACCGGTTTCGTGGAGAAAATGGAATGACCCTCGATCGCCGGTCCGGCTGCCCGATCAACCTCTCGCTGGAGGTGTTCGGCGACCGCTGGAGCCTGATCATCCTGCGCGACATGATTTTTGGCGGCAGGCGCCATTTTCGTGAACTGCTCAACGGGTCGATGGAAGGCATTGCCTCCAACATCCTCGCCGACCGGTTGAAGCGGCTGATGGAGCTCGGCATGCTGACCAAGGCGGACGATCCTTCGCACAAGCAGAAGGCGATCTACAGCCTGACCGAGATGGCCATCACGCTGGTCCCCATCCTGGCCCATCTCGGCGCCTGGGGCCGCGTCTGGCTGCCGACCAGCGAGGAACTTTCGATCCGCGCCGAACTCCTGGAAAAGGGCGGACCGCCAATGTGGGAGAAATTCATGGCCGAGTTGCGCCATGAGCACCTCGGCACACCCCTCGATACAGCGCCCGGCCCCTCTGTCCGCGCGACGCTGCGGGCCGCCTATGAAGCGGTCGTTGCCGAAAAGGCGCTCAACGCCAGCCCGGCCGGCTGATCAACTATTTTTCCCGTTGAAAGGCCGGCTCTGCTACAAGGGACGGAAATCACACGTGACGGGATTGGATAGGCTCTTGGTTGAGAACTCTAGGGACACTGCCCGCGCGCGTGCCGATCTGCGCTTCAAGAAGCAGGAGGAGGCGGCGACGGTCCGTCAGAAGGCCATGGCCGAATACGTCGCCGAGAGCGACGCCCGCAAGGCCAAGACCGACAAGCTGCGAGCGCTGCGGCTCGCCAAGGAAGCCGAAGATCTAGCCAACACGCCTGCCGTCCCCGCCAAGAAGCCGGCCCGCGCCAAGAAAAAGTAACGCCCCGCCTTTCCGCCAATTCCTCGCCTTGAATCGAGCAGTCGTGACGCCGTCGGACAGGCGCGCCTTGATCCCGCGGCTTCACAGGAAGCAATTTCAACCGAAACCGGGATTGCCTCGTCCGGCTGGTCGCCGATGATTGGGCTGTTCAGCAGGAGATCGCCATGACCGTGCTATCGCTCGAAAAGGCCGCCGAGATCATCAACGCCGCTTTCGCCAGGGGCGCCGATCTCAAGCTCAAGCCGCTCGGCGTCTCGGTGCTCGACGCCGGCGGGCACCTGGTCGCCTTCCAGCGCCAAGACGGCGCTTCGTTCCTGCGCCCGCAAATGTCGGCCGGCAAGGCCTATGGCGCGCTGGCCATCGGCATGGGCTCGCGCAAGGTCGAGGCCTTCGCAAAGGAACGTCCGCATCTGGTTGCCGGCATTTCCGACGTGTCGGGGGGACGCGTGCTGCCGGTCGTCGGCGGCGTGCTGATCCGCGACAAAGCCGGCATCATCATCGGCGCCGTCGGTATTTCCGGCGACACGTCAGACAATGACGAGGCAGCCGCGATTGCCGGCATTGAAGCCGCCGGCTTCACCGCTGACCCGGGCTGAGCCTCAATTCAAATTGATGTCGCGGCTGGCCGACCGCATCGACACCGCGAACCCGGCCAGCACGTCGAACAGCGCGATGATCATCAGCGTGAAGAAGATGGAGTGGGCGGCACCCTTCACCAGCAGGAACTCGACCAGGAAAGCGACGAAGACAAGCGTCGACAGGAGATGGTCCATGATCGAGGCCGTGGTCGTGCGCGCCGACTTCACCATTTCGAGGAACAGGAAGATCAGCCCGATCAGCACGATCAGGTCGCCGAGCGTCATCGAGAACACCCCGCCCGACATCATGCGGAACGAGAATATCTCGCTCGCCCACGGATCGTCGCCGCCGCCGAATATACCGAGCAGGCCGAGATTGTAGAGCACGAAAGGCACGATCAAAAGCGGGACGGCACCGAACATCTGGCGTCTCCATATGGGGGCACCTTCTGTAGAATGCTCCACAGGCACGGCGTCAAGATTTTTCGTGCACGGCCGCAAACACGGTCGAAGACCGGACGCAACAACCATGTCAGCCGTTTGCCCGGCCGACATGAAAAAACGAGAGACGAAAACTCGGCGTTTGAAGTAGCCGGCGCGCACGCCGCACCAAACGCAAAAAGACCAGCCAGAGGCCGGTCTTTTGCAACTCTAACCTTCGAAAAAAGCTGGGCTCAGCTTTCCTTGGGCGTCAGCACCTGGCGACCACGGTACATGCCGGTCTTCAGGTCGATGTGGTGCGGGCGGCGCATTTCGCCGGAATTCTTGTCCTCGACATAGGTCGGGGCCTTGAGGGCGTCGGCCGAGCGGCGCATGCCGCGCTTGGACGGAGAGGTTTTGCGTTTCGGAACGGCCATGGATATGCTCCACTACATGGTCAAAAGCCCCGCCCGCCCTCGTGAAAGGGCCATGTCGGGGCCTAAATCTGAGAAAGTCGGGTGCCTATACACGCCTGACACCGTTTTGGCCAGCACTGCGGTGAATCTTTTTTGTACCGGCTAGTCCAGACAGCCGACATAAGCGCCTGAGCGCCCGGCGCGCCGCTCGATCAGGTTGGCAAGCCGTCTGAGGCCCGGTCCGGGTTTTGCCGGATTGCGGGCGATCGGATTGGGCAAGCTGACGGCGAGAAGGGCCGCCTGCCGGCGCGACAACTGCTTTGCGGAAATGCCGAAATGGTGCTGCGCCGCCGCCTCGATGCCGTAGATGCCCGGCCCCCATTCGGCGATGTTGAGATAGATCTCCATGATGCGCCGTTTCGACATCACCGCGTCGAAATAGACGGCCAGCGGCAGTTCGACGACCTTGCGTACCGAGCCCAGCGGCCGCGACCAGAGGAAGAGGTTCTTCACCGTCTGCATGGTGATGGTCGAGGCGCCGCGTGTCGCCTCGCCGGCCAGCGCATCGTCGACGACGCCCCTGAGCTCGCCGAGATCGACGCCGCGGTGGAAACAGAACTGCCCATCCTCCGACATGATGACCGAATGGGCGAGCACCGGTGCCACGTCATCAATGGAAACCCAGCGCCGGTCGTAGCCGGAGAAGGTTGCAAGGTCCTTCAGCATCAGCGTCGATACCGGATGCACGAAGAACGGCAGGTAGAGAAAGGTCAGCACCACCGGGATAAGCGCCAGCACGGCGGCCGCGACGATGCCGCGCCGGACCCAGCGCCTGAGACTGCGACGGTTCAAGCCTCGCGATCTCGTCGCCATGTCCAGCTTTTCGGTCTCATGATCGACGATCGGTTCCGCCAAGCCGCCCAACCCGCACTTCTCCTTGCTCCGGCATAATGGCGCTTGCCTTCTTGCGCAACGTCTGAGTGTCGGCTACCGGTCCCGGCCATGACGAATGAGGACGAAATGGCGTTCGAAATGGCGCTCATCAGGCGCGCGGCCGCCGTCGAGGTGATGCTGCGCCGGCTGCTCGACGACCGCCCGCTATCGGGCGAGATCGCGCGGCCCGATCGCCTGATGGCGGCGATGCGCCATGGCGTGCTTAACGGCGGCAAGCGCCTTCGCCCCTTCCTGGTCATGGAAAGTGCGACACTGTTTTCCGCCGATGGTGAAGCCGCGCTGCGCGTCGCGGCGGCACTCGAATGCGTGCATTGCTATTCGCTGATCCATGATGACCTGCCGGCGATGGACGACGATGACCTGCGCCGCGGCCAGCCGACCGTGCACAAGGCCTTTGACGAGGCCACCGCCATCCTGGCCGGCGACGCACTGCTGACGCTCGCCTTCGATATCCTCGCCGGCGAAGCGACCGCGCTGCCGGCCGAGCGGCGGGCCGCGCTGGTGCTGGCGCTGGCCCGCGCCGCCGGGGCCGGCGGCATGGTGGGCGGCCAGAAGCTTGATCTCGAAGCCGAGCTGGTGCGACCGGACGAGGCCGGCATCATCCGGCTGCAGGCGATGAAGACCGGCGCCTTGATCCGCTTCGCCTGCGAGGCGGGTGCAATCCTGGCCGGCGCACAGTCCGATGACCGGGAAAGGCTGGCCGAGTTCGGGTCGGCGATCGGCCTTGCCTTCCAGCTCGCCGACGACCTGCTGGATCTGACGGCCGACGCCAGGCAGATGGGCAAGGCGACCGGCAAGGATGCCGCCGCGGGCAAGGGGACGCTGGTTGCCTTGCACGGCGCGGATTGGGCACGCAGGCAGCTCGACGGTCTCGTCGGCCAGGCGCACGCGCTGCTCGAGCCCTATGGCGAAAAGGCGGCCCTGCTGAAGGCCGCCGCGACCTTCGTGGCAACCCGCAACAGCTGACGGAAGGCCCATTCGGGTTGCACATTGCACCTGTGGTTGTGCCAACGAAATCTTAATGTAAATGAAGCGTAATCCCAATTCTTAGAATGCGTATGTTTTGGGGTTGCGCATGCCGGAATATTCTTCCTTCATCCGGTCCGTCCGGATACGTTATCTTTCAGGATTGTTGGTTTTCGCGCTGGCTTCGGCCGCCATCATGGGTGCGCTCAATCGCGTCAATTCCTTGCGCCATGAGATCGATGCGCTGAGCAGCAATCTGGTCGTTTTCACCCGCGACCTGCGCAACGCCACGAGCTTCGCCGAGACAACCAGTTCCGCCTGGCGGATCGAGACGCGCGATGCGCTGACGGCTTCGGCGCGCGGCCATTCCGAGCGTCTGACCGGCGAGATCGAGGCACTGACCGCCCAGTTCGCGGCGATACGTCAGCGCCTGTCGGCCAAGACCGTCAACGAACTGGCAGCCGCTTCCGTCAACGGCGATCTGTTCTGGTCGCCGCGTGACATGGTTCGCAACTTCAATCTGATGTCGGTGGCGCAAAAGACCGATGAATGGAGTCCTCGCGAAATCCGCAACCAGAACGACCTGTTCGTTCAGCCCATGCTGGTGCGGGTCCGCACCGCGATGGACGAGGAACGCCATCTGGCGGACGCCTCCAGCGACCGGCTGCTTTTGTGGGCGAGCGGCCTGTTGTTTGCCGTCCTGGCCATCGTCGCCTTCTGGATCTTCCGGCCGATGGAACAGGCGATCCGTCGCGCCTTTGCCCAGTCGGCCGAATCCTTGTTCAAGGCAGAGGCCGCCGACCGCGCCAAGTCGGAATTCCTGGCCAATATGAGCCACGAGATCCGCACGCCGATGAACGGCGTGCTCGGCATGGCCGAATTGCTGGCCAAGACCGAGTTGAACCCGCGCCAGAAGACCTTCACCGACGTCATCGTCAAATCAGGCAACGCGCTTCTCACCATCATCAACGACATTCTCGATTTCTCGAAGATCAATGCTGGGCAGCTGACGCTCGATCCTGCCCCCTTCCGCCTCTCGGAAGCGGTGGAGGATGTGGCGACGCTTGTGTCGGCGCGCGTCGCCGAGAAGAACCTGGAACTTATCGTGCGCGTCGACCCCAGGCTGCCGGCCTATGTCGTCGGCGACGCCGGCCGCTTTCGGCAGATCGTCACCAACCTGGTCGGCAATGCGGTCAAATTCACCGAGAAGGGCCATGTGCTGATCGATGTCGGCGGTGAAACCGTCAACGACGTCGTCCAGCTCAAGCTGCGCGTCGAGGACACCGGCATCGGCATCCCGGCCGAGAAATTGCAGAACGTGTTCGAGAAGTTCGCCCAGGTCGATGGCTCCTCGACCCGTCGTCACGAAGGCACCGGCCTTGGACTCGCCATCGCCGCCCGTCTCGTCGACCTGATGGCCGGCAAGATCGGCGTCGAGAGCGAGATCGGCCGCGGCTCCGTCTTCTGGTTCGCCGTGCCGCTGCCGGTCCACCGCGCCGAGGCGCGCGATGCTATCGTGCCGGTGGACGTCACCGGCGCGCGCGTGCTGGTCATCGATGACAATCCGGTCAACCGCGAGATCCTGCTCGAACAGCTCAGAAGCTGGGGCTTCGACTGCGCCGCCGCGGAAAGCGGCGCGGTTGGCCTCGCCTTCCTCGATCGCGCCTGCCAACTCGGCGCCAGCGTCGACTGTATCATCCTCGACTATCAGATGCCCGGCATGAACGGCGCCGATGTCGCCCGGGCCATCGCCGCGGACAGCCGGCTGTCCGCCATCCCGGTCGTTATTCTGACCTCGGTCGACCAAGTCGATTTCGGCAAGATGATCATCGACTTCGGCATATCGGCGCATCTGACCAAGCCGGCGCGGTCGGCGGTCCTGCTCGGCACGGTCATCTCGGTCATCCAGAAGGCGCGTTCGCAGGTCGGCAAGGCGCAGTTCATTCGCGAGCCGGTCCAACCGATGCCCCAGGCGGCTCCGCCGGCCTTCACGGTTATCCGTGGCCCCGCCGTGCCGGTCGCGACAGTGCCAGAATCGAATGTGGCGCCGAACAGCCCGATCGACATCCTCATCGCCGAGGACAATGACGTGAACCAGATGGTCTTCGGCCAAATCCTCAATGGGCTCGGCTTGAGCTATCGCATCGCCGGCAATGGCCGCACCGCGGTCGAGATGTACCGGTCGCTGCATCCGAGGCTGGTTCTGATGGACGTCTCAATGCCGGAAATGAACGGTTACGAGGCGACACGCGCCATCCGGGCCATCGAAGCTTCGTCCGGCGGCCACATCCCGATCATCGGCGTCACCGCGCATGCGCTGAAGGGCGACCGCGACAAGTGCATCGAGGCCGGCATGGACGACTATCTGCCCAAGCCCGTTTCGCCCGATCGCCTCGGCGCCAAGATCGGCACCTGGCTCAGCGAGACGGTGGTGGCCAAGACGGCCTGACCACCCATCAACGCCTCAGACGGCTGCGTCCAGATGAAAGCGGCGCATCCAGTCCAGGCTTGTCTCGTCGGCGAGCTTGGCGACGCCGGGCCTGACATGCCGGGCATCCGGTGCCCGGACGCCCAGGGCTTCGCAGATGCGCAGCAGTGCCGCGGCGGGCTCGGCGGCAAGGTGCTCATAGCCGATCCGCAATGGCGCTATGCCTTGTTGCGCGAACCAGATGTTCCAGGCGCCATCATAGGCTTCCAACTCTTCGACCTCACCCTTGATGCGCTCGAAATCATAGTGAGGTTCCCTGGCAGGCCCTACCCTTTCGATTTCGGTTCCGTCGGGGGCGATATGCCAAAGACCGGTTTGCCGGGCTTTGACCAGGGAGACGGCCTGCGCGAGCTTGTTTTCGCGCGACAGGTGTATGTAGAGGACACGGCCAAAAGCCCTCTCGAAACGCGCTTTGTCCGACGCGAGCTCCGGAAAAATCCCGTCGAGTATCGCTGAAAGCTCGCCCAGGTTCTCCCGCATCAGGCGCAAACCGAAGATTTCAGTATCGCCCTTGCCTGCACCGATCGCCGCATTGAGATAGGCAAGCTGGAATTCCAGCTCGCCCATCGTGTCGCGAGCGGGCAGTCCCCAATCCTCGGCCCACCCCGACACATCCTGCCGCCGGTAGAATGAGTGGGGATCGCCGGTCGTTCCGGTGGCCGCCAGCAGCTTGCACAGCAGGGTGCTGCCGGTTCTGGGCGTGCCGCAGATGATGTATCCGTCGAACATGGGCGCGCTCGCGATGACAGGGCTGCTGCCCAAGGAGAGATGGTGGCCGCCGCTATAGCTGAAATCGTTGCTGGATGCGACGGGTGCCGGCTTTCAGGCCTTTACCGGTTGCGCACCACCACGCAGGCGCCACCGACGCTTTGCAGTTTCTGGCAGATGACATTGGCCGCAGTTCGGTCGTCGATCCCGATCCTGACGGCGTAGATGCCGCGCCGGCCGATCGGCGTGCGCACCCGGCTCACCACCGGATCATGCCCGGCAAGCAGGGCCGGAAAACGGCCCCGCACCCTGAGCCATTGGCTGATCGCGGCACTGCGGCGGAAATTGCCCGCCACCTGGACGCCCCATGGCTTGATGTTGATCGAGGCCATCGCCACCGTTCTCGACATGATCACCGGCAGCTTGCGGCAGGCGACCGCGAAATCCAGCTTGCCATCGAGTGGCTCGACTTTTCCGGCATAGGCCCGGTCCGTGAACTTATCGACCGGCTCGCCCATCACGTCGAAGACATAGCTTTCCGTCTCCATCGGCAGGAAGCCGCCGGAATTCAGCCAGCGCGACACCCGGCTCTCGCCGGCATTGTAGGCGGCGGCAGCCAGGCCAAGATTGCCATAGCTGGTCTTCATCTCGGCGAGATATCTAGCCGACGCCGGGATCGCCTGGTTGATATCGAAGGAATTTTCCAGCCCCCGCATCTTGGCGGTGCCCGGCATGAACTGGGCGATGCCCTCGGCGCCGACGGGACTGACGGCATTGGGATCGAACCGGCTTTCCTTCCAGATCAGGCGGGCGAAGAAGTCCCGGGGCAGATCGTTCTGGTCGGCATGCGCCTGGATCAGGTTGCAGACCTTGTCGATCAGCCGCTGCTTGGCCGATTGCGGCGGGTCGGCCTGGGCAAGCGTCGACCAGGCCATGCCGCACAGGAAAATCAGCGTCGCCCAGGGGAAACGCCGCATCTGGCCTACTCTGCCGCGGCCTTGCCGCCCTGACCGAACCTCTGTTCGATATAGTCGGCGACCATTTTCTCGAAATCCGCCGCGATCGACGGCCCCCGCAGCGTCGCCGCCTTCTTGCCGTCGACGAAGACGGGCGCGGTCGGCGTCTCGCCGGTGCCGGGCAGCGAAATGCCGATATCGGCATGCTTGGACTCACCCGGGCCGTTGACGATGCATCCCATCACCGCGACCTTGAGGTTCTCGACGCCCGGGTATTTCTCACGCCACACCGGCATGTTCTTGCGCAGGTCCGCCTGAATGTTCTGCGCCAGTTCCTGGAACACGGTGGAGGTGGTGCGGCCGCAGCCGGGACAGGCTGCGACGATCGGCACGAACTGCCGGAAGCCCATGGTCTGCAGCAGTTCCTGCGACACCTGCACCTCACGGGTGCGGTCGCCGTTCGGCTCCGGCGTCAGCGAGATGCGGATGGTGTCGCCGATGCCTTGCTGCAGGAGGATGCCCATCGCGGCGGAAGAAGCAACGATGCCTTTGGAGCCCATGCCGGCTTCGGTGAGGCCGAGATGCAGCGCGTGATTGGAACGGGTGGCGAGTTCGGTGTAGACCGCGATCAGGTCCTGCACGCCGCTGACCTTGGCCGACAGGATGATTTTTTCGCGGCTAAGGCCAATCTCTTCGGCCATCTCGGCCGACAGGATCGCCGACTGCACGATCGCCTCGCGCGTGACTTCCTGCGCGGTCAGGGGGAAACCCTTGTCCTGGTTGTCGTCCATCAGCCGGGTCAACAGTTCCTGGTCGAGCGAGCCCCAGTTGACGCCGATACGTACCGGCTTGTCGTGCTTGATCGCCATTTCGACGATATCGGTGAACTGCCGGTCCTTCTTGTCCTTGAAGCCGACATTGCCGGGATTGATGCGGTACTTGGCCAGCGCCTCGGCGCACGCCGGATGGTCGGCCAAAAGCTTGTGGCCGATATAGTGGAAGTCGCCGACCAGCGGCACATGGATGCCGAGCCGCAACAGTCGCTCGTGGATACGCGGCACGGCGGCCGCACTCTCGTCGCGGTCGACCGTGATGCGCACGATTTCGGAACCGGCGCGGTGCAGCGCCGCGACTTGCGCGACCGTCTGGTCGATATCGGCCGTGTCGGTGTTGGTCATCGACTGTACGACGACCGGTGCGCCGCCGCCGACGACCACACCGCCGACATCGACGCCGACCGAGGTGCGGCGGGGGAAGGGAAAGGAAAAATATCCGGTCATGCCGGCAGCCTTTTGTCTCTGGAGCGCCATGCGTCTCTCTGGAGCGCTATGCGTCTCTCTGAAGCCCGTGCGTCCGCTTGGACGCACAAGCCGGGTCCGATGCGCTGAAGTCCGGGCATGAGGTGGAGGAGCAAAGATGGCTTGTCAATGGCGACAGGTCGCCACTGGCAGCAATTGATCCCGCCGGGGACCTGAAACAGCACGCCGACCTGACGGCGGCCGGGCACAATGCGCGTGAAGGATATTAGCTTCGACTTATGGAATCGCTGAAATTAAAACCACTGCACCGGCGGCAGGTGCCGCCGGCAAGGAAGACCGCCAGTGGTGAGCGGCTATGTCAGGTGAGCGTCAATGCGAGGTTGGTTGCGCCCTCAGTTTCTCAATCGCATCCTTGAGTGCCAGCTTGCGTCGCTTGAGATTTACGATGTCGAGATCGTCGACCGACGGGTGATTCATCGCGTCATCGATTTCGCGTTCGATGTCGCCGTGTTTCCGCTGCAACTCATCAAGATGGGATGCAAGAGACATGATTGGTTCTCCCTTTCATGGTTTCCTCGATTGCAGCCGTCAAAGGCACGTCCACCGCAGGTCGCATCTGTGACGGCACAATGACAGTGTGCCACCATCAGGCAGCGATGTCGAATGCTGCGTGGTAGCATTCCACGACAACGTGAAATGTGATATGGGCTGCGCGCCGGTGGCAGAAATTGCCGCCCCCGCCCAACCAGGCCCAGTTTTGGGCGCCGCAGACGTGCAGACGGTAGAGAATGTCCGATCAGGAACAGGCCGATACTCGCCTCGAATTTTCCCGGCTGAAGCAGGAACACGCCGATTTCGATGCCGCGATCAACGCGATGATCGCCATGAATTGCGACCCGCTGCAGATCCAGCGCATGAAAAAGAAGAAGCTGGCCCTCAAGGACCGGCTGATGAAACTGGAAGACAAGATCATTCCAGACATCATCGCCTGAGACGCGGACGCCTCGCGCTCGCCGGCACTTTCCACCTACCCCCCAATCGAAAGCCCGGCGGCGCGGCCGCGCAGCAGGCCGATGAGATCGGTGGTCCGCTCCTCCGACGTGTCGATCGGAACCACCAGGCACATCGTCGCCTCGACCTTGCCTGGCGCTGAAAAGACGGGCACGGCGAGGCATTTCGTATAGGCGTCGACGAGGCCCGAGGTGACGCAGTAGCCGGTCACCCCTGCCTTTGCGATGTCGGCGATGAAATCCTCGAGCCGCAGCTTGCGGCCGTCGGGCAGCACGAGATCGTCGTCCGACACCATGGCCTCGATCGCCGCTCTATCCAACCCCGCAAGCAGGAGGCGGCCCGAGGCGGTCCAGGGCAGCGGTATCTGCAGGCCGGTGGCCGAGCTGATGCGGAACGGCCTGGTGCCGGGGCTGGAATGGACGATCGTGTAGCGGCCGCTCTGCAGCATGCACAGTTCCGAGGTCTCGCCGGTCTCGCGCGACAGATGATCGACCTCCTGGCGCCCGCGTCGCAACAGGTCGTTGCCGCGCACATAGTCCATTCCGTAGAGGTAGAGCTTCTTGCCGAAATAGACGCGGTTGCCATCGCCGGCCATTTCCAGCAGCCCGGCATCCACCAGGGACCGCACCAGCGTGTAGGTGGTCGAACGCGGCGCATTGACCCCCTTGGCGAGATCGCCAATACCGATCGCACGCTGCGTCGTGTGAAGAAATTCCAGGATCTCCAGGACCCGGTTGAGACCCTTTTCACGGGAGCCCGGCGTCTTCTCGTCGGCTGAAACAGCCAAAACACTACCATCTTGCATTGTCGATTCCCGGTGTTAGTATCTGTCTTGTACAGGATACATGCGTCTCTTGTAAGAGACAACCTTTGATAATCGCTGTCGCGTGCATGGCCTGTGCATGGGGAACACAACACGAAAGGAGGTCGCCGTGAACGACACATCCGGAAGACGTGATTTTCTGAAATTGGGAATGGCGGGACTTGCGACGGCAGGCGTTCTGGCAACCGTCGATGCGCAGAAGGCCGCAGCGCAAGCCGCATCCGACAGCCTGCTGCGCACCGTGCTCGACCGCGGCAAGCTGATTGTCGGCACCGGCAGCACCAACGCACCCTGGCATTTCGAGAACGATGCCGGCGAACTGGTCGGCATGGACATCACCATGGGCCGCATCCTCGCCAAGGGCCTTTTCGACGATCCGACCAAGGTCGAGTTCGTCATGCAGGATCCGGCGCAGCGCATTCCCAACGTCACCACCAACAAGGTCGACATCACCATCCAGTTCATGACCATGACGGCCCAGCGCTCGCAGCTGATCAACTTCTCCCGACCCTACTATGTCGAGGGCGTTGCCTTGCTGACGCTGCCGACCGCCGAGAACAAGACCTTCGACAAGCTGCTCGCCGGCGGTTCGGCGACCCGCATTTCCATCCTGCAGAATGTCGACGCCGAAAGCTCGGTCCGCTACGCTCTGCCGCAAGCGCAGGTGCTGCAGATCGACACCCAGGCCAACGTGCTGCAGGCGCTTGAATCCAAGCGCGCCGACGCTGCCGCTGTCGACCTGTCCACCGTTCGCTGGCTCGCCTCGCGCAATCCCGACAAGTATTTCGATGCCGGCAAGAGCTGGTATTCGATGCTTTACGGCGCAGCACTTCGGCAAGGCGATCTCGACTGGCTGACCTTCGTCAACCAGACCTTCACCATCGCCATGTTCGGCCATGAATCAGCGCTCTACGACGCAGCCTTCAAGGACTATTTCGGCCAGGAACCGCCGGCGCGTCACCCCGGCTTCCCGGTCATCTGATCCCGGCTTGCGGAAGGGCGGCATTCCAGCCCTTCCGCAATCGACTCGACGCCCTTCACACCGAGGCGGATGCATGGGCTATGCCCTCAATTTCAACCTGATCTGGCGGCATTTCGACAAGCTCTGGGGCGGCCTGCTGCTCAGCCTCGAACTTGCCGTGATCTCGATCGCCATCGGCGTCGTCATCGGCCTGGTGCTCGCGGTCTGGTACGTCTCGGCCGGACGCGTGGTGCGGGCGGTGATCGCGGCTTATGTCGAATTCATCCGCAACGTGCCGCTGATCCTGCTGGTCTATCTCGTCTTCTACGGCCTGCCGACCGTGGTCGACCTGGCCTACAGCGCACCAACCTCATTTGTGCTGACCCTGTCGGTCTATAGCGGCGCCTATCTGGTCGAGGTGTTTCGCTCGGGCCTCGAGGCTGTCCCGCGCGGACAGCTCGATGCCGGCAAGGCGATCGGCCTGACGCCTTGGCAAAGGCTGCTTCATGTGCGCCTGCCGACCATGCTGCGCATCACGCTGCCGGCGCTCTCCAACACCTTCATCTCGCTGTTCAAGGACACCTCGATCGCCTCGGTCATCTCGGTGCCGGAACTCACCTTCGGCGCCCAGTGGATCAACTTCAACACCTTCCGCATCGTCGAGGTCTACCTGGTCACCACCGCCATGTATCTGGTGACGGGCTACATCATGCTTTTTGGGCTGCGGCTCGTGGAACGCCGGTTCAGGGCGGCGCGCTGACATGCCGGGCCAGATCCTCTACGCACTGCCCTTCCTTGCCGCAGGCTTCGCCGTGACCTTGTGGGTCTCGCTGCTGGTCGTGGTTCTGTCGCTCATCGCGGGCGTCCTGCTGGGCGTTGGCCTGGTCTATGGACCAATGCCGCTGCGCTGGGCGGTGCGCATCTTCTCGGACACCATTCGCGGCATTCCGATCCTGGTGCTGATGTTCTTCGTCTATTACGGCCTGCCCGCGATCGGGCTGCATCTGCCGTCGTTCTGGGCCGCGGTTTCCGCGCTCACTCTGTTCAAGACGGCGCAGGTCATCGAGTATCTCAGGGGCGCGGTCGGCTCGATCCCGAAGGGACAGTCCGAGGCCGCGATGGCGATCGGGCTGACCTTTCGCCAACGGCTCACCTACGTCATCTTTCCGCAGGCCTTCAGGCGCTTCCTGCCGCCCTGGATCAATGGGGTCACCGACGCGGTCAAGGGCAGCGCACTGGTGTCGCTGCTCGGCATCACCGACTTGATGCAGGCCATCAACAAGGTCATCGGCCGCACCTACGAAGCGATGCCGCTCTATATACTGGGCGCGCTCATCTATTTCGCGGTCAACTACGCACTCTCGCTCGCCAGCCGGCGGCTCGAGCGGCGTTTCTCCTTCATCCGGGAATAGCACGATGTCCGAAGCCCCAAACGTCGGTCCGGTACTGCTCGACGTGCGCGACGTCTCAAAAGCCTTCGGCACCGTCGAAGTGTTGCGCTCCGTCAGCCTTCAGGTGAAGCGCGGCGAGGTGGTGACTGTCATCGGCCCTTCCGGTAGCGGCAAGACCACCCTGCTGCGCTGCGTCAACTTCCTCGAAAGCTACGACAGCGGCTCGATCCGCATCGATGGCAACGAGGTCGGCTACCGCGAGGCCGGAACGCGCCAGCGCCGCAGCGAGCGCGATCTTGCCGCCATGCGTGCCGAGACCGGCATGGTGTTCCAGAGCTTCAACCTGTTCCCTCACCTGACGGCGGCCGGCAACATCATGCTGGGCCTGACCAAGGTGC
This sequence comes from Mesorhizobium sp. Cs1299R1N3, assembly GCF_037179625.1. Lineage (NCBI taxonomy): Bacteria > Pseudomonadati > Pseudomonadota > Alphaproteobacteria > Hyphomicrobiales > Phyllobacteriaceae > Mesorhizobium > Mesorhizobium sp. Cs1299R1N3. Next base: position 49,011 of record NZ_JAPYKQ010000007.1, on the reverse strand, counting down.
GGGGAAAGAAAGAGGCCGAGGCGCGATCGATCGCAGAACACTGGCTCGGCCGCGTCGGCCTCGCCCACAAGGCCGACAGCTTGCCGGCTGAACTCTCCGGCGGCCAGCAGCAGCGCGTCGGCATCGCCCGCGCCGTGGCCATGGAACCGAAGATCCTGCTGCTCGACGAGATCACCTCCGCCCTTGACCCCGAACTGGTCGGCGAGGTGCTGGCCGTGGTGCGCAGCCTGGCCGAGGACGGCATGACCATGCTGATGGTGACCCACGAAATGGCCTTCGCCCGCGACGCTTCGAGCCGCATCGTCTTCATGGCCGACGGCGGCGTCAGCGCCGTCGGACCGCCGAGGGAGATCCTCGCGGCGGAGACCACCAACGAGCGCCTCCGCACTTTCCTGGCGCGCTTCCGCGCCTCGCACTTCTAAACTCAGGCGGCCAGGCCGCCCAAGGAGCCTTCATCCATGACGCCTTATATCAGGCTCGCCGAACTCGGCCTGACGCTGCCCGAGCCGCCGACGCCGATCGCCAACTTCGTCACCCATGCCGAGAGCGGCCGGTTGATCTTCCTCTCCGGCCAGGGGCCGCTGCGCGCCGACGGCACACTTTGCACCGGCAAGGTCGGGGAGGATGTGACGGTCGAGCAGGCCTATCAGCATGCCCGGCTGACCGGGCTCAACCTGCTTGCCGTCATGCATGCCGCCGCCGGCGATCTCGGCCGCATTGTGCGCGTCGTCAAGCTGCTCGGCTTCGTCAATGCGACGCCGACCTTCAGCGACCATCCAAAGGTGGTCAATGGCTGTTCGGACCTGTTCGCTAATGTCTTCGACAAGATCGGCGGCCACGCGCGCTCGGCGATCGGCGTCGGCTCGCTGCCTGGAAACATCACCGTCGAAATCGAAGCGGTCGTCGAGATCGCCGCCTGACCTGCCACCCACGGGATTTGCTCACATGAAAACCTATTCCGACACCGGCTCCAACACCACCATCCGCGAACGGCTGGGCTTGCGGCCGATCATCAACGTCTCCGGCACCATGACCGCGCTCGGCGCCTCGATCATCGTCCCGGAAGCCATCAGAGCCATGGCCGAAATGGCCTCGCAATGGGTGGAGATGGACGATCTCCAGCGCGCGGCGAGCACGGTTGTCGCGCGCCTCACTGGCGGCGAGGCCGGCTTCATCACCGCCTGTTGCGCGAGCGGCATCACCATGGCGATCGCCGGAGCGATGACCGGAACCAACCTGCTCGCCATCGAGCGTCTGCCCGACGACACCGGCGACCTCAAGTCGGAGGTCGTCATCCAGCTTGGCCACATCGTCAATTACGGCGCGCCGATCGACCAGTCGGTCCGCGTTGCCGGCGCCAGGGTAGTGCCCGCCGGCACGGTCAGCGTCACCCAGGACTATCATGTGCGCGAAGCGATCAACGAGCGCACGGCGGCGGGCCTCTACGTCGTCGCCCACCACACCGTGCAATACGGCATGCTGTCGCTGGAGGAGTTCTGCGAGATCTGCCACGCCAAGGGCGTGCCTGTCATCGTCGATGCCGCGTCCGAATACGATCTGCGCTGTTTCCTCGCGCGCGGCGCCGATGTCGTCGTCTACAGCGGCCACAAATTCCTGAGCGGGCCGACCAGCGGCATCGTCACCGGCCGCAAGGACCTTGTGCGATCAGCCTATCTGCAGAACCGCGGCGTCGCCCGCGCCATGAAGGTCGGCAAGGAAAGCATCGCCGGCACCATGGCGGCGCTCGAGGCCTGGGAGAAGCGCGACCATGCCGGCATCCGTCGGTGTGAGGAGGCGGCACTCAATCTGTGGAAGGACACTTTGCAGGGACTGCCCGGCATCGCCGCCATCATCATTCCCGACCCCACCGCCAATCCGCTTGACCGGCTGCAGATATTCGTCTCGCCCGAGAGCCGCTTCACCGCCGCCGGTCTCGCCTCGGCGCTTGCCGCCGGCTCGCCGCCGATCATCGTGCGCAACCATGAGGTCGAGCGCGGCCATTTCTTCCTCGACCCCTGTAATCTTCATCCCGGCGAGGCGGAACTCGTCGCTGAGCGCCTGCACGCCGTACTGACCGCGAAGGAGCGCCCGGGCGACGCGATGAAAATTGCGCGCAAGGATTCGTCGGGTGTTTTGCGCTGGCCGGATTGATCGCCAACCGACCATGCCGAAAGCACCGGCTGATCACGCGACCGTGAACAGCCGGATTTGCCCGCGCGGGAATAAATCGTCTCCTCAACAAGTCTCCTCGACATACGCCACGGCTGGCGTTGAGGAGATCGGCATGCCCCGTCATCGCGAGCACAGCGAACCTGGCTGCGGCGGCAGCCGCCGTCATGCGCTGGCGAGCATGACCGTCGTCAGTCCCTCCTCCGTGGCGCGCTTTCTTTTCATCGCGCTTGACACTGGTGAGGCAGATGAATTCACTTTCAGCAAGGCAAGCGACTTTGCCCGTTTCCGGGGGCTTTGCCCCTGCAAGCCAGGCAAAATCGCTGTCGCATCTTGAGGCGGCACGGCCTGTCCGCTCCGGAGGGGATCATGGTGCTGCTTTGAGCGAGAGGGCCATGGCAGAGCGCTTTAATCAGGTGGTGCTGCCGCATCTCGGCGACGCGCTGGCGCTTGCCCGCTGGCTGACCGGCAATGCCGCCGACGCCGAGGATGTCGTGCAGGACGCCTGCATCAAGGCGCATGCCGGCATGTCAGGCTATGCCGGCGGCAATGCCCGTGCCTGGCTGCTGACCATCGTGCGCAACACCTCCTACACCTGGATGGCGCGCAATCGGCCGCGCGCCATGATGGCCGTCGGTGATCTCGGCGATCTCGACGACATGGCGGCGGCCCATGGCACCAGCCTGCCCGATGAGGACGGTCCGGAAGCGAGCCTCATCGCCAGGGCCGATACGGCGGCACTCGAGGCGGCAATCGCTGCCCTGCCGCAGCCGTTTCGCGAAACGCTGGTGCTGCGCGACATTAACGGCCTTAGCTATCGTGAGATTGCGGCCATGCTCGACGTGCCGATCGGCACGGTGATGTCGAGGCTGGCCCGTGCCCGCAGCGTGCTGGCATCTGAACTGGGGATAGCGCCATGACCGGCCATGACGACGGACTGCCCAATGATCCCGAAGGTATCAGACTGATGATCCACGCCCTTGTCGATGGCGAGCTTGATGCGGCGGCGGCCCTTGCCGTGGAGCGTCGCATCGCCGCCGACCCCCGGCTTGCCGCCGAACATGCCCGCATCCTTGCCTTGCGAGGCGCGGTCAGCCGCTTGCCACGCCCCGAAATCAGCGACGCCTTTCGGACCCGCATCGCGGCAATCGGCATGGCGGGCACCGACCAGCAGGACCAAGGCGATGCGGCGCAGCCGCAGCGCGGCACGCCGTCGAAGCTCCCGGGATTGATTGCCGGCGCGGGCCAGCGACGGGAAGCCGGGACGCGTCCTTCGCAGGCACGGACATCGCCAAGGGCACGCCGCTTCGGCTCGTTCGACTGGCGCGCCATGGCCGCGTCGATCATGATCAGCGCGGTGCTGGCCAGCGGCGCGACGCAATGGGTGATGTTCAACGGCGCGGAAGACGGCTTTGCCGCCGCTGTAGCCAGCGGCCATCGCCGCAGCCTGCTCGCCGCAAGCCCGATCGACATCGTTTCCTCCGACCGCCATACGGTCAAGCCTTGGCTCGACGCCCGGATCGGCGTCTCGCCGCCAGCGCCCGACCTTGCCCAGGACGGTTTCGCCCTCATCGGCGGCCGGGTCGAGGTGATATCAGGCCGGCCGGTGCCGGCACTGGTCTACCGTCACCGTGAGCACCTGATCACGCTCGTCGCCGAACCGCAGCAGGGCGGCAAGACCACTCAGCCGGATGATCTTTCCTCGGGCGGCTTCTCGATGGTGCACTGGAGCGACGGCGCCTTCTCCTACTGGGCGATCTCCGACATGGAGCGGCCCGAACTCGACGACTTCGTCGCCCGCTTCCGCAAGGCGGCGGTATGAGCCGGATATGGCCGTCGGCACCTCGCCGATGGCCTGAAATCCTTGCGGCCCCGCGCGAATTCCGCTAAGGCGCGCCTTTGTCGCCGGGGAGCAGAAGCTTGAACGATCAACGCGCCGACGTCGCCATCATCATGGGCAGCCAATCCGACTGGGCGACGATGCGCCAGGCAGCGGAGACGCTGGAGGCGCTTGGTGTCCCCCATAAACGGCTGATCATTTCGGCGCACCGCACGCCCGACCGGCTCTATGAATTCGCCAAGGGCGCCAAGGCGGCCGGCTACAAGGTGATCATCGCCGGCGCCGGGGGTGCGGCGCATCTGCCCGGCATGACGGCGGCAATGACGCCACTGCCGGTGTTCGGCGTGCCGGTGGAATCGAAGGCGCTGTCGGGCCAGGATTCGCTGCTATCCATAGTCCAGATGCCGGCCGGCATTCCGGTCGGAACGCTGGCCATCGGCAAGGCAGGTGCGGCCAACGCCGCCCTCCTAGCCGCTGCCGTGCTGGCGCTCAATGACGACAAGCTTGCCCAGCGCCTCGACGCCTGGCGCGCCTCGCAGACCGCCAAGGTCGCGGCCGAACCGACGGACACGCCGTGAGCCTGCCCGCCGGATCGACCATCGGCATCATTGGCGGCGGCCAGCTTGGTCGCATGCTGGCAATGGCCGCTGCCCGCCTCGGCTACCGCACCGTCGTGCTGGAGCCACAGCCGGATTGCCCGGCCGCGCAGGTCGCCAACCGGCAGATCACGGCCGCCTACGATGACCCGGTCGCGCTTGCTGAACTGGCCACGGCGAGTGCCGTCGTCACCTATGAATTCGAGAACGTGCCGGTGGCCGCTGCAACCGCGCTTGCCGCCAAGGTGCCGGTCTATCCGCCGCCGCGCGCACTCGACGTGGCGCAGGACCGGGTGAGCGAAAAGACATTCCTCAACGGCATCGGCATCGCCACCGCCGATTTCCGTCCGGTCGACACCGACGACGAGCTGGCGGCGGCGCTCAAGGCATTCGACGGCAGCGGCATCCTGAAGACGCGGCGCATGGGCTATGACGGCAAGGGCCAGCGCGTCTTCCGCAACATCGAAGCCGGCGGTTTCGCCGGCACCTGCGAGGCAATGGGCAATGTGCCGCTGATCCTGGAAAGTTTCGTGCCGTTCGAGCGCGAGATTTCCGTTATCGCCGCGCGGGGGCTGGACGGCACTGTCGCCGCCTATGATCCGGCCGAAAACGTGCATCGCAATGGGATTCTCCACACATCGACCGTGCCGGCCGGCGTTGCGCCGGCGACCGCGCGGGCCGCGAAAGACGCGGCGACGAAAATCCTGTCGGCGCTCGACTATGTCGGCGTCATCGGTGTCGAATTCTTCGTACTGGCCGACGGTTCGCTGCTGGCCAACGAGATCGCGCCCCGCGTCCACAATTCCGGCCACTGGACCGAAGCCGCCTGCATCGTTTCGCAGTTCGAGCAACATATCCGCGCCATTGCCGGCCTGCCGCTGGGCAGCCCCGACCGCCATTCCGATTGCGTGATGGAGAACCTGATCGGCGACGACGTGCTGCGCGTTCCAACGCTGCTCGCCGAGCCCGACCTGATGCTGCACCTCTACGGCAAGGCGGAAGCCCGGGCCGGCCGCAAGATGGGCCACTTCACCCGCATCGGCCGCCGCGGTTAGAGCAATTCCAGGAAAAGTGTGTCCGTCCGGAATAGCGTAACAACCGCTCTGATAGCAAACACGCCTATTGCACCTCGTCGCTCTCGTCCTCGCCGGGACTGGCGCAAGTCGCATCGCCTTCCTCGCAATTGGCCGAGGCGGCGAGCTGCTTGATGCGATCATTGCTCAGCCCGGTCAGGCATTGCGAGACCTCCATCGCATGGATGGACCCGCCTTGGCTGGCGGCCGTGGAATGCGTGCACTCGGCGTCGCGGAAGGCGATCCAGGCCCGTTGCGCCGCCTGCAGCGATCTCTTTCCATCGGCATCATCGGAGCTGATCAGGTCCTGATAGGCCTTGTTGAGCCTGGCGTCGGCGGCTTGATAGTCCTCGCCGGCACAGATGTTCATCATTTGCTGGCTGTCGTCGGAACGGTCGCATTCCTGCGCTCGGGCAGCCGCGCTCGCCGCCAGGACGACGAGGCAGGCGGACAGGAATATTCGGCGCATGGTCGTCCCCAAATCACTTGAAGCAAACGGCATCATCCCAGCCGGCTCATGGCCGCGCAATGCCACGGGGCCGACATGGCGGATATTTGATGATATCAGGACGCGGAGCACGCTTGCGATCGACTTACGGTTGACATGGGCAAGGCTCCTCGTTTATGAGCCACCCACCGTTCAAAAGGCGCGTCTTCTGGCGCGCCTTAAAATTTCGACCCGGAACCGGGTCCACACCGACAGGCAAGACCATGAAGATCAAGAATTCGCTCAAGGCGCTGAAGGCGCGTCACCGCGACAACCAGCTGGTTCGCCGCAAGGGCCGCGTCTACATCATCAACAAGACCGCCCCCCGCTACAAGGCGCGCCAGGGTTGAGTTTTCGGCCGGAGGCTTTTTGCCTCCGCCCATTGATGTTTGTCGGCCTGCCGATCCTCTCACGCTAAAATCACTTTGCGGTTCCGCCGCCCGGGACTAGAGTCGGGCGATGCGGATCCTTTTTGCATTCTTGACGACTTTCCTGGTTTCCGGCGTCATCTCCCTGCCGACGCAGGCCGGTGACCGGCCGATCGCGGTCGCAGCCACGGATGGTCAGTCGGCGCCCTCCGATGCCCAGCCCGCGGCCCGGGACACTCCGGCCCCGCCAATGACGAAGCAGGCGCGGATCGACAAGCTGTTCTCCGACCTGAAACGCGAGCGCAACGAAAAGGCCGCCGAGCGCATTGCCGGCAACATCTGGAACGAGTGGTTCCAGTCCGGCAGCGCCTCGATCGACCTGATGATGCAGTGGTCGCAAAAAGCGATGAACGATCGGAAGTTCGATGTCGCGCTCGATTTCCTGGACCAGGTGGTGACCTTGCAGCCAAACTACGCCGAAGGCTGGAACCGCCGCGCCACCGTGCATTTCATGATGAAGAACTACGGCAAGTCGATGGCCGACATCGACCGCGCGCTGCAGCTCGAGCCACGCCATTTCGGCGCGCTGTCGGGCCTGGCCCAGATCATGGCGGAGACAGGCCACAAGCAATCGGCGCTCGAGGCCTGGCAAAAGGTGCTGGCCATCTACCCGATGATGCGCAGCGCCCAGAACCAGGTCGCCACCCTGTCGGAAGAGCTTGCCGGCGAAGGCATTTGATAGACTAGGCGGCAGGGGAAGAGGCCCCTACTCCCCTACTCCCCTACTCCCCTACTCCCCTACTCCCCTACTCCCCTACTCCCCTACTCCCCTACTCCCCTACTCCCCTACTCCCCTACTCCCCTACTTATCCCCCTCCATTCCCGTATATCCCCGCATGAACCTGATCTATGCCGCGCTCGCCTTCCTGATGGCGCTTGTCCTTGCCCTTGTCGGCGTGACCCGCGTCGGCTCATGGCTGATCGAGCACCGCAGTCCGCCGGCCGGCGAATTCGCAGACATCGACGGCGCCCTCATCCACTATGTCCACATCCCCGCCCCAGCCGATGCGGATCTGCCTCCGATCGTCTTCATCCATGGCGCCAGCGCCAATCTCAGGGATCAGATGCTGCCGTTGAGGCCACTGCTCGAAGGGCGTGCCGAAATGCTGTTCTTCGACCGGCCGGGCTTTGGCTGGTCGGGACGCGGCCCAGGCAACAATGAGGACCCATCGGAGCAAGCCGCAACCATTGCCGCACTGATGGACCGTCTCGGCATCAGGAAGGCAATCATTGTCGGCCATTCCTTCGGCGGCGTGGTGACGGCGACTTTCGGCCGCGAGCATGCGGACAAGACGCTCGGCCTCGTCTTCCTGGCACCGGCAACCCATCCCTGGCCGGGCGGCGCGACGTCCTGGTACTACGACCTGACCATCATTCCGGTGATCGGCCGGCTGTTCTCCGAGACCCTGAGCTATCCTGCGGGAACATTGCGGATGGCTGATACCACGACCTGCGTCTTCTCGCCCAACAAGGTGCCGGACAATTATCTCGCCTCAGCCGCGATCCCGCTGGTGCTGCGGCCATCGGCCTTCCGCGCCAATGCCACCGACGTCGCCGGGCTCTATCGGTATGCACTTGGCGCCGCGCCGCGTTACAAAGAAATCACGGCGCCGGCCGTGGTCATCTCCGGCGACCGCGACAAGGTCGTCTACGCGCATATCCATTCCGTTGGCCTGGTGCGCGACATCTCAGGCGCCGAGCTCGTCTGGGTGCATAATCTCGGTCACAAGCCGGACTGGATCGCCCCCGATCTCGTCGTCGGCGCCATCGAGAGGGTCGCCGGCAGGGATATCGATCTGCAGGCGATTGCCAGGAAGGTGGAGGCACGGATTGCCGGCGACGCCTATGGCGTGGGCAAATGCGCCGACATCAAGGAACCTGGAGCGGAGCTCGCGCCGACCTGATGCATGCCATCCGAAAATGGTCATCACAAGACGCCACCGGGACCTGAGCGGCATGTACATCCTGAAACACGGCATAAAGAGATATCCCGAAAAGCGATGGGCGTTGCCGGATCGCATCTTCTTCGGTTACGGCGCGTGCGCCATTCTCGCCGGCACCTTCCTCAAGCATCCGCCTGTGGAGGGATTTTACGGCGAACGGATCATTCCTGACGAAGGCTTTTCAGGAAACCATATCTATGTGACGGACGGCCTGATCGCTTTCGACTATCACGGCTATTGCGCGCGAGAGCGGTTGCTCGAACACCATGAAAGAGGCTGGGCCGCGCGGAACGCCGGATGGCCTTGCACGATTGCGAAGGTCGATTTCGATCTGCTCGATACCACCGAGCTCAACCGGCGAAAGATGCTGGGCCCGGATCAGTATCTGTACGACCCCATCCCCCGCGCACGGCGGTTTCTCCAGCGAAGAAACCATGCTGAAGCCGCGGCAGGAGCGCTCAGGATCGCGACCAGGCTGGCGGCCGATTATCGGCCGGTTTCCGATCCGACATAGGCAATGCGCAGCATGTTGGTCGATCCCGGGGTTCGCAGCGGCACGCCTGCGGTGATGATGACCCGGTCGCCCGGCTTGCCGAAGTCTTCTTCCAGCGCAATGCGGCAGGCGCGGTTGACCATGTCATCGAGATCAGTGGCGTCCGGCGACACGACGCAATGCGTGCCCCACAAAAGCGACAGCCGCCGCGCCGTGTTGACGATCGGCGACAGCGCTATGATCGGCACTTGCGGGCGCTCGCGCGCGGCGCGCAGGCCGGTGGTGCCTGATGCCGTGTAGGTGACGATCGCCGACAGTTTCAGCGTTTCGGCGATTTCGCGGGCGGCCAGCGAAATGGCGTCGGCTCCGGTCGCTTCCGGCTCCGAACGTTGTGCGTTGATGATGCCGGCATAAGTCGGATCTGTTTCGACTTTGGTGGCGATGCGGTTCATCATGGCAACCGCCTCGACCGGATAAGCGCCCGCCGCCGATTCCGCCGACAGCATGATGGCGTCGGCGCCTTCGAAGACGGCGATCGAAACGTCGGAGACCTCGGCGCGGGTCGGCACAGGGGCGGTGATCATCGATTCCAGCATCTGCGTGGCGACCACCACAGGCTTGCCGGCGCGGCGCGCGGCGCGCGTGATCTGCTTCTGGATGCCGGGCACGGCTTCCAGCGGCATCTCGACGCCGAGATCGCCGCGGGCAACCATCAGAGCGTCGGACAATTCGATGATCTCGGCCAGGCGGGTGACGGCCTGCGGCTTTTCGATCTTGGCCATGATGAGCGCGCGGCCGCGCGCGATCTTGCGCGCTTCGGCCAAGTCTTCCGGCCGCTGCACGAAGGACAGCGCGACCCAGTCGACGCCAGTGGCGAGCACCGCGTCGAGGTCCTTGCGGTCCTTCTCGGTCAGCGCGCCGACCGGCAGGTCGGTGTCGGGCAGGCTGACGCCCTTCTTGTCGGAAATGGTGGTGCCGGCAATGACGGTGCAGACGATCGACTTGCCGTCGCTCTTCACCGCCTTCAGCTCGAGCTTGCCGTCGTCGATCAGGAGGCGATGGCCAGCCTCGACCGAACTCAGGATTTCAGGATGCGGCAGGTAGACCCTGGTCGAGGTGCCGGGCGCGGGATTGTCGTCAAGCGTGAACGTCTGGCCCAGCGTCAGCACTTCCTTGCCGTTGGCGAACTTGCCGACGCGCAGCTTCGGACCTTGCAGGTCGGCCAGGATGCCGATCGGCCGGCCGACTTTTTCCTCGACGGCGCGGATGCGTGCGACCAGCGTGCGCATCAGCTCATGATCGGTATGGCTCATATTGATGCGGAAGACATCCGCACCGGCTTCAAACAGCTTCTGCAGCATCTCCTCGGACGAGGAGGCCGGACCGATTGTGGCTAGGATCTTGACCTTGCGGCTACGTCTCATTGACTATTCGTTCCCGGGGCGGCTGGGGCGCCTCCCGTTGCGGGCTCATCGGTGAGCTGGACCATCCAGCTTGCCTGCTCGCCCGTGTCATATTCCTGGAATCCGGCGCGCTGGAAGCCTCGGGCGACGCAGTCGCTTACGCCGGCGATCTTGAACTCTTTTTCAGCCACGCACATGTTGATCGGGCCGTCCCAGCGTCCACCGCGCTCCGCGTCTTCTGCATAAAGATAATAAAACCTTGATGACAGCGGCCCTTCGATCAACGTCTTGCAGCTCGATCCTTCGATGTGCCACCAGCCCTCGGTGATCCAGCCGGCTTTGGCACGATAGCCGATGCCGACGCCGACCAGGTTCTGTGTGGCGTTGCAGACGCGGAAATCGGCGCGCGCCGGCGAGGCCATGACCATTGCCGACACGCCGACGGTCAGGATCAGGAGCGGCATGGCGAAGCCGGAGCGCATGCGCTGCCTGCCGGCGGAACCCATTCCAAAACCCCTCAAGAACCACATCAGCATCTCTCTGCGCCCCTTTTCGGAAAAGTCCGGGCGCATGTCAACGCACCGTTTCAACCAATCCAATCGATTTAGGAAGGCTCCCGGCGCACGATCCGTCGCCCCTTGCCAGATTTCAGCGGAAACCTTGGCCAAACAACGGCATTGCGCACGCGTCGTCTTCGTGGAATGACGATAGCACCCTCCCCGGAAGCCAGCGAACAGCCCATTTCCCGCCAATGACCCGATCCACAGTTTTCGCGCCATTCGATATCGTCGAAGGCGACCGCAAGCGAGGCATCGTGCTCCTGGCCGATCATGCCCGCCGCGACCTGCCGGAGGAGTATGGCAGCCTGGGGCTGCCGTCGGTCGAATTCGACCGCCATATCGCTTACGACATCGGCGTCGAAGCCGTGACGCGCGAACTGGCGGCCCTGCTGGATGCGCCTGCGGTGCTCGCCAATTTCTCACGGCTGCTGATCGATCCCAACCGCGGCGAGGACGATCCAACCCTCATTCGCCAGCTCTATGACGGCACGGTCGTGCCGGGAAACTATCCCATGGCACCGGAAGAACGCGAAAGGCGGCTTGATCGCTTCTACCGTCCCTATCACGATGCGATCGGCGCCATGATTGCATCGGTCGCGCAAGCCGCCGGCAAGGCGCCCTTCATCTTCTCGGTGCACTCCTTCACGCCTGCCATGCAAGGCAAGCAGCGGCCCTGGCACGTCGGCATCCTCTGGGACAAGGACGACCGGGTGGCGCGGCTGCTGATCGACATGCTGGCTGAAGACAAAAACCTCATCGTCGGCGACAACGAACCGTATGACGGCGCTCTGCACGGCGACACCATGTTCAAGCACGCCATCGTCAATGGCTATGCCCACGCGCTGATCGAAATCCGCCAGGACCTGATAGCGGACCAGAAGGGCGCCATCGCCTGGGCCGAACGGCTGGCGCCGATCGTTGACGCCATCGACCGCCGTCCCGATATACATGCGGTAAAGATGTTCGGCTCGCGTACCGGGCCGCTATGACGGAGGTTTCGATGACCGAACTCAGCGACGAGCAGAAGCGTGATTTCGAAGCCGCTGCCTTTCGCCGGCTGGTCGAGCATTTGCGCGAACGCGGCGACGTTCAGAATATCGACCTGATGAACCTCGCCGGTTTCTGTCGCAACTGCCTGTCGAACTGGTATCGCGAGGCGGCCAACGCCGAGGGTGTCGATCTCTCGAAGGACCAGTCGCGCGAGATCGTCTACGGCATGCCCTATGCGCAGTGGCAGGCGCTCAACCAGACAGAGGCTTCGGACGCCAAGAAGGCGGAATTCGAAGCCAGGCGTCCCAAGGATCACTGAGTCCGTTTGGCCCAAATGCTTTCCCGAAAGAGCGCTTGACTGAAAATTGAATCGATCTAATTTGCCGCGCAAAGCCATTTTCTGACCGGATTCGCCTCATGAACGCGCCGAACGCCATGCAGACTGCCATTCGCGGCCGATGGGCCGTGGCGGCCATTTTCCTCGCCAATGGCTTCCTGACCGGCAGCTGGGCGCCACAGATTCCGGTATTCCTGACGCGCCTGGACATCTCGAAATTCACGCTCGGCCTGCTGATCCTTTTGTTCGGCGCCGGCGCGGTCACCGCCATGACATGGTGCGGCCACCTGATCTCCAAACATGGCTCGCGCACCGTGCTGCGCTGGTTCGGTCTCTGCGGCAGCCTCGGCCTGCTGGTCGTGGCGCTGGCGCCCGACGTGCCGCTGGCGGCCGTCGCCATGTTCATCTTCGGCGGCTCGATCGGCGGCATGGATGTAGCCATGAATGCCAATGCGGTGGTGGTGGAACGGCGGCTGGGGCGCGCCATCATGTCCTCGTCGCACGGCTTCTGGAGCCTCGGCGGTTTCGCCGGCGGCGCCCTTGGCGGCTTTGCCATCCAGAATTATGGCCACCTCGCCCATGCTTCGGTGGTGACCGCGCTTGCCTTCGCGGCAATCGCGGCGGCGGTGCCCCATATCGTGGCCGAAAACAGGCCACAGGCGGCCGAGCATCATAAATTCGCCCTGCCGGCAAATCCGTTGGTCTACCTGATCGGCCTGATGGCCCTGCTGACGATGATTTCCGAGGGCGCGGTGCTCGATTGGGCGGCGCTCTATCTGCGGCAGGAACTCGGCGCCGACCTCGCCGTCGCCGGCCTTGCCTATGCGGCCTTCTCCGGCGTCATGGCGATCATGCGCTTTTTCGGCGATGGCGTCCGCAACCGCTTCGGCGCGGTGATGACACTGCGCGGCTCAGCCATCGTCGCGGCCGCCGGCATGCTGATTGCCGGCCTGTCGCCCTCGCCCTGGCTCGCCATATCAGCCTTTGCGCTGTGCGGCTTCGGCATCGCCAACATGGTGCCGATCATCTTTTCGGCCGGCGGCAACCAGGAAGGCATGTCGTCGGGCACCGGCATGAGTGTCGTCACCACCATGGGTTATTCCGGCATTCTGGTGGCGCCGTCGGCGATCGGCTTCGTCGCCGAGCATTCCAGCTTCGGCCCGATCTTCATCGCCATGGCGGTTCTGCTGATCGTCGTCTTGCTGATGGCCGGATTGGCTCACCGCGCCGAATTCGCTCCTGACGCGGCACCTGCCGAATAGCGCTTCAACTCCTCATGGAGAAAGTCAGCCACACGGCGGATGCGCACGCTGCCGCGCACGTCGCGATGCATGGCCAGCCATATCGGGAGAGCAGGCAATGGCAGTCCGGGCAACACCTTTTCCACCAGCGGATCGCGGTCTGCCAGCGGCTCCTGGCCAAGACCAATGCCGTTTCCCGCCCGCACCGCTTCCCAGAGCACGGTCTGATTGTCGGCCCTGAAGCGGAAACTGCTTCGGGTGACCGGGATACCATATTGGGAAAAGGCTCGGATCATCTCGTCGCTGCGATCGAAGCCGATCAGGGCGTGATGGACGAGATCGGCCGGCCCCATGGGACGGCCGCGCCCACCGAGATAGGAGATGGCCGCGCAGGCGCAGAGCGGGATATCGCAGACTTTGCGCGCCACCAGTTCGTTCTGCGCCGGCTTGACCATGCGGATGGCAATGTCGGCATCCCGGCGCAACAAGTTCTCGACCTGGTTCGACGCAACGATCTCGACCTCGATGCCGGGTACCTCGATGCCGAGCCGCGCCATCATGTCGGGCAGCACATAGGCGGCCACCACTTCACTGGCGGCAATCCGCACCGTGCCTTCGATCGCCTCGACCGAGCCCAGCGCGAGCCGTGAAAAGGCACTAGCCTGTTCGCTCACCACCTTGCCGCGTTCGAATAGCGTGGCTCCCGCTTCCGTCAGCGCGTAGCCGTTTCGCCCGCGCCGGAAAAGCGTGACGCCGAGCGCCTGTTCCAACTCCCCGATGTGACGTCCAAGCGTCGGCTGGCTTGCCGACAGCTTTCGCGCCGCAGCCGACAGGCTGCCGGTTTCCGCCACGGTGACAAAGCTCTTGATCAGGTTCCAGTCGATGTCATCCATTCAATAATGAATATCAAACCTGCATTCATAGTCAATTTCAATTCATTGATGAAACAATCATATTCACCCTGCAAACACCGACACGGAACTGCAACAACCAACCAGGAGTAATCCAATGACCAAGATCGCACTCACCGCCGCCGCCCTTCTCATCGCCGCCAGCACCGCTTTTGCCGGCAGCGACAAGTTTGGCTCGGGCAATGCCAGCCAGCCGGCCGTCGCAGGCACGGACAATACGACCGACTTCGATCAGCGAATCGGAGTCGACCAATCAGAAGCCTGTCGTGCCGGGCAGTAACCGCGACCTCTTCGGCAGCCGCTGAACGACGGTCCTCGGAAGATCCAGAAAGCGGCGGGCTTGTCCCGTCGCTTCACGGCAAACCCCGCACTTCAAGACAAAGCCCGGCACTCCAAAACGAACCCCCGCACTTCAAAACGAACCCCCGCACTTCAAAACGAACCCCGCACTTCAAACGAACAAGGAGACGAAGAATGACCAAGATCGCAATTCTCGGCGCTAATGGCCGGCTCGGTCGCGTGGTTGCCAAGGCCTTCATCGACGCCGGTTTCGACGTCCGCGCCGTCACCCGTACCGGCAAGGTGCCGGCTGAGCTTAAGGGCGCCACGGCTGTTGCCGGCGATGCGCTGGATCGCCAATCTCTGATCCAGGCCACCGAAGGCGTCGATATCATCTTCAACGGCCTCAACCCGATCTACACCGACTGGGGCAAGTGCCTGCCGATGGCCGAAAATGTCATGGCCGCCTGCCATGCCAACGGCGCGCTGCACCTCTTCCCCGGCACCGTCTACAATTACGGCTCGCCAATGCCGGCGGTGATCACGGAAGACACCCCCTTCCACCCGACCACGGAAAAAGGCCGCATTCGCTGCGCCATGGAGAATTTGTTCCGCCGTGAGGCCGAGTCCGGCCGCGTGCGCACGATTCTTCTGCGCGCAGGCGATTTCTTCGGTGGCACCGGCAGCGGCTCCTGGTTCGACCAGATCGTCGCCGCCAAGATCAACAAGGGCATCTACACCGCGCCTGGTCCGTCCGACCTCGTGCATGAATGGGCCTATCTCCCGGACTTCGCAGTCGGTTTCGTCGCGCTTGCCCGCAATCTCGACAAGCTCGGCCTCTATGAGGCGCTGAACTTTCCGGGACACGCCGTCACCGATCTTCAGATCAAGGCCGCCGCCGAGAAGGCCGTCGGCCATCAGCTCAAGATGACTTCCATGCCCTGGTGGGTGCTGCGCGCCGGCAGCCCGTTCGTGGCGATGTGGCGCGAGATCGTCTCGATGTCATACCTGCGCTTCGAGCCGCACCGGCTGGCCTCGACGCGGCTGGAAGGCATCATCGGCGAAATCCCCCACACGCCGCTCGACCAGGCGGTCGCCGAGGCTCTCGAAGATATCGGCATCGCTACCGTAAATGGCACCGCGGAAGCAGCCTGAGGCTCGTCGCGGCCAAGCCGGCCAGCGGCAACAGCCGCTCAGAGCCGTCCCATCAACACCAGCACGAGAATCACCACCAGCACCACACCGACAATGCCCGAAGGTCCATAGCCCCAGGATCGCGAGTGTGGCCAGGCCGGCACCGCTCCGATGAGGACAAGGATCAGGACGATGATGAGGATGGTGCTGATCGGCATGACAAATTCCCCGCTCTGCGTTGCTTCGGAGACGATGCGTGGCATCGGCCTTGGGGAAAATGCAAAAGGCCGCCCGGTTGTTCCGGGCGGCCTTTGCCAGTCAGATCGGCAAGCCTGTCTATTCGGCGGCTTTCGGGTAGGCAATCGCCGGCTCGACACCTGCATCCGCTGCCGGCGTGTCCGACGAGATCTCGCCCTTGCCGCGCCGGAACAGGCGGCTGAACCAGCCGCGCCGCGCACCGGGCTTGACCTTGGCGCGCGTGAACACCATCAGCATCGACGGCGTCACCACCAGCGTCAGGATGGTGGCAAAGGACAGGCCGAAGACGATCGCCGAGGACAGCGAAATCCACCATTGCGTCGACGGCGCGTTGATCGTCGTCTCGTGATGGAAGATTTCGAGCCCAAGCCCGAAGGCGATCGGCAGCACGCCGAGAATGGCCGATACCGCCGTCAGCACGACCGGGCGGGCACGCTCGCGGCAGGTCTGCAGCACCGCGTCCATCTTGTCCCAGCCCTCTTCACGCAGCCGGTCATAGGTGTCGATCAGCACGATGTTGTTGTTGACCACCACGCCGGCCAGCGCGATCACGCCGATGCCCGACATGACGATGCCGAACGTCTCGCCCGTGATCAGCAGTCCTAGGAACACGCCGATCGTCGCCATGACCACGCAGGACAGCACCAGCCAGACGCTGGTGAACTTGTTGAACTGCGCCAGCAGCACCAGGAAGATCAGGAAGATAGCGGCACCGAAGGCTTTGCTGAGGAAGGCGCTGGCCTCCGCGCTGTCCTCGTTTGAGCCGGCAAGCTTCCAGCGGATGCCGCTGCCGAGATTCATGTCGGTGACCGCCTGGGTAACCTGCTGCTGCACGGCGGCGACCTGGGCGCCGGCGGCAACGTTGGCCTGCACCACCACGGTACGGGCGCCGTCGATGCGGTTGAGGATGCCGACGCTCGGCTTCGCCTTGCGCACGACGAAGTTCGAGATCGGCACCGATCCTTGCGAGGTCTGCACCCTGAGCTCGTCGAGCGTCGACAGCGTGCGCCGGTCCTCCGGCAAGCGCAGCCGGATGTCGACAGCCTTGTCAGCACCGGCAGGCCGGTATTCCGAAAGCTTCAGGCCGTTGGTTACGAGTTGCACCACCGTCCCGACGGAGGTGGGGCTGATGCCATACTGGGCAGCCTTGGCCCGGTCGACCTCGAGTGCCCAGTCGACGCCGGGCGGCGGCAAGCCATCGGAAATGTCGATGACGCCGGGCACCTTGGCGATGCGTGCCGCGACTTCGCGCGCCCTCTCGTCCAATCCCTTGGGGTCGATGGCCGAAAGCCTGATCTGGATCGGCTTGCCGGTCGGCGGGCCGGCTTCCGGCACGCGCACCTCGACATCGACGCCGGGAATGCCGGCCATCACGCCACGCAGGTCGTTCAGGATATCGTTGGCCGATTTGCGCTCGCGCCAATCGATGAATTCGTACTGGATGACGCCGACGACGTCTTCGGGCACATCCTGGCCGCCGCCCTCGGATTTGCCGACGCGGGTATAGACCGACTTCACGCCCGGCCAGCCGAGCAGCCGGCTTTCGGCGATCTTGGTCGCGGTATCCATTTCGGCCAGCGAAAGGTTGCCGCGGGCATGCACATAGAGCAGGCCGTAGTCGGGTTCGACGCTCGGGAAGAACTCGACACCGGCACCGTACTTCGAATAACCAACGAAGATACCGGCCAGCAAGACGACGGTGAGCACCATCACGGTGATGGGAAAGCGTACTGCCTGCTTGACGACAGCCATGTACCAGCCGTCGCGATTGCCATCCTCGTGATGCTGCGGCGCCTTGGCGAAGATCGCCCCCAGCGTCGGCGCGAAGACCAGCGCATAGAGCATCGAGGCCGACAGCGTGACGATCAGCGTGATCGGCATATACTTCATGAAATCGCCGATGATCCCCGGCCAGAACAGCAGCGGCGAGAAGGCGGCGATACGCGTCATCGTTGCCGCGATGACCGGACCGGCCATGCGCTTGGCGGCAAGCGCGAAGGCTTCCTGCTTCGGCATGCCCTCGCTCATCCGTCGCTCGGCGAACTCGGTGACGATGATGGCATCGTCGACCAGCATGCCGACGGCCAGGATCAGGCTGAACAGCACGATCATGTTGATCGTGTAGCCCATCATGGCCAGCAGCAGGATGCCGATCAGGAAGGATGACGGAATGGCCAGCCCAATGAGCAACGAGGCGCGCCCGGACAGCGCGTAGAGGATGACGATGAACACCAGGATGACGGCGATCATCACGTGGTTCTGCAGATCGCCGAGCAACTGGTTGACGAAGACCGACTTGTCCTGCGTGTAGGTGACGTGCATGCCTTCGGGCATGGTCTTGACGAAGGTGTCGGACACCTCCCTGACCTTGGTGAGCGTGTCGATCAAATTGGCGCCGATGCGCTTCTTGACCTCGATGGCGATGGCCGGCTTGCCGTTGAGGCGGGTGATCGTCGTGGCATCGGCGAAGGTCGAGCGGATCGTGGCGATGTCCTTGGCCTGAACCACGGCATTGGGACCGGCAACCACGGGAAGTGCCGCCACATCCTCGGGCTTCTCGATCAGCGACGGCACCTTGACTGCGTATTTACCCTGGGAGCCCTCGATGTTGCCGGCGGCGACCAGGCTGTTGGACGCACCGACTGCGCCGATCAGCTGATCGAGCTGCAAGCCGTAAGACGACAGTTTCATCGGATCGATGACGACTTCGACCAGATCGTCGCGGGAGCCTTGCAGCGAACCTTCGAGGACGCCGGGCACTTCCTCGATACGGTCGCGCAGTTCGCGCGCCGCGGCCGCCAGCACGCGTTCGGGCAATTCGCCCGACAGCGTGACGACGAGCACCGGAAATTCGGAAATGTTGACCTCGGTGACGACCGGCTCCTCGGCCGCCTGCGGCAGGTCGGCCTTGCCGTCCTGAACCTTGGAGCGCGTATCCTGCAGTGCCGTCGCCAGGTTCGTCTGCGGCTGGAACTCGACCAGCACATAGCCGCCGCCCTGGAAAGCGGCCGAGCGCATCTCCTTGAGGCCCTTCAGGCTCTTCAGCTTGCTTTCCATCGGCCGCAGCAGAAGGCGCTCGGAATCTTCAGGCGAAATGCCTTGATAGATCAGGCTGACATACATCATCGGAATCGGAACGTCGGGTTCCGCTTCCTTCGGTGTCGACTGATAGGCGACCCAGCCTGCAATCAGCAGGAAGACCAGGACCGAGATGGTCAGGCGGGCATTGTTGATTGCGAGTCTGACGATATCCATGACTTATGCCTGCTGTTGCTTTCGGGAGTGGCGAACGGACATGCCGGCGCCGGGCAAGGCCCGGCGCCGGCGCCCCGCGCTACTGCGTCCCTGCGGTGGCTTCGCCGATCAGCTTGTTGATGGTCGCCTGGTCGGCCTCGACCGGCTTGACCTCATCGCCTTCCTTCACCAGTTCCTGGCCGGCGACGATGATGCGCGCGTCGGCCGGGATGCCGCCGAGCACGAGACCGGTCGGCGTATCGTCGACCAGATCGATCGGGAAGAATGCCACCTTGTTGTCCTTGCCGACGGCGCGGATGCCGAGATCACCCTTGTCGCCGAGCGTCACCACCGAGCGCGGCAGCAGGACGGCGTCGGTCGGCAACGCGCTGAGCTGGATTTCCGCCGTCATGCCGGCCGGCACGGAGCCATCGGCATTGGGGATGGCGATCTCGACACGGAAGGTGCGGGTCGCCGACGACGCGTCACGGCTGATATAGCGCACGGTGCCTTCGACGGTCTGGCCGCTGACCAGCCGAACGCTGGCCTTGTCACCGATCTTGAGGTAACCGAGGTCGCGCTCGCTGATCTCGCCGCGCGCGATCACCGGATCGAGCTTGAGGATGGTCGCTACCTCGCCGCCCTGCATGACGGAGCTGCCGAGTTCCACCGGCACCCGGTCGATGACGCCGTCAAACGGCGCCTTCACTTCGTTGCGGTCGAGCTCGGCCTGCGCGGTGTCCAGCTGGGATTGCGCTAGGGTCAGATTGGAGCGAGCAGTGTCGAGCTGCAGCTTGGGCAAATTGCCGGTCTTCATCAGCCGCAACGACGCGTCCAGCTCGGCCTGGCGCTGCGCGACAAGCTGCTTGGCATTGTCGACCATCGAGATCTTTTCCTCGGCGGCGAGCATCAGCACCAGGTCGCCGGTCTTGACGCGATCGCCTTGTTTGACCGGCAGCCTGTCGATGACGCCGGCAACGCGGGTTGCCAGCACCGCGCGCTTGTCGGCTTCGGTCAGCCCGGAAATGCGGATGGCGCGCGCATAGGTCTTGCGAGGCGGCGTCACCACCGCGACGGTGCGCAGCGCGGCCTTCGGTTCGGCTTCCGCCGTCTTCGGCTTGCTCGCGTCCGGCGCCTTGCCCTGCTCGACCTCGGCTGCCTTGGCCTTGTCGGCCGCTACGCTGCCGACCGACGAGAACTCGCCTGTCGCCATCCACGCCGCGAAACCGATAAGCACAACAATGGCTGCAAGCTTGTGAAACCTGATTTTAGGCATCGTCATTTTTCCACTGCGGGTTCGGCCAGCACCGCGTCTTATGACGCGGGCGCGTCGCCGATATGGGTGCGCGCCTGACCGTGTTCAAATTGCCGTGATCGGCGAGCGCGCTTCTACATCAAAGTTGCATCGCAATATAGTCCTAAAGTTGCAGCAGCATTGCATAGCCGGACAAGGTGTGGCAGCCATGAAACGGTTCTTCGTGACTTGCCAGTCTACTTGACGAAGCGGCCCGCCGGCTCACGTGGCCCTGAAACGCCGGCTACGCGGTGGCCAGCCCCGCTCGCCATGGGCCGTCTCCGGAATACAGTTGCGATCCGCATCACATCGCTGATTGAAGCTCGGGCACAAACCAACGATCCGCGTCAGTGCGATCGGCGAGGGACAATGGCTGCGGCGCCACGATACTCCGCCAAAGATCTGGAATCGCTCAGGAAAACGCACGGCAGCCGCTTCGGATCAGGCTTGCCGATCCCAATGCACCGAAGTCAAACCAGATGCTGAAAACGCCAATGCGCCGGCGCGATAACGCCCCGAATCGTCGTGCCCTGACACGTGCGACGTCGGGCGTGGCGCGAGGCAGGCGCCGGAACACCGGGTGTATCTGTCCCATTCGCAATTCTGTATCGAGCGCTGCATGTGAGCAGGTAACGAGCGCCCCGGAGGTGGTGCCACTGACCGTCAGTGGCAGCAGACGTCAGGATGATGAGGGCTCTTCCGCACGCCAAGGTTGCTGTCACGCCAACAACCTCTCTGACGCTCCGCGGATGACGCCCGCGATTGCCGGCAAACGCGGCCCCTCCAAGCCTGTGCCGTCAGATTCAGGCCCGACGGCGCTCGGCCTCCGGGTTCTTGCGCACGGCGAGAAATTCCTTCACCCGACGGCCGGGTGCGGGACCGCGTACCGGCTTGAGTCCATCGTCGAGTTCGCCCGAGAGATCGAGCGTAGCCCGCTTGCCGACCGCGTCATAATTCTCTTCCAGCCAGTCGCTGGCGGCGGTACGGCCGAGATCGCGCAGATAGGTCAGGAAGGCCCATTCGGCATTGATCTTGGACGATGCCGACAAATCCTTGAACGCCTCATCGGCATCGATGCGATGCATGCGGATGTCACGATATTCGCCATGCGGCAGGCGGCCGGCGGCGATCAGTTCCTTGACGAAGGCGATCGAGCGGAATTCGCGCAGCAGGCCGGCGTTGAAGGTGATCTCGTCGATGCGGTTCTGGATCTCGTTGGCGCTTCTTGGTGTTCCCTCGCGCACCACCGGATTGATCTGCACCAGAAGCACGTCCTCGGTCGCTGCCGTCTTGAAGAACGGGTAGAGCGCCGGATTGCCGCCATAACCGCCGTCCCAATAGGGCACCCCCTTGATCTCGACGGCGCGGAACAGTTGCGGCAGGCAGGCCGACGCCATCACCGTGTCGAGGTCGATCTCGCCATCGGAAAACACCCGCAACTGCCCTGTCTCGACATTGGTGGCGGAGATGAACAGTTCCATCGACTTGCAGGCGCGAACATTCTTGAAGTCAATCTCCCGCGCGACCACGTCGCGCAGCGGATTGAGGCCGAGCGGGTTGGCGACATAGGGCGAAAACACCCGCGACATGGTGTCGAAGAACACATAGCCCGGCGTGTTCTCGATCGACCAGTTGCCCCAGGCGACATCCCACGGCATGCGCTGCACCGGGCTGAATCGGCCCTTTGCCGCCACCGCCTGCCAGAAATCGTCCAGCTTCCGCCTGGCGCCCTCAACCCCGCCACGCACGAAACCATCGGCCAATGCGACCGCGTTCATGGCGCCGGCACTGGTGCCGGAAACCGCCGATATCTCAAGCCTGTCATCCTCCAGCAGCCGGTCGAGCACGCCCCAGGAAAAGGCCCCGTGCGAGCCGCCTCCCTGGAGGGCGATGTTGATCTTCTTCTTTTCCTCCGCCTTGCCGTTCTTCGTCATGGCGTTCCTGTCATCCTGATGCGCCGGCCTGCCCCAACGTCATTGGAGGGAAGCAGCTGTCGCCGGCCTATGTTGCAGTGCAGCATATAAGGACGGACCAAGGCAAGAACACGAACACGGTCGCGTGATCACATGAAATTTCGGTCATGCGAAAAGCCCCTCCGCTGCAATGCGGAGAGGCCGTAGCTTTCGAAACAGACAGAGAATCTAGGCGACGAGGTCCGGCACCGGCCCGACATAGCGGGACTGCGGACGGATCAGCCGTCCGGTCGTCTGCTGCTCGCGCGCGTGCGCGACCCAGCCCGCAACGCGCCCGGCGGCAAAGACACTGCTGAAGGCACCGGGCGGAAATCCCGCCGCTTCCAGCACCAGCGCGGTGTAGAATTCGACATTGGTCTGCAGCGAGCGCTTCGGCTTGGCGATCCGAAGCACGTCGAGCGCGGTTTGCTCAACCGTCTCGGCGAAAGCCAGCCGCCGGCCGGTGTCGCCCTCGCCGCCAAGCTTGCGCACCACCGCTTTCAGCACATCGGCACGCGGATCGCGCACGCGGTAGATGCGATGGCCGAAGCCCATGATGCGCTCGCCATGCGCGATCTTGTCGCGCAGCCAGCCGGCAGCGTCGCCATGCGCGGCGATGGCGTCGAGCATCTCGATGACCGGGCCGGGCGCGCCGCCATGCAGCGGGCCCTTGAGCGCGCCAAGGCCGGCCAGCACCGATGATGTCAGGCCCGCCAAGGTCGAAGCGACGACGCGGGTGGCGAAGGTCGAGGCATTGAGGCCATGGTCGCAGACGGTGACCAGATAGGTATCGAGCGCCTTTGCCAATGCCGGCGACGGGACGGAACCCCTGAGCATCCCTAACATGTCGGCGGCATGATCCGCCTTGCCGTCGGGTGCGATCGGCTGCTCGCCGCGCCGCAGGCGCAGCAGGGCCGGCGTCAGCACCGCGGGCGCCGCGATCAGCCGCAAGGCGTCCGTCAGCGTCTCGCCATCCGGCAGCAAGGCCATGCCGGCGCGCATGGCGCTGTAGATATCGAGCGGTGCCAGCCAGGGCAGCGAAGCCGCGAGCCGGTCGAACACCTCGACGCGAGCCTCACCCAACCTTGCCGACAGTTCGGCGTCGCCAGGCAGATCGTCGAAGAACCCGTCCAGCAGCAGGCGTGCGACCTGGGCGTAACTCCATCGCCCTGCCAACTCCCCAAGCGAATGACCGCGGATCGTCAGGCGGCCACCCAGACCGTCCACGTCGGACAGCACGGTTTCGGCCGCCACCACGTCATCGAGCCCATTCGCCATAGCCTTGTCTCCTTGAAGCTTTTCCAGATGGGAGATAAGGCTGGGCAACATAGGCATCAATCTTGATCAACTAAATCAATATCAGGACCGATATGTCGGAATGGTTGTCGCGGGAGGAGGCGCTGGAAAGGCTTGGGGTGAGGCCGCAGACGCTCTATGCCTATGTCAGCCGCGGCCGCATCGGCATGCGCCCGGACCGGGACGATCCGCGCCGCAGCCAATACCGCGCCGACGACATCGCGGCGCTGGCAACGCGAAGGGCGCGCGGGCGCAGCCCTGCGGCCATTGCCGAAAGCGCGATCGCCTGGGGCGAGCCGTCGATCGTCACCGCGATCTCGACAGTCTGGCACGGCCACCTCATCTATCGGGGCCGGGACGCCGTTGCGCTGTCCGACCGTACCACGCTGGAAGAAACCGCCGGACTGCTCTGGGCTCTGCCCGGCCCGGTCAGTTTTGAAGCGCCGTCGCCAGATGCACCGCCCCAGATCGGTCGCGCCCCGGCCTTTGCGCAACTCGCCTTGCTAGCCGGCCAGGCGCGGCCTTCGCTTGGGCGAAGTGCTGCCTCGCTGTGCGCCGACGCCGCGCACGCGATCGGCGTTCTGGCCAGCGCCCTCGGTGCCATGGCGGGACCGGAACCGGTGCACCAGCGATTGGCACGGGGCTGGTCGGTGGACGATGATGGCGCGGAAGCGATCCGTCGCGTCCTTGTCCTGCTTGCCGATCACGAACTCAACGCATCGACCTTCGCGGCCCGCGTCGCGGCCTCGACCGGAGCTTCGCCCGCCGCGTGTCTGCTGGCTGGCCTGGCGACACTGTCCGGTCCCCGCCACGGCGGCGCTGGCGAAGCGGTGATGCAACTCGCCGAAGACGCGGCGCGGCATGGCGCCGATGCCGCGATCCGGCGCTGGCTTGGCCACGACCGGCCACTGCCGGGATTCGGCCACCCGCTCTATCCCGAGGGCGATCCCCGGGCCGCAGCGCTTCTGGCGGGCCTCGACAACACCGACGAGACGTTGCGGTCGCTGGAAAGCGCCGCCATTGCCGCGACCGGCGCTCAACCGAACATAGATTTTGCCCTGGCCGTGCTGACGCGCGGCCTTGGCTTGCCGCGCGATGCACCGTTCCACCTGTTCGCGCTTGGACGCAGCGTCGGCTGGGCCGCGCACATGGTCGAACAGATCGTGAGCGGCAGCATCATCCGGCCGCGCGGCCGCTATGAAGGATTGCTGCCATAAATGTCGTGAGCGCTATGCGCTTACGACATCGTGTCGAGCTTGCGCTGCATGGCCGCGATCTGGTCCTTCAGCTGTTGCAGATCGTCCGGCTTTTCCGGCGTTTCTTTCCTGGCCGGTTCGGCGGGAGCCGCGGCGGGCGCCGAGCCCGGAGGCGGAAATGGCGTGAACAGCCGCATCGCATTCTGGAACATTTCCATGTTGCGGCGCGTCTGTTCTTCCAGCGCCTTGATCGGCGTCGCCATCTTCATCACGTCCAGCGGCGACTTGCCGATGGCGCCCTTCATCTGCTCGCGGAACCGCTCCTGTTCCTTTGAGAAGGCGATCATCGACTGTTCGAGGAAACTCGGTACGATCATCTGCATCTGGTCGCCGTAGAAGGCGATCAGCTGGCGCAGGAACGGGATCGGCAGCATGTTCTGCCCGTCCTTGTTCTCCAGTTCGAAAATGATCTGGGTCAGCACCGGATGGGTGATGTCGTCACCGGTCTTGGCGTCTTGGACGGTGAATTCCTCGCCCTTCTTGACCATTTCGGCCAAATCCTCGAGCGTCACATAGGTGCTCGTCCCCGTATTATAGAGGCGGCGGTTGGCGTATTTCTTGATAATGATCGGGTCGTCTTTTGCGGCCATCTGCATCCTCCCCGGACACCGGCACGCCTGAGTAAGCAGCCGGTAACGATTGCGCCCTTTTTGAGGATATGCGCAAAAGCCTCACAATTCCAAGCAGTTTGTGCACTGCGGGATCATATAATGCTGCATGGCAGGCTAAATATGCTGCGCAGCAGCGGCTGGACCACCGGGGCGGCGAGACTTGGCCTGCTTGCGGCGCATGGGCGTCATGCCGATTTCCGGTTTGACTTGGGGTTGGGAAAGGGCAAGAAAAGTCCTCAACGGCACAACAACACCCTTGAAGTCTGGAGAAGAAAATGTCCGCTTCCATCGTCATTGCCAGCGCCGCGCGCACGGCCGTAGGCTCCTTCAACGGCGCCTTCGCCGCCACGCCCGCGCATGAACTCGGCGCCGTCGTCGTCAAGGAACTTTTGGCGCGTGCTGGTGTCGAGGCGGGCGAGGTCGACGAGGTCATCCTCGGCCAGGTGCTGACCGCGGCGCAAGGCCAGAACCCGGCCCGCCAGGCCTCGATCCTGGCCGGCCTGCCCAAGGAGACCACCGCCTGGGGCCTCAACCAGGTTTGCGGTTCGGGCCTGCGCGCCATCGCGCTCGGCATGCAGCAGATCGCCACCGGTGACGCCAAGGTGATCATCGCCGGCGGCCAGGAATCGATGTCGCTGTCGCCGCACGCCGAGCATCTGCGCGCCGGCGTCAAGATGGGCGACTACAAGATGATCGACACCATGATCAAGGACGGGCTGTGGGACGCCTTCAACGGCTACCACATGGGCAACACCGCCGAGAACGTCGCCCGCCAGTTCCAGATCACCCGCGATGACCAGGACCAGTTCGCGCTGGCCTCGCAGAACAAAGCCGAGGCCGCGCAGAAGGCCGGCAAGTTCAAGGACGAGATCGTCTCCTTCACCATCAAGGGCAAGAAGGGTGACACGGTTGTCGATCAGGACGAGTACATCCGTCACGGCGCCACGATCGATGCCATGACCAAGCTGAAGCCGGCCTTCGACAAGGACGGCACGGTGACCGCCGCCAACGCTTCCGGCATCAATGATGGTGCCGCCGGTGCGCTGCTGATGAGCGAAGCGGAAGCCGCCAGGCGCGGCATCACCCCGCTGGCGCGGATAGCGTCCTGGGCAACCGCCGGCGTCGATCCGGCGATCATGGGCACCGGACCCATTCCCGCCTCGCGCAAGGCTTTGGAACGGGCCGGATGGTCGGCAGGGGATCTCGACCTTGTCGAGGCCAACGAGGCGTTCGCCGCGCAGGCCTGCGCCGTCAATAAGGACATGGGCTGGGATCCCGCGATCGTCAACGTCAATGGCGGCGCCATCGCCATCGGCCACCCGATCGGCGCCTCGGGCGCCCGCATCTTCAACACGCTGGTCTTCGAGATGCGCCGACGCGGCGCCAAGAAGGGACTGGCCACCTTGTGCATCGGCGGCGGCATGGGCGTCGCCATGTGCGTCGAAGCGATTTAACCTAGCCAATAACGAATAGGGAGGAGCGAATAGGGAAGAACGGCCTCAGCGCTGTGGGACATCAAATCCCCATTCGCTATTGGCTGCTCCCCATTCGCCCCTCCGACCAAAGGGAGGACACATGACCAAAGTTGCAATCGTCACGGGTGGATCGCGCGGTATCGGCGCGGCGATCTCGATCGCTTTGAAAACTGCCGGCTATTCGGTTGCCGCGAATTATGCCGGCAACGACGACGCAGCGGCGAAGTTCAAGGCCGAGACCGGCATTCCGGTCTACAGATGGTCGGTCGCCGACTATGACGCTTGCGCCGCCGGGATCAAGCAGGTCGAGGCCGACCTCGGCCCGGTCTCGGTGCTGGTCAACAACGCCGGCATCACCCGCGACGCCATGTTCCACAAGATCACGCGCGAGCAGTGGAAAGAGGTCATCGACACCAATCTGTCGGGCGTCTTCAACATGACGCATCCGCTGTGGAGCGGTATGCGCGACCGCAAGTTCGGCCGCGTCATCACCATCTCCTCGATCAACGGACAGAAGGGCCAGGCTGGTCAGGTCAATTACTCCGCCGCCAAGGCCGGCGACATCGGCTTCTCGAAGGCGTTGGCGCAGGAAGGCGCGCGCGCGGGCATCACCGTCAACGTCATCTGTCCGGGCTACATCGCCACCGAGATGGTCAAGGCGATAGACGAGAAAGTGCTCAACGAACGCATCATCCCGCAAATCCCGGTCGGCCGCCTTGGCGAACCGGAAGAGATCGCGCGCTGCGTCGTCTTCCTCGCTTCCGAAGACGCCGGCTTCATCACCGGCTCGACCCTCACCGCCAACGGTGGCCAGTACTTCGTCTGATCAAACCGTATGGCCAAATCTGAAAGTGCCGGCAGTTCCGCCGGCGCTTTCATTTTTGATGCTCGCCCATACAGACACGGAAGCTGGCGCTGTCGATTCATGCGACCAGCTTAAGCCCGCTTTTCATGGACTGCTTACGCACACCCGATTGTGACGGTGCCGGCAGCTTGGCCATATCGGCCCGGCTGAGACCTGACAGCTTCAGTGAAATCTTGCGCTTGGCGATCGGGTTGATATTGACGAAGTTGAGGACGAGGTTGCGCAGGAAGCGCCGGAACGGGGTGCGCGTGAGTGCCATGCCGGTCAGCCTGCCCGCGAGGTCAATCACTTCCTGCGCCGCTGGACGGCGAAGCGTCTCGTAAAGGTCGAGTTCGCTTTCCCCGCGGATGCCGTTGATCACGTCGCCGAGTAATTCTCCCAGCACCACGGCATCGATCAGACCGGTGTTCATGCCTTGACCGCCGGCGGGGCTGTGCACATGGGCAGCATCGCCCATGACGAACAACGACCGATGGCGATAGGACTTGGCGATGCGATGATGAACGCGAAAACGTGTACTCCAACTCAGGTCGAGCACCTTCGCCGGGCTCGCCGACGGTCCACGGCTGTCCAGGAGCGCCTGGATGTCGGAAATACCAGGCTGCTCCGGCGCCTCATCCATGGTCGCCACGATTCGGTACGATCCATCCGGCAGAGGCGCCACGACGACCAGTCCAGCCGGCGAGAACAGCAATGAAACCTCCGTCGGCCCGAGCGGCCAGTCGAGGCGCACATCGGCAAGAACAAAGGACCCGGCATAGGGCTCGCCGTCGAAGCCGATGCTAGCCGCCTCACGAACCACGCTATGCATGCCGTCCCCACCGACCACGTAGCGTGCGTAGATCGTCTTTTCGCGGCCGTTCTGAACGAGGGTAGCGCGTGCGCCGTCCTGGTCCTGCATAACCATTTTCGCCTCGACGCCGCGATGGACGACGCCGCCCAGTTCGGCGATGCGTTCGGCAAGCACCCTCTCGGTCAGGTTCTGCGGGATCATCAGCGCATAGGGATATGCCGTGGGCAGACCGGAGAAGTTGAGATTGACCAGCGTCCGGTCACGATCGCGAATGGCGAAGTTGTCGAGCTTCAGCCCGAGTTCAACCAGGCGCCCGGTGACGCCGAGCGGTGCCAGTGTTTCCAGTGTCTGCGCGTGGATTACTCCGGCGCGTGAGGTGTTGAGGCCATCGGCAAGGCGGTCGACCAGGACGTGGTCGACGCCGGCCTGGTGCAGGGCGATGGACAGCGCCAGGCCGGTCGGGCCGGCGCCAATGATCAGGACTTCGGTGGTATCGGGCAGCATTTCCTCTCTCCATTTGTCAACGATCGGTGACTTTTATTTGGAGCGCTTGAATTTGTCAACGGTCGTTGGCATATGGATTTCATGAGCACGAATCAGCCAAAAAAACCGAGCAAGTCCGACCGCACCCGTGCACAAATCCTCGACGCGGCGAGGCAGTTGTTCTCCGAGCACGGCTATGGCGGCGCTTCTATCCGTGACATCGCAGCGCTCGCTTCGATCGATCCCGCGATGGTGATCCGCTATTTCCGCAGCAAGGATGAGCTGTTCGCCAGGGCGGCGCTGTTCGACCTGCAACTGCCCGCAACGCAGGTGACCGACCGCGCTTCCATCGGCGACGCGATCATCCGGCGTTTTCTTCGCACTTGGGAGAATTCTCCCAGCGCCACCGGCATGGTCATTCTCCTGCGCTCGGCTGCGTCCAATGAATTCGCCGCGGAGAAGGTGCGCGACGTATTCGCCACTCAGGTCCGGCCGGTTGTGGCACCGTTCGGCGACCCCGCCGATGCCGGCCGGCGCGCCGGCCTCGTCGCCAGCCAGTTGCTGGGTCTGGCGACGTGCCGATATCTGCTGCGGCTGCCGCCCGTCGTGGCCTTATCGCACGAAGAAATCATCAGGGATGTCGGTCCGGTCCTGCAGCGCTATGCAACCGGGGCGGATTAATCCTGAACCGGCGGCGAGCATTACCGTGCGCCTGATCACGACATTATCGGGCCCTCTAACCCGCCATGTCCTGTTCCGGCACGCAAAGGTTAATGGCGGCAGCGCGTCTGTGCGAAACCCTGTGATCAAGCCTGTGGATTCTCGGTGGATAAGCTGTTCACAACACAAGATATTGAGGGAACAAAAGGAGAAAAAACCTCTGACGCTGATTTGTCGCCGATTCGTTCCGGCTTTGAGCGCAATGTTAACATTAATGGCCGCGATTGCCTGCTATTCCTTAATATCGAGTTCAGAAAGATTAACGATTTCAGAACCTTGAGCGGGGCATACCGATCCTCCCGCATCGTTCACAGGCAAAAGTTAACGGCAAAGCCCGCCTAGCATAAAACGGGCCAATCCGGCGATTCAGCATGTGGTGAGACTCGTGGTCACAAAATCCATATCTAGCCGTGAACAAAAGCTGAATCTGACGGAGTCACCGATTCGTCGCCGATTCGTTCCAGACTCGTTCCAACTGTTAAGCAGGGGCTGATTTGCGGGCTGACGCGGACGTCTTCGGAAACCGGTTGGAACATTCCGCTTTCGCTTCGCGCCCGAAATCCCTATGTGTCGGCTGTCATACGCGCCGTCCAGGCACGCTCCCGACCACGAGAGGCCAGAAAGCCTTATTTCCGAGCCGATGAACATCCAGCAGAAACACACCGAGCCGCTGATCCTGTCGGGCCGCGACGTGACCGCGGTGCTTGGCCCCACCAACACCGGCAAGACCCATCTCGCCATCGAGCGCATGGTGGCGCACGAAACCGGCGTCATCGGCTTGCCCCTGAGGCTGCTGGCCCGCGAGGTCTACACGCGCGTCTGCGAGAAGGTCGGAGCCCACAAGGTGGCGTTGATCACCGGCGAGGAGAAGATCCAGCCGCAAGGCGCCAAATATTCGGTCTGCACCGTCGAAGCCATGCCGCGCGAGACCGATGCCGCCTTCGTCGCCATCGACGAGGTGCAACTGGCCGGCGACCTCGAGCGCGGCCATATCTTCACCGACCGTATCCTGCATCTGCGCGGCCGCCAGGAAACGCTGCTGCTCGGCGCGGCCACGATGCACGGCATCCTCCAGCGGCTGCTGAAGGGCGTCTCGGTGGTGACGCGGCCGCGGCTGTCGCATCTGGCCTATGCCGGCTCCAAGAAATTGACCCGCCTGCCACGGCGTACCGCGATCGTCGCCTTCTCCGCCGACGAGGTCTACGCTATCGCCGAGTTGATCCGCCGCCAGCAGGGCGGTGCGGCCGTCGTGCTCGGGGCGCTGTCACCCCGCACCCGCAATGCCCAGGTGGCGCTGTTCCAGTCGGGTGATGTCGACTACCTCATTGCCACCGACGCGATCGGCATGGGCCTCAACCTCGATCTCGACCATGTCGCCTTTGCCCAGAACCGCAAGTTCGACGGCTACCAGTACCGCAATCTGACGGCGGCCGAACTCGGCCAGATCGCCGGCCGCGCCGGCCGGCATCTGCGCGACGGCACGTTTGGCGTCACCGGCCAGGTCGATCCGCTCGAAGAGGATTTGGTCCAGAAGATCGAGGGCCATGACTTCGACCCGGTGAAGGTGCTGCAATGGCGCACCGCGCAATTCGATTTCGTCAGCCTTGATGCGCTGAAGCGATCGATCGAAACCAACGCCCCGGTCGAGGGCCTGACACGCGCGCTGCCGGCCGTCGATGCACAAGCGCTCGAACATCTCTCCCGCGACGAAGACATCCGCGCGCTCGCAACCGATGCAAAACGCGTGGCGCTGCTGTGGGAAGCCTGCGCGCTGCCCGACTATCGCAAGATTGCGCCGGCCCAGCATGCCGATCTCATCGCCTCGATCTACATGGACCTCGCCCGCCATGGCCATGTCGACGAGAATTACATGGCCGAGCAGGTGCGCCGCGCCGACACCACCGAGGGCGACATCGATACGCTGTCGCACCGCATCGCCCAGATCCGCACCTGGACATTCGTGTCGAACCGGCCCGGCTGGCTGGCCGATCAGGCACACTGGCGGGAAAAGACGCGCGAAATCGAAGACAGATTGTCGGATGCGCTGCATGAGCGGTTGACGAAACGCTTCGTAGACCGCAGGACTTCCGTCCTCATGCGGCGCCTTAGAGAAAATACCATGCCTGAAGCCGAAATCAGCCCTACCGGAACCGTCCTTGTCGAAGGCCATCATGTCGGCGAGTTGCAAGGGTTCCGTTTCACCGCCGACCAGACCGCCGGCGGCGAGGACGCCAAGGCCGTGCGCACGGCCGCGCAAAAGGCGCTGGCCGCCGAATTCGAGGCACGCGCGGAGCGCTTCGGCGCCTGCGCCAATGGCGATCTCGCGCTCGGTTCGGACGGCACGCTGCGCTGGATCGGCGCGCCGATCGGCACGCTGGTTTCGGGCGAGGACGCGCTGAAGCCGCGCCTGGTGCTTTTGGCCGACGAACAGCTGACCGGCCCGGCGCGCGACAGGGTCGCCGCGCGCGCCGAACGCTTCGTCAATTTCCAGATCGAATCCCTGCTGAAGCCACTGGTCGACTTGAAGAATGCCGAGCAGATTTCCGGCATCGGCCGCGGCATCGCCTTCCAGCTGGTCGAGAATTTCGGCCTCATCAATCGCCGCGACATCGCCGAGGAGATGAAGTCGCTCGACCAGGAAGGTCGCGCGGCACTTCGCCGGCTCGGCGTGCGCTTCGGTGCCTACCACGTCTTCGTGCCGGCTATGATCAAGCCGGCACCCGCCGGACTGGTGACCTTGCTGTGGGCGCTGAAGAACGACGGCAAGGACAAGCCTGGCTTCGGCGACGTCGTCCATGCGCTGGCGTCGGGCCGCACCTCGGTGGTCATCGATCCGGCCTTCGACAAGGCGTTCTACAAGCTTGCCGGCTACCGCAATCTCGGCCGCCGCGCCGTACGCATCGATATTCTCGAGCGGCTGGCCGACCTGATCCGCCCGGCGACCAACTGGAAGCCCGGCCTCGGCCAACGACCGGACGGCGCCTATGACGGCCAGTCCTTCATGGTGACGCCGCCGATGATGTCGATCCTCGGCGCCACCGCCGACGACATGGAAGAGATCCTCAAGGGCCTAGGCTATCGCGCCGAGCCGAAACCGGCTGCTGAAGTCAAGGCCCGGCTGGAAGCGCAGGACACTGCCGCGCGGGAAGCCGCCGCAGCCAAGCAGGCAGCCGACGAGGCAGCCCGCGCGGAACAAGCCAAGGCGGCGGAAGAGGCGGCAGTGGAAGCCGCAGTAACGGAAGCCGGCGCTGTAGATGCGGCCGTGGAGGCAGCGGCCGAGGGTTCGGCAACGGCAGCCGCCGAGGCCGCCATCGAAACTCCGGCCGAGGTCATCGCGGAAACGGCAGCAGAGCCTGTCGCGCAAGCACAGGCGGAAGCCACGGCTGAAGTTGCCGGTGAAGAGGCGCAAGTAGCCGAAGCCGCCGTTGAACCGGTCGAGCCGGCGCCGGTTGAACCGCAGGCCGAACCTGAAACTGCCGAGATTGAAGCCGCGCCCACAGAAGAGAACGCCGCAGCGGCGGAGCCGACCGTCGAGGCCTCCGCGCCGACGGAAGCCACCGAACCAGTGGCAGTTGCGGAAGCTGCCGGCGAACACGTGCCGGAAGCCGAAGCGCCAAAGCCGATCCTGTTGTGGCGCCAAGGTCGCTTTGACCAGCGTCCGCGCCATCGCGAAGGCCGCAACAACCGCCCGCAGAACGGACAGGCGCGCGGCCGAGGCAATGCGACGGCCGATGCCGCCGGCGCACCGGCAACAGGCGCGCCCGCGGACCGTCCCGCCCATGAAGGACGCCGCGACGGCGCCGGCAAGCCACGCTTCGACCGCTCGAAGTTCAAGCCCAAGCCGCAAGGCGAAGGCGCTGAGCGTCGCGATGGCCGCCCGCAAGGCGAGCGTCCCGAGCGCCGCGAAGGCCGCCCCGACTGGAAGGGTGGCAGGCCGGAAGGCAACGGGCCCGATCGCGGCAAGGGGGGCGGAAAGCCCGCCTTCCAGCCCAAGCCGCGCGAGGAGCGCCCGGTGCGCTTCGACCCGGATTCCCCCTTCGCCAAGCTCGCAGCCTTACGCGACCAATTAAAGAAGTAGGCTCGCTTCGATGGTTGCTGAAGGCCGCCAGCGCATCGACAAATGGCTGTTCTTCTCGCGCGCGGTGAAATCGCGCTCGCTGGCGGCCAAATTGGTTGTAGCCGGCCGCGTGCGCATCAATCGCGACAAAGCAGCGCAGGCTTCCGATCTGGTCAAGCCGGGCGATGTGCTGACCATCACGCTCGACCGGCGTATCTTCGTCTGGAAGGTGCTCGGCGCTGGTGTTCGGCGGGGCCCGGCCGAGGAAGCCCGCACTCTTTATGAAGACATGTCGCCGCCGCCCACACCCAAGGCCGACGCCCTTCCCGATGCTATCCCGGCGCTGCGCGAGGCAGGCAGCGGCCGCCCGACCAAAAAAGAGCGCCGCCAGACCGACCGATTGCTCGACGAAGATTGAGCCCTTGCCGACCAGACGCGGGGGTGTGTTTCCCGAGGGCAAAGACAAACAAAAAGCAGAACCGGGACCGGCAAACGCGACGGCCGGTGGGGCATGTCGGGCCCCCGCGGCACCGGCCGCCTGGAATTCCATTCCCAAACCCTGGCGCCACTGGGAATGGCCACCCTTGCAAGCGGCCGATAAAGGCGTTACCTCACAAAAAAAGCCAACAAAAACGGGACATCCCGGAGCCGACCGATGACCTATGTCGTGACCGACAACTGCATCAAATGCAAATATATGGACTGCATCGAGGTCTGTCCGGTCGACTGTTTCTACGAGGGCGAGAACATGCTCGTCATCCATCCCGACGAGTGCATCGACTGCGGCGTCTGCGAGCCGGAATGCCCGGCCGACGCGATCAAGCCCGACACCGAGTCCGGCCTCGACAAATGGCTGCAGATCAACACCGAATACGCCGAGAAATGGCCCAACATCACCGCCAAGAAGGAGCCGCCGGCCGACGCCAAGACCTTCGACGGAGAGGCCGGCAAGTTCGAGAAATACTTCTCCGCCGAGCCGGGCGAAGGCGATTGACAACGCCGCTGTAAAGGCTTGTATGACGCAGCGTAACAGGCACGTCGGATTAACCGCCTTGACAGGCGGCGATTGGTTGTGGCCTTCGCTTACGCAGCAAAACCTTGATTCTTCCGACTTTTTGTGTTACATCAACGAAACATGCCGGTGACACAACGTCGATTTATGGCGCAGACGCCCCAAATCACTGAAAGGTGAAAATCCCATTCCGGACCAGAGCGATCTGGGCCAGGCGGCCGCAGTTCGTGCGGTTTGCCGGTCCCGGCCTTTCCGGTGGGTTCATCTGTTGTGCGGCTAATGGTCGGTGACCCCGATCACGCGAGTTCAGCCGGCACCGCCGCCGGCCCACAACAAGGAGTTCAGGGCGTAATGGCAACGATCACCCCGCAGAAGAAGTCCACTGCCGCGCGTCACGGTTTCAAGACCGGCGAGTACATCGTCTATCCGGCGCATGGCGTCGGGCAGATCGTCTCGATCGACGAGCAGGAAGTGGCCGGCCACAAGCTGGAACTGTTCGTCATCGACTTCCAGAAGGACAAGATGCGCCTGAAGGTGCCGGTCGCCAAGGCGACCTCGATCGGCATGCGCAAGCTGTCGGAAGAGGATTATGTCGAGCGCGCGCTGAAAGTCGTGCAGGGTCGCGCCCGCGTCAAGCGCACCATGTGGTCGCGCCGTGCTCAGGAATATGATGCCAAGATCAATTCAGGCGACCTGATCTCGATCTCGGAAGTCGTGCGCGACCTCTACCGTGCCGACAACCAGCCGGAGCAGTCCTATTCCGAACGCCAGCTCTACGAGGCGGCGCTCGACCGCATGGCTCGCGAGATCGCGGCCGTAAACCGCATGTCGGAAACCGAAGCCGTGCGCCTGATCGAGGTTAACCTCAACAAAGGCCCCAAGCGTGGCGCCAAGGCCGACAATGAGGAAGCCGAGCAGGAAGAAGCTGCCTGAGCTTTTCGCCGTCGAGTTAACGAAAACCCGGCCTCGTGAACTGACCCCGTAAAGTTGGACGGTTCATTGATCTGGTAGATTTAAGGGCTGGGTCCTGTATTGCACAGGGGCCAGCCCTTTCAGTTTCAGTTTGATGCGGCGGTGGTTGTAGGGGTCAGTTCACGAGGACGGGTTTTCTTTGGGATTGCCGGAGATTGCCGCGCCTATGCGCCGGCCTTCTTCTCCGCCGCCTCCTGCTTCAGCGTGGCGATGAACCGCTTGGTCCTTTCGCGCTCCGGATTGCCGAACAGCGTGGCGGATGGCCCCTGCTCGACGATGACGCCGGCGTCGAGGAACACCGCTTCCTGGGCGATCTTGGAAGCGAGGCGCAAATCATGCGTCGCTATCACCATGGTCGTTCCCTCGCTGGCGAGCTGACTCAGCACATCGACCACCTCCTGCGCCAGCTCCGGGTCGAGCGCCGAAGTCGGTTCGTCGCACAGCAGCACCTTCGGCGACGGCGCCAGCGCCCGGGCGATCGCCACGCGCTGCTGCTGGCCACCCGACAGCGTCGCCGGCCAGGCATCCGCCTTGTGCGCCATGCCGACCTTTTCCAGCAGCGCGAGCGCCCGCTCGCGGGCGCGCGCCTCCGGCCATTTCAGCACCGTGACCAGCCCCTCCATGACATTTTCGATGGCGGTGCGATGCGGAAACAGCTGGAAATTCTGGAACACCATGCCGGTCTGCAGGCGCAGACGCCTTATGTCCGCCGCCGGTACCTTCCCGCCGGGACGGAACTCGAGCGTCTCGTCGCCGATCCGCACCGTGCCCGATGTTGGGATCTCCAGCAGGTTGATGCAGCGCAGCAGCGTGCTTTTTCCCCCGCCCGAAGGCCCGACCAGCGCGGTGACGCTGCCTTCGGCGATGGCAACCGTCACCCCCTTCAGCACGAGATTGTCGCCGAAACGCTTTTCGATGTTGGTGAGGCCGATCATGAGCGTGCCTCCAGGAAGCCGCCATAGCGGTTGAGCCGCTCCTCCAGCCGAGTCTGCAAGGCCGAGAGCACCGAACTCATCGCCAGATAGAGGATCGCCGCCTCGACATAGAGGATGAGCGGCTCATAGGTGGTGGCGACAATGCGCTGCGCCGCCTGGAACATCTCCGGCACGGTGATGGCGGCGGCCAGCGACGTGTCCTTGACCAGCGAGATGAAGGTGTTGGAGAGCGGCGGCACCGCCACCCGGCCGGCTTGCGGCAGGATGGTGCGCCGCATCGCCTGGCTCCAGGTCATGCCGATCGAATAGGCGGCCTCCCACTGGCCTTTCGGCACCGAGCCGATCGCCGCGCGGATGATTTCCGACGTGTAGGCGCCGATATTGAGTGTGAAGCCGATCAGCGCCGCGGTAAAGGCGTCGAGCAGGATGCCGACCGACGGCAGGCCGTAGAAGATCAGGAACAGCTGCACCAGGAGCGGCGTGCCGCGGAAGATCCAGACATAGAAGCGCACGAGCGCCACCAGCGGCTTCGGCCCGAACAGCCGGCCGAGCGCCGCGCCCAATCCCACCGTCAGGCCGAGCACGAAGGACAGCAGCGTCAGCGGCACGGTGAAGATCAACGCTGCCCACAGCAGCGAGGGCAGCGAATCCAGCATCAGTTGCAGCCAGTGCGGCACGAAATATCCTCCGGAAGGGACGGGCAGCGTCATCGAAGCGCGAATGCGTCAGCCATATCACGACAAAAGCGGCGAGCCGTCAAAGACGGCTCGCCGCTGGATGGGCTGCGGGGCGACAACCCGCCCCGCCTTATGAATTACTTCGAGACGTCCTGGCCGAAATAGGTGTCGGCGATCTTCTGGTAGGTGCCGTCGGCCTTGATGTCGGCCAGGGCCTTGTTGATGGCCGCGACCAGCTCCGGATCGCCCTTGCGCACGATGACGCCGGAGTAATCGGCATTCTCTTCCTGGGCGGCGATCTTCACATTGGCGTCGGGCTTGTGCTTCTTGAAGTCGAGGAACGACAGGCTGTCATTGATGGTGGCGTCGGCACGGCCGGTCAAAAGCAGCTGGATCGACTGGTCGAAGCCGTCCGTGCCGACCAGTTCGGCGCCATTCGACTCGGCCAGTTTGCCGAAATTGGAGGTTAGCGACTGCGCCGACTTCTTGCCCTTGAGATCGGCGAAAGTCTTGATGTCGGTATTGTCGCCGCGCACGATCAGCACCGCCTTGGAGGCGATGTAGGGATCGGAGAAATCATACTTGGCCTTGCGGGCATCGGTGATGCCGACTTCGTTGATGACGGCATCATAGCGGTTGACGTCGAGGCCGGCGATCAGGCCGTCCCACTTGCCCTCGAGGAACTGCGCCTTGACGCCGAGCTTGTCGGCGATCGCCTTGGCGATTTCGACGTCGAATCCGACGAGCGCTCCGGATGCATCATGATAGGTGAACGGAGCGTAAGTGCCTTCCGTACCGACCTTGATGACGCCGGCCTGCTTGATCTGGTCGAGATTGGCGCCGGCATGCCCCGATGCGACCGCCAGGACCTGCAGCGTTCCGGCGATGATGAGCGACTTCAGCCATTTCATTTTTCTGTGATCCCGTCCTTGGCCTGATATCAGGCATGTTGTGAGAGTTGGAAAATGACAGATGCAGCCCGGAAAAATAAGGAACAAAATTTCAAAGAGGGCTAATTCCAGAAATCAAATACTCCAAAAGGAATTGCGTTGCAGCATCGGGATTCCGGGCAGCCGTGCCGAAATTGCCCGGACGTCATCGCTCGCCTGCCTGCGCCAGCGGAACCTTTCCCGCGCACGGCAGTTTTGGCTGTTCTAGGGCACGACGCCGTCATTTCAAGCCGGTTCCTGCCAGTTTGTCATTCGCACGCCTGAGCCAAGGAGCGCCTTATGATGGAAGACACGGCAGGTCGGGTCATGGTCCGCGCGGCAATGAGGGCGCCTTACCTCGAGCGCGACGAGGAGCATCGGCTGGCACTGCTTTGGAAAGAGGACAACGACCAGAACGCATTGCACAGCATCACCGTTGCCCATATGCGGCTGGTCATTTCCATGGCCTCGAAATTCCGCCATTACGGCTTGCCGCTCGGCGACCTGATCCAGGAAGGCCATGTCGGCCTGCTCGAGGCTGCCGCCCGCTTCGAGCCGGAGCGCGAGGTGCGGTTTTCGACCTACGCGACGTGGTGGATTCGCGCTTCGATGCAGGACTACATCCTGCGCAACTGGTCGATCGTGCGCGGCGGCACCAGTTCGGCGCAAAAGGCCCTGTTCTTCAATCTCAGGCGCTTGCGTGCCCGTCTCGCGAACGGCGCCGAACCGCTCTCCAACACGACTCTCTACCGCGAGGTGTCGGTTGCGCTCGGCGTTTCCGAAGCTGATGTGGAGTTGATGGATTCACGCCTGTCGGCGCCCGACTCCTCGCTCAACGTGCCGCTTGCCGACGATGCGGGGGCGACCGAGCGGATGGATTTCCTGGTCTCGGACGATCCCTTGCCCGACGAGATTGTCGGCGACAAGATCGACGTCGCGCGCCGCTCGCTCTGGCTGAGGGAGGCGCTTCAAGCTCTCAACGCCCGCGAACTCCGCATCATCGAGGAACGCCGGCTTACCGACGAGGGCGCCACGCTCGAGGCTCTCGGCGAAACGCTCGGCATCTCCAAGGAACGCGTCCGCCAGATCGAGGCCCGCGCCATGGAAAAGCTCAAGGTCGCGCTGGTGAAGCAGAACCCGGAATTCATGGCGACTGCCGCCTGATTCCCGCGACATGCGCTTACTTGTCGGTGACGATCTTGACCTTGTCGCCGGCCGAAACCGCGGCCCCCGGCGACAGCGCGTTGAGCACGCGGAACAGGTCGAGCTTGCGGTCGACTCCCACCATCTGCGCGGCGAGCGAACCCATGGTCTGTCCCGGCTGTACGGTGAGCACACGAATATGCAGTGGCTTCAGTGCCGCCTTTTCGGCGGGGCTGAGAATGCGGAAGGAGCCGCTGACCGAGCGAGCCACCGTCTCCAGTGAGGTGCTGGCCGAGGGAGCCGCGGTCAGCAACCGGTAGACCTGGCCGCCGGCACGGATCACCGCGATATCGAACTGCCAGCCTTCGGCGCCTGCGTGCGCGGTCGCCGCCTCATTGCCGTTGATGGTTTCCTGCTTGACGGTGCTGTCGTCAAGGCCGGCCACCCAGCCGCTTCTGATATAATCGGTCAGGGCGCGGTTCTTGTCGATCGAAACACCGTCGAAGCGGATCGCTATGTCGCCCGACCCGGTCGCCGTAACCGCTGCCGCTGAATTGTCGATGATGAAACCGTCCGGCACGGTGAACGACACGCCGAGGCCCGGATGCAGGAAGGTTTCGCCGCGCACATAGCCTTCTTCCGGCGTATCGCCATAAAGCAGGCCGTCTATGCCGGCGAGGAAGGAATCGCGGTCGCGCGTGCCGAAACCGGGCGCGCCGAACTGGCGGGCGTGGCGCTGTGCCAGATCGATGCGTTGCGGCGTGTTGGGGTGGGTGGCCAGGAAGTCGAGGCTGGCGTCCGTGGCACCGCTGATCGAACGGAAATCGGTGTAGGCCGACATCGACTGCAGGAAGCGGCCGGCGGCATAGGGATCGTAGCCGGCTTCGCCGATCGACTTGATGCCGATGGCGTCCGCCTCCAGTTCCTGATTGCGCGAGAACTGCGCCAGCCTGAGCTTGCCGCGGATCAGTGCTGCCTTGGCGGTCGGGCTGTCGCCGAGCACATCGGAAACGACCTTGGTCGCCAGGCCTTCCTCGGCCTCCAGCTGCTGGCGCTGCAGGCCGTGATTGGCGGTGACGTGGCCCATTTCATGCGCGATGACGGCGGCGAGCTCGGACGAATCATTGGCCAGCGCCAAGAGGCCGCGCGTGATGTAGAGGTAGCCGCCCGGCAGCGCGAAGGCGTTGACGTTGGGCGAATTGAGGATGGTGATGCGATAGGTCTGGGTCGGGTTGGCCGATACCACGGTCAAATTGCCGACCACCTTGGCGACCATGCGCTCGAGCTTGGGATCGGAATATTCGCCGCCATACGTTGCAAGGATGCGCGGATGCTGCGCCTTGGCGAGTTCGGCAAGCTTGTTGTTGGCGGCGACATTGTCCACCGTGATCGGCTTGTCGGATGGCTGGAAGCCGGATTCCTGGACCTCCGGAGGCGTGAACATCTGGCAGCTTGCCAGCGCCACCGCAAAGCCAGCCAGCGCCAGGAACCGCACCAGCGGATTCATTCGTAGCCTGTCAGCGCTGATCGCCAGAATGGCTTCCTTTCAGGTCCTTGCGCATGACCACGGCATGCGCAAAACAAACTGCTACAGCGTCCGTCACGCGCCCCTCGGGGCGGGCAGCAGATGCTGTAGGCAAATCACGGCCTGTGCCGGACCGGTATCGAGCGGACCTAGCCACACTACTCCAGTCATGGCAAGCAAGCGCCACATCGCCTCAAGCCGGTTTGAGCGTAAATTATGTCCGCTTCCGGGCAATATCTCGTGATAACGCATCCCCGGCACCGGCACCGATATAGCGCCGGAACGCCTCCGGCCCAGCCCCTGCAAAGAAATCGTCCGATGTGCCCGAGGCAGCGATGGTGCCATTGTCCAGGAATACCACCTTCTGCGCGATGCGGCGGGCATCCTGCGGCTGGTGCGTGACGAACAGCACCGTCATGCCTCGCTCGGCATGGAGGCTGGCAACCAGGTCGAGCATGTCGCCGCGCAAGGCGGGCCCAAGCGAGGCGAAGGGTTCGTCGAGCAGCAGCACCGGGCGGTCACGCACCAGCACGCGGGCCAGGGCGACGCGCTGACGCTCGCCGCCCGAAAGCTCGCGCGGCAGCCGCTTCTCCTTGCCGGCAAGGCCGGTGCGCGCAAGTGCGCCCGCGATATCGGCGTGGTCGGCTTCGGTCAACCGCAACGATGGCGAACGGCCGAGCCCGACATTTTGCTGGACAGAGAGATGGGCGAAAAGATTGTTTTCCTGGAACACCATCGACACCGGCCGCATGGCCGGCGGGTCGCCACCGACTTCGGCCCCGCCGACCAGTACGCGGCCGGATCGCGGCGTCTCGAACCCGGCCACCAGATTGAGCAGCGTCGACTTTCCCGAACCGCTCGGCCCCATGATGGCGGTGATCCGCGTCGCGGTGAATCCGACATCGAAGGCGAACAACGCCTCGCCATAACTGAACGAGACCCTGTCCAGCCGCACCGCAACCCCTTTGCCGTCAGCCGCCCCGTCAGACATCGCGGGCCATCCCCTTTCCCAGCCGGTCCGCTGCCAGCACCAGCGCCAGACAGACAAGGCCCAGCAACAACGCCAGGCCGGCGGCGTCCTGCGTGCGGTAGCTGCCCATGCGCGCCAGGAGAAGGTAGGGCAAGGTCTGCACGGAATCACTGCCGAACAGGGCGATCACGCCGAGATCGCCAAGCGACAGCGCCATGGCGAAGGCAAAGGCGGTGGCGAGCGGCCGCCGAAGCGACGGCCAGTCGACCAGCCACAGTCTTGACCAGCCGGAAATGCCGAGCTGTGCGCAGAGCCGCTCGTGACGCTCGCTTGCCGCATCATAGGCGGGACGGACGGCGCGCAGCGCGAAAGGCATTGCCATGACGGCGTTGACGGTGACGACCATGAGCGGGGCGACAGCAAAGACATCGCCGAGATGGCGCAACAGAAGGAACCAGCCGGCGCCGATGACGATCGGCGGCACGACCAGCACAAACCCGGCGCCGGTATCGGTGGCATGTTCGAGCAGTGTCCTTGAGCCGGAGCGGCGGTTCAATGCCAGCGCCCTCCGCGCCATTGTGAGAGCCAGCGACAGCATCACCGAAAGCAACGCCGACAGGAATGCGAGCACGGCACTGGTCAGTGTCGCTTGCCGGACAGTGGCCTCACCGGCCAGCCGGCCGAGATCGGCGCCCAATCCGGCCGCCACGGTCGCCGCCATGGGTCCCACCACGAACAGCAGCGCCAGCCCGATGAGCAGGGCATTCAGCACGGCCTCAGTCCTGTTGACCGAGAGATAGCGGCGCGGCGCGACCGGCAGGTTGGTGTCGCCGACGACATTGGCGCCAAGCCGGGTCAACGCCAGCACCACGACAAAGGTCAGCGCGATCTGCAGCAATGTCAGCGCGACAGCCCGCGCGGGATCGAAATCGAAGCGCAATGCCTGATAGATGCCGACCTCCAGCGTCGTCGCGGCCGGTCCGCCGCCGAGCGTCAGCACGATGGTGAAGGATGTGATGCAGAGCATGAAGACAAGTCCGGCGACACCAGGCAAGGCGGCCCGCAGCGTCGGCCATTCGATCAGCCGGAATGCCGGACGCGCTCCCATGCCGAGCTGGCTCGCCAGCCGCCACTGGTCTGAGGGGATGGTTTGCAGCGCCTCCAGGAACAGGCGGGTAGCCAATGGCAGGTTGAAGAAGACATGGGCAACGAGAATGCCGGAGAGGCCGTAGATGCCCGGCCAACCCTGGCCGCCAACCCAGTTGGACAGGCCGGCGAAATAGCCGGCTCGGCCGTAGAGCGCCAGGATGCCGAGCGCCGCGACGATCGCCGGCAGCGCCAGCGGCACGGCGAAGAGTTGCAGGATGAAGGCGCGGCCGGGGAAACGTGGATGCCGCGACAGCGCCCGCGCCACGAACAGGGCAGGCCCGACCGAGAGCAGCGTCGACAGGGCCGCCTGCCAGAGCGTGAAGCGCACGACGCGGAAGAGGTAAGGATCGAAGGCGGCCCAGGCGCCGGAAAAATCGTGGGCGCCTTCGAGAAGCAGGCCGGCAAAAGCGCCGCCGATCAGCAGCGTGGTTGCCGCAAGCGCGACAATGCCGGCTGTGATGCGGGGGTCAGAGCGGGTTTGCACTGAGAACCAACGATCGACTTGGGAAACCTTGTGTTCCTTGGCGGCCATCTCACGAGACTAGCCCACGAAACCTACTTGCTCATCACCGCCAGCCATTCGTCCACCCAGGCCTTGCGGTTGGCCGCGACTTCCTCGGGGCTGAACAGCAAGGTCTTGGTCGGCTTGACCAGTTTGTCGAAGGCAGGGTTGAGCGGCTTGTCGGTCTTGCCGGCCGGGAACATCCAGTTGGTCTCCGGGATGGCGTCCTGGAATTTCGGCCCGGTCATGAAAGCCATGAACTTGGCCGCCAGCGGGTTCTTGGCGCCTGTCGTGGTGATGCCGGCGACTTCGATCTGCAGGTACTCGCCCTCTTCGAAGGATGCCGCCTGGTAGCGCTCGGTGTTCTCGGCGACCATGTGGTAGGCCGGCGAGGTGGTGTAGGACAGCACCATCGGCGCCTCGCCCTTGGTGAACAGGCCATAGGCCTCGCTCCAGCCCGGCGTCACGGTCAGCACCTTGGCCTTGAGCTTGGCCCAGGCTTCCGGCGCCTTGTCGCCATAGACCGACTTCACCCACAACAGCAGGCCGAGACCGGGCGTCGACGTGCGCGGATCCTGAATGACGATCTTGTCATTGGCACTGCCCTCGACCAGGTCCTTCAGGCTTTTCGGCGGCGTCTTCAGTTTTTCGGTATCGTAGACGACAGCGAAATAGCCATAGTCGAAGGGGACGAAAGTATCGTCGCTCCAGCCGCCCGGCACATTGACATCGCTCACCGCGCCGTGCGGCGCGAACAGGCCCGACGCCTTGGCATCGGCGGTGAGATTGGTGTCGAGGCCGAGCACGATATCGGCCTTGGTCGAAGCGCCTTCCAGCTTGACGCGGTTGAGCAGCGCCACGCCATCGGCGACCGAGACGAACTCGACATCGCAGCCACATTCGGCTTCGAATTCCTTCTTCACCACCGGGCCTGGACCCCAGTCGG
The DNA here is from genome assembly GCF_037179625.1 of Mesorhizobium sp. Cs1299R1N3. NCBI lineage: Bacteria > Pseudomonadati > Pseudomonadota > Alphaproteobacteria > Hyphomicrobiales > Phyllobacteriaceae > Mesorhizobium > Mesorhizobium sp. Cs1299R1N3. The sequence continues at coordinate 4,073 of NZ_JAPYKQ010000007.1, read as the reverse complement.
CGGTGAAGCTCTCATAGGTGTAGACGGTGAGCTTGTCCTTGGCCAAAGCCGGCCCGGACAGGGTCACTACCGTGGCCGCGATGAGGGAATATAAAAGCGTGCGCATCGGCGCCTCCTTCGTTTGCGTTGAAAGGAATTGAGGCGTCGGATTGTCCGAAACGTCTAATCCCTCCGCCGGTACAAACCGGATCAGGTTCAGCGGGTTGGCGAGACTGCCTCTCAGCCGGCCCGCGAAAGTCGCGTCCGGCACCCCGTTAGAGCGTTTCGACACATAAGCCCGGCCGATGGGACACGCAAGTGGGAGTTTGCCGCCTTCCGTTTCCCGTGCCGGGCTGGTAAGGGCGACGGGATATGAGCACATTCACCATCTTGCTTGGCGGCGACCTCATCCGCACGCCCCGGCTCGACCGCCAGGTCGAAGGCTCGCGCGTCATCGCCGCCGACGCCGGCATCGGCCATGCGCGGATGCTGGCCCTTGTGCCGGAACTGTGGGTCGGTGATTTCGATTCCGTACCAGCCGATCTGCCGGAAGATCTCGCCGCCGTGCCCAGGCAGACCTTCCCGGCGGAAAAGGACAAGACCGACGGCGAACTGGCGATCGCGGCAGCCCTTGAACGCGGGGCGACGCGCCTTGTGCTGGCGGGCGCCTTCGGCGGCAAGCGCGCCGACCACGCCTTCCTGCACCTGGCGCTTGGCCTGCGGCTGGCCGAGGCCGGAACGGATGTGCTTCTGACCAGCGGTGCCCAGGAAGGTGTCCCCTTGCTGCTCGGCAGGGCCAGCTTCGATTATGCCGACGGCACGCTGTTTTCGATCCTTGGCTTCTCCGAACTCTCCGGCCTGACCGTCACCGGCGCCAAATGGCCGCTCGACAAGGTCGAGGTGGCTTTCGGTTCGTCGTTGACCATTTCCAACGAGGTCAAGGGCCGCCTCGACATCGCGCTTCGCCATGGCCGAGCGCTGCTGCTCGCCCATCCCCATCCATTGCCCGAAAGCTGACATGGCCCCGCCTCTTCTCAATCTCGACGGGATAAAGCTGACTTTTGGCGGCACGCCGCTGCTCGACGGCGCCGCCTTGACCGCGTCGGGCGGCGACAAGATCGCGCTGGTCGGCCGCAACGGGTCCGGCAAGTCGACGCTGCTCAAGATCGCCGCCGGCCTGATCGAACCGCAGCACGGCGAGGTGTTCCGCCAGCCTTCCGCGACAGTGCGCTATCTGCCGCAAATGCCAGACATGGACGGCTTCGCCAATGTGCGCGCCTATGTCGAGGGCGGTCTTGGCCCGGCCGACGATCCCTACCGCGCCAGCTATCTGATGGAGCATCTCGGCCTGTCGGGCGAGGAACGGCCAGGCGACCTGTCCGGCGGCGAGGCCAGGCGCGCCGCGCTTGCCCGTGTCATGGCGCCGGAGCCCGACATCCTGCTTCTTGATGAGCCGACTAACCATCTCGATTTGTCTGTCATCGAATGGCTGGAAGAGGAGCTCGTCCGGACCTCCTCGGCGCTCATCGTCATCTCGCATGACCGCCGCTTCCTCGAACGTGTGTCGCGCGCCACCGTCTGGCTCGACCGTGGCGAGACCCGCAGGCTGGACAAGGGCTTTGGCCATTTCGAGGAATGGCGCGACGTGGTGCTGGAAGAGGAAGAGCGCGAGCAGCACAAGCTGGGGCGCCAGATCGTGCGCGAGGAGCACTGGCTGCGTTATGGCGTGACGGCGCGGCGCAAGCGCAACATGCGCCGATTGGGTGAACTGCAGACCATGCGCCAGCGCTTTCGCGGCCATCGCGGCGCCGAAGGCTCCGCGACCATGGTGGCAAGCGACGCCGCCGAATCCGGCAAGCTGGTGATCGAAGCCAAGAACATCGAGAAGAGCTTTGATGATCTCACCGTCGTCAAGGGGTTCTCGACCCGCATCCAGCGCGGCGACCGCGTCGGTCTTGTCGGGCCGAACGGTGCCGGCAAGACGACACTTCTGAAGATGCTGACCGGCGAATTGGCGCCGGATGCCGGTTCGGTGCGGCTCGGCACCAATCTGGAGATCGCCACGCTCGATCAGAAGCGTGAGGCGGTCGACCCGCAGGAGACGCTGGCGCAATATCTGACCGACGGGCGCGGCGAGAACCTGGTCATCAATGGCGAGCAGCGCCATGTCGTCTCCTACATGAAGGATTTCCTGTTCAAGCCGGAACAGGCCCGCACCCCTGTGCGTGAGCTTTCCGGTGGCGAGCGGGCGCGGCTGATCCTGGCGCGCGTGCTGGCACGGCCGGCGAACCTTCTGGTGCTCGATGAGCCGACCAACGATCTCGACATGGAGACACTGGAACTGCTGCAGGAACTGGTTGCCGGTTTTGCCGGCACCGTAATCTTGGTCAGCCACGACCGCGATTTCCTCGACCGTACCGTCACCAGCATCATCGCGCCGGACGGCGGCGGCCGCTGGGTCGAATATGCCGGCGGCTATTCCGACATGCTGGCGCAACGCGGCGGCACAAGGCTCGACGATCGCAAGACACGCGCCAAGGCCGAAGCCGGCGATGTGCCCACGCCGGGCAGGAGCGAGCCGGCAGCGCCGAAAGGGCCGGCGAAGAAACTGTCGTTCAAGCAGAAGTTCGCGTTGGAGTCCCTACCCAAGAAAATCGAGGCGGTGACCGCATCGATCTCGCGGCTGGAAAACAACATCGCCGATCCGGCCTATTACGAGCGCGACCCGGCCTCGTTCCAGAAGACGATCGCCGCCCTCGACAAGGAGCGCGCCACGCTGGCGGCGCTCGAGGAAGAATGGCTGGAGCTTGAGATGCTGCGGGAAGAGATGGAAGGGTGAAGATTGCATGCGGCCTTTGGTGCGCGTATATTATGCGCATAAAGGAAGGCAATTTCCATGCTGCAATCGACGCAGAAATCTCAGCGAAAGTCGGTCAACACGTCCATTGACTCCCAGCTGATCGAAGATGCCAAAGCGCTGGGCATCAACATCTCCCGCGCTGCCGAAGCAGGTATTGCCAAGGCAATTGCAGCGGAAAAAACGCGCCGTTGGCAAGAAGAGAACAAGGAAGCGATTGAAAGTTCCAACTCCTACGTGGAGCGCAACGGACTGCCATTGGCCAAATACCGGCTGTTTTGATGGCACGTTACGATCTTTATCGGAATATCGACGGTAACGGTTATCTCCTCGATGTTCAGGCCGACCTTCTTGATAGGTTGACCACGAGAGTCGTCATTCCGTTGATGCCGCCCAATATGGCTCCGGTGCCGGGCCGCCGACTAAACCCGACCTTCGCCATCGACGGCAAAGACCATGTGATGGTCACACAGTTCATCTCAGCCTTGACGGCCTCCGAATTGCCGGACGTCGAAGGAAATCTTTCCCGGCATCACGACGACATCGTCGCCGCACTCGACATGCTGTTCCAGGGTTTCTGAACGAAGGCGACCGTTGCGCCGCCTTCTCAACCCGCCGTCTTGGCCTGCCAGGCCTTGATCGCCTCGTCGAACACCTTCTCGCCGGGAAGGCCCTTTTCCATGGTCAGCAATGCCCGCCGTCCGGTCTTGTAGACCACCGGCACGTCGATCCAGTCCTGGCCGCGCAACAGGGTCATGTTGGCGTCTTCGTCGGCCTTGGTGTCGTTGAGCGCGACGAGGAAGAAGCCGTCGGCGATCTTGGCCGGGATGCCGATCAGCGGGCTGCCGGCATCCTGTTCAGAGCTCTTCATGGCGACGCGCAATATGTTGTCGACGCCGCCGCCCTCGAAGCCGTCGGGCGTCAGGAAGATCATCTCGATGATGTGGCTCGCCGGCAGGGTCTGGTCGGTGTTGCGGCGAATGGTCATGCGCAACTGGATGTCCTTGCCCGGAATGGTCGCCTCGGCACGGATCGCCGGCTCGGGAGGCAGGTCGCCGCCGGGCGATTCCTGCACCAGCGACCAGACGATGCTGCCGGGCTCGGCCGAACCCTGCGCGGTGCTGGTGCGTTCCTCATAGAAGATCGCCTTCTGGCCAACCGGAACCGCGGTCTGCGCAGCAGCCGCGGCCGGTGCGGGCGGCGTCGCGCCTGCCGGCGCGGGCGGCGGCGTGGCGGC